>DJQV01000020.1:0-26936 GCA_002438805.1 Bacteroidales bacterium UBA6377
ACAAAATTGTGTTAAATTCACGTCGTTTTCTGTACAGCGCGGCATGTGGTAAGGTAGAAGCTTGCCGGGCCCGCATATCCGCGAACTGTGCGGACATGCAGTGGAGGTATTGGCGAGGCATGCATAGGGCACTGATGGGGCATGCAGAACGGGTTATAGCAAAAATACGGCAAATACTATAACCTGATCCATGAGTCGCCTTCCAGTGGCGTTTTCGGCTCTGGGTTATAGCAGAATCAACGAGAAACGCTATAACGTGGACGCTGGATACATAGAGGCGTCTGTACGTTTGGGTTCCATGACGTAGATGCGGGCCACAAAAATCAAGCAATTGTCAAAACTTGTCAATGTCAAAGCATAACTTTGCGAAACTTTATGTGTCGGCGTAGAAGCAAGTGATATCTGAACGCGCGTTTGGTGAAATTTTTCTTCATGAAGAAAGAGTGTTCAAGATGTACGAGTGGCTGATGGGTAAAGGTGAAAACGCAGAATGTAAAACAAAATATATCAACATGTTCAAGAGAACTTTCTACAATTTGGAGAGGAATGAGAACGGTGAGTGGGTTGACCTTCTTGGGAGCTATGACAGAGTGGATACAGAGGCATGGATGGAAAAATGCAGGGTCGAGGAGCCGGGCATTTACCGCATCAGGGAGGTCAAAGAGGAATATGCCATGCTGCTGACAGAGATCAGTGAAATCAGGATGTCAGACTTGCCTCAAGATAAGGAGGTTGTCATTCTCAACCCGGAGGCATTCTTGGACTACACTTCCCGATTGGAATCGTTTCGTGTCCAGTATGCCACTGTCGGAGAAAACGGAGAGGTCGGTGGGCGAGAGTGTGCCTACATCTTGACCCTTGAAGAAGATCCGATGGAGGATGGTGTGGAACGCCGATGGGACTATCTTGATATTTGTGCTACCGAAGATGATGCCGAGGCTCTTATTGCTGAACTCAAAAGAGAGGAAGAAGAGTGCTGGGCGGATAAAGGGGGCAGATATTACGATGAGAAGACGGCAGAGCGCTGTCTGAACAGGCGTTACTATAAACGAGAAATCAAGATATTGCACTGATGTATATTGACAGCATATACATTGATTGGGACAAGGTCCATGTCGGTTCGTATCTTGAAAAGATCCCGGCCATTTGTCTGTTGCAGAAATTGATCTTCCGCAAACCTGTCACATTCTTTGTCGGGGAAAACGGAAGCGGCAAATCCACGTTGCTAGAAGCCATTGCAATAGCCTACGGTTTTAATCCGGAGGGAGGTTCGCTCAACTACAAATTTTCCACCCATGATGATTACTCTGAACTCTGTGATGCCATTACGGTCGCCCGTGGTATTCGTGACAAGAACTTCGGATTCTTTTTGCGTGCTGAAAGCTTTTATAATGTCTCTACGAAAGCAATTGAGTATGAGAAATATGGAGGGAAGCCTATGTATGGCGACCGAACTCTTCATGAGCAGTCCCACGGTGAGAGCTTCTTGAATTTTATCAATGCTTTTACAAAGACTGGCATATTCCTGATGGATGAACCAGAGGCGGCGCTGTCTCCCAAGCGGCAGCTATCGTTATTCTCACGCATATCTGAAATGGCACGTGAGGGTTCTCAGTACATCATCGTGACGCACTCTCCGATATTGATGGCCATTCCCGATGCCGATATCATCCAGTTTGATTCTTATGGAATCCGCTATGTAGATTACGAAGAGACGGAAAGTTACAGAATCACTGAGATGTTCATCAATCATCGAGAGATGATGGTTGAAGGATTGGTGGAATAAACATCGAGTCATATCGTCCCTGCTGTTTATGTAGGTAGGAGCATGTTTTGCCAAACAGGCTCACACCTGGACGGGGAGGGTGCCCCAGAACGCCGTGTGGAGCAGGTGGGGCGTTCAGGTGTGAGCGGAAAGCCCGGAATCGGCTCCTACCTGGCGGAGACTGCGCTGGCGGTCGGCCAGTCGTCCGCTCTTTTGTAGTTCGCGGAACTCCGTATAAGCAAAGGAACAAGTGTGAGACTGGCCGGAGTGGATCTTCGTCAGAGACTGCAAGGACGCGTCTGTCTCGGTTCGCGTACAGATAGACCCCCGTTTTCTGTACGGCGCGGGTCTGGGGTACAAGGCGCGTGTCTGCGCCACAGGGAAAGGCTGGCCTGGGCACACATATCCATGAGCTGCGCACCCATGCCTCCGTAAGGTAGGGGTAAAAAACGCGAGAAATACCCCTACCTTTAGAGGGAGTAGGGCTCAGAGGCACGTCGGGGCGAGGTGGCCCACAAAGGTAGGGGAGGAAACTGCCAAAAATACCCCAACCTTTGCCGCAGGGCATCCTTGGAGTGCCGTGCATGGAGGGTGCCGTGTAAAGGTAGGGGAGGAAATGGCAAAAAACACCCCAACCTGCAAGGAAAGAACAGAGGTAGAACACGGATGAACAAGGCAGAACGTGGATGGATAAAGGCCGGACAGTCCGGCGCGGCGCGTACCTGCCGGAAAATTCATTACCTTTACGCCCAGTTCCGCCCAGCAATGAACATCGAGTCACATCCTTTTCCGCCGTTCCTGCCGCAGGACGCTAGAATCCTAATGCTCGGCAGTTTCCCACCCCAGCCCCGCCGCTGGAGCATGGAGTTCTACTACCCCAATTTCAACAACGACTTCTGGAGAATCCTCGGCCTCATCTTTTTCGCTGACAAAGAGCATTTCATCCTCCTGGGAGAGAAGAAATTCGACCGGCAGGAAATCGAGGCCTTCTGCGCCGGAAAGGGGATAGCCATGTATGACACCGCCTGCAAGGTGGTGAGACTCAAAGACAACGCCTCCGACAAATTCCTTCAGGTCGAGCAGGCTACGGACATCGGCGCTCTGCTTGAACAGATCCCGCAGTGCAGTGCTCTTGTCGCGACAGGGCAGAAGGCAGCCGAACAGCTCTCGGAATACTTCCGTTGTCAGCAACCGCCGCTTGGAAATTCCGTCCCGGTGCAATACGGAAAGCGTCAGCTCAACTTCTACCGCATGCCGTCCACCTCGCGCGCATACCCGCTTGCACTTGACAAGAAGGCCGAGGCCTACCGCCGGATGTTCACTTCTGAACAAATCCTGCAGTAGGCCCGCCCCGAAGATTTACAGGAGTTTCTTGTACTCCGCGAACGCCTGCCCGACCTTGTCGCCGAGCTGCACGTAACCGTGGTGAACCGGGTCGAAGACTATGAGCTGCATCTTCTCTATATCCGGCAGCCCGTCCTCCGAGAGGAACTTCTCGTTCACGCGGACTGCGAGGATGTCTCCTACGAGAAAGAACCCCGTGTTGCTCGGGTCGATCTTCCTTGCCACCCGGCATTCGAGGGTCATCGGGAAATCGGTGAACACCGGCGCGTTCACTTTCTCGCCCTTGACGGCTGTCCATCCGGTCCGGCTGACCTTGTCGGCCACCTTCCGGCCGCTGACGTTGCCCACATAGTCGGCCGCCGTCATGGTTCCGGCGGTTGCGAAAGCCACCGTGAACTCATCGTCCCTCTCAAGGTTGTCTGTCGTGGCATGTACGCCCATCGAAATGAATATCTGCCCCGCGTCCCACTGGCCGCCCCAGGCTGCGTTCATCGCATTCGGTGTCCCGTCTTTGTCGTAGGTGCCGATGATAAGCACCGGCTGCGGGAGCACCCAAGGTTTTGGATCAAAAGTTTTCATGCTCTTCTCGTTTTAAAGCTATGGCAAATATACATAAACTGGACATAAGAAACATTGTCGCCTCTTTAATATTTGTTATATTTGCGGTAATAATTACCGCTATGGCAACAAAAATTAAAAAAATATTAAGTTTGGTCCCACAAGATTCGCTGCTGTTCTCCTCATGGCTTGCAGAACAAGGCATAGACAGAAAGGAGCAGACTCTTTATGTCAGGAGTGGATGGCTTGAGAGGGTTGCAAATGGCGTATATAAATTTGAAGGCAGTGCATCGTCTCTTTATGTTGCAGTCGCATCATATAATGCACAGCTTGGAAAGAGGTGCCATGTAGGGGCATCATCAGCGTTGGATCTGCGTGGCTACTCTCATTTTGTTGCTATGGGCAAACCTCTTGCGTACCTGTTTACATCATCAGGACAAAGGCTTCCCGGGTGGATTCTGAAAGCAGAATGGGATAGGGTCATAAGATATTTCACTACATCCGTATTCAGCGACGGAACAGGACTTGAAGAATATGATTACCGCAGTCATAAACTTCTTATTTCCAGCCCAGAACGGGCGTTTATGGAATGTCTGCATCTGGCACCGTCAAGCTACTCTTTGATGGATGCCTATTACATTATGGAGATGCTGACTACATTAAGGCCAAAACTCGTTCAACAACTATTGGAGGAATGTTCCTCAGTTAAGGTCAAACGTCTGTTCCTGTATATGGCGGAGAAATCCGGGCATCAATGGTTCAATGCTCTCAATGTCTCAAAAATAGATTTGGGCAAGGGAGATCGGCTGATAGCCCCGGCTGGGAAATATATAGGAAAATACGGGATAATAATTCCATCAGAGTTGGCAGAATATGAATCGCCGATTCAAGTGAATGGTGTAACACCCGAGTGGTAGATGGCAAGGAAGTGCGACAGGACAGACGCACAAAAAAACGGCCGGAGGTGCAACACCCCCGGCCGCCACGAAGCGGTAAAACTACTCCTTCGGAGTGGTGAACTGATCTGAATAGAAGGCGCCTTCGGGTTTGCCATCGGCATCCACCGCGACTGCCCATACGATGTAGCCCGCGCCGGCGGTGAGGCCGTAGATGTTCTCCTCGTCGTAACCCTCGGGATCAGATGCGGTGAATCCGCTCCACCTGCCGAGGCTTTCCACGGCCTGCTGGCGCTTGATGCCCTGGTTCTCCATCTCCGTGGCGATGTTGTCCTCGAGCAGGGCCTCGAAAGCCGCCTGCTCCGAACCCTTGTTGTCCTTGAGGGTGTTGAAAGTCGGGATGTCGGCCACGTTCCAGATGTAGACGACTTTCTTGTCGGACGGAGTGACCCTGATCTTCACCCTCTCTGGGGTCTGCTCCGGGTATGTGAACTTGAAGCTGCACTTGGCAGGGTCGCCGCCCACTGTCTTGAACTCTTTCTTGTAGAGTTTCGTGGTAGGCTCGCCGTCAGAGCAGCCGAAGGCGATCACGTAGTACTCGCGTCCCGGTTGGCAGACCTGCTCGTTCTGGAGAGTGAAGTCTCCCGTGCATGTGAGCATAGGCAGCATGAAGCTGTTGTATTCTATAAAATAATCCATCGTGCCCCTGTCCCCGAGCTCGTCCACAAGGGACTTGCTCCAGATGTCAACGACATAAGGGTCGTTCTGGTTGCTGGCCTTGACGCTGTAGTCGGCCCCGTTGGCCTCGATGTTGCTGACGCTGATGTCAAGCACGTTGTCGGAAGGGCTGACGGCCGGGGTCGAGAAGTCCTCGTGGAAGAGTTCCGTGGTGACCTCGCCCTCGGCTGATACGCCGAAAGCCACTGCATGATAGTCGCTCAGGGACACGAGCTTGGTGAAGCTGTAGCTGACTTCGCCCTTTGAAAGGAGCTTGGCAAGCACTTCCTCGCGGGTGAGGGAATAGGCCTCCATGCGGCCCTCGACTTCACCGTCGAAGTAGGTCTGAAGCCCCGCTTCGAGCACGAACTCCATGGCCTCCTCGCTGAGGACATCATAATAGTATGTGGCATCGTCCAAGGTCGGTACCACTTTGAGATCCACGCCGGTAGGCTGAAGATTGCTCAGATCGATTTCAAAAGAGAGCTCCGGCGCCTCCGGGCTCTTCTTGTCGCAGGACGGCAGGAGCGCAACTACGAGCGCGGCGCAGGAAAGCGTCGCGAAAAATCTTTTCATTTTCATCTTGATTGTAACTATTTAACCTGTTTCGCTGTATTAACAGTGTCTTTCTGGGCCTTGTAGCCCAGTTTCTCGATCGCCTTGGCGAGGGTCTCCGGGCTGGTCTTGGCGGGGTCGTAGGTCACCGTGATGGTCTGCTTGTCCAGCGAGACGGTCAGGTCCTTTACACCTTTCTCGAAAGCGATGTTCTCGTTGACCTTCTTCACGCAGTTGTTGCACCTGAGGTTGGTCAGGAAAGTGACCTTCTCCGGCTTCGCCGTTGCGGCGATAGCTGAGACCGCCATGAGGGCGGCGAGCATGATTGTGATAATCCTTTTCATATTCAAAATCAATATGTTTTCCAGATTGTGAAACGTACTCCGGCATAGATCTTCGCTCCCATTATAGGGCCCCATACCTGGCTGGCGTCAAACGACTGCTCGCCAGGAGAGGAGATGATTACATCATTCTGCCTGAACCCGCCGAGGTTTTCCCCTCCTATATATATGTCCCAGCCTTTCATTCTGCGTGTGACCTGGAAGTAGAGCAGGGGATAGGCGGGTGTCTTGCCTGAAGCGTACAGCAACTCACCGTCCCGGGAGTAAAGCCCACGCATGAAATCATAAACCTCGCATGGCCCGTTGAGGGAAACTGTTCCGTCGAAAATCCAGCGGCTCAGCCTTGTGGAGTACTGGAGGTTGAGGATGGCCTTGTAGCGGCTGATCATCGGCCTGTCGATGAGGCCCTTACCCTCGTAGCTGGCCTTTGCGAGAGTGTAGCGGAAAGTGGTGTTGACGGTAAACCGCTCCAGCGGCTCCAGCGCCAGGTCGGCCTGGATGTTGTCCGTGTAAGAACGCCCTCCGGCTATGGACGAGAGCTTGTAGAGGTGTACTTCGCTTTCCGTGAAGTCGATTATCTGCTGCTCGGTGAACTCGCTGTGGAAGAAGTCCAGGCTCAGATAGTCGGAAGAACTTCCTCCGAAGTACCATGTGGCGTTGCCGCCTGCTGTCCAGGCATCTTCGAGGGTGTGTTCGGAAAGGTCTCCTATGAAGGCCTTCCCGGTGGAGAGGATGCCGATATTGTCGCTGACGGGAGTGGAGAACCGGAGTCCTCGTCCGCCGTTTGCCCTGAATGTGAAGTGTCCGCTCGGGCTGTATTTCAGCGTCAGGCGCGGGGTCATCCTGATCCCGGCTCCCGTGTAGGCATCGGCCCTTAGGCCGAGAATGGCGGAGAAGATCTCCCCGTTGTGGAAAGTGTACTCCGCATACGGGCCCGCGCTCGCGAGGAAACTCTTCCCGGAGAAGTCTCCGCTGAAGCGCGAGAGATCCTCATCGTACCAGTCGGCGATGCCGCTCGCCCCGACGGTGAACTTGTTGCGTTCATCTATTTCGTCCTGGTAGAGCAGGCCCAGATAGGCGCTGTGCTGCTTGGCTCCGTAGCGGTCCGCCCCGAAGCGTGAATCCATCTTCTGGAAGCTGTAGTCTGAGACCAGAGCCACGCTTCCGGCCCGTCCCGCCGGTGTGCCGGCCTTGAGGTAAGCGCCGAATGAACGGTTTGCGATGTCCGAAGTCCATGCTCCCGGCATATCGGAGCCGTGCATTAGCTGCCCTCCCTGACGGGAGTCGTTGACTGCCCGCACCCCGAAACGCACCGCAGTGCCGTCGCCCTTGAAATACAGCCAACGGTTGGCGAGATTGAATTGGAGCTGCCTCGGGTCGTCGGCAAATCCGTCCCCGTTGCCGTCCATGGCCATGAAGTTGCCGGAGACATGCCCCATGAGGGCCGTGCTCCACTTATCCCCCATCTGGAGAGATGAGACTATGTTGAAGTCCGTCTTGGTGTCGTTCATCACGGAGGCGTTGACGAAGAGGGGCTTCTCGTCGGTCGGCTTCTTGTGCTCGATGTTGATGGCTCCGGTGATGGACTCGCTTCCGTTGACTACGGATGTCGCGCCCTTGGCTATCTGTATGCTCTCCATCCACGGCCCAGGGATGTATGAAAGGCCGAACGGGGCTGAGAGCCCCCGCATCACCGGTCTCGCCTCGTCAAGCATCTGGGTGTAGATGCCGCTAAGGCCCAGGAGCCTTATCTGCCGGGCTCCCGTGACCGCGTCGGAATAGCCCACCGTGACGCTCGCCGAGTTCTCGAAACTGTCGGCAAGGCTGCAGCAGGCAAGCTTCTGAAGCCCCGCGGAGGAGATCACCTCTGTGCGGATGTCCTTGCCCTTTGACAGATATGTCCCGCTCTGGCGTTCCGTGAACACCGCCACTTCAAGCGAGTCGGTCCATCCTTTATACAGCCCGGTGGTGTCCGGCATCTGCGCGGATGCGGTCAAGGCGCTGACCAATATGCAGACGGTCGATAATACACACTTCATATCCGCAAATATAAAAAATTTTATTTACGGCAGGCCAAAGCTGCGCGAAAACTTACAGCCGGATGTCGAAGCCTGCCACCACTGTGGCTCCCGGCATAGGGTAACCTGCGTTGATTTCGTACTTTTGCGCGAGCAGGTTCTCTCCTCTTGCCCAGAGCTCCAGCCACTTGTTCACCTTGAACGAGCCGTGCAGGTTCCAGAGCAGGAAGTCCTCCTTCTGCGCCGGAGAAGTCGAGGTGTAGAGCCCCGCGACATACAGGAGCCCCGTGGATATGCTCCAGCGGCCTTCCGTCCAGTTCGCGCCCGCGTAGGCCTTGTGCTCCGGGGCTGCGATGACAGGGTTCTCCATGTGGAGGTAGCTGTAGTTGGCATTGACCGACCAGGCTCCGTTTATCCGCCATGCCGCCTGGAGTTCGGCCCCGCTGTTGTGCAGCTCGCCGGAGTTCTGGTTGAGCATGCCGGCCCCGGAAGGGTTCGGGAGGGTCTGGATGATGTTGTCGGCATCGATGTGGAAGAGGTTCAGCCCGTAGGAGAACCTGCCTCCGAGGAGTTTCTGGCTAAGAGCCAATTCATAGTTCCAGCTGCTCTCCGGCTTGAGATCCGGGTTCTGCGGCGGAAACATGTACATTTCCCTGAGTATCGGGTAGCGGAATCCCTTGGCCACCGATGCCTTCATCTCTATGTGGTGCGGCAGGTGCACTGCTGCCCCGGCCTGCGGCACCCATTCCGTGCCCAGACGTGAGTGGCGGTCGGCACGCAGGCCCGCGTTGAGAGTCACCAGACTTCCGATGTGCTGGCGGATGTCGATGTAGGCGGCGAGTTCCGTCTCGTGCTTGTCTACCAGAGACTTGTCGTCCTGCATCTGGTAGTCGTTCCAGGCCTTGCCTCCGTAGCGGAACCAGTCTGCCCCGACGGTGGTGCGGTTGCCCTCGAATAGCACCGCGCTCTGGTAGAGGGAGACTCCCATCATGTCATCGTACGACTCGAAGGTGTACGGGTCGATGATGATGACATCGGCCGTGTGCCCGTCGCCTATGCTGTGCCTGCCCCAGTTGTAGAAGAAACTCAGCGCTCCGGAGGTCTTGCCGTATTCATTGCGGGCCGAGAACGATGTCATGCCGCGTGTGATGCTCTGGTCGGCATCGATGAGAGGGGCGCTGACCGGGCCGGGGCAGGAGGCATTGAAATGCGTAAGGTCAATGTCGGCAAGGAGTTTCCAGTTGCGGCTGAGCTCATAGCCCAACTTGCCGTAGCCTCCGTATTGGGTGAATCCCATGTTCTCGCGGTGCCCGTCCGTGCGGTTGTAGGAGGCGCTGAGGTTGGCGCTGAACCTTCCGCTCTTGAGCATGGCCCCGGCTTCGGTCTCCAGAGTGTTGTATGAGCCGTATCCGCTGTGCAGTCCGGCTTTGAACCCGTCGCCCTCCGGCTGGCGTGTCACTATGTTGACGACCCCGCCCATCGCGTTGGAGCCGTACAGAACCGAGGCCGGGCCGCGCAGAACCTCCACCCTTTCGGCCAGGAGCGTCTGGTACGAGTCTGAGATCGGATGGCCGAATATGCCGGCGTACTGCGGATGTCCGTCGATGAGAACCATCATCCTGGCGCTTCCCCCACTCAGACCGCGAAGGGACATCCCGCCGGCTGCACCTCCGGACACTCCATAACCCATGATTCCCCGGGCTGTGGTGAAAAGTCCCGGGATCTGTTCTGTGAGCACAGGAAGCAGCGACGGCTGCATGGACTGTTCTATCTCCGTCCTGTCCACTACTGATACGGTCTGGGACAAGTGTCTGACATCCACTTTATTGCGTGTTCCGGTGACTACAGCTTCATCTATCTTCGCAGTCCTCAGGCTGTCGAGCTCTTGAGCTGCTGCGCCCACCGGGGTGAGCAGGCACAGTGCCGCCCCCATGGAAATGATCAATTTTGTACTCATGCCGCAAAGATAGGCATTTCCGCAGAATTGGCTTATATTTGCTCCCCGTTATGAAATCTCTCAAGGAACTCTACAAGATCGGGCGCGGCCCTTCGAGCAGCCATACCATGGGCCCCCAGAAGGCGGCGATGCTCTTCGCCGCGCGCCACCCGGAAGCCGCCTCATTTGAGGTCACCCTCTACGGAAGCCTTGCCGCTACAGGCAAGGGGCATCTCACTGACGTGGCCATCACCGACGTGCTCAAGGCGGCTGGGGCATCGTCATCCCCGGACGGGCAGACCCCGGTGGCGATAGTGTGGAAGCCTGAGGTCTTTCTGCCGTACCACCCCAACGGGATGAAGTTCGTCTCGCGTGACCCGTCCGGCGAACCCACCGACGAGTGGACGGTCTACAGCATCGGTGGCGGCACCATCTCCGAGGGGGAGGGTTCGCTGATAGGGGAGGGCCCCGACATCTACCCTCTCACCACTATCTCCGACATCATGCAGTGGTGCAAAGACACCGGACGCAGCTACTGGGAATACGTGGAGCAGTGCGAGGGCCCGGAGATCTGGGACTACCTCTCCACAGTCTGGGCTGCCATGAAGTCCTCGGTCGAGTCCGGGCTGAGCAACGAGGGAGTGCTTCCCGGGCCGCTCCACCTCTCCCGCAAGGCAGCCACCTATTATATAAAGGTGTCGGGTTACAAAGCCAACCTCCAGACCAGGGGGCTGGTGTTTTCTTATGCCCTTGCCGTGAGCGAGGAGAACGCCTCCGGCGGCACAGTGGTCACAGCCCCCACCTGCGGGGCGAGCGGGGTGATGCCAGGAGTCCTGTACCATATATGGAAAGGGCACACATTCAGCGAGAAACGCATCCTGCATGCACTTGCCACGGGCGGGCTTTTCGGTGATGTGGTCAAAAGCAACGCCTCCATCTCCGGGGCGGAGGTGGGTTGCCAGGGCGAGGTGGGCGTGGCCTGTGCCATGGCTTCAGCCGCCACCTGCCAGCTTTTCGGGGGCACCCCGCGCCAGGTCGAGTATGCTGCCGAGATGGGGCTTGAGCACCACCTCGGTATGACTTGTGACCCGGTATGCGGTCTGGTGCAGATCCCCTGCATCGAGCGCAATGCCATGGCCGCAGCGCGTGCCCTGGACTGCAACCTCTATTCAGCCTTCTCCGACGGTTTCCACAGGGTCTCTTTTGATGAGGTGGTGAGCGTCATGAAGCAGACAGGCCACGACATCCCGTCCCTCTACAAGGAGACAAGCGCCGGTGGCCTGGCTACAAAGATGCACGTCTAGAAGTCGTCCTTCCCCTCTACGGTCTGTATCGTGCCGTCAGGATTGTAGTGCAGCTCGCATACCTTGAGGCTTCGCAGGCAGTTGACCCCTCCCGAAGGGACGCTGTCGTGATGGAAGAGCCACCACTTTCCTCCGTATTCAACTATGCTGTGGTGAGTGGTCCATCCCACTACCGGGGTCATTATCACACCTTTATACGTAAACGGCCCCAGCGGGCTGTCGCCGATGGCGTAGCACAGCAGGTGAGTGTCGCCGGTGGAGTAGCTGAAATAATATTTCCCGTTGTACTTGTGGAGCCAGGCAGCTTCGAAGAATCGGCGTGAGTTGTCGCCGGCCAGCAGAGGCTGTCCGTTTTCGTCAAGTATCTGCACGTCCTGCGGCTCTCCGGCAAACTGGAGCATGTCCCCGCTCAGACGCACCACCTTCGGGCAGAGGGCGGGTTCAGCATCGGCAGGGAGGGTCGAGCCGGTGTCCAGGGCCTTGTTGTCCCGGTATCTCTGGAGCTGGCCGCCCCAGATGCCGCCGAAATACATATAATATTCACCATCTTCCTCATATACGCAGATGTCTATCGAGTAGCTGCCCCTCATCGGGTCGCTCTGCGGTGTGAACGGGCCGCACGGGTTGTCGGCCACGGCCACTCCGATGCGGAAGATGTCATTTTTGTCCTTCATCGGGAAATACATGTAGTACTTGCCGTCTTTGCGCGCCACATCGCAGTCCCAAAGCTGTCTGCCTGCCCAAGGAATCTCTTCGCGGCGCAGCACGGCCCCGCTGTCCTTGACTGGGGAGCTCATCGGGTCCGGGCCATCGAGGCTGAGGACGTGGTAGTCCTTCATGTCGTATTCGCTGCCGAAGTCATCATCCGGGATGCCGGACTCCCAGTCATGTGAAGGGTAGATGTAGAGCTTGCCGTCGAAGACGTGGACGGACGGGTCGGCCATGTAGTCCGATGGCCAGAGGTATCTTTTTTTATTCATTGTTTTTGTGTTTTGCTTCTATCGCTTTGTTGATTTCATCCATTTTCTCATCGCTGAGCTCGTATTTGCTGATGATGAACATCGCCAGGATGAGCAGTAGGGCAGGTATCACGCACACCAGCCAGAGGATTCCCTGCTCCGCGAGCGGGGTCTGGGCCGAATTGGCGGCATTGAAACCCACGGCCGAGAGCACCAGGCCAGGCACCACTCCGCCAAGAGCCATCCCGGCCTTGAAGAATATGCCTGTGAGGGCATTGACGATGCCGGCGATGCGGCGTCCGGTGGTGTATTCCCCGAAAGCTACAACTTCAGGCACGAGAGCCCACATGTATCCGGTGGCCACTATGATGCCGGTGGACTTGATGAACTGTGCCAGGTACACTATCCACATCTGCGAGCGCAGCGCGGGAACCATGGACACCAGATAGAGCATTGCCATGCCCACCATGGCTACGGAGAGGAAAATGAAGAACATCCCCTTCTTGCCGGCCTTTTTCTTGATGGCGGGCACCAGCGGCATGAATATGAATGCCGGGATGGAGCCGAGCCCCATGAACAGGGACATCTGGGCGGTGGTCGAGTGGATGTTGTACTGCATATAATACGAACCGGCAGCGTTGCTCACCGACATCATCGCGAAAGCGGTGATGAAAAAACAGGCCAGCACCCTGAGCGGGCGGTTGCGCCCGAACTCTGCCCACAGATCCGAAACCTTGACGTTGGCCGTCTCCTTCGCGTCCATCACCACCCTCTCGCGGGTCTGTGTGAAACAGAAGAACAGGAACGCAAGTCCCACGAGCGAGTACACCAGCATCGTCATGAACCAGGCGTTCCCGTCAGCCGGCATGGCCTGTTCGCCGACCATCTGCGAGCCTTTGGCGAAACTCTTCACCAGGGCCGGGATGCCCATGGATACGGCGAGTCCGCCGAGATTGGCCATGAACATGCGCGTGGAAGTGAGCACCGTGATCTCATCCGTGTCACGGGTGAGCGAGGAGTTGAGCGCCCCGTACGGCACGTTTACGAGAGTGTAGCACATCGACATCCCCACGTAGGTTATGTAGGCGTATAGCAGGGAGCCGGAGAAACCGTTCCAGAAGCAGAGTACGGCGAATGCCGTGAGAGGGATGCCTCCGAAAATCAGGTAGGAGCGGTACTTGCCGAACTTGGGGTTGTGCTTGTCCACGAACGCGCCCACGATAGGGTCCCAAAGCACGTCCACAATCCTCACAATGAGGAACATCACCGCAGCGACCGCCGGGTCGAGCCCGAACACGTTGGTGTAGAAGAAGAGCAGCCACATGCTGATGGTCTGATAGATGAGGTTCTGCGCCATGTCCCCGGCGCCGAAACCTATCCTCTGAAGCCAGTTCAGCTTGTAGAAGCCGTTTGACTGGGAATTTGTCTGTGTCATGATTATCTGGTTTTGTTGTTGTCTGAAATAGCTCCGGCTACTCTGTCTCCGAGAGTCTTCTTGTTCTGCGGATGGATATCGTTCCATTCCCCGAGGTCGGAGTTCGGCACGAGGACGGTTCCGTTCACCTTGGCTGCTGTCCGGCGCTGCTCCGCCTGCACCCTGTTCCAGCCGTAGTCCGGGCCTTTCCTCTCGGAGTGCTGATATGAGGCGAGTTCCACTATGTAGAACGGCAGGTTCTCATCACCCAGCTGTGCCCTCCAGTCCTCAATCATGGCTTCGAGAAGTCCGCCGTATTGCGCCGCGTTCCCCTCGTTGCTCTCGCCCTGGTACCAAATCACGCCGTCAAACGCGTACCTGCGCAGCGGGGCGATCATCCCGTTGTAGAGACCTGAAGGCATGTACTGGAGGAATATCTCTTTCTGCCTTGCCGGCATTCTCTTGCCGAAGCTGTGCTCCCATCCGTCAAGAAGAGGAATCTCGCCTTCCGCTGTCTCAAGGCTGTAGCGCTTGCCCTGGATGAACTTGGCTTCCGAGTCCACTCCGAACGAGTAGAGATGTATCTCTATGAGATTGTCTCCGTCCTTTAGCAACTCTTTGGGGATGCGGTAGTTGCGGGGTGGATAGCGGTAGGCGGTCGTGCCCGCGTAGTGGCCGTTGACAAACACCGAGTCGGCATCCACGATCGCTCCGAGGTGCAGTATGGCATCAGAAGAGGCTTGCTTTGCGTCGAGCCTTACGTGCCTGCGGAAAAGATGCCCGCCGTACCAGTCCTTGCCCCTGCTGTCTGTGGCCCAGGTCTTTGAGAAAATGCTGGCCTTGGACCACTCGGGCTTCGGTTCGGGCTTCTGTGAATACTCCTTCCACCAGCTGGCGTAGACTTCGGAGGCGGCTTTCCGGAGGCTGTCCCTGTATGCATCGTCCTTCAGCGGGGCGAGGGTCTCCAGAGCGTATTCCGGGAGAATCTCTTCCCTCATCCAGGCCTCGATGGGCGAGCCGCCCACAGCCGGCCTCACCATCCCGACAGGTACGCCGGTCTTTTCATGCAGGGCTCTTGCCGTGAAATAGCACAGGGCGCTCCAGGCGAGGGCGGTGCTGTCGGAGTCAAGCACTTCCCAGCGGCTGCGGGGGAGTGTGTCCAGCGGCCCGTGGAAATCATAACTGTACGGGATGGCCATGTATCGTATATCGGTGTCTGCGAACCCTTTGATATCTTCGGCTACCACATCCAGACAGCGCCTGACGGGCAGCTCCATGTTTGACTGGCCGGAACATAGATATACGTCCCCGACAAGTATGTCCTCCACCGTCTTGTCGCCGGCTTTGAGTGTGAACGGCCCTCCTGCCTCCCCTGACGGGAGTCTCAGCTCCCATCTGCCGTCGTCTCCGGCTTTTGTGTTGTAAGTATTGCCTCTCCATTCCACCTTGACGGCGGCATGCGGAGAGCTGCTGCCCCAGAGTGTGATATCCCTGTCCCTCTGGATTACTGCGTGGTCGGAGAAAAGATCGGGGAGCGTGACCTCGGTGGGCTTTGAGCATGCTGCGGCGAGCAGTGCCAGCAGAGCCAGTGTTATCTGTGCTGTGGTTTTCATGATGATACAAATATATCCAAAATCCACGTCCTGCCGGGATGCGGATGTTTCTCCCTTTTGGGCTGCGGTTACAAGAGCTGCGCGGATGTTACATTTTATTTTTGAATATGTAACATTTGCCTGTTACACCTGCCTCCAGTCGCTGCCGAGGAGCTTGTCCAGAGTGTCCGGGTCCGTGCAGCCCCGGTATTTTCCGAGAAACTCCTTGGGGGTCATGCCGAAGTAGTCGCGGAACGAGCTGGTGAAATACGAAGGGGAAGAAAACCCGGTGCTTCCTGAGATGTCGGCGATGCTGGCGTCGTTGTTTATAAGCAGGTAAGCCGCGTGCCTCATCTTTATGGACTTGATCAGGTTGCCTGGCGATATGTTGAGGGCGTCCTTGAGCTTGCGGTTGAGATGCACGCGGCTGATCCCGGCCTCGCGGCTTAGATCGGCCACGGTGAAGTCAGGATTGCCTATGTTGCTGTGGATGATGGAGATCACTTCATCGATGAAGTTGCCTCCGGCCTTGCCCTCCAGTTTGATGCGGTCGTAGTCGCAGTGGATTTCGTTGGTGTACTTGCTGCGGATGGCTTCCCTGGCTGAGATGGCGTTGGCAAGGCTTCCCCTGAGTCTCTCGATGGATACGGGAAGCCTCAGGTAGAGGTCGGCTCCGGTCCTCGTGCTCTCTTCTGCGCTTTCCTCGTCATCGCTGGTGCTCAGTATGATGACCGGGATGTGGTTGGTGCCCGGGTTGTGCTTTATCTTTGAGCAGAGCTCAAGGCTGCTGGCCCCGGCAGAGTCCAGACCCGTGATGACGGCGTCCGGGATGGTGGTCGAGATGATGCCCCAGGCGTTCCTGCTGTCTGCGCAAGTCCTGATGTTGTATTGCCGGCGCAGGGAGGATTTGAGATAGTTGCGGATGTCGCTGTCGAATCCGGCCACCACTATCGTCTTGCGGGACTTGTGGTCCCTCTCGTCTTCATCTTTGGTGACCGCGGCTTCTTCGTGGCTGTCGGAGTATCTGGTATACAGCTCCTTATGCCTTTCGGTCGGACTCAACTCAGATGCTGTCAGGTGATCGCAGCCGCATGGGAGAGTGAGGAAGAACATCACTCCCCCGTCCACATTGGCGGCGCTTAGTTCGCCGTGCTGCAGAGTGGTGAGGGAGCGTGCCAGATAAAGTCCCGGCCCATCGTCTCCCCGGGAGAAGAGCTTGCCGAGGTCGCACGGCATGATGCAGCTGTGGAAGATGCTGACGGTCACTTTGCCGTCTTCTGACGGAGTGCCTGCGGTGACCCGTATGTGCCCGTAATCAGGGGTGTGCTTTAGCGCGCTTGAAAGAAGATTGAATATTATCTTGTCGAAGTGCCCCTGATCGATCCACAGGTGCAGTTCGGGCTGCTCCGAGGAGAAGTCGAGCGAAATGTGTCTGGACTGTGCGCTGCCGCTGAATGAGCGGAGTATGTCCTTGATGAAATACACTATGTCCGTCTTTCTGAAGTGGAACTCAAGTTCCCCGCTGTCGAGCCTGTGCAGGTCGGACATCTGGTTGAGGGAGCGGATGATGCGCTGGCAGTTGCGGCACATCATGTTGTACAGGTCCTTTTTCTCCGGATCCTTTTCCTGCTCCCGCAACTCCTGGAGCGGGGACATCACAAGGGTCATCGGTGTTCGGATGGCCTCGGAGAGGTCGGACACCATGCGCAGTTTGAGATCCTTCACACCGGATTCCTTCACCCTACGGCGCAGGGCTCTGCGGCTGGAGAAGTCCAGGAACAGGAGCCACAGCGCGCAGACGGCTGTCAGGCAGCCTATAAAATATGCCCACCATCTCCTGTACCATGGCGCCTTGATCCTGAGCGGCACGGCGCATTCTGAGAACCTGGCCGGTATGTTGGCGCTCCCCGCCCTAATCCTGAGCGTGTAGCGGCCCTCGGGCAGTCTTTCTCTGCTTATCTCCCTTTTTCCGGCGGGGATGCTGATCCAGTCCTTGTCAAGGCCCTCCAGTTTGTAGAAGCAGATGATTTTATCAGGACTTGTGTATTCAAGCACGGAAAAGCCTGCCGTGAAACTGTCGAGGCCTCCGGGAATTTTTATTTTTGCGGACGGGACAAGGCTTATGTCTCCGATTTTGTCATTCCCGGCTGCAAGTTCCGTCAGGATCACGGGTGCTGCTCCGCCGTCAGGCTCCACAATGTCTTCTGGCCGGAATATGGTCAGGCCGGTCGTGCTTCCGAATATCAGTCTTCCGTCCTCTGTCTCGCAGGCGGCGCGGTAGGCGAACTCGTTGTCCTTGGTGCCGTCATCTTCAGAATAGCAGGAGAACCTTGACTCGGACGGTGTGTACTTGCACAGCCCCCTTGTGGTCGAGATCCAGAGATTGCCGTCGCCGTCTTCCAGGATGCTGCATATCACATTGCATGGCAGACCGTCAGACGTCGAGTATCTTCTGGAGCTTTCAGCGTTGCGCTTGAACTGGAACAGCCCGTCAGACGTGCCGGCCCACATGTCCCCGTCAGAGTTTTCGTATATGCAAAGTATCGTGGCGGCGGAGCCTGCGGACAGGCTGTCCTTAGAAGACCGGTTCATCAGCGGGTCGTATCGCAGCAGGCCCCCTTGTATGCCGGCCCAGACCGTGCCGTCGTTGTCTATGTGCAGAGCGCTGATCGGGAGATCCTCGCCTGCCGTGCCGGTCACGGTGAGGTCGGACGGGGATATGATGAGCATTCCCCCGCCGAGTGTGCCTGCGTAGAGACGGTCCCTGCCGCTGTCGTATTCCAGGTCGGTGATCCGGCATTCCGCAGTCAGACCCTCCTGGGCGAAGCGCCTTATTCCGGCTGCCCCTTTCACATATAGGCCTTCGCTTGTGCCAATCCAGAGATTGCCGTACCGGTCAGTCTCCAGTGCCGTGACGATCCCGTCCGGCAGGATGGAGTTGCTGCTGTCGTATGCCGTCCGTTTCCCGTTTCCATTGATACGCAGCAGTCCCTTGGATGATGAACCCGCCCAGAGGTTGCCCTGGCTGTCCGTGGAAAGGGCTGTGACACAGTTGGCTATGCTTATCCTGCTGAACCCGTAGGTGCGTCTCGGGATCACGGCCACCCCGGACAGATAGGCCCCGGCCCAGAGGTTGCCCTGGCTGTCGAACATCAGGCTGCCGACCTTCCATTTGCCGGCCCCTCCGGGCAGTATGCTCCTGTCAAAATCATATATGTCATCCTGCCCGAGGTCGTAGAGCAGCAGGCCATGCCCGTCCGTGCCGAGGATGAAGCCGCCGCCGGTGCTGAACAGCTTGTCATTAATGATTGCCGAAATGCTGGCGTCCCGTGTCTGGGGTGCTGAACTTCTGCGGACTGCTTCCCCCGGCTTTTCCTGGATCAGCAGGCCCGCATCCTGGCTGCCTATGAGTATCGACCCGCTTTCCGGGTCTTCGTAGAAACAGTTGACATGGACCCCGGCCGGGACGGAATTCGGGAGCGTGATGTCTGTGACCGCTCCGGCGGCTCCGTCTATGACGCAGAACCCGCCCTGGGAAAAGGCTGCCCAAATCCTGCCTCCCGAGTCCGGGAAGAGCACGTTTACCTGCAATGAGGGAAGGGCGGAGCTGATCATGGCTGTCCTGGTGCTGTCGGTTTTTCCCGTGAGTGGGTCGGCTATCAGTATGCCGTGGCGGCCTCCTCCTGCCCATATCTCGCTCCCGCCGCCTTTCCCCGGGGTGTATTCTATTATGGTTGAGGTGTATTCACTTGAGACGGTCTTGAATATCCCCTCGTCAGGGTCGAATGTCTGGAGTCCGGCTGCCGTTCCGACCCACAGCCTGCCGTGGCTGTCCTCCAGCATCGAGAGGGCCTGGCTGCCGGCAATCGAGCCGCTGCCGGGGCCGCCCGGCTGCATGGTTTGGAACTCTCTGCCGTCGAATCTGGACAGGCCGTCCTCTCCGGCTATCCAGATGAACCCGGTCCTGTCCTGGCATATCTCTGTGATCCGGCTTCCTGGGAGCCCTTCGGCGGTGCTGTATATCCTTGATCTTTGGGCGGGAGCTGGCAGGCATGCCGCCAGGGCAAGTGCGGTGATCAGTGCTTTCCGGCAAAGTTCTTTCATAGCGTAAATATAGTCATAATTTTTCTTTCTGCTCCGGATTGAGTATATTGCAGCCGAAACCCTTTATTTTTAAAACTTTACGCTTATGAAAAGAACGATTGCTGCAATTCTTCTCGCCGCAGTGGCGATGGCGGTCAATGTCCGCACTTCCTCTGCCTGCACAGGCATCACTCTCAAGTCAGCCGACGGCTGCACTGTGGTGGCCCGCTCCATCGAATGGGCCGCATCCGACAACCATGGCCGCTATGTGGTGGTCCCGAGGGGTCATGAGTGGCGCTCGATGATCCCCGGAGGCGGCACGGGACGGAGCTTCGCCGGGCGCTACGGCTATGTCGGACTCGCTGTGGAGCAGGACGAGTTCGTAGTCGAGGGCCTCAATGAGAAGGGACTGTCCGCCGGACTTTTCTACTTTCCGGATTATGGCCGCTATGAGGAGTATAATCCGGAGTTCAGAGAGAGCAACATCTCTGATTTTCAGCTTGTTTCTTATGTGCTTGGGCGCTGTGCCACAGTGGCTGAGGTGAAAGAAGAGATAGGCCGCGTGCATATTCATGGCTTCGATCCCCGCTCCTCCACGGTCCATTGGCGTTTCGCCGATCCGAGCGGCGCTCAGATAGTGCTTGAAATAATTGACGGAAAATGTGTCTTTTATGACAATACCGTCGGGGTGCTGACCAATTCGCCGTCCTTTGACTGGCAGCTCACCAACCTCAACAACTATGTCAACCTCCTGCCCGGCAAGGCGGGGGAGAACAGGCTCGGGGCGATGGACCTGCGTTCTTTCGGCGGCGGCAGCGGCTTTCTAGGTCTGCCTGGAGACGTGACCCCGCCGTCCCGCTTTGTGCGCGCGGCTTTCTATCAGAACACTGCCCCTGTCCGGCCTGATGCCGATGGCGCTTCGCTCGAAGCCTTCCGTATCCTGAGCGCATTCAACATCCCGGTCGGGATCCAGTTCGCAAAGGGGGAGAGCGTGGCCGACATTCCGAGCGCGACGCAGTTCACGGCCGTGAGCGACATGTCCGGACGGAAACTGTACTACCGCTCCATGTGGAACAGCGAGATCCGCTGCTTCGAGCTCGGGAAGATCGATTTTGCCAAGGTAAAGCTCGTCTCTGCGCCGCTCGACACGGTCAAATCAGACCCGATCCACTACATCAGGCCGTAGCTCCTCGCGGGGCTTTTCGCCCACATGAGTGTCTGCCCTGTCCCGTCGGGTTAGGCAAACAAAAAAACCGGCTATATAAGCCGGTTTTTTGTGCTCCCTTAGGGGCTCGAACCCTAGACACCCTGATTAAGAGTCAGGTGCTCTACCAACTGAGCTAAGGAAGCAAATCCTATTTGGTGACCCGTTCGGGGCTCGAACCCGAGACCCCCACATTAAAAGTGTGATGCTCTACCAACTGAGCTAACGAGTCAGTCCCTTTTGGTTTTGGGATTGCAAAGGTATCCTTTATCTTTGAAAACTCCAAATTTTCCGGGAAATTATTTCAATTTTTTGCCCGTGATTCTCTCTATGGCCTCAAAACTGCCCAGGTCGCTCCACTCCCAATGCCCTGGAACCATATAAATATCAGGGGATTTCTCCATCACTGCATAGTCGATGGAAATCTTCTCGCAGGTCGGGAACAACTTGGCCACTTCTGGTCTCTCGGCTGCCGTGTAGAATGCCGGTTCAAGCCTGTCCATCACCCCGCTTACCTTCGGGGCGTGTTCGCGCAGTTGGGAGTCGAGGCCGGCGGCGCTGCTGATAAAGATGCCCGCGTTCCAGAAATATCCACCCTCGGCCAGATACTTTTCAGCTACTTCCAGCGATGGCTTCTCCTTGAAAGCCTTGACTTTTACCACTTTGCAGTCTCCGTCAGCATCGGGTGCGCAGATGTAGCCGTAGCCGGTGTGAGGGGAGCGCGGCTCTATGCCTATGCAGACGATGGACTCCCTTTTTCCTGCGAAATCCAAAGCGGTTCTTACAGTATGCGCAAATGCTTTATGGTCAGGGATAAACGCATCTGACGGCGAGACCACCACTTTGGCCTGAGGATACTTCTTGAGTATTTTGCGGCATGCGTATGCGATGCAGGGGGCTGTGTTGCGCGGCTCAGGCTCCAGAAGGATCTGTTCGTCCGGAATTTCCGGAATCTGTTCGTGGATGAAATGTATGTACTGCTCGGATGTGACGACCCAGAACTTCGCATCCGGGTCCATGTCAAGGAACCTCTCGTATGTCAGACGTATCAGGGATCTGCCGCAGCCGAGCAGGTCGAGGAACTGCTTCGGGTGCTCCGGAGTGCTTACAGGATAAAGCCTGCTGCCCACTCCGCCTGCCATTATTACTATATGGTTATCTTTCATAAGCGGCAAAGATGATGATTATTCGCCAAAATTCCTACCTTTGCCCCGCTTAACGGAAATCAATTGACATTATGCAGGGAGTCTGGACCGTATTGTTGCTGATAGTGTCCAACATCTTCATGACTTTCGCCTGGTACGGGCACCTGAAACTCCAGGAGATGAAAATCTCCGAGGGGTGGCCGCTTATTGCGGTGATCCTTTTCTCCTGGGGTCTGGCCTTCTTCGAGTATTGCGCCCAGGTGCCGGCCAACCGCATCGGGTCCAATATAAACGGCGGACCGTTCAGCCTCGTCCAGCTCAAGGTGATTCAGGAGGTGGTGTCGCTGACGGTTTTCACCGTGATCATCAATTTCCTTTTCAAGGGGGAGGGGCTGCAATGGAACCACATCGCCGCTTTCGGATGCCTCATCCTCGCGGTCTTCTTTGTTTTCTTGAAATAGCGCTCAGGCCTGCGTCAAGGCCGCGCTGCACAGGGTCTGCTCTCCGGAGCGTGCGATGAAGAGGTACTCCTCGCTGTTCTCTTTCTTCAGCCCGAGGGTCACATTTTCGCCCCGCCTCACTTCGTGGCGGTAGTTCAGGTCGAGCCTCAGCGGGGCCGGGCTGCCGAGCATATCCTCGGGGAGCATATCGTAGAGGAGTTCCACATAGCGGGTGTTGTTGAGGTGGCCGTTGAAGTCGCAGTCGCTGTAGCATACTTTTCTGTCATCCTTCACTTCAGGGTCGAAGTCGCGTATCCGTCGCGGACTCCTGCACGGTATGCCGCTCTCGCCGCTGTCCAGCCCGAGGTCGGGAAATACCGGGCGTCTGGTCGTGCGGTCTATTATGCACCACTCTGTCGTGCCGCGTCCGATCTCGCGGCCTTCATCGTCGGTCACGCGGACGCAGCGGTTGTAGGTGAGCCCGTTTCCCCTCACTGGCCACACGCTTATATATAAAGGAGCGTACAGGTCGGGGCGCGAATCTATCTCGAATGCGGAACGCATCAGCACCCAGCTTCTGTTGCTTTGGGCCATCACATCGATTCCGTATCCTTCCTTCCGTATGTTCTGTCCTATCGCGTTGATGAGGTGTCCGCAGAGGGCTGGTACCGTGATCCTGCCCAGAGAGTCTATGTTCTCGGGCACCACTGAATATTCGTATGTGTTCATCTCTTTCATTTTTTTGTCGAGGCAAAGGTACGTCTCGGGAGCTTTGGGATGAAAAAAGTGTGTCCGATATGTCTATTAATGTGATAAACTGCTTGTTTTGCGGAGAAAATACCTTATTTTTGGGACGAAAAACATGATGTTTTATTTTAGTCCCTTCGTGTCAAGGGATAAAAATTGATAGAATATGGACTCTTCTCTGCGGCTTCCGAGGTCTTATGTGGCGCATCTTGTGTATGTGCTGCTGATTCCGTCTTTCTTCATCTCATTCTGCTTCCTGTACAACCCTTTCGATGTCCAGGATTTCTACACGGTGGGAGGGAAGAGCTTCGCCTTCCATTTTCTGATGCTCACGTGTATCATCCTCGGTGTTCTTGCCTTGACCAGACTGATCTTTGTGGCCTTGTATAAATACATCCCATTCCGCAGGTGGCACTACGGCATCTGGTGCTTCGGGGAACTGCTGGTCTGTGCTTTCTTCATGGCCCTCTATACGGCTCTCTTCTATGGGGCTGAGATGCCGTACTTCCTCGCCCTCTCCCATTGTCTCAAGTTTTCATACCTCATAATGGTGTACCCGTATGTTTTCCTGATAATGGTCAGGCTCATCATCAATCTCGGACAGGAACACGCGCGTGCGCAGGACGAGGCTCTGGTGAAGTTCTACGATGAGCACAAGAGGCTTAAGCTCACCATCGACCCTGCCGCCATCCTGTATATAGGTGCGGAGGCCAATTATGTCAAGATACATTATCTGGAGGGTGACCGTCCGCGGGAATTCATGCTGCGCAACTCCATGCGCAGTCTGGAGCAGACGGCTTCGAGGCACGGTCTTGTCCGCTGCCATCGTTCCCATTACGTCAATCCTCGGCATATCAAGGTGCTGAGCCGGGCGAAAGAGGGCCAGATCCAGGCCGAGTTCCTGCAGGAGGGCCTTAAGTCCATTCCGGTCAGCCGCCAGTACTACGACTCCCTCTCCAACCTGCTGTAAACTTCCTTTACAGGGGGTGTAAATTTTCTTTACAGCACCGCTGTATGTGGTTGGGTTGTATTGTTTTGAAAATCACTGATTTGAGAATCTTGGCACGCTTGCTGGTTGAAGAGTGGTGAAGATTAAACAAATGCTACGGCCCCGTCTTCGGGCCTGTCTCGACAGGCGGGGTTTTTAAAAAAAAGATGATGAGAAAAGCAAGTGATTTTTTGATCAAGGTCCTCTCGCTGGGTGTCGGGATGTCGATTGCTTTGGTGCTGATCGCCAAGGTCTGTTTCGAGCTGTCCTATGACGGCTTCTACAAGGATGTCGACAACATATATAAGGTGACGTCCGACTTCACGCAGCAGGGAGAGCGCAAGGAGTTCGGGGGTACGAGCGGTGCCGTGGCTCCGGGCTTCAAGGCTGAGGTGCCGGGTGTCATTGCCGCGACAAGGTACACCGGAGTATTCAATTCTGACGTTTTCTTCGATGAGTCAGGCAACAGTCTGGAATGCAATGTGCGTGTGGCGGACAGCTGCTTTTTCGACATCTTCGATAGGGAATTCCTTGCCGGCACGCCAGTCAAGGCCCTCAAGTCTTGGGACGGCAGTGTGGCAGTGTGCCGCAGCGTGGCAGAACGTCTCGGAGGTGTGGCCGAGGCTGTGGGAAAAACCATATACAACGAGGACATGCCGGATCTGAAGCTCACCGTGGCAGGGGTGTATGAGGATTTTCCGGTCAACGGCACATTGCGTTTCGATGCCCTTATAGGCATTGAGGCCATGGGGGAGTGGAGCATCAGCAACTGGATGGGCAATGACCGCTATTCCAGCTATGTCAAGCTCGCCCCGGGGATTGACCCGGCTTCTTTGAAGGAAGCGATACGCAAGATGCAGGAGGCCCACCAGGATCTGGAGAGCCTCGAAAAGAACGGCACGACCCTGCGTTACACGCTCAAACCCTTCAAGACCCTGCACATGGACAACCCGGATGTGCGCAGCATGGTACTCATCCTCTCCGTGGTCGCCCTGCTTTTGCTGCTCGTGTCCGTGATGAACTATACCCTCGTGGCGATAGGTGATGTGATACGCCGCTCGCGCGAGGTCGGGGTGCGCAAATGTTTCGGGGCCGGAGACGGTACCATCTACGCCCTGCTTTTCAGGGAGACGGCGGTCAACATTCTCTCCTCCATGCTTGTATGCGTGCTGCTCATATTCGCGTTCCGTTCTTCGATAGAGTCGCTCATCGGGGTGGCGGTGGCGGATCTGATGATCCCGCAGACGTTTATTGCCCTGATTGTCACTCTCGTGCTGGTTTTCCTGTTCTCCGCCCTGATCCCGGCACGGATGTTCATCAAGATCCCGGTGTCCACGGCGTTCAGGGGGTACAAGGACAGCAAACGGCGGTGGAAACTCTCACTGCTGGCTGTACAGTTCGCCATCAACGCGCTGCTCGTCTCGCTGATGCTTGTCGTTGGCACTCAATACAGCCGCAGCATTGATGCCGATCCGGGCTATGACTACGACAATGTGGCCTATTCATATATTCCGGCCTTGAGCCAGGAGAGGATGCTTCAGGTTGCCAGTGACTTGCGTGCGCTGCCTGAGGTGGAGTCCGCCGAACTCACATATTGTCTGCCGCTTGAACGTGCTTCCGGCAACAACATCTATCTCCCGGGGGATGACCGCGAACTTTTCAACATTGCTGACGAGGACTATGCGACCGCAGGCTTTTTTGACCTTATGGGCTTCAGGCTCATAGAGGGCCGCAGGCCGCAGGGGCCGGAAGACATGGCCGTGAGCCGCAGTTTCGTGGAGAAGATGAGCCTCTATGCCGACTGGTCTGACGGGGCAGTGGGCAAGACTGTCCGGATCACCGGGCATAATAGGGACAATTACACGATATGCGGTGTCTACGAGGACTATCTTATCGGCTCCTTCGAGAGTGCAGATGCGCGTCCGAGCGTCCGCTTCTGCTGGGTGGAAGGTGACAAGGGCACATTGAAGACGCTCGTCATCAAATTCCGTGACAAGTCAGAGGAGGCAGTGAAGTCTGCCGAGGAGGTCATCAACAGGATTGTGCATGATACCGAGGGAGGACGCGATGTGGAACTGACCTCATACTCAGACACTTTCCGAGACATGTACAAAGAGACTGACTCCATGCGCCGTACCTTCACGCTCGGCTCTGTCTTCGCTGTGCTGATCGCTGTCATCGGGCTTATAGGATACGTGCGCGACGAGAATTACCGACGCAGCGGCGAGATAGCTGTCCGCAAGGTCAATGGAGCCCAGACTTCGCAGATAGTGCGGATGCTTGTCCTGGACATCCTCAAGCTTGCCGGGGTGGCAGTGCTTGTCGGAGACATCGGCGCCTGGTTCATAGCCGATTCCTGGCTCAAGAGATTCTCCGATGCCATTGTGCTCGGGCCGCAGTATTTCCTTGTGGCAGATGTCTTTGTGCTGGCAGTGGTTGTGCTGACCGTGGTGGCAGGTTCGCTTAAGATTGCCCGGGCCAATCCGGTGGATTCGCTCAAGCAGGAATAGACTGCCTCCGGGGCGATGAAAAAGGCCGGCGCGGTTTGCGTCGGCCTTTTCTGGTTCTGGGTGAGGTTGGTTCTGGGTGAGGTTGGTTCTCGGGGAAGGTTGATTTTGTGTGAGGTTGGGGTATATTTCCTGTTTTTCACCCCAACCTTTTGGCTTCACAGCGCCCAGACGTGCTCCAGTGTTGCTTTCGTCTTGCAGGTTGGGGTATATTTCCTGTTTTTTACCCCGACCTTTTGGCTTCACATTGTCCAGATGTGCTCCAGCGTTGCTTTCGTCTTGCAGGTTGGGGTATATTTCCTGTTTTTCACCCCGACCTTTGGCTTTACATTGCCCAGACGTGCTTCAGCGTTGTTTTCGCCTTGCAGGTTGGGGCATATTTCCTGTTTTTCACCCCGACCTTTGGCTTTACATTGCCCAGAC
>DJQV01000020.1:27034-32611 GCA_002438805.1 Bacteroidales bacterium UBA6377
TTGGGGTATATTTCCTGTTTTTTACCCCAACCTTGGGCCAGAGGTTGCTCCCCGCACTTCAGCCAGAGGTTGCTCCCCGCACTTCAGCCAAGGAGCTACTCGCTGAAATCGATTGGGCCGAAACTCTCCTGAACGCTCTTGTGGAGCTTCTGGAGCCTGATCCCGCCGCCGATCATTATCGCGCCAAGCACGATGAGGGCTATGCCGGTGAGAATGACCACAGCGGCGGTGCCGACAGAGAACGGCTTGAAGATGATGAGGATAGAGAGCAGGAGCAGGACAATGCCCGAAGCGATGCCCCAGCCTGAACCGCGCACGTTGAACGCGCTCAGGTCACCGGCGAAACCGATGATCATGAAACTGTGGTACATGACCCAGATGCCGAGGAATATCGGGAGCAGAACCGCCGTCACTGAAGGCATGGAGCACAGCATGATGCCGACAATTACGTCGAGGATTCCTCCCACGATGTTGTAGCCCCTCATCATGAAGTAGTTGCGGCTGCTGAACGCGACCACGAGTTCGACGATACCGGAAGCCAGCATCACCACTCCGAAGAGAATGCTGAGCGTCAGGTAACTTTCCACAGGGTTGCAGAACACCACGATGCCCGCCGCTACGCAGAGCAGGCCGCAGAGCACGAACAGCCACCAGCATTTCACTGTTCTGGCCGCGCGCTCGGAGATTTTTTCGATAAAGTTGCTCATAATATAAATGGTTGTTTAAATTCCAACTTCTCCTTTTATACGGCGTGGCGCGGCAAAAAGTTTCCGCCCCGCTCTGCGTCCCCGTCTGTGGCCGTTGCCTTTTCCAGGTGAGAGCCTTTTCCGGCATTTCCGCTCCCACCCAGCACGGCCGCCCGCCCTGCGTCCCCGTCTGCGGCCGTTGCCCCGTCCAGGTGTGAGCCTTTTCCGGCGATTCCGCTCCCACCCGGCACGGCCACCCGCCCTGAGCCCCCGTCTGAAGCCGTTGCCTGTTCCAGGTGTGAGCCTTTTCCGGCGATTCCGCTCCCACCCGGCACGGCCACTCGCCCTGTGCCGCCCGCCCTGCAGAAAACTTTCCGCCCCGCTCCGTTGCGTTGTCCCGAAATGATTTGTAACTTTACGGGGTTAAACAGAAAATGCCATGACACTCGAACAGCAAATCCAGGAAGATATCAAGGCCGCGATGAAGGCCAAGGACAGTGTGGCGATGAACGCGGTGCGCGCCGTCAAGGGTGAGATACTTCTTTTCAAGACATCCGAAAGCGGGTCCAAGGAAGTCACCGACACAGATGTCCTGAAGATGATCCGCAAACTCGTCAAACAGCGTAAAGAGTCCGCTGAACAGTACGTGGCGGCAGGGCGTAAAGAATTGGCAGACAACGAACTGGCTGAAGCGGCCGTTATGGAGAAATACCTCCCGAAGCAGCTTTCTGAAGCCGAGGTGGAAGCCAAGGTCAAGGAAATCATCGCCGAACTCGGTGCGACCTCTATCAAAGAGATGGGCAAGGTGATGGGCGCGGCAAACGCCAAGCTCGCCGGCCTCGCTGACGGCAGGACCATTTCCGGAATTGTACGCAAACTCTTGGCATAGTCGGAATTAACTCCTATATTTGTCTTTGGACCAATTACCTCCGGCAGGCGGCAAACGCCGTTGCCGAGTTGAATTTTCAAACACCTGAAACTATGGCAGAACAAAACAAAGAATGGATATGCTCGGTCTGCGGATACAAGCATGTCGGTCCGGAGCCTCCGAAGGAGTGCCCGGTGTGTCACGTATCAAAGGAATATTTTGACGAAGCCGGTTCAGAGCCGGAGAACTTATGAAAGGAATCGTACTCGCAGGCGGTTCAGGCACACGCCTTTACCCGATCACCAAGGGAGTCAGCAAGCAGCTTCTCCCGATTTTCGACAAACCGATGATCTACTATCCCGTGTCCGTGCTCATGTTGGCCGGCATCCGGGACATTCTCATCATCTCCACCCCTTACGACTTGCCAGGATTCAAGCGTCTGCTTGGAGACGGCAGCGATTTCGGCGTCAATTTCAGCTATGCCGAACAGCCTTCCCCGGACGGTCTGGCGCAGGCCTTCATCATCGGTGAGAAGTTCATCGGAGACGATTCAGTCTGCCTCGTGCTCGGAGACAACATTTTCCACGGTGCCGGGTTCTCAGGGCTTTTGCGCGAAGCGGTCCGCACCGCCGAGCAGGACAACAAGGCTACGGTTTTCGGTTACTGGGTAAGTGATCCGGAGCGCTACGGCGTGGCCGAGTTCGACAAGGCCGGCAACTGCCTCTCAATCGAGGAGAAACCGTCCGTCCCGAAGAGCAACTACGCAGTCGTGGGCCTGTATTTCTACCCCAACAAGGTCGTAGAGGTCGCCAAGAACATCAAGCCTTCCGCCCGCGGGGAACTGGAGATCACCACGGTCAACCAGGAATTCCTCGGCTCCGGCGAACTGAAGGTGCAGACACTCGGACGCGGGTTCGCCTGGCTCGACACCGGCACGCACGACTCGCTTGCCGAGGCCACCAACTACATCGAGACCATCGAGAAGCGCCAGGGACTCAAGATCGCCTGCCTCGAAGGCATCGGCCTGCGCCGTGGCTGGATCACCCCCGCCAAAGTGCGTGAAGTGGCGGGGCCGATGATGAAAAACCCTTACGGCCAATACCTTGCGCGCATTGCAGACGAGGTCGAGAAGCGCGGAGCACAGAACATAGACGAATTTTAATCATTTGCAATGAACATACTTGTGACTGGAGCCAACGGACAGCTTGGCAACGAATTGAGGATAGTGGCCGCAGGCTCCCGGGACAATTACATTTTCACCGATGTCAACGAGGCCAGCGGGGAACAGAAATCCATGCTCCGCTTGTTGGGGCGGCCTGAAGTGAATACTGAAACCCGCCGCCTGGACATCACGGACCTTTCAGCCATCAGGGAGATGGTTGCCTCAGAAAAAGTTGAGGCAATTATCAACTGCGCTGCCTACACGGATGTCGAGGGGGCAGAAGACAGGCGCGAACTGGCGGAACTCCTCAATGCTACTGCACCGGAGAATCTGGCCACTGCCATGAAGGAAGTCGGGGGAGTGCTCTTCCACATCAGTACGGATTATGTGTTCGGCGGCGAACCGTACAACACCCCGTGCCGCGAAGACCAGAAAGGCACACCGACAGGAGTCTACGGGCTGACCAAACTACACGGCGAGGAGAAGATCAAGGCCTCCGGCTGCAAATACGTGATTATCAGGACGGCCTGGCTCTACAGCGAGTTCGGCAAGAACTTCCTCAAGACAATGCTCCGTCTGACCGCTTGCAAGCCTCAGCTCAAGGTCGTCTTCGACCAGACCGGCACTCCGACTTATGCTTATGATCTGGCTCGGGCTATCTCCGCCATCATCTCTTCGCGTGCCTACGAGGAGCATCCGGGAGTGTACCACTTCTCCAATGAAGGAGTGTGCAGCTGGTACGATTTCACCAAGGTCATCGCAGAGTATGCCGGCCACACCGCCTGTGACATCCAGCCTTGCCACTCCGACGAGTTCCCGAGCAAAGTGGTACGCCCGGCCTATTCGGTTCTGGACAAGACTCTGATAAAGAACACTTTTGGCGTAGCTGTCCCATACTGGACTCTCGGCGTGCGCAAATGCGTCGAAGCCTTGCGAGCCGACTGAGCTGCACGCTTCCTGCCAGCTTGTTTTCCCGTCTTGCCCGCGCTATCCTGCGACGGGTATGGTGTTGTATGTCGCTGCGTGGTGGCTCTGTCCACCATGCTTGCCCTGTGTTCCCACCCATCCTGTCCGCATCGCCTTGTCGGTTCCTGCTCCTGCCCCGTTGCTGCCAAGATTCCTGCTCTGGCTCCTGTCCCTGCTCCTGCCCTTGTCCTGTCCCGGTTCTGGCTCCGGCTCCGGCGCGTGCCACTGCTCCGCTCTGTCCCTGCCACGTTTCCTGCTCTGGCTCCTGTCCCTGCTCGTGCCCCTGCTCCACAAGAGGTAGGGGAAGAAATGCCGGAAAATACCCCAACCTTTGGCGGCGGGATGCCGCAGGGTGCTGTGCAGAGGAGGTGCTTGCGGAAGGTAGGGGAGGAAATGCCAGAAAATACCCCGACCTTTGGCGGCCGTTGAGTACTGCCCCGTTCATCTAGCCCTGTCATCCTGTCTCCCCTGTCTGTTTTCCCGCCCTGCGATTTCCCGTCCACTTTGTCCATGCTCCGTCTGCTGGTTTGCCCATCCGCCTTGCTCTACCTGCCCACACATCAGAAGGTAGGGGAGGAAATGCCCGGAATTACCCCGACCTTCGGCCACGGGATGCCGCAGGGGGCTGTGCAGTGGAGGTGCCTGCGGAAGGTAGGGGAAGAAATGCCCGGAATTGCCCCAACCTTTGGCGGTGGGATGCCGCAGAGAGCTGTGCAGAGGAGGTGTCTGCGGAAGGTAGGGGAAAATTTTCAGAAATATTCCCCTACCTTTGCGTTCTTTGAATTTGTAGAATGATTCTTGCAGTGGATGAAGCAAAACTTTTTACTATGAGGAACAGATTAGTTCATATTTGCATCAAATCCGGCACGGAACTGCTGCATCGTGTCGATGAAGATTATCGTTGTGCCATCACCAAGATGGCTATTACGGCTTACAGCACTGGCTCGGACATATTTGCGTATTCTGCCATGTCGAACCATGATCATATTATCGGTCAGTTCCAAGAGCCTGTTCATTTTGTCTCAATATACAGAAATTCATACAGTAAGTGGTTTAATCATAAATACAAACGAAGTGGGCGTTTGGGAGAGAGCCATTATTATGCTGAAACTTTGGATGATTTTGAACGTAAGCTCAAGGCCGTGAACTATGTTCTGCGAAATCCTGTCCACCATTCGGCGACAGATACTCCCTTTTCGTATGACTATTGTTCTGCCAGATATGTGTTTGCTTCATCTCTGTTCGGGAGCGGTGAGGTTTCTTGGAGGCGGATGACGCCATATCTGTCAAAAAACAGAGCCCTGCCATCAAAATATCGTCTTGACAATTTCGGTATGGTGTATCCTCCGAGTTTTCTTGATATTGCGGCGGTGGAAAATCTGTATGTGACTCCTAAAAACTATCTGTATCTTGTCGGACGCCCGTCGTATTCAGATGTTTCAAAGGATGAGGATGCCGGGATTCTGACTTTAGCAGAATTGGAGCCTGGAGAGAATGTGGAGCTGCTTTATCGGAATGAACGCCATCGAAGTGTCGCCGGTTCGCTGACAGATATCGGGGTGTGTGGACTGATTGAGGGGATGTTGCCTCCGGGGAGAACATATTGTCATTTGTCAGATGCCGAAAAAGGTGCAATTGCCAATGAACTGCATTGCCGCCACTACATACCGTTGGCCCAGTTGCGGCGCTGCCTTGCTTCAGGGTAGGGGTAAGATGGCTGCCTCGCCTGTGTTCTGTTTGCCGTCCACCATGCTCCTGCTCTTTCCTATTGTCCCTGCCCCGGATCAGCTTCTGTCCCTGCGGAAGGTAGGGGTGGAAACGCCCGGATTTACCCCAACCTTTGGCGGCGGGATGCCGCAGGGGGCTGTGCAGAGGCGTTGCCGCTGGAAGGTAGG
>DJQV01000020.1:32782-32929 GCA_002438805.1 Bacteroidales bacterium UBA6377
GGCGGCGGGATGCCGCAGAGAGCTGTGCAGGGGCGTTGCCGCTGGAAGGTAGGGGAGGAAACGCCCGGAATTACCCCGACCTTCGGCCACGGGATGCCGCAGGGAGCTGTGTAGGGGCGGTGCCTGTGGAAGGTAGGGGAGGAAATG
>DJQV01000020.1:32968-40259 GCA_002438805.1 Bacteroidales bacterium UBA6377
CTTTGGCGGCGGGATGCCGCAGGGAGCTGTGCAGAGGAGGTGCCTGTGGAAGGTAGGGGAGGAAATGCCAGGATTTACCCCGACCTTTGGCGGCGGGATGCCGCAGGGAGCTGTGCAGAGGAGGTGCCTGTGGAAGGTAGGGGAGAAAATGCCCGGATTTGCCCCAACCTTTGGCGGCGGTTGGATTCCGCCGAGTGCTGTGGTGGGTAGCGGGGTGGCTTGGTTAATGACGCTGGAAAAGGGCCAAACCGAGAAAGGGCAGATTGCGCTGACGCGGTGCTGGAGCCGGATGGTGACACGGCTGGTAGTCTGACTGCCGGCAAACTAAGGCAACGCCTTGATCCAGGCAATCATCTCCTCTATGACCGCCGGTGAGAAAGTCTCTTCAATCTGCTTGTACTCAGAGACTTCCCCGGTGGTGCAATGTTGGAACAGGTGGTTGAGGCCATCTTCGGCCTTGATGACATTTGTTTCGCCCAGCCCTTTCCTGAGCGCAGCCAAGTTGGTCCGGCAGTCCACCTGGATGTCCTTCGTCCCGTTGAGCGCCATCACCGGGCACTTCACTTTCCCGAGCTCCTTGGATACGTCGAGCGCGAGAAAATACCTCATATAGGGAGTCTGAAACCCCTGTGCGGCGAGCCTGTAATTCTGTGCCAACCCCTCCGGCAGCAGATCCCCTGACGGAAGCGGAAGTCCTTGAACCACAGCCTCGAAGCAATCAGACAACACTCGGCAATAGGCCTCGATGTCGCTCTCCGGCAGACCGCTCATGGCAAGCGCGTGCCTGTTCTGGGCGAGCAGCGTCTCCGCACCGGATACTATCATCCCGGCGAGGCTCATCACGAAATCAGCTTTCCCCTCCGCCGCGAGCATCAGGGCGATCGTGCCTCCCTCGCTGTGCCCCAGCACCCCGACCCGAGAAAACCTCCCCCGCAGCTGCTGCACCCCGGCCTCGGCATCGTCCGCGAGGTCGCGGGTGGTGCAGTTCACAACATCGCCCGTCGATTCCCCGAAACCACGGTCATCGTAGCGCAGCGTGGCTATCCCGGCCCGGGCGAACGCATCCGCGATGACCGCGAACGGCTTGTGCCCGAACACCTCCTCGTCCCGGTTCTGAAGCCCGCTGCCCGTGACCATCAGCAGTGCCGGGGTGGCGCCGTCACAGTTTTCCGGAATGCTCAATGTCCCCCTCAGCACAGCGTCCCCGTTTGCGAAGCTGACCTCTTCCGTCCTGTATGGAAACGGTTCCACGGGGGTCTGGGGCCGCCGCAGTTCAGGTTCGCCCGGGTTCAAGGTCAACGGGAACTGGATCCCGTGCTGGGTGAATGTCCCCGCGATGCGCTTGCCGGTCCACACTCCCTCGAACGAGGCGTTGATGGATGGTATGCCGAGGCCGATGCTCCCGAACCCGGACCGGTCAACGTTTACCGGAATCCCTCTTGCGCCCTGGTCGGGTACATCCAGGGTTCCGGAGTCGAGGTTGAACACCAGATCGAGTTCCGTCCCGGAAACGTTGAGTTTCCCTGACCACGTGCCGGTCTGTGCTAGGCAAATATTTGAGAACAGGAGAGTTATGGCTATGTAAACGAAAAACTTTTTCATTGTTCGCAGATGTTTTTAAGTGCCTCCTGGAGCGTGGTGAACACCGGGATGCCGTAGCGTTCGCAGGTGATTCGGACATTGTCGTACCGGTAAAATTTTTCCGTGCACACCACACGGAGCTTCCCTGAACGGGCGTGCAGGCCAAGTTCGAGCAGGGTGATCGGGGACTTGCTGCCGTCGGCGAAGTACATCAGGATCGCGTCGGCCTGTTCGAGGTGGCTCAGTTCCCAGTTGACCTGATAATCCATCTCCCCAGGGCGCTCCGGGTGCCATTCCTTCTGGCGCGGGTTGAACACGGCCCAACCTCCCCGGCTGATGAAAAACTTCTCCGCCTCGGCCTGCCAATCCACGCTGTCTCCGCCGTCAATGGTGCCGGCCAGGAAAACCTTGCGGTATCCCTCCAGGCAGTCTTTCCCATCGGGTGTCGCTTGCTCGGGGTGGGCCGCCTCCTGTATGTTGACATCTTCGGGAAAACGTTTGCCGTCGGGACGGGCCGCTTCCTTGTGGCAGGCGGCTTCTTCGTGGGGGCTGCTCTTTCCACAGCGGCAGGCCACCTCCTCGTGGGGGCTGCTCTTTTCGCAGCGGCAGGCCACCTCCTCGTGGGGGTGGAGGACAATGGTGGGACGGGGTTGCGGGCCATTTTCCCGGCACAACTTCTTGCCGAGACAGGTCGTGGTGGTTTCCGGACTCAAATTTCTGCTGCTTCCTCCTGTCATTGGCGTGGTGAAGCAGAGCAGGATGGATAATAGAGTGGCAATCATGCCGCAAAGATAGTGATTTGCCGGAAACTGCCCTGCCTTCCCGGGCCGTGGCTTGCTGCCGCGCCCTGTGCCCTGCTGCCTCGTCCAGGTGTGAGCCTTTTCCGGCATTTCCGCTCCCACCCGGCACGGCGGCCCGCCCTGCTGCCCCGTCTGAAGCCGTTGCCCCGTCCAGGTGTGATCCTTTTCCGGCATTTCCGCTCCCACCCGGTACGGCGGCCCGCCCTGCAGCCCCGTCTGTGGCCGTTGCCCCGTCCAGGTGTGATCCTTTTCCTGCGATTCCGCTCCCACCCGGCCCGGCGGCCCGCCCTGCTGCCCCGTCTGAAGCCGTTGCCTCGTCCAGGTGTGAGCCTTTTCCGGCATTTCCGCTCCCACCTGGCACGGCGGCCCATCCGGCTCCAACGCGCCACCTCTGCCATCAACGCTATTTCGTTCGGAAAACCCCTACTTTCCCGTACCGAATGCTCTTGCAGCACCATTTCGTTCGGCAGACCAGCCTTCTCCGTACAAAAGACCAAACAACTCCCCGCCCCAAAGAATCGCCGCCTCCTAACATCCCCACAGATGAACCCACGCCAAAGGTTGGGGGATTTTTTGCGCTTTTTACCCCTACCTTTCGGGGATACAGGCCCCACGTAGCCCTCTACGGCTTCCCCGCGCCAAAGGTTGGGGTAGATTCGGGCATATTCTCCCCTACCTTTCGGGGACACCGGCCCCATGTCGCCCTCTACGGCTTCCCCGCGTCAAAGGTTGGGGGATTTTTTGCGCTTTTTACCCCTACCTTTCGCTGGAGGGGCGGAGGAGCGGGGTGGCGGACGCATGGAACGACAGGAAGGGCTGCGAGAATGGGGCGAGACGACACCAACTGCCAAGCACCTAGCACTAGCCATCCCCGGCAGAGCACCGAAGCATCACCGGCCTGCCACCGACATCCGGCCACACCCGCCGCACGTCACCGACTATCCCCGGCAGAGCACCTCACTCCAGGCCGGAAGCATCTTTCTCCCGAAGAAAGCGGCGCAAGAACGGCGCAAGGAAATATGGAAAAGTGTAGAACCTGCCATTCCAGCCGATATTCTTGTACCCCAACTTGATCCCATAATGAATATCCGGATACGATTGGCTCTCAATCAACTTATTGAGCGACACCGCCGCCCCGTCATTGGCTTTGACTTCAATCGGAATCAGCGAATCATGATCCCTGACAAAGAAATCCATTTCTATAGAGGGATTCTCGCGCCTATAGAAATAGAGCTGCTCATACCCTGATTTTATCAGCATCTCACCGACAACGTTTTCGTAAATGGCTCCTTTGTACGTCCCGAAATTCTTGTTCGCGCGCAAATCCTCCTGAGCCTCTTCATCCAGCGATGCAACCAACAAGCCCGTATCGTGATAATATAATTTATAGTTATACGCATCATAGTTGCCCTTTAACGGAAGCTCCGCATTTTCAAGACAATAGGCCACATTGACCACCCCGGCCTCTTTCAACCATTCGACACTGCCGATATAGTCTCTGCTGCGGGCATTCTTTGCGATCTTCGTAATCTGGAACTTCTTGTTGTCCTTGGCCAGAAAAGTGGAAATATGTTTGTATACAGCAAGGATTTTCGCCTTATCGCTTCCTCCGGCGTATTTTGTGATATCTTCCTCGTAGTCTTTGAGCAGTTGCCGCTGAATTGCGAGCGTGCCACTGTAATTTCCGTTATCAACATATCTTTTGACCACCTCAGGCATCCCACCGATCGTCATATACTCACGAAAGATGCCCATGATTGTGTCAAGTTCCAATTGCGTAAACGGCTCAACTTCAATCATGTGACGGTAAAGTTCCTCGATCTGCCCGGACTGATATCCCCTCGCCCACAGGAACTCCTCAAAATCCATCGAGTGCATTTCATAGTCTTCCTTGTATCCTACTGCATTAGATTCAATCTCTTCGTAATAAATGCCCATGAGCGACCCTGAACAAATGACATCAAATCTCCCATCCTGGCAAAATGACTTCAACGAAGTCGCACAATCGGGGCACTTTTGAAGTTCATCGAAAAAGAACAGGGTCTTGCCGGGGATGAATTCCCACGAGGGTTCAATGAGTGAAATATTTTTCAGGATCGTATCCACCTCATATCCATCATCGAAGATTGCCCTGAATTTCTTCTGGAGAACAAAATTTATCTCAATGACGGACGCATAATTAGCATGCGCAAATGCGCGGATCGACTGTGTCTTCCCGATCTGTCTGGCACCTTTTATCACCAAGGGCTTCCTATTCTCAGTGGACTTCCACGCTTCAAGAAAGTTATCTATCTTTCTCTTAAGTAGTTGCATCGTATATTTCACATTTTTTCAAGGCAAATATAGTACTTATTTCACATTTTTCGACACATATTGGCATGGCAATTTCACATTTTATGGAGCATCTGCCGGGCGGATTGTACCGGAGGATGTGTACTGGGCAGCAGCCCCACAAGGACAGCATAGTCCACCAGAAGACAGCGGAACGGAAAAATTGCTATATTTGCACAGTTCCAAAATCAGGGTATAATTATGGGAAAAGGCATTGACAACGAAAGGTATAGACAGATGCGGACACGGGACGGCGTGTATGTCCCCGACATTGACATCGAATATCCGACGGACCGCTCAGACAAGCATATAATCCCTGTCCGCTACGACGGACGCCAAGTGGCCCTTGACCAGACTTTCCCATACGGGGAGATCGGCCACAGTCTCAAATACCGTTTCAACCAGGCACTCAACCATATAGGTCTCCGCTGCCTGCTCATCCCGCTCAACAATATCCGCTACGGCCTCAAGATAGTCGGCAAGGAAAAACTCAAAAAATACGCCTCCTGCTTCAAGAACGGCGCACTCACGGTCTGCAACCACGTCTATCCCTGGGATCTAACCTGCGTGCTGCAGGCTATCGGCTGGCGCAAACTCTGGTTCCCGATATTCGGGGAACACATGCGCGGCAAGGATGCCTGGTTCATGTACTACCTCGGCGGAGTTCCCATTCCCGAGGAACTCTCCGGCATGAGGGCCTTCGATGCCGTGTTCAACGAGATGCACGAAAAGAAACAGTGGATCCACGTGTTCCCGGAAGCGGCCAGCTGGAGATTCTACACTCCGATCCGCTCATTCCACAAGGGAGCTTTCCTGATGGCGTACAAATATGACATCCCCGTGCTGCCATTCGTAATCTCATATCGCAGGCGCACAGGTATTTACAAACTTTTCGACAAGCCGAACATCCCCCTGCTCACTCTCCATGTAGGCGATCCGATAATCCCCGACACGACAAAACCGCGCCGCACGGAGACAGCACGCCTCCTCCATGAGGCCCACAAACAGATGACGGACATGGCGGGAATCCTGCAGAACCCTTGGCCAGAAACATATGAATAATATGGTTTGCTGGTCCGCCGCTGACATACTCCATTCCGAGACCTGCTTGGTATTCATACTGACAGGGATTATCTGTTCCGTTGTACGGTGGTTCCACATGTGCCGCCCTTTCGACCAGCAGAGCCGCTACTTCTATCCCGCGCGAGGGCAAGTGGCATTCTTCATGGCAGCCGTGGCCATGGAATTTCCCTACGTGATTGCTCCATCTGACCCGGCGGCGTGGAACTATGTACGCATCTTCGGGATAGTCTTTTATCCTATGTGCATGTCTTCCATTTACTTGCGATATTTCCGCTGGCAGCGGCTGGACAGGGTCAGCAACCGTCTTTCAGTCGTTGTCCCCATGACCGCCCTCACTGTTCTCATGGTCATGGCCCTGACAGGAAACAGTTTCCTTGCCGAAGGCGGGCTGCCGCTGATGGCTTCTGCGGCCGTTGTAAGTCTGCTGCTGTCCATCCGTATTGTCAAGGTGACACTCTGGGTCAGAAAACGCATCAACGACTACCACCTCCAGAACTATTCGAGCGAAGATGATTTCCCGTATAGGTTCGCGGCTAGAGTCCTGTACCTTCCTCTTATATGGATCCTGCTCCAGTGGGCGGTATTCTTTTCCGGCAGCAGGGCTCTCAACGTCGCCGTCGATCTTCTGATGTCCGTATGCTTGGTTGTCGTCCTATGCGCGATTCTCCACCCGCAACGCGCCCTGCAGCCGGGGAAGGTGCAGGAGGACATGGACCGCATCGAGGAGGATGAGAAAGAAATCATCGGGGAGGCCATGGCCGCCGAAGCTCAGGACAACAGTGCCGAGCACACCCCGCTCACCTGGGACGAGGAATCCAAACGCCAGGTGCTGGACATCATCCGCCGACGCTACAAGGAGCAGCACCTCCAGAAATCCGATGTCCTCGCCGAGATGGACAAGGGTAAAGCCGCCCCGGCGAGCAGGTTCATCGCCTCGGTGGGGTACTACAACCTCATCAACATGTTCCGGCTCGAACATGCACGCCAATACATCGAGGCCCACCCCGAAGCCAAACTTGCAGTGGTTGCCGAGGAATCCGGCTTCGCCTCCGGGTCCAGCTTCAGCAAGGCCAAGCGCAGCGTCCCGGAGATCATCCCCGAATACGTGGACGGCGTGCACATCTGAACCGCACCCTCCACTGTCCCCGGCTGCTCCCGTTCCTGCTGCCGCTCCACTCTCTCCATTCTCGCCCCGTGCCTGCTGCGGCTCCCTTCTCCCAAAGTCCCCCGTTCCCGTTCCTGTCCACAGTAGCCTGCATCGCCACCGAGATGAGCGGTCCCTGCTGCCCCGTGCCTACTGCGGCTCCTTTCGCCTCCTGCCACCCACTTCCACACCTACCCTCCGCTCCCGCGGCCACACTTTTTAATCTGCTTCCACCCTTCCCCTGCCAATCTTGTTCCCGCCTCCTCCTCCCGCTCACTTCCCCTGCCGCCGGCTCCGCTCCAGCCGCCTCACCTAAGGTAGGGGAGAAAAGGGCGGAAAACACCCCAACCTT
>DJQV01000011.1 GCA_002438805.1 Bacteroidales bacterium UBA6377
CACCATGACATATTGATATAGAAAACAACAGCTATAAAAAATAAAACGATGAAAAAAACTTACTTGATTATCGCGGCAGCGGCGCTCACGGCGCTCTCCGCCTGCACGAAGAACGAGGTGCGCTCGATTTCCGATGAGCCCTCACAGATCACCTGGCAGACCGTCATCGGTCCTAAGAGCACCAAGGCTCTGGTCGATGGAAACACTTTCGACCAGAAGTACAAATTCAAGACCTATGCATTCTACAATGCCAACGGGACGACTTGGCCGAATAAGGCGAGTCTGTATATTGACAATGCGGAGGTCTCGTATCATAAGGATGCGGTTTCTCCGTTCGTTGCCAATTCTTGGCACGCCGACCAGGTGTACTACTGGCCGAAGGGAGGTAGCCTGACGTTCATTTCGTATACTCTTGCCGACAATGATGCGAATGGGAATGCTAAATATCCAGATGGCGTCATATGCACTCCTAATGACGGCCTTAAAGTAGCTGGATATGATGTGAATACTAACAAGAATCTCGACTTCATGGTGGCCGACATCAAGTCCGGGCAGACAGCAAACACCACCAGTGAGGCAGGTGCGGCAACAGGGGTTCCGACCGTGTTCCGCCACACCCTCACCCAGATCGTCAAGTTCAATGTGAAGACTGATAAAGATTATAAAGGAACAACCCTCGCAAAAGGAAGCAAGGTCGTAACCGTCAATTCAATCAAGATAGTGAATGCTTTCAGCAAGGGTAACTATCAGATGGAACCAAATGCTACCACGAGAACTGAATCATGGGATAAGAAGACATTAAGCGAGAAAAGCACGTATGAATACGCCGTATATGAAAATGGCGCAATAAAGGGGCAGGAAGTCACCACCACTGGCGTTGATTTGACCAACGAGCAGAAAGCTTTCATGCCGCAGACTTTCGATGCACCATCTTACACTTTCACCGGACAAACCGAAGCTGAAAAAGCTCTCGAAAAAAAGACGCAGGCCTATATATACGCTGTCAAGAATGTCCCTCATATCGAGTTTAAATACACGGTAGACACATATACCGATGCTTCGGCCAAATCAACTGACGTAGTCACTGAGTACGTCGCACTCAGCGACATCAACAAAGATGGCTGGGGCATCAACAAGAAGATCACCTACAACATAACCATCAGCCTCGCCGGTGCACAGAACGAGCTCATCATCTACTGGGATCCTACGGTAGAGAAGTGGGATGACACCAACAGCAGTTACGACTACACCATCTAAAAAGCGGTGGCGCGTAACCTCTTATCAAACAACATTTTAGCTATATGTCCTCCTGCAAAATCAATAGAGGACATATAGCCAAAATATTGACCATCAAACATTTATCCGCCACCGGCTGCTTCCACGCCAGGCCAGAGTGCGGCGATATGCCACCGGCTGGACATCATCATGAAGAAAATCACTCCGCCAATCCTCGCAGCCCTCGCTCTGCTGAGCGCCTGCGCCAAGGTCGAGACCGCCCCAAGCAGTCCCGACGGCATGGCCATATCCTTCTCCCCGATCCTCGGCAGTGTCAGGACTAAGGCAGATACAAAGACGGGCGAGGGCGCAAATGCCACAATCAATACCAAGGCAGATCCGGCTGCGGCCAAACTTGACACTCGCGCAAATTTCTACTCGTATTCCTGGTATCTTCCGGACGGCAAGACTTGGGACACGAACAAGGCGGACGCAGAACTTTATATCGACAAGGCGAAAGTAGGGTATTATTCCAAAGAGAATCCTCCGTTTGTAGAAGAATCCTGGCATGCTGATCTGGTGTACTACTGGCCGAAAGGCGGAAGTCTGACTTTCCTGTCGTACAGCTGTTTATCAGGAACGGTATTCTTCCCCTCTGCTATCACGCAAGGGAGTTCCTCCAAAGTCGAATTAGATCCAGAGAAAGGGTTATCTATAAAACCCTTCCCTACCGAAACAACCTGCGGTCAAGATTTCGACCTCCTTGTAGCCGACTTCGCCAAGGACAGACGTGCCAACCTCAACGGTGTTGTCCCCACCCTCTTCAGGCACAAGCTCGCCCGCATAAGTTTTTACGTGAGCAAAGAGGAAAAAACGACCCAAGACGAAATCGTATTGACAAGTCTGAAACTTACCAATATTTATATGCAAGGCGACTACTCGGGAGGCGGATACGACAGCGACTCCTGGTCAAACCAGCAAAGCCTTGCAATTGATTACAGCATCTTCTCAAGTGGCACGTCCAACAACCCAATCACTGTCAGCACTGAAGCCACACAAGTAGGCCCTTCTGTCAACGTGATTCCGCAGAACCTCCTTGCCATCACCACCGGATCCAAAACAAGAAACACCCCGCAGATCATAATCTCCTACACCAAAGACGGCGCAGACCAGCCCAACATCACCCGAAACCTCGAAATCCTCGGCACCAACTACTGGGACAAGGGCAAGGAATACAAATACTACATCACATTCGGCTCCGGTGACAATCCGATCAACTTCAGCGGCAGCATCGGAGACTGGGAAGACAAGGACAATTCAGGAGTAGACATAGGAACAAAATGAAAGCATACTTACCACTGACACTCGCGCTTGCCGTCATCATACTCGGCGCATGCCAGAAAGAGCATGCCGAAGAGGTTCCTATGGACTTCTCGGCCAGCCAGACTGTCGCAGCCGAGGCGAGCACAGCCGCAAGACAAAACCAAAGCAGGACCACAGCCTCTGGCCAGGCCACCCCTGCCACCAGAGCCGGATGGACCACCATCGGCGGCAATAACGATCTCAAAAACTACTCCTTCGGCATCTTCGGCGGCTACTCCGCGACCGTAGGCGGCACACTCACCAATCTCTTCGATGACGACAAAGCCGTCAAGGTCTCCTACAACTACAATACAAGCAGCTGGGAATACAGCCCAGTCAAGAACTGGCGGCGCAACAGCCACTACCGCTTCAGAGCCTACTGCCCGTATGAAGCGGAAGTTCTCCCGAGAACCTCAGATGCCGACAACATCTCCATAAAGTATCGCATCATCGACCACCAATACGATCTGCTCGTGGCCTTCGCGCACCGCCACCCCGCGAAAGAAGGCTACAAAACCGTCAACATGCCCTTCCAGCATGCCCTCTCCGGCCTCAGATTCCAGGTCGTGTTCGATGAATCTGTCTCTAACGGCCAGACCGACCATATCACCGGATTCCACCTCAAAGGACTTCGCTCCGCCGGCACGCTCCTTTATTCCCATGAAAAGGGAAACGCGCTTATCCCGAGCCTCAACTGGAGTACCTCCAACTCTTTCGACAGCAGTTACGAGTTCTACAAGTGGACCGGGAGCACGGAGTTCGGCAAAGACAAAGCCGTCACCATTTTCTCCGACAACGGCGGGGTCGTCTTCGCCATCCCGCAAACCGTTGAAGGGGGCAGGACGAGCGTGCATTTCACCACGGCGAACGGCGCCATGGACCACACGGCCACCCTCCCAGAAATCACCTGGGAACCGGGCAAGATTTACACCTACACCCTCAAGGTGCTCAAGTCCAGCGTCGAGGTCAATGTGGGCATCAAGGACTGGGATGAAGTCCAGTCATCAGTTGAAGTTTACCTGTAGCCATGCGATCCAAATCAATCATAACGGCAACCCTCCTGGCCGCGTTTGCCCTCACCGCCTGCGAGAAGACTCCTCAAACATCAGGAGACAATGGAGAACTCGTCATCAACATCGGCCAAGCCGCCACCCGCAGTGCCAAGGACGGCGACACCATGAACAGTCTGAAAGTCTGGATGTTCAAGGACAGGGAAAGCCAATACAGAGAGGTCAACCCACAAGCGGCCCAAGCAAAAGTCACATTCGAGGATATGGCCAGAGGAGAATACGACCTCTACATCCTCGCCAACGACCCGGACAGTTACGGGAAGAACAGCACAGAAGCAGACCTCAACGCCGCGACCCTCCCGGCACTCACGGACAACAGACCTCCGTTCAGCGATGACAAACCAATGCCGCTGTCACTGATAAAGAAAGTCAGCATCGGCCCGGGCAAGAACGAGATTGACGCCCAGTTGCTGCGCGTCTGCGGCAGGGTGCGTGTGACAGTGCGCAACAAGGCCAAGGACAAGAAGGTCTTCATCAGCCAACTCTCCCTCACCGACAAGAATCCCTCCACCGGCTATCTTTTTCCTCATAACGGCGAAGCCCCCTCCGGCACGCAGTACGGGAAGTTCTCCAACTTCGTGGATGTCACAGGCATAGTCCCGGGAGGAGAAGAGAAAATACTTGACACCTACCTCTACGAGACAGGAACTGTCGATGCCATTGGCCTTTCATTCACCGGCGGCCTCTTCGACAAAAAAGACTACTCGGGGACGCCAAGCGTGAAAGAGGAGACTGTCAACCGCTATGGAATGGAAGGCAGCGAGACGGATACAACTATCGACCCCGGTAAGGAGTACTTCATCGCCTCGGCCTCCAATCCTCGCTTCTTCCTCGGAGCGGACGCCGACAACGAATTGGATATAAAGCAGTTCGGTACAGACGACGAACTCATCTTCTATAGCGATGCGACCAAGTACCTCTGGGGCTTCTCATCCTCCAGTTCGTCAACGCAGATGCAGAATTTCGAGACAAAGCAATACTTGACCATCCCAACCGACAGCAACAAGGTCCCATCCCTCACTGACACCCCGTCTACCATCTCAACAGGAACCAACGACGGCAGATACTTCTACAGTTACAGTTCCTCTGGCGGCCGGTGGCCCACTTATTATTACTATTACCTCTCCAACAACAACGGCGAGCCAGGCATCTCCAAATCCAAATCCTCAACCCCCGGCTCCACCGAAAAATGGTACCTCCGCAAAGCTACGGGCGCATCGACTGTCACCATCCGCACCTTGGAGGGAGCCGAGAAGGACATTGACGTGACCCGGCCGTTCCTCACCCGCATCAACAGCTACGGCAGCACCGACAAGATCACGGGCATCAGCCGCAATGAGGATCTCAACGTGGTTGTCAACATCTATTACAGCACCAAGCTCGGCGCCTTCACATTTGAGGTCCAGGGCTGGACCCAAAAGAGCACCGGGACAAGTTTTGATTGACATGATGAAAAGATATATCACACTGATATTGGCCTGCATGGCTATGATCCTGATGGCAGGCGGCTGCGTCCGGGAAGAGCTCAGCAGGGGCGGCCTTGCAGAAGGCGAAGGCTGGCTCAAGCTCCAGTTCGGCTCAAGCGACAACGTGGAGATACAGACCCGCTCCACCCTCGGCCATGAAAGCGAGAACAGGGTGCTCAACGCCTACCTTTTCCTCTTCGACAAGGGCGGCAACAAGGTCTACGGCAAGTGGTTCGGCACACTCGAGATGGTGGGAAGCGAAGAAGCCGTGCGCAATGCGGACGAGGACTGCTGGTATGTCAGCAATGCCACGGGAAGCAGCGGCAAGACCAGCGGTAGCATCAAGATCAAGGCTCCGGCAGGCACCGGCTTCAAACTCTATCTTCTCACCAATCTGGATGCTGACATGGTGCGCGTGTCCTCCGACGTGCTTGCCCACAACATTGACAGCGAGGGCGATCTCAAGAAATTCCATGTCTACCTCAACCAGGAGACAGTCTCCCGCAACGGCTATTTTCCGATGAGCGGGATGCTTTCCAACATAGACATCGCGGACGGAGGCAGCACTTCCGGAGGGGAACTGGATCTCACCCGGCTCGACGCCAAGATCCGTTTCATCTTCAAGGCCGGCACCAGAGCGGACGAAAGAGGGCAGAAAATCAGCAGTTTCACGGCCAAGCAGTGGCGTGTGATCAATGTTCCGCGCACCTCCAACCTGATGGATTATACGGACCGCACCGCGACTGGCAATGATTCCGGAGCTGTGGATCCCGCCACCGGCACAGACAAATACGCGGAGCACGCTGCCGGTTTCTTCGACAGCCCGTGGACCAATTTCGAGAATTTCGGCACCGACGGCACATCCGGATTTTCGTTCTACATGCTCGAAAACCGGCAGACCCCGAAAGCCAGCCCTGCAACATATCAGGACCGAAGCCGCCAGGTCAAGCGCGACGGCGGTCAGAACCAAAGCACCACCTTTACTTTCACCAACCCCACAACCGGCAAGCAGGAATCTCGCGACATGCGCATCTTCCAGAACGCCAACGATTTCTCGACCTATGTCCTCGTCACCGGCAGGGTGGACATGGAACTCACCAACGATGCTGCCGGACAGACACTTGCCGCCGACGTCCAATACCTCATCCACCTCGGAGACTGGACGCAGGGCCCAAGCGGCAGCAACTGGAGCGAGGATCAGTACGGCAGCATCGCAGACTACAACATCTGCCGCAACACCTCCTACACCTACACCGTCACCGTCAACTCGGTCAACAACATACGCGTGGAGGTGGAGACCAGTCAGGGAGACGCATCCAATGTCAAGGAGAACCAGCCCGGCGCCTCCGGCCTTGTGACGATAGCCAAGGAAGAGATTGCCCTGTGCGACGCGCACTACGCATCCAAGACCATGACCTTCCATGCGAAGAATTTCTTGGATTCCGATGGCAAGTCCGTGGCCGACGAACTGACATGGAGCGTCAAGACCCCCTACTGCGATGGCATGCCGACACTCGGGCCAAACGGAGAGGACATCCCTGACGGACTGGACTACAAGTGGGTTCGCTTCCGGCTCAACAAAAAAGACAGCAACGGCAATTACGTCTCGACTCGCCAGGCCTACGACCCGTCCGAATGCATGGACATACGCGGACTGGTGAAGTACATCAAGGAGGAGGCCGGCGAATACGAGAAAGACTTGGAGTACGGCACGCACAACAGCGACTTCGACAACGACAACGGCACGGACGGCCCGAAAATCTGCGTCACCGCCTTCGTGGACGAGTTCTACTACGACAAGAACCCGATAACCGGAGTCACCTCCCCTACCCTGTGGAAAGAGTTTGTCAACCAGCCCGACCGCACCATGCACATCCTCTGCAACTCGCAGGTCAGCAAGGACGGGGAGTCCCGGACCACAGGCTCCGTCATCACGATACAGCAGAAATCCATACAGACCATCTACAACACCGACCCGTCCATCAGTTCACTCACGAGCGCGTGGGGCATTGAGTATGTGGACGAATTCTCCGGAAAATGGGAATGGGGCAGCACCTCCACAGCAGGCAACAGCAGCAACAGCAACGGACTTCTCAACTCGGTGAAACTGTGGGGGCTTAATTCTAGGGACGCATTCCAGACAGGGAGTTCATGGGATACTTTCATGAATTTTGAAGTTGACCATGATACCCTGCAGTTGAAAGATACTTATAAGAATCTGCGCTACTCCTGCATGACCCGCAACCGTGACAACAACGGCGACGGGGTCATCGACCGCGATGAGATCCGCTGGTACACGGCATCCATCAACCAGCTGATAGGCCTGTATATCGGTGACGGTCTCGTTGACCCGAAATCACGGCTATACAACCGAAGTGCTGAAGACCAGGCCAGCGATGACAAAAAGAAATGGATGCAACACGTCGCCTCGTCCACCAACTACGACGGCTACCCGACCATCGTCTGGGCGGAGGAAGGCATCGCGACTGGTTCAGGGAAACCAAGCGAGCAGGAAGGAGCAGACTCTAAAATGACAATCCGCTGCGTCCGTAATCTCGGTATTGCGGCCAATGCCGAGTTGACTGTTGAACCTCAGGATTATATCCAACAGTCCGAGGACAAGTTGACTTTCACCAACACATACCTTAACCCCGCTGCCCTCCGCTACTACACTTCGCGAGAACTTGACCTGCACAACCAGAACGCCGAAGAGAACCGCCTCTATAAGAAGTTCGAGGTATACTCTTCACCGACAAAATATGGTTCCGCTGTCGAATTCAAAGAATTCAACAACAACGTGACCACCGCCATCGGCAAGGGAGAGGACAACCCGTATTGCCCTGCAGGATACCGCCTTCCAAACCAGCGGGAACTGGCGATAATGAAATATTACGGAGCATTGGATGGCACAGCCGTTATGTCCCGTACCAGCTATTCATTCGGAGCCAAGGAGATAGGCGGTACCGGCAAGGCTAATAATAAATACGGCTTTATGTATGCTAATAGCAAAATCACCCTTTACCCCGGTGGAACCACAGACTCCGCCCGCTGCGTCCGCGACATCCGCACCGACTGAGCCCCATACTCACTCCCCTCGACCCTCCGCTCCCCTTTCTCCCTTACCCTCACATACTCACTCCTCGTGCGCACCGCACTGAATTCCCACCTCCTGTCCCGTGCGCACCAGAGGCCTTTCCACGCACGAGATTGACTTCGTGCGCACGGGACGGAGGTGGCAGGAGCTCAACACAAGAGCCTCGCCCCCTGCCTCCGCCTGAAACGCCATCCAAAGGATGGGGCGTTTTTGTCTGTTTCTTCCCCTACCTTCGGGAGGAGCTTCCCTTATACTGCCCTCTGCGTCACCCCACCAGCAGAGGTTGGGGTGTTTTTCGCGCTTTCTTCCCCTACCTTCGGGGGACACTGCCCCTGCACGGCCCTCCGTAGCATCTCCTCGCCAAAGGTTGGGGCAATTTTGTCTGTTTTTACCCCTACCTTC
>DJQV01000006.1 GCA_002438805.1 Bacteroidales bacterium UBA6377
TTTTGCGCTGAACTAAAGATTATTCTTCAGAAAGTCGATGACTCATTCCAGATTATTGACGGGCAACAACGCCTTGTCACTTTGTCTTTGATCCTTGCAACTTTACATATTGAGGGCATTTCTTTATTGGAAGAAAGCTACCAATCAAAGCTTGCAGAGGATTATGTTGCGTATAATAAGTTCGTAATCAAAAATATTCTGTCAGGAGTAAAGAGGAGTGAGCGCAGGATTACCGCTGAAAGGCTTTGGAATGGAATAGAATTCAATGTGCTTATTTTGAATGACACTTCTATTGATTTGGCGTATACATTTTTCTCAAATGAAAATTCTAAAGGTAAGTCCTTGTCTGATTTCGATCTTTTGAAGGCCCACCACCTCCGTTACATGGCAGACAATCCAGAACAGTCCATGCATTTGGCCAGGAAATGGGACAGGATGATACTTGTCGGAGATGAGGCGGACAGCGACAGTGAGAGGGCATATGTGCGTTCGCTATCGCTGTATGTATTTCGTTTGAGGCACTGGATTCGTATGCGAAATTGGGATGATAATGTGAAATACAATGTTAAAAGAGAGTATGAAGCTGCTCCTTTGATACGGGAGATACCACCTTTTGGAGAGCGGTTTTACTGGAATGAGTCCATCCAAGGCGGTTCACATTTCTTTGCATATGTTGACTCGATTTTATATCAGTTCAATTCATTTGCGTCCACGAATGCCTATAAAGCAATACATGGATTGGATATGGAAACGCATAAATGGTATAGAGATGTTATTGAATCTTTGCTCTTCTGCTACTATCTGAAGTTCGGTGGGCAGTATTTGTCTGAGGCGCTTATGTTGGTAGCCAAGCGAGTTTCCATGCATCGCTATGAGAATTTTCGTGTTAATTTGGGGAAATTGCAACAGTTCGCTGCTGACACTAATATCGTCATGATGATAGACCGGGCAACTTCTCCAACATTTTTTTTGGGTGAATTGTTTCAGGTAATAAATGATATGCCTGCGATGCAGCCACAAACAAAGATTCAACAGCGTTATTCGCAAGAGATATTGCGTTGTCTTGAGCAGTGCAAGCATGACGTGGAGATAAAGAGTATAATAAAATCATTTGTGTAGGATGAACACTTTGAATAACCTTCGTCTGACCCCTGAGACCATCGGTGATGAGACATATAGCATACCTCTTTACCAGAGGCTTTTTGAATGGGATACAGAATGTATTACGCAGCTGCTTAATGATTTGAAGGCGCAATCGTCTGACAAGGCCTACTATGTTGGGATGCTGACATCAACTGCAAAGAATGAATTGGTTGATGGCCAGCAGCGGTTTACCGTCATGATACTGATGGGGATAGTCCTTTCTGTATACTATGATCCTTGGAAGCAATTTATTGTGTATAATGGGAAACCTAGATTGACTTTCTCGGCAAGGCCGGAGGATCAAGAGTATCTGGACTTCTTGATTACATCAAAAGGCAACGATGTGTCCGCTCCATATGAAAACAAGAAGATGAAGAAAGGTGTGGAATGTATCCAAAGCTATATGCGTTCTGGATTTGAATGCGATAGAGAACGTGTGAAATATGCTGAGTACGTGTACAAACACATGACCTTCTTCGTGACATCCTTACCGGACAGTTATCGACAACAGTCTCTGAATAAATATTTTGAAAGGATGAATTCCACTGGGAAGAATCTTGATGGACACGAAATTGTCAAGGTGAAGTTACTTCACAAATTAGCTTCTGAGAAGGATTTCTTTACAAGAGCATGGAATCGTGTGGCGGATATGGATACTCCTTGCTTTAGGATAAGGCGTTGGAATAATGAGGATGAAAGTGGGATGAAAGAAAGAATCCGGAAAGCCATCGTTGACCGTAATTCTCCGCGTGCACTGTTCAATAATAATCTATTGAATGGTCTCAAGGAAACGGAAGAAGAACAAGCAAGTGGAAGTTCTATCAAGGATGTAAAAGAGAGTTCCAAAGCCCCGGTAAAGAACCAAAGGACGGGAGACGGAAGCCATTCCGTAATGAGTTTTTCCGACTTCCTTCTTCAGTGTCTATACAGGTTTTTAACGGTCAGGGGGAAGGGAATAGGAGAAAAAACAGTTTTTTTCAATAAGGCGAACTTAGTTGACACTTTTGAAAAGCACTTGATTAGCCGGAACGATAGTCATGAAATTGAGGAATTTTTTTCTTGTCTTGTATGCTTTCGGGTTCTTTTGGATGTATACTTTGTGCGTATTCTTGATGGTGGGGGAGACTATGACTATGATCTGGAAATGCCTTTCGTTGAAAAAGATGACGCCATAAAGACTCTGAAAATGTTTGAGTCCATGTTATATGTCAATTCTTCACCAGTGACGTATTATCAGTGGTTCAACATTTTGATTGATGCTGTCGATACCGATTGCCCCATCGAGCCGAAAGTTTTGTATAATGCGTTGAGGATTAAAGATAATGAGGCGCATCCCAAAGAAAAGCTCGGGTATGAAGACCTGAGTTATGAGCGCGTTGACCGGTATTGGTTCTGGCGTCTTGATTTCTATATTTGGCTGAAGCGTAAAGAATTATTCCGTGATGATGCTGCTTCTGGAAATGGTGTCATCAGGCGAGCTATTGACGTTGCCGAGAAATATGTCTTCAAGAGAAACAGGTCAATCGAGCACATCGCGCCACAAACACCCCTCCAAAACGACACGTTGAGACTAAAACCGGAAGATCTCAATTCATTTGGCAATCTGGTGATGATTTCTTCTGAACAGAACTCAACCTTGTCAAATTCAATTTATCAAGAGAAAAAGGCACGGATCGAATCATTCCTTGATGGCTCAAGAAGTGGCTCTATTGAGAGTTTAAAAATGTTGCATGCCTTTACTTTCAACAAGTCATGGAGTCTTGATGCTATAGAAAAGCATGGCGAGACCATGTTTAACATATTGCTTAATAGTTATGAATAGGCTTTAGGATGCGAATTATCCACATATCGGACATGAAATAAATGCTAATCCCAATATTCATGTGATTTTTAGGATTAAGACGTTTGTTTCTATGATTGGGAACCAATCTTCCAAGATTCAAGCGTACGCGTTTGGGAGGAGATGTTGACGCCGACCTTGACGCAGGTTCCGTCCGCCTTGTAGGAGATGAGGTAGCCCTTGTCATCGATCTGGCGTAGGGCCTGGTCAGCGGAGCCGTCGAGCTTGAACTCGAAGACGTAGGTCCTGTCCTTTGTCCAGCATACGGCGTCGGCCCTGCCGGCGGCTGACTTGACCTCGGCCCGGGTGTAGTAGCCGAGCAGGGAGAAGATGAGGTAGATGATGGTCTGGAAGTGCTTCTCGGTCTTGTTCTCGAGGTCATAAGGTATGCCGGCGAGGAAGGACTGGAGGAGTGTGAGGGCCTTGTCGATGTCGTGGCGGTACATGGCGACGAAGAACTGTGCGACGAAGCCGCTGCCGGTCATCATCCTGCTGCGGTACTGTGCCAGAAGCCCCTGGGTGAATCCGATCTTGACTTCCCTGTTGGGGTAGCCCAAGGTGTAGAGGTGCAGGTCGCGGTCGTAGTCCTTGATGGTGAGATAGCCGGTCTGGTAGAGCATCGGGAGGACGTTGTCGCTGATCTCCGGAGAGACGTCGAAGTCCGACTCCGGAATCATCGGCATGCTGTCGAGGGTGGTTTCATCAATATCCGAGTTCCTCAGTCTCTCAAGCAGGAAAGTCGGAGTGCCGGTGTCGAACCAGTAGCTGCCGAAGTCCTTGGCGTCAAGCGACTTGATGAGGCTGAACGGGTTGTAGATGTCTTCTGATCCGGCGCAGAAGTGGTAGCCGTCATAGTTGCGTTTGAGTTCTCCCAGAGTCTCTTCACAAGACTGGCCTAGGCTCTCGGACATTCTCCTGACGGATTCTTTCATCTGAGATTCTAGCTCGCTCTGGGATATGCCGCAGATGGCAGAGTATTCGGGCATCATGGAGATGTTCTGCAGGTTGTTGAGTTCGCTGAAGATGCTGAGTTGCGCGAACTTGTTGATCCCCGTTATGAAGACGAAGCGAAGGTAGGGGTCGAGGCTCTTGATGGGGCTGTAGAAGTTCCTCATGATCTGCCTCATCGGGGCGAGCCTCTGCTGGTCGTTCATCACGTCAAGAAGAGGTGCGTCGTACTCGTCTATGATGACCACGGCCTTCTCTCCAGTCTGCTCGGCGGCCACTTTTACCAGCCTCTCAAAACGGGCGTTCACATCGCCTTCAGAGATGCTTTCATCCTTTCCAAAGGCGTTCTCGTATGCGCTGAGTTTGTAACCAAGGGTGCGGAGCAGCTGTTCCTCGTCGAGGTGCTTCGCCGTGGACATGTCGAAGTGGAACACGGGGTGCTTGGGCCATTCGTTCTTCAGCCTCCCTGCCTCCAGCCCCTCGAACAGTTCCTTGTCTCCTGCGAAATAGCTGTGGATGGTGGAGGAGAGCAGGGACTTGCCGAAACACCGCGGCCGGCTGAGGAACACATAACTGTAGTTTTCCGCCAGATCGTGGACGTATCCTGTCTTGTCGATGTAGAGGTAGCCTCCATCGATTATCTTGTCAAATGTCTGCACCCCTATCGGGTACTTTATCCTTTTCTCCTCCATAGCCATAGTCAAATGATGTCCAACCCCAAAGATAACGAATATTCCTGAATGCCGTGGCATCGCCTGCTACAACTGCAACATGGGGATGCCGACATTTGGCAGTGAGCCGGAATATATTTGCACCATGAAGAATTTATGCTGAAAAAAATTAAATGACCCAATATGGACTTGATAGGGGGGGGGAGAAAACAGGTATCTTGTGCGTTCAACATTAATTCAATTTTATATGGAAAGCATTGAAAATTACAAAGACTACTATCTGGAGATGGCCGGCGAGGGAGATGTGCTCCCTGTCGAGTTCTCCGTCAAAGAATTGCTTGATTACAATTTTGGTCACAATTTTGGTCTGTATGACTGGTCAGACGATGAAAAGATCAATCTGATAGATGCTATGATCTCTGACTTGAATGACTATAAAGATGAGTTGAAAGCAGGTCGTGGCTGATTAAAAGCGAAAGCCTCGTGTCATCTACGGTGTATGGTCGAGGCATGAGCACCTGATAGTTGTCAATAATGTATGTGATTATGAAGAAACATTTTTTCGACCCTTTTGTGGGGGAAAACTATTCTGCAGGAATCAGGGGCAAGAAGATTCTTGTAGTCGGTGCCAGTTTTTACTGTAATAACACGCAGTGTCAATTCTTTAATGACTGTACAGATGTGTTAAAAAAGGATTCGAGTGTATATGATACTCGATGTGAATATAGTGGTGGATATCCTCTTAGGCAGGAACCGAAGAATAATATAGGTCAGCATTATCGTGCTTATGAGGTTTTCGGAAAATTTATGCGGGAGAAGATATCTGGAGATGCTTGTTATGATGATGTGTGGAATCGTATGGCCTTTACCAATTATGTCCAGTTCTTTCTTCCTGCGAATGATGGAAATTTCAGGCCTACATATTATTCTGATTCTTCAGATCGAGATTTTGATGCCTTTATTGAGATTGTCAAGGAACTTTCTCCTGACATAGTGATAGTATGGGGTTGCGCTATCGCTAGTGCCGTGAAAGAAGACAATAAGTATCTTGTTGATAATAGTAAGAAAGAACTTGAGGATACAGAATATTATGTCTGTCACATCAGGGTACCTGGGGTGGATCATGATGTCGCCATCATCAACCCGTATCATCCGGTCTCTCCGAAATGGTGGTCTGGACTTTCAGATTTTGAAAAATACCTCCTTGGAGAACTGACTAGGGCTTGATATATAATAATTTGAGGTCCCAAGACGTTTAGACTTCCTTGCCTTGGTGGCAGGTAAGCCTCTGATTCACAGTGTAAAAGCAAAAGTGCCTATCCCGTTTTTCGGATAGGCATTTTGCGTATAAAGCTGTTATTCAGCGAGTTGCCTGCCACCGACAGTAATCGAAGCCTGCCACCGGCTGTGTCAGTTGTCTGCCACCGGGCGCAATCAATCAATTTCTGCCATCGCTCAATCAAAGCGCGACTTTGTGGTGACACTCATCGCAACCCTATTTCAGCGTCTTGCGCAGCGGCAGTTTGCGAAGACCCCTAATGCCTTTGACTACGCTCCGGGCGTTGCGCTCCGCGCCGATCTCGGAAGAGTGCGTGTGGTCGCCCTGGAAGTGCTTGTCCGCTTCTTCCTTGGACAGCTTGTCAAGGGCGGATGCTGAGATTTCGTTGAGGTCGATGAACCAGGCCCCGGTCTGCTCGGCGGCCTCGCGGCTCCACTCCTTGTAGTCTTTTTCGCGGATGATCCTGCCGTTTTCGTCGCGCATGTTGCGCGGGGTGATGCTCATGACGATAGGGATGGCACCCTTCTCCTTGGCATCGAGGCAGAATTTGCGAATATACCAGCCGAAACTGTAGATTCCCTCGTTGAGTCCGGTCGGCTCCATCTTCATCACTTCCTTCTCGTTGCCGTTGCCCTTAAGTTCTCCGCGGGCCTTGCCTGTGTTGATCGGGCCGCCGTCGTTGTGTCCGAACTGGATCAGCACATAGTCTCCCGGGCGGAGTTCGTCATAGACCACGTTCCAGCGGCCCTCATCAAGGAATGTCCTCGCGCTGCGGCCGGCCTTGGCATGGTTGTCAACGGATATCTTCTTGGGGTTGAAGTATTTGCTTATGACCTGGCCCCAACCTACTTTGCCGCTCGTCGCTGTGTCGTCGATCTTTCCGGTGGAGTCTCCGATGATGAAGAGCACCGGCTTGCCTTCCTGCCGTACAGCGCTTTCGTAGTGCTTTTCCGGAAGAAGGTAAGTGGACAGGGCGATGTCCGGGCGTTTGCGAAGTTCCTGCGCGAAGGTCTCGGCGTTGATCACGGCGCCGAATGATGAAGGGTGGATGTTGTCGCTGTAGTAGAGGTAGTCCACTTTGACGGAGTCGAAGACATTGTTGTATTTGTCGCAGATGGCTGCGTTGAAATCAATGAACGGTACGCCCTTCTCCTCTGCGATGGCCTTTATGACCTCAGTCTTGCCGGTGCTCGGGTGGATCTTGCCGTCCTCTCCGCGGCCCTTGCGGGATGTCAGTGAGAGAAGCAGAGGGTTGGCGCCGCGTGCGCGTATCTCGTCGATATAGATGCGCAGGTACTCGCCGTAGGTGTAGATCCTCTCCCGGGTGCCGCTGCCGGGAAGTATCACTTCAGTGTATTCCTTGCCGTCACCCGGGAGGATCCCTCTGAATCGACCGTCAGCCATCTCGCTTCCCCCTGTGCGGTCGTTGTGGCCGAGTTGGATGATGGCCCAGTCACCGGGCCTCATCGCGTGAAGGGCGGGGAAGAGCCAGTTTTTGTAGAACGAACGTGTACCCTCTCCGCCGAGGGCGTGGTTCTCTACCGTTATCCTGTCTGTGTCGAACCAGTTCTGGATGAAATAACCCCAACCCCACTGCCCGTTGCTGCCGTTGCCGTCAACCCCGGTGCGCATGGTGGAGTCACCGAGCAGGAAGAGCACCGGATTGTCGCCATTGCGGTGTGAACCGGGTACGGGGCGTTCGGTGTAATATCGGTTGAGGCTGTCGAGCACGGTGCTGGATTCTGCACCCGTAGCCTTGGCGAGTTCACGTGCCTGAACCGGGATCCTGCGGGACTCGGCGTCAGGATCGAGTATGCCCGTCTGGGCAAAGCAGGCAGCCCCGCTGAGGAGCAGGGCTGCACTGAATATGAGTTTGATTTTCATGTCAATACTTGAGGTTAACGACTTCTTCAAGGTTGCCGTTTACAGGGACTACGGTGAAACTGTAGCTGTTCGCCACGGTCTCGTCGATGATGTAGCGCGGGTTGATCGGCGCTCCCCATGAGTTGTCGCCGCCGATGCCCATCATCACCTTGTCGATGCAGAGTTCGACATAGTCCCGGGGCTTGATGTCGTTGATGTGCGTCTGGCGTCGGCCGTTGGTCACATCGACATCCTGGTTGTCGTAGTAGTTGATCTGTGCCGGGTGTCCGCTCTCCGCCGAGTCGAAGTCCTCCACGGAGTTGCGCAGTGCGTTGAATTCGAGGCTGCCGTCCGCCAGCACGGCAAGGCCCTTGCCGGAGTCGTCCGTGAAAGCGGCCCAGCGCACATCGGTGCGGTGTCCGTTTTCCTGCGGGCGGATGTAAGGGAAATACATCTGTTCGGCTGTGGTCTCGTACACACCAAGTAGCGAGCCTGTCTTGCGGTCCCAGTAATTCTCTTCAGGGCCACGGCCGTAGTAGCTGACGTTGTGCAGGGAAACCGGAAGCCTGAGCCTCAGGCCGATGCGCGGGAGGGTAGGCAGGTCTTTCCCGGAAGCGGCCTGTACGGCATCCAGAGTGCTGCTGACGCGCACCGTCCCGTCGGGACGGACAGTGTATGTCACGGTGAAATCACGGCCCATCTGATGGTAAACCGCCTTCACGACGGCGGCGCCGCCCTTGACACGTCCGCTCAAAGAAGTCACATTGAACTCTTTGGACGCTTTCTTCCAGCCTTCTGAGCGGATCGGGAGGCGGTTGCCGTAGTCGTTGTCGGTAGGGCCTCTCCAGAAGTTCGGCCTGAATCCGAAGCCCTTGTCGATGTACTCGGTTCCGTTGACCTTGTATGAGACCACGCCGCCTTCAGCGCGGTCAAACACGAATTCCACTGAGGTTCCCTTGACCGTCAGCGAAGTGCCGTCATCGCTGATATTGAACTTGCCCTTGACTACCGGGGCGGCCGGTTTGCTGCCGTCGAGGCTCAGTCCGAACTGTTCGTATCCCGCCACATGGCCCTTAGGAAGTCCGAGGCTGGAGTTGCGCACGACCGCCTTTACGGTGAGGAGATACTCCACTCCCGGCTTGCGCTCTCCGATTCTGAACGGTATGGTGGCTATGCCGCTCTGCTCCGGTTCCACGTCCGGGCCGGCAAAGGTGCCGCTGTCGATCACCTCGCCGTCGGCTGTGACCTCGAATGTGTAGTCGTACTCGTTAAGGTTGGTGAAGAAGTGGCGGTTGGTGATCATTATCTTGCTCTTGGAAAGGTCTTCCGGCTCGAAGAGGAAGTTCTGGTACACTTTCTTGACTTCGGTCAGAGCAGGATGAGGCTTCCTGTCAGGGGAGATGAGGCCGTTGCAGCAGAAGTTGCCGTCGGACGGGGTGTGGTAGCCGAAATCCCCGCCGTATGCCCAGAAGCCTCCGTCACGGTCCACCCAGAATCCCTGGTCCACCCAGTCCCAGATGTAACCGCCCTGCAGCTGGCGTGCGTTGTAGAACACATTCCAGAGATCAACCAGATCACCGGTGCTGTTGCCCATGGAGTGGGCGTATTCGCAGGCGATATAGGGTTTTGTGAGTTTGCGGCTGTCCATGGCTTCGAGCCTGGATTCGCTCGGGTACATCGGCCAGATGATGTCAGAGTCGCTATTGCTGCCGGCATCGCCGTAGACTATGGGGCGCATCTTCTCCTTGGCGCGGAGGACATCGTAGCAGTTGTAGAAGTTGACGCCGTTGCCGCACTCGTTGCCCAATGAGAATATCACCACGCAGGCGAAGTTCTTGGTGCGCTCGTACATGTTGAGCTCGCGTTCGAGCTGGAGCGGGTAGACGCTCGGATCATTGGCGAAGCCCCTCCATCCGTGGCTTTCGACGTTTGCTTCGCTGCACACGTAGAAACCGTACTCGTCACAGAGTTCGTAGAAGCGGCGCTGCTGCGGATAGTGGCTGGTGCGGATGGCGTTGATGTTGTGCTGCTTCATTAGGTCGAAGTCCTTGCGCATCACCTCTTCGGACACCACGTGTCCGCTGTACGGGGCGTGCTCGTGGATGTTCACTCCCTTGATCATCACACGCTTGCCGTTGATGTAGTAGTTGGTCCCTACGATGAACGAACTGCGGAATCCCACCTTGTGGGAGGTGTATTCTATGGTCCCGTCAGGGTTGGTGAGCGCGAGCAGGGCGGTGTACAGCGACGGCTTTTCCGCGCTCCATGCGTCCACGTTCATCACACAATGGCTGAACTGCACGTAGTCACCTGCGGTGAGATCGTCTCCTGTCGGGTCTATGTACGCCTTGCGGCTCTCGCTCCAGATGGTCTTGCCGGCGGGGTCGAGCAGGCTGAGGTTAAGTTTGACCTTGCCCGTGGCGTCGCCGAGGTTGGCGAGTTTGACCTTGTAGTCGAGCATGCCGTGCTTGAATGTAGGGTCGAGAGGAGATTCAACTACTATGTCACGGATGAGAATCTGCGGGCGGGAGGTCAGGTAGACGTCCCTCTCTATGCCGCTCACCCTCCAGAAATCCTGGCACTCATAGTAGCTTCCTGTGGACCAGCGGTGCACCTCAAGGGCGAGCAGGTTCCTGCCCGGCTGGAGGAAAGGGGTGATGTTGAACTCGGCCGGGTCTTTGGAGTCTTCGGTGTATCCGGCCTTCTGGCCGTTGACATATAGCCAGCAGGCGGACTTCACGCCTCCCAGCTGGAGGAAAATCTCCCGTCCGTCCCAGTCGGAAGGCACTGTGAACCAGACTCTGTATGCTCCTCCCGGTATCTTCTCCGGGAAGGCCGGCTCTTTCTTGGCGCCGGTGTCCGGATTCATCTCAAAAGGGGAGTTGACATAGATCGGGGTGCCGTAGCCGTTGAACTCCCAGTTGGCCGGGACGGCGATGCTTCCCCAGGCGGAGTCGTCATAATCAGGACTCCAGAAGTCCTCCGGGAGATCCCGGAAATCCTCGGCGTAGGAGAAATTCCACGCCCCGTTGAGGCATTTGTAGTATTCAGAGTCGGAGTAGTCGCCCCCGAGGGCCTTGTCGCGGCTGCCGAAGAGCATGTAGTCGGCGTGCGGGTATTCCTTGCCCCATGCCGGCACGGAGCGGTCTTTCCACTCGTCCTGGGCTGTGGCTGCCACGGTCATGGCCATGAGGGCCATAAATGTCAAGATGGTTCTCTTCATCGGTTATCAGTTTTTGTTGATTGTTATCCTTTTATACTTATGTTGAAGCCTTCATCCAGAAGCGGCTTCACCAGCTGCCTCATCTGTTGCTCCGTGAATTTCTCCAGTCCCTGCTGAGGTGTCGGGCGGGCTATGGTGTAGACCATGATCTCGCGAGGGTGCAGTTCCCTCACGATTTCCATCCATCCGTCCAGAACCTCTGGACTCGACGAGTCGAAGTCGCTGCTCTTCAGAAACATGGTCTGGAGGACGAAGTTCCCCTTGAACTGCTTGAGGGCTTCGGCCACGCGGAGCGGATCATATCCAGGGGCGGGCCTGTTGATGCGCGCGGCCAACTCGGCTGTAGGTGCGTCGATCTTCATTATCGGGTTGTCCACCTTGCGCAGCGCTTCGAAAATTGCCGGGATGTGGGCCCTGGTGGCGTTTGACAGTACAGAGACTGCGGCCTTCGGGCTGTAGTGGTCGCGCAGGGCGATGGTGTCGTCGATTATCTGTGGAAACTCCGGGTTGAGGGTGGGCTCCCCGTCTCCGGAGAACGTGATGGAGTCGATCCTTGTGCCCTCGGTGCCGAGGGTGCGCAGTTTCGATTCAAGGGCATACCGGACATCGGAGGCTGTGGGCAGTTTCCTGTCCTCCAGACCGTCACGGTTCCACCCGCACTCGCAGTAGATGCAGTCGAAGTTGCATATCTTGCCGTTCTGCGGCAGGAGGTTGATGCCCAGAGAGGAGCCGAGCCGGCGGCTGTGTATAGGACCGAAAACAGTATCTTCCCTTAACATGTTCCTAGAATTTTCCGTCTTTGTTGGCCTCCTCTATGCTTTGGTAGAGGTAGGTCGGGTAGTTGCCGTTGAAGCAGGCAAGGCAGAGTTCGCTGCGGTGCCCGGCCTCGTACAGGGCGGCTTCGGAGAGGAAGGCCACGGAGTCTGCGCCGAGCAGCTGCTGCACTTCATCGATGCTCTTGTGGGCGCAGAGCAGCTCCTCGTAGGTGGAGATGTCCACACCGTAGAAGCAGGGACGCTTGATCTGCGGGCTTGCGATGCGCAGATGCACCTCCTTCGCTCCGGCTTCCTTGAGCATCTTCACTATGCGCCTTGATGTGGTGCCGCGCACAAGGGAGTCGTCTATGAGCACGACTCTTTTTCCCTGGACGATGGTCTTGACGGCGGACATCTTCATCTTCACGCCTTTCTCCCTGAGTTCCTGGGACGGCTGGATGAAGGTGCGGCCGATGTATTTGTTCTTGATCAGCCCCATCTCGTATGGCAGTCCGGCGGCTTCCGCATAGCCCATGGCCGCGCTCAGGCTCGAATCCGGCACCCCGACCACTATGTCCGCGTCGGCAGGGGCCTCGCGGAACAGGAGCTTTCCGCTCAACTTTCTGAAATTATGTACGTTGCAGCCTTCGATGTCGCTGTCGGGGCGGGAAAAGTAGATGTACTCCATCGCGCACATGTAGTGGTGGTAGAAGTCGGAGTAGCGGTTGGACCTGAGGCCGTTGTGGTCTATGGTCACAATCTCCCCCGGCTCAATGTCCCTGAGGTACTCGGCCCCGATCACATCGAAGGCGCAGGTCTCGCTGCTGACCACATATCCCTCGCCGAGCCTTGCCAATGACAGAGGACGCAGCCCGTGCTTGTCTCGGCAGACATAGATGCGGTTTTCTGTCATTATCAGGAATGCGAACGCCCCCTCTGTCATGTTGAGCGCCTCACGTATGGCGAAGATCCTCGGGCGCTTCCGCTCCCTTGTGTCCTTGCGTATGAGGTGGGCCAGGATCTCGCTGTCGGAAGATGACTGGAAGAGGCTTCCGTGATCCTCAAGATAGCGGCGCAGCTGGGCGGAATTCACTATGTTGCCGTTGTGCGCGAGGGCGAAGTCCCCGGTGTTGTGGTGGAAAAGAAAAGGCTGCACGTTCTCGATGCAGCTGCCTCCGGTGGTGGAATACCTGACGTGCCCTATGGCCATCGAACCCGGCAGCGAGGCTATCTTGTCGCCGTTGAAGACTTCAGTCACGAGGCCTTCTCCCTTGACTCTCTTGAGGATTCCCTCATCGTTGCGGGCCACGATGCCGCATCCTTCCTGTCCGCGGTGCTGAAGGGCGTGGAGCCCGTAATATACCAAGTTGGCGGCATCCGGGACACCGTAGATGCCGAATACTCCGCATTCTTCGTGGAGCTCTTTGTCCGGGTAATTCATGAAGACAAATGTAACAAGATTTTTTCGGATACTGAGAAAAAACCTCTAACTTCGTGCGATAATGTTTTCTCAAGTTTCAAATGAAAGCAATAGTTACCACTGACTTCAATTTTCCGGGCCAGACAGCCAAGTATCAAGGCAAGGTCCGCGATGTGTACAGCATCGGAAAAGATTATCTCGTGATGGTCGCCACCGACCGCATATCAGCCTTCGACGTGGTGCTCCCTGAGGGCATTCCGTACAAGGGGCAGGTGCTAAACCAGATAGCATCCAAGTTTCTGGACGCCACAGCCGACATCATTCCGAACTGGAAACTTTCCGAGGTGGACCCCATGGCGACAGCCGGTCTGAGGTGTGAGCCGTTCAAGGTTGAGATGGTGATCCGGGGCTACCTTACCGGGCACGCATGGCGCGAGTACAAGGCTGGCCGCCGGACTCTTTGCGGGGCCGCTCTCCCGGAGGGCATGGTCGAGAACCAGAAATTCCCGGAGCCGATCATCACGCCGACTACCAAGGCCGCCGAGGGACATGACGAGGACATCAGCCCGGAGCAGATAATCGCGCAGGGCATCGTCAGTGCCGGGGACTGGGCTGAACTTGAGAATTACACCCGGGCCCTCTATCAGCGCGGGTGCGAGATGGCTGCTGCCAAGGGACTCATCCTCGTGGACACCAAGTACGAGTTCGGAAAGCGCGACGGGAAGATCATCCTCATGGACGAGATCCACACCCCCGATTCTTCCAGGTATTTCTATTCCGAAGGGTATGAGGAACGCCTTGCCAGAGGAGAAAGGCAGCGCCAGCTTTCCAAGGAGTTCGTGCGCGAGTGGCTTATGTCCGAGGGCTTCAGCGGCCAGGCTGGTCAGAAAGTGCCGGAGATGACCCCGGAAGTCGTGAAAGGCATCACGGCAAGGTACGTGGAACTCTACGAGCACCTCACAGGCGAGAAGTTCGTCCCGGCCGAGTCCGGAGATGTCCTCTCCCGCATCGAAGCCAATGTGGACGCATTCCTTTCAAAAAACAAGGCTATATGATAGACAGGTATTCCCGCAAAGTGATGAGGGACGTCTGGACTGAAGAGAACAAGTTCAACGCCTACCTCAAGGTGGAGATCCTCTCATGCGAGGCCTGGAGCAAGCTCGGGGTCATCCCTGCCGAAGACGTGGAGAAGATCCGGGAGAACGCCAGGTTCGACGTGGACAGGATCCGGGAGATAGAGGAGATAACTAGGCACGATGTGGTGGCGTTCACAAGAGCCGTTAGCGAGAGTCTTGGCGAAGAACGAAAGTGGGTCCATTACGGGCTCACATCCACTGACGTGGTGGACACGGCCAACGGCTACCTTATCAAGCAGGCTGACGCCATACTGCTTCAGGATATGGAGGAATTTCTGGAGATGCTGCGCCGTCGGGCAATCGAGTTCAAGTCAACCCCATGCATCGGGCGCACGCACGGCATCCATGCCGACATCACCTCATACGGCCTCAAGTGGGCTCTGTGGTATGAGGAGATGAAGCGCGACATTGAGCGCTTCAAGTTCGCCTGTCAGGGTGTTGAGGCCGGGAAAATGAGCGGGGCCGTGGGCAATTTCGCCAACATCCCGCCTTTCATCCAGGACTATGTATGTGACAAACTAGGCATCAACTCCGCCAACATCTCCACCCAGGTCCTCCAGCGTGACCGCCATGCCTATTATATGGCTACACTGGCCGTGATCGCCGGCACTCTTGAGCAGATGGCCACCGAGGTCCGCAATTCGCAGCGTACGGAGGTCAGGGAGTCCGAGGAAGCATTCCGCAAGGGACAGAAGGGGTCGAGCGCCATGCCGCACAAGAGGAATCCTATCTCTTCGGAGAACATCTGCGGCTGCGCCCGCGTGATGCGTGGCTATATGGTGACTGCCTGCGAGAACGAGGCCCTCTGGTATGAGAGGGACATCTCGCATTCTTCGACTGAGCGCATCATCCTTCCCGATGCCACAGAACTGCTTGACTACATGCTCTGCCGTCTCAAGGGCATACTTGAGAACCTTGTGGTCTATCCGGAGAAGATGCTTGAGAACATCTATCTGACAAAGGGTGTCATCTTCGCCCAGAGGGTGATGAACCTGCTGATATCCAAAGGTCTGTCCCGTGAGGAGGCCTATGATACCGTGCAGCCTGTGGCGATGAAGGCCTGGACGGAAGGTCTTGATTACAAGACGCTTCTTTCCGGCAACGAGAAGGTCATGGGGCTTGTCAGTCCGCAGGAACTTGATTCCTGCTTCACGCTTGACTACTACTTCAAGAACGTGGACTTCATTTTCGACAGGGTGGGGATCTGAGCGTGCTTGGCAGCCTCCGTTTCCCTGTTTTCCCTGTTTTCCTTGTTTTCCCTGTTTTCCGTCAGGGTCGGTCACGGTTGTTGGCTCTAGACCGCATTCAGTAGCTGGTGCTCCAGACCGACCCACCCTGACAGGGAGTCTCAGCCACGCGAACCCATGTCTGAACATGCTAAATGGCAGGTTTGTATGGCCGGCTCTGACGGATAATGTGCATAGTCATGGGGATTGATTTCCCCCCAAGGCGTCAACTGACAGAATACCCCAACCATCACGATGTTTTTGTGCAGAGTGATGGTTGGGGTATTCTGTCAGTTGAATTAAGACGAGCGTTTTGTGGACTTTTGCCTTGACAGTATTGGCTTGCTATTGTGTTTCCATTGTTTATTCTTAGATTTGCGGAAGTAAACTGCTTATACTATGAATCGGACTTCTTTCTTTCATGTCTGCGCAGATGGTGCAGATGCTAAAAATTTCATAGTCTGCGAACTGGACTTCAGGGCGGCATTCAACATGGTCGGCACTTGCGCTGCTGCCGTACCTGATGTCAAAGTTGTGGCTTTCTCAATCGAGGACTCTCACCCTCATTTTCTTTTGTCCGGAACGCGTGACGGATGTGTACGTTTTAAGGATGCATACGTCCAGTTGTACAGGAGACACCTCTGGGCAAGCAGGGGATCTCACGATGGGGTGACATTTGATTTTCAGATAATTGAAATCAACGGGGAAGAACATCTCATGAGGGTGGGTACATACATAGTCAATCAGCCTACTAAAGATGGAAAAGGGGTTATGCCTTTCGATTACCGCTGGTCGAGCGGTCCGCTGTATTTCCGGTCTTCTGATGTGATTCCTGTGTGGTACGTGCGGGACGGAAAGCTTTTGCCGAAGACCCGTCTGTCTGATATGACTGTAGATATGCGAAGGCGTATATGTCATACCAAAGCTGAGATTCCAGGGGAGTGGTCAGTATGCGACGGGCTGTTGCTTCCGCAGAACTATGTTGATGTGGCTTTGTTTGAAAAGATATATAAGACACATAATTGTTATCGGACTTTTTTGTCAAGTGGGCGCTCGAAAGATGAGCAGGTGGTTATGGCCATAGCTGAAGCGAGAGGCGTAACTATGGAGGATTTGGAAATCAGAAAGCCTTGTGGTGATTTGGCAAAGAGTCTGTTCGGTTTCAGGGATGTCCGCCGCCTTAATGCTGAGCAGAGACTCCGGCTTGCCCTGGAACTGAGAAAACGCTACAGGTTGTCACGACGTCAGATAGCGGCTCTCGTCCGTCTTCCTCTTTCGGAGGTTGAACGGTATGTCCGTTAACTGCTTCTTGGTGCAAACCTGGCTGGAATCCAAATTCCCGTCAATCTCGGTCGTGGTTGTCCTGCTTGGATTGCGTTCAACAGAAGGTTCGCGTGGCCGACCCACCCTGACAGGGTGCCTCGGCCACGCGAACCCATGTCTGAACATACTAAATGGCAGGTATGTATGGCCGGCTCTGACGGGATGCAGAATCATCTGATCCGGTAAGGTTTATTATCTGAAGATGGTCTCTTCGCGGTCCGGGCCGAGGGAGATGATGCTGATAGGGACACCGAGGTAACTTTCCATGAACTTGATGTAGTCCTTGAAGTTCTGGGGGAGTTCCTCTTCCCTGCGGATTCCTCTCAGGTCTGATTTCCATCCTTTGAACTCAGTGTAGACCGGCTCCACCGGAACGCTCAGGTCGAACGGCAACTCTGCGGTCTCTGTGCCGCCAACCTTGTATGAGGTGCAGACTTTGATGGTGTCGAAATCGTCGAGGCAGTCGGACTTCATCATTATAAGGTCAGTGACCCCGTCGATGATTACTGCGTATTTGAGCGCCACCAGATCGAGCCAGCCGCAACGGCGCGGACGCCCTGTGACGGCTCCGAATTCGTGCCCCACGGCGCGGAGCTTCTCTCCGGTCTCGTCAAAAAGCTCGGTCGGGAACGGGCCGCTGCCCACGCGGGTGCAGTACGCCTTGAAGATTCCGAAGACCTTGCCGACTTTCTGGGGGGCGATGCCCAGACCGGAGCATACTCCGGAGCAGGAAGTGGTGGAAGATGTCACAAACGGATATGACCCGTAATCGACGTCGAGCATCGTGCCCTGGGCGCCTTCAGCCAGAATGGCTCCTGACTTGAGCAGGTCGTTGACATAGTATTCGCAGTTGATGGCCTTGAATGTCTTGACGTACTCCACAGCCTCGAAGAACTTTTTCTCCTCATCAGCGAGGCTGCCCGAAAACGGTTTGACAGGATCTGTGGTCCAGTCGAAGCCGAGCTCCTCCATCTCCTTGAAATGGCGCGCTTTGAGCGACTCGTATTTGTCTTTGAAATTGTCTGAAGTGATGTCGCCGATGCGCAGGCCGTGGCGGCTTATCTTGTCGGTGTAGCAGGGGCCTATCCCCTTGAGTGTGGAGCCGATCTTGCCTTTGCCGGCAGCCTGCTCGTTGGCCGCGTCGAGAAGCCTATGGGTCGGGAGTATCAGGTGCGCCTTATGCGAGATCACGAGCCTTTCCCTGACTGGGACGCCGGCGGAGGCGAGCTCATCGCATTCCGTACGGAAAGCTATCGGGTCGAACACCACGCCATTGCCTATGATATTGGTCGTCCCCTCCCTGAAGATACCTGACGGGATGGATCTGAGTACGAAGCTTTTGCCCGAGAAATGAAGCGAATGGCCGGCATTCGGCCCTCCCTGGAATCTCGCCACTGTGCTGTACTTCTCTGCAAGTACATCCACAATCTTGCCTTTGCCCTCGTCGCCCCACTGGAGCCCGAGCACGACATCTGTCTTGTTCATCTTGTAGAATTGAAAATTGTTCCAGTGGATAAATGTAGCAATAAAATCCGAAACGTCCAAAACTAAACATCCCCCGGATCAACTCCGGAGGATGGTCTTGGAAAAACGGTGCGAAGCCTTCCATATAAAACAGCGAAAAGTTCAGGTCCACAATCAATATGAAGTTGGTAAACTATTATGAAAAATAGTCAGAATTGTATTGTTGGATTCCACTTGTTGGTGCAAATATATGCAAAACCGCTTGTGCGCGCCCGCCCATAAAGGCTTTGGTGCAACAAGCGGTCTTAATGCTCAATAAGCGGTAAAAATTTCTTTTATGCCATGGCTATGAGTATCATCACCTGGGCGATAAGCACCCTCATGAACATGGAGAGCGGGTATACGGTGGCGTAGTTGAGCGACACGTACTGGCTGCCGTAGGCGTTCTGGGCGAAAGCCAGGACAGGAGGGTTGGTGGTGCCGCCGGAGATGAGGCCGCAGATCTGGTAGAAGTTGAGTTTGCAGAGAAAGCGGCCGACAAGCGCTATCACCACTATCGGGATGATGGTGATGAGTGCTCCGTAGAGGATCCACCACCAGCCGCCTGCTGTAAGCGAGGAGACGAAGGTTCGTCCCGCACCGAGTCCGACAGCCGCGAGGAAGAACGAGATGCCTATCTCGCGTATCATCATGTTGGCGCTGAGTGTGGTATAGGTGGTGATATGGAAACGCGGTCCGAGGTGGCTTATGATGATGGCTACGATGAGCGGACCGCCCGCGAGGCCCAGCTTGATAGGTTGAGGGATGCCGGGGATGGCGACAGGCACGCATCCGAGCACGACACCGAGGGCGATTCCGAGGAAGATAGGGAAGAGGTTGGGTTTCTCCAGGGCCGAAGCCTTGTTCCCCACAAGCTTGGCCAGAGCGTCTATCCCTTCCTTGTCGCCGACAACCTGGAGATAGTCTCCCACCTGGACCCTCAGGTCCGGTGCCGCCACAAGCTCAACTCCGGAACGTACGACACGGGTGATGGCGACAGCATATCTGCCCTTGAATAGGAGGTCGCTGAGTTTCTTGCCGGTGAGTGCGGTGTTGGTGATCCCGAGCCTCTTTACTGCAGGGATGCCTTTCTTGCTCTTGAACTTGACCCAGTCGTCCAGATGCATCGGCACTTCTGCGCCGAAGATGATGCGTATCTTGTCCACGCATTTCTGCGTGGTCACTATCAGGACCTTGTCCCCCTCCTTAAGTACGGCGTTGTCCTCCGGGACAAATTCTTCCCCGTCACGCATGATGCGTGAAACAACCATCTCGTTTTTCAGGTCGTCGGTGATTATGTCCTTGAGGCTTTTGCCGATGATGGCGGGGTTGGTGACCTCGCAGTGCATGCGTCTTGCCGTCTCGGCGGTGCTGCTCTGGGATTCGATGGCCCTGGTCTCCTCGTCAAGGTTGACCTTGAACAGGGCCTTGAATATGATAAGCAGGGCGAGCACGCCGAGCACTCCCAGGGGGTAGGCCACGGCGTATGCCGATGCCAGCCTGGAGGCGTCGGTGCTTGAGCCGCCGGAGTCGAGCAGGGTCTGCTGCGCCGCACCGAGTCCCGGAGTGTTGGTCACGGCCCCTGACATCACGCCGACCATGGTCTGGAGGCTTTCACCGCTGACAAGGTGGATTCCGAAAGCCGTCAGGGCTGACAGCAGCACCAGCCCGACTGCCAGAAGGTTGAGTTTTACGCCTCCGTTCTTGAATGATGACAGGAAACCCGGGCCTACCTGGAGCCCGATCGAGTATACGAAGAGAATCAGTCCGAAATCCTTCATGAAGGAAAGGACCTTGGCATTCGGGACGAAGCCGAAATGCCCCATGACGATACCGATGAAAAGTATCCAGGTCGAACCTATCGTGATTCCCTTGAAGTTGAACCTTGCGAGGAAGAGTCCGGCCGTGATGGCTATCGCAAAAAGAAGGATTGAATAAGCTGTCCCGCTGATTACCATACGAAATCAAATTTCACATCGACAGGGATGCCCTCGAGCATCATGTTGAAAGTGTCCGCCTTGAGGTCGTCATCGGGTTTGCTGTACTTCCCGGTGAACTGGCTTGCCGCTGCGATGTCGCCTTTGCCCTGGAGTTCGAGGGTCTCGGAGACGAGGGCTGCGACGCCTTTGCTGAAGGCGTCATAATCGATGTAGTAGCATCCGTCCTGGTGGCGGGAGAATGCCCCCGCCTGCTTGAGGTAGTTGTAGCAGATGATGTTGGCCTTGCCTACCACCTCTTCGGTGCCGAACCTCGCGGAGCGCAGCAGGGCGGTGAGGAAAGTGGCGTAACCGTCTTCCTTGGTGACGATCTCATTTGTCTGGAAGTTGCCGAGCACTTCAGATGCGAGGTAAGCTCCCATGGCGAGGGCCTTGGTCTCCTCGATCACGTCCGCCTGGTTGTCCAGCGCCTCCTCAAGATCGCGTCCGTCGAGAGTCTGCTTGACCCCGAGCCCATGTGCGACTTCGCGGAACGCCACGTTCCAGAAGAATGCCTTGTCGTTGATGTGCTCGCGGTCCCGGTCACTCATCATCAGGTCAGCCGTAGGGATGAGGATGCTGTTGAACTTGGCTGAGATCACGTTCTGCATCAGGATGGTGCGGGTGCCTTTCTCCGCTTGTACCCCGGCGTCGAAAGGGAGGTTGATGGCTATGTCCTTGACGGCGCAGTTGGCGGCTCCGGAGTAGTAGAGCGCATCGCATACATATATGGTGGATTCGGTGCCGGGCTTGAAGGTCTTGAGCTCATCCCTGCACGGGAGGCTCTGCTGGAATGCCGGCATCTGCGCGCTGAACTTTGACATCTGCTCTGTGCGGTCGAGGTTCTTGAGCATCACGTAGGCGCTGTAGGAGCGCTTGATGCCGTGAAGTTCGTCATCGCGGCTCTCGTTAGGCCCGAGGACAAGATCCATCTTGCTGTCGTCCATTTCGAGCCATTTTATTGCGCTCTGCCTGTAAGAGTCGGTTTTGAGGCCTTCGGCCTTGGCGAGCAGGTATTCCCTGACGCTCGGTACGATAGTCAGGTCGGCTGCGGCGGTGAGATAGTTGGCTATCTTTCCTATGCTCTCCTTGTAGGCGTCGTGATACCAGACGGTCTTCAGCCTGCCTTCGGAGTCCCTGCGGATGAGAGTGTATGGGCTGTATTTAAGGGAGTCACCGAATGTCTCCCACTCCTGCTGCGTCATGTCGGCAGGGTAGAAACACTTGCCGGCAGGAATCACCTCGGGGTATCCGGGTACGAAACTCATGCCGGTGATCCTGTCCCACGGGCCGTAGTTGATGGCGGCATATTCTTTAGTCTCAGGGTCGGTGAGGGTGCTGTCCAGAGCCTGCCTGTCGCCGAAAACCTGCTGCCAATAGATGTTGTCGGCTTCCATGGCGGCGAAGCGGTAGAGGTTGAGCACCTCTTTGCCATAGATGGATATGGCATCGGTGTACACTGAATTTTCAGTGCCGATCTTCACGGTCTCGTACTTGGCGAAATTGACTTCATCCTTTTTGTTCCCGCTGCAGGATGAAAGCAGGATGGCCGCCAGGGCCGCTGCAATGAACATTTTTTTCATAAAAAATACATTACTATTTTTTGACGCGCAAAGATACTCAGTTTGCCTATTATTCACAAATCAAAAAACTTTTATTATTTTTGCCTGAGATGACGCGACTTATATCTATGAAGGCATTTCTGGCCTTATCTATGATCGTTATTTCCTGCAGCCGTCCCATGGAGACTCCGGGGGAAATGTCCGCACAGGCCGTCCCCGAAAGTGTCATGCGGAATGCGGAAACCTCCGATATGGAATCAGCCATGCAATCCATAGAAATCGCGCTTGCCGACAACCGGGCGACTATCCGCTCCCAGCGGCTGACCATCGTGGTTACCCTCTCTCTGCTTGTGCTGTCAGTAGGGTCATTCGCCGTCACGCATACTTATCTGCGGCGTCGCAGAGAGCGTCAGAGTCTGGAAGAGATGCAGCTCATAATGCAGCTGCGCCTGCAGTCCGCACGCAAGATCCTCTCCTCGCACCTGCTTCTTAATGCCATAAATGCGGTGGCTCCCAAAGACTCCACCATCACGGACCACCTTGTCAAGATCGCCCGTTTCAGTGTGCTCATGCTTGACAAGAACATGGTCCCTCTGCGGGATGAGCTCTCCATGAGCCGGGAGTGCGCCGGGCTGCACAAGGCCGTGCATCCCGATGATCCTGAAATCACATGGAACATCAGCCCCGGCGTTGACATGGACTGTCAGGTGCCCACGCTCTGCATCCAGACCCATCTTGAGAATGCCCTGAAGTATGCCGGAGCCAAGCTGATAGAGGTGAACGTGTCAAAGGGTGCCTGTGGCGTGAGAATCTCTGTCAAAGATGACGGCGTCGGCTACCTAAACAGCTCCCCCGGGCCCGGGCAGGGCACCGGCAAGGGCATACAGACCATGTCCAGGACCATAGCCCTGTTGAACGGGACACGCAAGAACAAGATGTCATACGAAATCCTCAGCGTGGCCGGCAGAAGGGGCACCGAGGCGGTAATATTCATTCCGGATGAAGATAAGGACAATAATAATAGATGACGGGCATCACAACATTGACTGTCTGATACGTGACCTCGCAGCCTGGCCGCAGATTGAGGTTGTGGGAGCGGAGACCTCGCCGCAGGCCGGGGAGGAACTGGTTCTCAGGGAGAAGCCGGATGTGCTGTTTCTCGACATGATGATGCCCGGCGTAGGAGGACTGCAGCTCCTGCGTGACATCTGCGGCCAGACTCCGGACGGGATGCGGACAGTGTTCTATACCGCCTACAGCGGCTTCATGCTGGATGCCATAAGAAATTCGGCTTTCGATTTCCTCCTGAAGCCGTACACAAAGGAGGAACTGTCGGTGGTGGTCGGGAGAATCCTCTCGGATTTTTCGGGAAAGACTGTCAGGGAGAGTCCCTGCGGGTCTTTGTCGCGGCTTTTTGACGGTGGGGGGAAGTTCGCTGTACAGACCCCTACGGGAATCGCCCTGGTAGGCCTCGATGAGGCCTTGTGCTTCCGTTTCTCCAAGGATGGCGGACGCTGGGCTGTGACCACCTCCCAGAGAAGCCTTTATGAGATGAAGGCGCGCACGGGGGCGTCGGATATCCTTTCTCTCTCGGACAAGTATGTGCAGACGTCGAAGGATTGCATAATCAATTCCTCCTATCTCTCCTCGATAGAGACCAGTTCCATGCGCTGCCGCCTCTGCCCGCCGTACGGGGACATCGAGATATATGCCTCCAGACGGTATTTTTCAAAGATAAGAAGCCTGATGCAGACTATATGAGCTGCTCTTCCGGAATCTGGGGGACTGCTGTGGCGGCTTCTGTGAGCTTTGTCCGCATCCATCTGTCTCCCTTTATCCTGACAGCGAATATCAAGCCCTTGATGCAAAGTTCCGTAGCCATAGCTATCCAATATCCCTGGAGCCCGAGGTGCGGTATGAGAACGAGTGCGAGCCCGAGGCGTATAACCCACATGCTCAGCAGGTTGATTGCTGATGGAATGAGCGTGTCGCCCGCGCCGACGCAGCAGCCGTAGGCTACGATGCTGACTCCGAAGAGAAATTCGGCCCAGGCCTCGATCCTCAGGCAGGATGCGCCGAGCGCTATGACTTCCGGATCCCGGCTCATCAGCTCCATGATCTGCGGGGCGAAGCCCCACATCAGCACGGCGAGCAGGGTCATCATGGACGCTCCGGTTATTATGGTCACCTTGGCGAAACTGCGCGCCATGTCTTTGCGTCCGGCCCCGAGACTCTGTCCGACGAGGGTCGTGGCCGCGTCCTGCATGCCGTATCCCGGAAGATAGCAGAACCCCTCGGCCGTGATGGCAAAGGAGTTGGCGGCGATGGCCACGGTGCCGAGCGGCGCCACTATCACGGTGGCCGCCACGTATGCGCCTCTTGTCACCACGTTCTGGAGCCACAGGGGCCAGCTGATGTCAAAGGCCCTGGAGAGGATTTTCCCGTCCTCATCCCTGTCCGTGCCGCATTCCGGACCCTTCCGCCTCAGCTCTTCTGAGCGGGTGAACGCATATACGAGCAGGAAAACTCCGGCGCAGAGCGTGGCGAGCCCGGTGCCTATCGCGGCGCCCTTGACCCCGAGGTCGAGCACGAAGATGAATATATAGTTGAACAGCACGTCCAGCAGGCACATTGCCATGCTGGTGATGCTGGGGACCTTCATGTTGCCGCTGGCTATCAGGGAAGCTCCGCAGAATATGGCTATCTGGAAAGTCGGGAGGAAGAGCGAGTAGACGCGGAAGTAGTCCGAGGCGTCGCCGCGTATGTCCGGCGCACCTCCCAGCCATCCTGGCAGTGCTCCGCTCAGGATATACCCTGCAGCCGAAAGGACGATGCTCACAAGGGTCACGGAGACGAGCCCTTTGCGGAAAATCTTCCCCGCCCCGCCGAAATCCCTCGCCCCGCAGCGGTGGGCTATCTGCACACTGAATCCGGAGTTGTTGGCATAGCAGAACCCTCCCAGAATCCAGGTGGAAGTGCTCACCAGGCCTACGGCTGCGGCCTGCGCCGAGCCGAGCCGTCCCACCATGGCCGCGTCGATGTAACTCATCAGGCACATGGAGAGCTGTGCCATGATGGCCGGAAATGCAAGCAGCAGAGTGAGTTTGAACTGGTCCATCATCCCCATGGGGCTTCCGTTTCTCAGGCGCGCGAGCAGTATGTCTTTGTTTGCAGATGCCATAGTGGTTTCCGAAAAAATCTTGCAAAGATAACACTTTTTATGACTCTTTCCGGTCGGGCGGGGCGTAAGTGGCGGAGGGTCAGCAGTTGTGGAAAACCTGTTGATAACTTTTTCCGGAAGTTTGCCGGGAAGGATGATTTTTTAGTCCGATTATGACTATTTTTGTCCTCCTACGAAAAGAATTTTTAAAGACCATGACTTATGGATGTACGAAAAACAAACGGTTCGTTTGAAGAGTTCGACAAAGCTAAACTTGCAAGAGGAATACATCAGGCCTACAAGTCAGCCAAGGAGTACTGTGACGATGCCATCGTCGTCTCCATCATAAACAACCTCTATGTCTATGAGGGCATTACGAGTGCTGAGATCCGCCGTCAGGTGGAGGAGTCGCTCATGTCCATCAACAAGAAGGTGGCCCTTGCGTATATAGAGAAGTTCGATGCCGACGTGGACCTGCGCCGCAAGCGCGACTTCATCAAAGACTACATCGCCGCGTCCAACGCCGCCACCGGCTCCAAGTTCGACGCCAACGCCAATGTCACCCGCAAGAACATCGTGACCCTCGGCAACGAGCTCTACAAGGAGAACAACATAAAGCAGAACCGCTACATCATGTGCGACAAGATAAAGACCCTCTACGGGCGGGCCCTCGCGGACCAGTACCTCAAGGATCTCAACTCGCACGTCCTCTACAAGCATGACGAGAGCGGCACTCCGGGTTTCCCTTACTGTGTCGCCATTTCAATGTACCCTTTCCTGGTGAGCGGCCTGCGGGAGCTCGGTGGGGTGTCCATCGCCCCGACGGACCTGAAGTCTTTCTGCGGCGAGTTCATCAATCTCGTCTACTCCGTCTCCTCCCAGTTCATGGGGGCCGTGGCGACGCCGGAGTTCCTGATGTACCTCGACTACTTCATCCGCAAGGACTACGGGGAGGACTACCTTTCCCGTCTGGACGAGGTGGTGGAGTTCAACGCCAAAAGGCGCACTCTTGTCAAGGTCATCGACAACTACTTCCAGCAGGTCGTGCACTCCATGAACATGCCTGCCGGCAACAGGGGCTACCAGACGGTGTTCTGGAACATCAGCTACTTCGACCGCAACTATTTCCAGGGGGTGTTCGGGGATTTCCGTTTCCCTGACGGGACCGCCCCGAAGTGGGAGACCCTCGACTGGCTCCAGAAGCATTTCATGAACTGGTTCAACGAGGAGCGCCGCCGCTATATACTCACCTTCCCGGTGGAGACCATGGCCCTGCTGACCGACGGCGGGGACGACTATCTAGACAAGGACTACGCCGATTTCACCGCCGAGATGTGGGCCAAGGGCCACAGCTTCTTCTGCTACATCTCCAACAGCCCCGACTCCCTGTCAAGCTGCTGCCGTCTGCGCAACAGCCTCAAGGATCTCGAGGACAAAGAGGACAGCGCCCACAACCACACCACCCACCAGTATTCCATGGGAACGGCCTCTGTGGCCACGGGCTCCAAGTCAGTGATGACCATCAACCTCAACCGCCTCATTCAGGACGCGGTGCGGCGCTATTTCCTGGAGCGCAGGGGAGTCACCCTCCCGGCCGGGAAGCCTCTCGACCCGCGGTCCAACTTCTACGACAAGGATGATCTTTATACCAATTATATAGACAAGGACCTCACCGAGATGACGGAGCGCGTGCACAAGTACCAGATCGCGTTCAACGAGATCATCAAGGACTTCCTCAAGGCCGACATGCTGGATGTCTACAAGGCCGGCTTCATCGACATGAAGAAGCAGTACCTCACCGTGGGTGTCAACGGTCTCACCGAGGCCGCCGAGTTCCTCGGGCTCAAGATATCCCCGAACCCCGAGTACGGCGACTTCGTCAACACGGTCCTGGAGACAATCAACATCTCCAACCGCAAGGACCGCACCCCTGAGGCCATGTTCAACACCGAGTTCGTCCCGGCCGAGAACCTTGCCGCCAAAAACTACAAGTGGGACAAGAAGGACGGCTATTTCGTCTCAGGGAAGCACAATCTCTACAGCTCATACTTCTATAATCCGGAGGATGTCGAGGTATCCATGATCGACAAGTTCAAGCTTCACGGGGAGGATTTCGTGAAGTACCTCGACGGAGGTTCGGCCCTGCACATGAACCTCGCGGAGCATCTCTCCAAGGAGCAGTACCGCAGACTTCTGAATGTGGCGGCCCACTACGGCACCAACTACTTCACTTTCAATGTCCGCAACACCGTCTGCAATGACTGCGGCTACATCAGCAAGGACACGCTGACCAAGTGCCCGAAGTGCGGCAGCACCAACATCGACTATCTCACGAGGGTGATAGGCTATCTCAAGAGGGTCTCATCCTTTGCGGAACCGCGGCAGGAGGAGGCGAACAAGAGATTCTACAGTCCTTGCAGCGATGATTAAATATCTGCCCGGACTCACGGACGTGGTCCTGGAAGAAATACCCGACAGAGTGACCCTGGCAGTCGAAATCACGAACTGTCAGGGTTCTTGTCCGGGATGCCACTCTCCTTTTCTTCGCCGTGACATAGGCGAGGAGCTCACGGAAGAGGCCCTTGACAGGATGATAGAAGACAATTTCGGCGTCAATTGTCTGCTTTTCCTTGGCGAGGGCAATGACCGTCAGGCCCTTCTTCGCCTCGCCTCACATCTTCGCAGGGCCTGGCCCGGGGTCGAGACCGCCCTGTATTCCGGCAGGGAGGATATCGAGGATGAGCTCAAGGAGGCCTTCGACTATGTGAAGACGGGGCCTTATGTCGAGGAACTTGGCCCTCTCAATGAGAATACCACCAACCAGAGGCTCTACCACAGGGGAGAGGACATCACTTCCCGCTTCTGGAGAAAGAAACAATAACCAACAAAATATGACCAAGTTATCAGCTCTGGTCGCTCTTGCCGCCCTTGCCGTGTCATGCGGCGGTGTCAAGATTGACCGCTACGCCCTTGTGGAGCGCAACAATCCGCATGTCGCGTCCATCGACACTCTTTCTTCCCTGTCGGTGGGCAACGGCCGCTTCGCCTTCACTGTAGATGTGACAGGCCTCCAGACTTTCCAGACCCTTTATTCCAAGGGGGTTCCTCTCGGCACGCAGTCCCAGTGGGGCTGGCATTCTTTTGACAACCCGGAGAATCTTCGCTTCGAGGAGACGCTCAAAGCCTATGATTTCGGGCGTGGGCATGAGGAACTTTACGCCTGCCAGCTCAAGGAAGGCCGCGGCAAGGCCGCATCGGACTGGTATCGTGTCAACCCGCACCGCCTTCATCTCGGGGTGATCGGTTTTCAGGGGCTTGAGCCTTCCGAACTCAGCGAAATCGACCAGACCCTCGATATGTGGGAGGGGGTGATCCGTTCATCATTTTTCGCCCGCGGAGAGGAGGTGGATGTGCTGACTTCATGCGACCCTTACAGTGACAAGGTGGCTGTCTCCATCAACACCAGGGCCCATATCCCGGTGTCTTTCCGTTTCCCGTATCCGACCGGGGCGCATGCAGACGACGCCTGCGACTGGAGCAAAGACGCGCTCCACGATACGGAGATAGACCAGGAAAGTGACGGGATGGTGATACTGCGCCACACGCTCGGCACCACGGTGTACTATATCAAAATCTGCTATGACAATGCTGTCTTTTCGAGGCTCGGGCGCAATGCCTTGATGCTGACCCCGGATGCTGACGGCTGGAGTTTCACGGCGGAGTTCAGCCAGACCCGCCCGTCTGCGGAGCGCTCCACAGCGGCCGTCTCACGCGAGTCATCGTCCCGATATTGGCAGTCCTACTGGGAAGACGGGGCGGTGGTGGACTTCAGCGCCTGCACAGATCCACGAGCCGATGAACTTGAACGCCGGGTGGTGCTCAGCCAGTATCTGCTCGCCATCCAGTGCTGCGGAGACGTGCCCCCGCAGGAGACCGGGCTCACGTACAACTCCTGGTTCGGCAAACATCACATGGAGATGGTGTGGTGGCATCAGGCCCACTTTCCCCTCTGGGGGCACGAAGATCTGCTCGCCAGGACTCTTCCTTGGTACGGCAAGGTCGAGCCTGTGGCAAGGGCCATAGCGGAGCGGCAGGGTTTCAAGGGGGTGCGCTGGATGAAGATGACGGACCCGTCAGGTGTGGAGGCGCCTTCCAATACAGGCTCTTTTCTCATCTGGCAGCAGCCTCACCTGATTTATCTGGCCGAACTCCTGTACCGGGCGGCGCCTTCTAAGGAGGTTCTGGAGAAATATGGCCATCTGGTTGACGAGACGGCGGAGTTTATGGCTGATTTCGCTACTTATGACGCTGAGAATGACCGCTATGTGCTCAAGGGATGCATCGCGGCCCAGGAGACTCTCCGGGCCGACAAGACCGTGAATCCGCCTTTCGAGCTGTCCTACTGGCACTTCGGCCTGAGCACAGCCCAGCTCTGGCGGGAGCGCCGCGGACTTGAACGTGATCCGGATTGGGATGTCGTCATCTCCAAGCTTTCGCATCTCGCCTCAAAAGACGGTCTTTATCTGGCCGCCGAGAGCGAGCCTGACACCTATTCGGACATAAGGATGTACTCCGACCACATGGCCGTGCTTGCCGCAGCCGGTGTGCTGCCGCAGACCGCACAGGTTGAGACTCAGACGATGAAGAACACCCTGGACTGGGTGCTGGACAACTGGAACTGGAACAAGACCTGGGGCTGGGACTATCCGACCACCTGCATGAACGCGGTCAGGATGGGAGAACCGGAAAAGGCCGTGGATGCCATCATGATGGAGAACAGGACGAACACGTACCTGCCTAACGGGCACAATTATCAGGATGCCCGTCTGCGCTGCTATCTTCCCGGAAACGGGGGACTTCTGACCGCCGTCGCCCTTATGTGCGCCGGCTGGGACGGCTGCACTGAGCATAACCCTGGTTTCCCTAAGGACGGCAGATGGAATGTCCGTTGGGAAGGGTTGAGGAGGCTGCCTTGATTTTTCGAGTGGTGCTTGAAAATCATTATATTTGTGGATTAAGCATTGAGTATTATGTTGTACCCTATCGGAATACAGAACTTTGAGAAGATAATAACCGGCGGTTTTGTCTATGTTGACAAGACAACTCAAATTTACGATCTAGCCTCGACCGGACAGTATTACTTTCTGAGCCGGCCGAGGCGTTTCGGGAAGAGCCTTCTCGTCTCGACGATGGAGGCATATTTCCGTGGCCGTAAGGATCTTTTCAAGGGACTGGCGATGGAGGGTCTGGAGAAAGAGTGGCTCGAGTATCCGGTGCTGCATCTGGATCTGACGGGAGCCGCATATACCAAAGTGGAGGAACTTCACTCGAAACTCAACTCTTTCCTGTCCGCGCAGGAAGAAATCTACGGTATCCGGACTTCCGAAAAAGTGGCGAGTGTCCGTTTTGAGAAAGTTATCGACGCGGCATACCGCAAGACTGGGCGCAAGGTGGTGATCCTCATCGACGAATACGACAAGCCGATAGTGGACAACATCGATGCCCCGGAACTGATGGAAGCGTTCCGCCGGGAGCTCCAGGGCTTCTACAGCGTCATCAAGGGAAAGGATGAGTTCATCCGTTTCGCCTTCCTCACGGGAGTCACCAAGCTCGGGAAGATGAGCATCTTCAGCGGGCTCAACAATCTCAACGACATCTCGATGGATCTTGGTTTTTCGGACATCTGCGGAGTATCGGAGGAGGAACTGAAGACGTATTTCGATGAGAGCGTCTCCACTTTGGCCCGACATTGCGGCCTGACCAAGGAAGAATGCTATGGGAAGCTCAAGACGATGTACGACGGTTATCATTTCAGCGAAGGCGCTGCAGGTGTCTATAATCCCTTCAGCCTGCTCAACACATTCAAAGCTAACAGATTCCGCATGTACTGGTTCGAG
>DJQV01000022.1:0-35260 GCA_002438805.1 Bacteroidales bacterium UBA6377
CACTATTCACTTGAATTGGCGATTTTATGATTTTATGATTTTATGATTTTTAAAACCCTGACTTTCGCGCCGCCTACCGGAAAATATCATTCAGCACTGAAGCGAGGCGGAGACCGGCACGGAGGAGCTGGTTTTCAATCACCGGTGCCCATCTGCTCACATAATCGTAAGACAGCTTGGATCCGACAGGAGTCTCATCGTAGACAGTTTTGCATATCTCATAAGTTTCTTTCGCCCATGACTCCGGAGTGCCCTCGGCGAATCCCTTGTTCACCTCCTTGCTGTTGGTGTCGATCTGCTCGACCCACTCGGTGTATGTCCACTTGTGGGCGCTCTCGATAACTGAGGAATCCCAGATGGAATGAAGGTTGGTGCCCTTTCCGAAATACTGCACCTGCCATCTGTTGCCACCGCGGTCAGATTTGTGTCCCATGTGCATAGGACAATGCAGATCCCCCATCAGGTGGACCAGGAACTTAAGGGAAAGCACCTGCTCCTCCCTGCTGAGCTCCCCGCTTTTCAGCGCGGCGATCTGCTCATTGATTGCGCGGACGACATCCCCGTCTTCGTTGAGGGCGGCGTTTTCAAAAGTCTCGTCAGCGTCAATATTCTTGTAATGCCATGTGCTTGTATACCTGTATTCGGGGGTGTGGCTGGCATTGTCCATCCAGTTGGCCCAATAAATGATTGATTTTCCGTCAAGAAGCTCGGTGATCCTCTTTTCCGCTTTCTTCGTGAGGTGCTTCTGTGCCACGGCACAAGTCACGTCATGACCTTTCTGCCCCCAAGAATAACCGTTGACTGACAATGCGAGAAGACCCGCCCCCAGGCAGATCATCTTCAAGAAACTGCTTATCCTTTCCATGCCTGCAAAGATGCACAATTTTTTTCGCATGCGCACCTTTTTTGTTGCACCCGACACACAGAAAAAGGGCCGGCCAAGGTCGGCCAGCCCCAATGAGGACATTATGAAGTCGGTTATTTCGTCTTGAGTCTGTACAGTCCGGACGCATGAGGGCGGAGCGTCTGCGCAAACTTGCCGGACACCTCCCCGAGGCTCTCCCCCGTCCAGAGGTCCACCGCTTCGCAGGTGCCGTCCAGCCCGAGATCAGCGAGGCTGACGCCGACCTCACGGTCCTTGTCATCACCCTTGTTGAAGAGAGCGAGATACACTTCCCCTGTCTTCGGATGGCGGGAGGTGATGGCCACACTGCTCTCATCCTGGAAGAGCTGGCGGACATCAGCCGCCTCACGGTGCATCTTGAGCACCTCCTCGTTGGTGAGAAGAGAGAGAGTGAAGTCATCGTTGCTCGGCATGTCTCCCCCGAACATGAGAGGAGAGCGGAAGATGGTGAAGAGCGTCATCAGCGAGTATTGCTCATCCCGGGTCAGGCGGGTCATCCTGTCCACTCCCACTTCCCCACGGACAGAAATGCGTCCGAGAGGGATCATGTCACAGTCCGGCCATGTGCCCGGAGCGATATATGGATACCAGCCTTGGGCGACATCCAGCAGGTGGACAACATCTTCCCACTTGTCCCATACATCCTCCACCATGCGCCACATGTTGGCGTGTGAAGTCACATGAGAGGCCTCGGCGACAGGAGTCTGGCCCGGGGAAAGGCTGAGCACAATAGGGCGTCCGCAGTGGTCTATGGCATTGCGGACAAGTTCTATCTCCTCCTTATGATAAGGACTGCTCATGTCATCGACTTTGATGAAATCCACTCCCCATGAAGCATACAGGTCGATGATCGAGTTGTAGTACTCCTGCGCACCGGGACGGTCTGCGACAATGGTGTAGTTATCACGCAGCCAGCCGCACTGCCCTTCAGGAGAATAGATCTGGTCGGCCGTGACTCCGTCCGCGCCAAGCACAGGCAGTTTTTTCTCGACCGCCACCTTCGGGATTCCCCTCATGATATGGATGCCGAACTTCAGACCCTTGCTGTGCACATAGTCAGCCAGTTCCTTGAAGCCCTTGCCGTCCGCCGCGGAAGGGAAGCGGTTCACGGCAGGCTGATAGCGCCCATATTCATCGAGCACATACTGAGGGTCAACCTGGTTGTATCCCCCGGCCGTGTCGTTTGCCACGAACCAGCGTATATCCACCACAATATATTCCCAGCCGTATTGTTTCAGCTTTTCCGCCATGTAGTCAGTGTTTGCCCTGACCTCCTTCTCCATCACCGTCGGGCCGTAGCAGTCCCAGCTGTTCCACCCCATAGGCGGGGTCTGTGCCCACTGCTTGAATTCTCCCTCGGCAAACGGAGCCGGCTTCTTTTCATTGCCGCCGCATGACATCATGAGCAGAGCGGCGGCAAAAGCATACAGTATATTCTTCATCTTCAATTCTTTTCAGGCTTTACAGCACTCAGAGCCCGAGGAAGCCATACGGACATCTCCCCGTCGCCTCGATGAGCCCAGGCATAATACGGAATCAGCGACACTTCCACCTCCCTGGTCTGGAGCTGTCCCTTGTCATCATAGTAAAGGGACTGGCCGGAGGTCTTGATCATGTCGATGCCGTTGAGTTGTTCAGGCTTTTTCTCGACCTTCAGCACCGGATTCTCCGGCAACAGGAGGCTCTGGAGCTTGAAGTCGTTGTCAGGCCACTCGGCGCAGTACACCAGAGGTCCGCGCTCTACGGCGATCCTGCCCCTGTCGGCCTCCACTTTAGGGTTGGCCTTCACGATGCGCGGCTCCATGTCGAATTCCACTTCTACCTTGTCGCCCTTCTTCCAGATCCTGTCGATGCAGAGGTAGCCGTTGTCCATCTTCTTCTCGACTTCGGCCCCGTTCACCTTGACGGTGAAGTCTGAACCGGCATTGTCGTCAAAGCTGTACAGGTTGCTCGGCACCACCTCGCCCTGCAGCCAGCCCGGGATGCGGAGCCTGAGGGTGAACTGCTGCTTTCTGCGCGGCGCCACCTCGATCTGCATGTCCCCGTCCCAAGGGTAGTTTCCCGTCTGGGTAAGGGCCACCTTCTTGCCGCCCACCTCAATCTCGGCCTTGTTGCTCATGTAGAGGTTGACATAGAGATTGTTGTCTTTCACTGCGTATAGGTATCCGGGGAGTGAAGGGATGAATCGGCTGAGGTTGGAAGGGCAGCAGGCGCAGCCGAACCAAGGCTGGCGGTGAGCCGCTCCCTGGCTGAACTTGTACACGCCGTCAGACTCCAGAGGATTCGGGTAGAAGAAAGTGCCGCCGTCCATGGAGACGCCTGAAATAAGGCCGTTGTACAGGGTGCGCTCCAGCACATCGTAGTACTTGGACTCTCCGTGCAGGAGGAAGAGGCGGTGGTTCCAGTAGACGTTGGCGATGGCCGCGCAGGTCTCGCAGTAGGCGGTCAGGTTCGGGAGTTCGTAGTTGTCACCGAAGGCTTCCCCGTCATGGCGTGCTCCCAGACCCCCGGTGAGGTAGAGCTTTTTGCCTGTCACGTTGTCCCAGATCCTGTCGATGGCGTCGATATAAGCCCTGTCCCCGGTGAGGGCGGCCACATCGGCCATGCCCGAGTACATATAGAGGGCACGCACGGCATGGCCCACGGCCTCGTCCTGCTCAAGCACAGGCTTGTGGGACTGGCTGTACTCACGTTTCAGCTCAGTCTTGCCCCTGTTTTCAAGGAAGAATTCAGCGAGGTCGAGGTATTTCTTGTCATGGGTGACAAGATAGAGTTTGGCAAGCGCCATCTCTGCGATCTGGTGGCCAGGGACCTTGACCTGCTGGCCGGGGCCGTTGCCGATTTCACGGGCAACGCAGTCCGCATACTTGATGGCGATGTCCAGAAAGTTGCGCTTGCCGGTAGCCTGATAGTAGGCCACGGCACCCTCGATCATGTGTCCGAGGTTGTAGAACTCGTGGCTCAGATCCTCCACCTTCTCCCAGCGCTTGCTGCCCATCCACTCGTGAGGGTGCTCAGGGTTGCGGGTGCGGAAGGTGTTGAGGTAGCCGTCCGGCTCCTGAGCGGCGGCCACAATGACCAGCACGCTGTCGATGTAGTGCTCCAGCTTCTTGTCCGGATGGGTCTGCAGGGAGTATGCGGCGCCCTCTATCGTCTTGTAGACATCCGTGTCATCGAATGACAGGCCCTCCACGCTGTTGTCCGGGCTCGGATGGGCCGCCATCACGAAGTTCCTGTACCTCCCGGTCTCTTCACATTTGCTGAATGCCAGCGGGATGGTCACTTCGCGGCTGGCTTTGAGCCTCTGCCCCCAGAAGTTGTCCGTCACTTTCACCGAAGTGAAAGGAACGGGGGTTATCGGATATTCCTGCGCGGTCGCGGCAGTTGTCGCTGACACGGCGGCAATTGAAAGGAATAATGTTTTGAAATTCATTCTTTATAGTGTTATTTGGTGTATCCGTCGTTCTGCTTGAGGTTCTTGTTCTTCTCCCTCTGGCTTCTCGGGATCGGGAGCAGGGTGCGGTAAGACTCGTTGGTTGCATCATGGGAGAACCATGACTTGGTGGTATACACCCCAAAGCGGATCATGTCCTGGCGGCGGCGGGCTTCCTGGTTGAACTCCCAGCCCAGCTCGTCCAGCATACGCCCGTACTTGACGTCGGCTCCGCCCTCTTGGGTCGTAAGACGGTTGTCGCGCCGTCCATAGTCGTAGCAGCTTCCCTTGAGCAGATCCTCCCCTGTCACAGTAGCCTTGTCCTTGGCGGCGCCCTTGGCATATTCGCCCTTGAAGTTCCTCTCGCGCACGCGTGTCACGAGTTCCGCCGCACCTTCGGCATCTCCGGAACGCAGCATGGACTCGGCCTTCATCATCAGCACGTCGGCATACCTAAGCAGCGGCCAGTCGTTGCTCTGCTGCTTGCGTGAGCCCATCTCTATCTCGAACTTTCCGTAGCGGAAACCATGCACCTCCTGGGACTCCGCGATGCTCGGCACCTCATTGATGTAGGACAGCGGCTTGCCGGAGTATGATCCCATCGTGCAGATGAGCAGCTCTCCGGAAGCGGAATACTGGTCACCCTTGATCCAGTTGTTCTTGTAGCGCTCGTCATCCTTGTCGAAGGTGTCTACAAACTGAGGCATCGCACAGATGCCTCCGTAAGGGGCTTCGTTGAGATTGTAGGTGAGCTGGTTCTCCGGTTGGAGGGACTGTATGAAGAGAGAGGTGATTCCGAAGTCGTTGATGTACCTGTTGTCGAAAGGTATGGCGAAAATCATCTCCTTGGCATTCTCGTTCTCGACTGCGAACACGTCCGTCTGGCTCGCGTCCAGATCGAAGAGACCGCTGCCAATGATCTCATCGCAGACCTCGATGCACTCCTTCCACATCGGGGTGCCCGTGTAGACTTCGGCATTGATGTACATCTTGGCAAGAAGGGCCAGGGCTCCCCATTTGTTGAAACGCCCGTATATGATGCCGCCGTTCTGCTCGCTGAGCAGAGGGAGGTTCTCCTTTATCTCCCCGACTATGAAATCAAAGACCTCCTTGCGGGTGGACTGCTCCGGAAGGAAGCCCTCCGGAACATCATACTTGGTGATGATAGGGACGTTGCCGTAAAAGTCGCACAGCATATAATAATATGAGGCTCTGAGCACCTTCAGCTCTGCGACGGTGGACTCCTTCTCTTCGCCGACAGGTATGCTCCCGGACTCGATCTGGTAGATGATGCGGTTGCAGTTGTTGATGCCGGCATAGAAGGTGCTCCAGTTGTTTTCAACATGGACATCCTCGTCCGTCCAGTTATGCTCGTGCAGGATGCGGTACTTGCCGCCGTCCACCCAGCCGTTCGGACGGGCGGGGATCACGCTCTCATCGCTGGTGAGATCCATGATGCGAGTGTAGTTGTCCCAGCAGAACAGGCATTCGCGCCAGTTGCCGTAGGCCGCTCCCACCAGTGAGGAGATATCTTTTGCTGTCGGATTGAAATCATCGGAGATGATGAGTGAATAGCTCTTGTCCTCCAGCTTGGTACATCCTGAGGCGAGGGCTGCGAGCACGAGGATACAATATGTAAGTTTCTTTTTCATCTTTCAGTTCTTTTTACAGTTAAAACACAATGTTTGCCCCGATGGTGAAGGTACGCGTGGTAGGGTACTTGTCCCTCTCGTCGTTGCCAGGGGACAGGCCAACCCTGTTGACCTCAGGGTCAATGCCCTTGTATCCGGTGATGGTCAGCGCATTGGACATGGAGGCGTAGAGCCTTATGGAATCCACATACTTGATTCCGGTCTGCTGGAAGTTGTAGCCGAGGGTGATGTTGTCGATCTTCCAGAAGTCGCCGTCCTCGATGTAGTAGCTGTTGAACTCGAGAGGCATCTCCTTGTTGAGGACAGCCTTGCCGAAGACCTTGTCCTGTGAGGACTTGAGACGGTTGTAGTTCATGATGCCGGTGTTCTCGTAGAACATCCTCTGGAAGTTCAGGATCTGGAAGCCGAAGGCGCCCCTCATCGTGACGGCGAGATCCCAATTCTTGTAGCGGAAAGTGTTGTTCCAGCCGCCGTAGAACTTAGGGAGTCCGTTGCCGAGGATGTGCTTGTTGTCCGAATTCCTCATCCCCGCGAAATCATCGTATCCCACACGGTTGCCCTCGCCGTCAAGATAGATCCACTTACCCTCATCATCCACATCCACAACCTTGTATCCGAAGAAGTTGCCTATCTTGCCTCCTATCTCGATGCGGTGCGTTTGGGTCTGGATAGGATCACCTGTCCAGCCCTCATAGATGTAGTTGGATGAGACCTCGTACAGGTCGTTGGAGAGACTCACAAGCTTGTCTTCATTGGTGGAGAAGTTGACGCTTGAGTTCCATGTGAAGTTGTTGGTCTGCACAGGCACAAAGTTCACGAGAACTTCGATACCGCGGTTGCGCAGCTTGCCGACATTGGCCATGGTGGTGTTGACGAGATTCGGCGGTACCGGCACCGAGAAGTTGTAGAGAAGATCCTGGATGTCACGGTTATAGACGTCCACGGATCCGTTGATGCGGTCATTGAGGATGCTGAAATCAAGTCCTATGTTCCACTCGTGCTTCTCCTCCCATTTCAGGTTCGGGTTCGGGTTGCGTGAAGGCACCAGAGTGTGGATCCACTTGCCGTCGGAGAGGAAATACCCGCTGTAGGTGAGGGTGGATTTGGCAAGGAAAGACTGGCTCGGCTGGCTTCCGGTGACACCGTAGCCGACGCGGAGCTTGAGATCCTCGAACAAGCCGAGAGACTTGATGAACTCTTCCTCGCTGAGCCTCCATCCAAGTGAGACGGACGGGAACAAACCCCATGCGTTGTTGGTGCCCACCAGCTGGCTGGCCCCCTCGTAGCGGAGACTTCCCATGAAGAGGTAACGGTCCTTATATGAATAGGTGGCGCGGCCGAAGAAGCCGATGAGGTTGGTGCGGCCCATGTCACCGTTGAGGCTGCTGAGCTTGTTGCCGAGGCCCTCGCCGAGCTGGATCTGGGAATATCCGAAGATGTCTGTCGGGAAGTCCTGGTTCTGCACCCAGAAGTTGAACCACTCGTTGCTTGAGTAGCTGTATCCCCCGAGGAGGGAGAAATTGTGTCCGCCGATCTTCTTCTTGTACTGGGCCGTGAGTTCCATGAGCAGGTCCTTGGTGGAATCCTCGCCGTTGGAGACGAAGCCGTTCTTGGAGTCGCGCACGGTCGATATGTGCTTCATGCTCTCGGCGTATCCGCGGGTCTGGTTGTACTTGCTGTATGAGAAGAGGCCGGTCAGCGTGAGGTCAGCTATAGGGGTGAAGACCAGGTTGGCGTTGAGACGTGAGAACTGCTGCTCGTTCTTACCGGTGCTCTCCTCGATCCTGGCCACAGGGTTCTCGTACTGGAAGAGGCCGGTCTCCTCGTACCAGGTCCCGTCCTCGTATTTGACAGGGGCGGTAGGGTTCATGATCTGGGCCTGACGGTAGGTGAAACCGTTGAAGCTGTACCCGTCGCCGGTGGTGGTGTACTTGTTCTGGGTGTTGAGGATCTCGAAGCTCGCGGTGAGCTTGTCATCGAACATCTTATGGTTGATCTTCGCCCTCGCGCTGAGGCGCTGGTTGTCGGATTTCTTGAATATGCCCTGCGCCTGACGGAAGTTCACGTTGAGCAGGTAGTTGGTCTTATTGTTGCCGCCCGTGAAGCTTAGGTTGTGCACATGGCTGATGTTGGAGCGGGTGATCTGGCTGAGCCAGTCGGTGTCTGACCCCTTGTCCCAGCTGGCGTCCCTGAAGCCCTCGGATATCTGCCTGCGGTAGTCGGCGGCTGTCAGCATGTCCATCTTGCGGGCGATGGTCTGGGTGTAGGCGTATACATTATATTCCACCCGGTTGTAGTTGGTCGCGTTGGCCTTCTTGGTCGTGATGATGATCACGCCGTTGGTGCCGCGGGTACCGTAGATGGCTGCGGCGGAACCGTCCTTGAGCACATCTATGCTCTCGATATCCTCCGGAGCCACCATGCCGAAGTCGCCCGGGACTCCATCGATGATGACGAGAGGGTTGGTGTTGGAACCGTTGATGGTGGAGCGTCCGCGGAGCAGCATCTGGGTGCTTGCGGTAGGGTCACCTGAGGTAAGCGAAATGGTAAGTCCGGCCACCTTGCCCTGGATGAGCTGGCCGACATCCTGGGACATGCCCTTGTTGAAGGAGTCCGACTTGACTGAAGCCACGGAACTTGTGGCGTCCCCCTTGCGCTGCACACCATAACCTATAACGACAACCTCGTCCAGCGACTTGGTGTCATCCTTGAGCACGATTTTGAACTCAGTCTTGCCGCCGACAGCAATCTCCTGGGTCACGTAGCCCAGGGAACTGATCTGGAGAGTGGCCTTGGCGGAGGAGACTTCAAGCGTGAAGTTTCCGTCCATGTCGGTTGTGACACCGTTTGTGGTCCCTTTTTCGACCACACCGGCCCCGATTACCGACTCACCATGCTGATCGCTCACGTTTCCCTTGATCTTCAAGGTCTGCGCCGAAGCGACACCGCATAGCCCAAAGAAGAATAGCAGTAGAGATACCAGGGCACGGATGCCCGACAGGTTTCCTGTCCTTAATCTTGAATGTACCATTTGGATAATTTTAGATATTAATTATGTCGGGGATAAAGGTATGCTGTTCTGCGGCAAGTGCTTCACGGCTTTTTAAACATAAATGGCAGGCGGATGCGACAGACGTCATTTTGATAAAAATGCCATGGTTATATGCTCAATTCATCGGGGATGCCTTCCTTTTTTGGTATTCGCTCGGGGTCATGCCGAAAGTTTTCTTGAAAAGGCTGGTGAAGTGGTCATGGTCGTTGTACCCGAGCGCGGCGACGACTTCGCTCACCGTCATGGCGGGGTTTTCGAGCATCCGGCAGGCGTGTCTCATCTTGATGTCGCGGATGAACTCCAGCGGAGTCTGCCCGGTCACGGCCTTTATCTTGCGCGAAAGGGTGATACGGGTCATGTTCAGCCTGTCGGCAAGAACGGCGATATTGAAGAGCGGGTCTCCAAGGTTGGATTCCACCAGCTGCTGAGCGCGGGCCACGAGCCGCTCATCCTTGGAGGATGTCTCCAGGCTGCTGATCTCGAGAACCGACGGTTTCCTTGACGCTTCCTGCTTATGCCTGCGTGGCCGCAGCAGGTTGGTGATCTTCCTTTTCTCCTGCTGTCTTACCTTCTGCACATAGAGGTAAAGCACCATGAATACCAGACCTGCGGCCATGGCTGACCAGAGCAGAAAAGCCCACCAGGTCTCGTACCAGGCGGGCAGCCGGGTGATGCTGATACTGGAGACCCGGTCGCTCCAAAGTCCGTTCTCATCCGTAGCCTTCACCTGGAAAGTGTATTTTCCCTTACCGAGCCTGTTGTAGAAAGCGGTGTTGCCGCCGTTGGTGTAGTTCCACTCCTTGTCCACTCCCGAGAGCTTGTAGGCATAGCGGATTCTGGAGGCGTTCCAATAGTCCAGCGTGGAGAAGCTGATCTCTATGTTGTAGCTGTCCGGCCCGATTTCGAACTTGCCCTCAGACGGGATGTGCCTGTCGAAAAAGAGGGATTCCCCTCCCACGCTGACATTGGTGATGAGCGGCGTGGCAGGTTTGGCCAGAGATTCGAGCCTGTTGCTCGCCTTGATGGAGATGAATCCGGGTATGCCGCCGAAATACAGAGTGTTGTCAGCAGCCATGTATGCCGCCCTCGGAAGATAACGTTCGAGCATATACGGCTTACCCGGCACGGTATAGTCGCGGAACGAGCCGTTGTGGGGGTTGAATTCCTTGACCTGCTGGTTGGTAAGGATCCACAGGTGGTTGAATTCATCGACCAGCATCATCTCCAGCACATCGCCTTTCATGCCGCAGACGGAAGTGAAGTCCGCATAGGTGCCGTCAGAAGGGTCCAGATACAATATCTTGGAACAGAAACTCCCCAGCCACAGCTTCCCGTCCGAGGTCGCACCGATACAGGAAAGGTTCTCCCCGCTCGGGAAAAAGCCTGTCACCTCCCCATCCTCGAATTTATAGACTCCCGCCTTGCTGACACAGACCCACACTGAGCCGTCGGTCATCTCCGTTATGCCCGCGGCATTGCCTTTTATGCCAGGCACCGCCAGAGGTTTCCCGTTGCCCGGACGGAAAATGAAAAGTCCGGTCGTGGTGCCCATCCACAGATTGCCGGAACTGTCCTCATAGATGGTCTCCAATGTCCCGGGGGCCTCGCTCACCTCCCCCAGATCAATCGTGTCTTCCCAGCGGACCGACAGGCCGGTCCGGCGCAGGCCGTATACTGTAGCATAATCGTTCATGGCCCAAATCTTCCCCTTCTCTTTGGATTTTATGATATATGGAATCTGGGTCCATGGAAAATCTTTCATTCCGGGGCTGTCACTGACAGGGATGAGTTTTTCAGACTCCGGAGAATAGAGGTATATCCCATGCCTGTCCTGGGAGAGCCAGAAGACGCCTTTCTCATCATCCTCGCAAAGCGACACTATAGCCGGATTGACATTCAACATTCTGCGCAGGGCCAAAACTCCATACTCTGTTATGTAGCTGTCCTGCAGATTGATGATGAAGCTGTTGCGGTCATAGGCCGCCACCCAGAGATTGCGCCCCCTGTCCTTTATGACATAACTGAGCATCTTGTTCTCCCCGGACATATATGGTGATGTGTCTTCGAGTTCCAGCATCCCGCGGGCGTCGATGTTGAATGTCAGGAGGTTGTTGTACGTGATGACCCAAAGCCTGCCGTCCACGTCGTCCTGAACCATATTGATTATGCAGTTGTCATGCCGGCTTTGCCGGCTGTAGGCCGCCGGCTGCGGAGTGTATCTTTTCCCCGGTGCAGCACCAGGGTCGAAACGGTGGATACCCTCTCCCCATGAGCCGACCCAATAATATTTCCGGCTCCTGTCCTGGATTATATAGCTCTCATCGGAGTCTCCACCACGGGAAAAACTTTCAATAGCCCCCGTATCTGGATCCAGGCGGCACAGCCCCGCCCCTCCCACGCATATCCAGATCCCGTGCTCGAAGTCCTCATAAAACGAGTTGATTGTGCCATGACCCATGTCCACCGTGTATTTTCTCTTGAGCTTCCGGTCCGGAGAGAAACGGCAAAGTCCGCCCGGGATGCATATCCAGATGCTCCCATCGGAAGTGGAGTTGACATAGGAAATCTTGATACCGCTGATCTCAGGATAGTCCAGCGGAGATATACTATATGTGGACTTATCCAGTATGTAGACTCCCCTGTCCGTGCCGAACCACAGCTGGTTTGCCGAATCCTCAGCAATGGAATAGATCAGGTTGCTCTGCATCAGGTCGGGAGTATGGAGGTCTGAACGGAAAACCTGCACCTTGTATCCGTCATCGCGGCACAGCCCGTCGGACGTGCCGTACCATACATAGCCTTCACTGTCCTGGAATATACGGTGTACGGAGTGTATAGGCAGCTGGTCAAGCTGAGGCAGCTCCATTATCTGCTGGGCTATGGCGGCAAAAGGGAGGATTGCCATGGCGAACAGGAGAGCAATATACTTTTTCATCAGTTACGGTGTCATCAACGTGGCTAAATTACAAATAAATCCGGAAACGGCAACACCCTTGCCACGCTACGCATGGCAGTGCCCGGCAGCCGTCCACATCGGAACCTACTGCCCATCGACGGTCACACTTTCAATCCTGAGTTGAAACGTCCCCGACGGAGCATGTACATCCACCACATCCCCGGCTTTCCCGCCCATCAGAGCTTCACCGATAGGGGACTTCAAGGAAATTTTCCCTTCCTGGAGATTCATCTCGTGAGGGCTGACAACCGTATACGTCATCCTGGCCCCGGTCTTCAGGTTGGTGAACTCCACCCGGCTCAGGAGATTGACCTCGCCCTGCGGCAGCTTGTCCGTGTCGATGACCCGTGAGAACTGGAGAACCTTCTGCAGGAAGCGTATCCTGCTGATGGCCTTGGCCTGGGCACGGCGCGCAGTACGGTACTCGGCGTTGTCGCTCAAGTCCCCCTGGGCACGCGCTTCGCAGAGTTCATCCTTGATCCTCGGATACTCCTCATCAATCAGTTGTTTGAGCTCGGCGACAATCTGGTCGTGACGCTCCTTCGACAGATATTCCATAACGGGCCTTTTCCTGCAAATATAAGCAGAATCCGGCAGTCCGCCGAAATGTGTTTTTTACAAAAAACATTTTAGCAGTGTTTTTGTTTTTTACAAAAAACACTACTTTTGTGTCATCAAAAAACAAAAGATGGAGAGGTTATTTCAACGGCACGATGATTATATGAGAGTCACACCGACAGACTATGTTCGCGACTTCATGAGACGAGTCAACTGGGACAGCAGGCTCATCTGCATAAAAGGGCCTAAAGGTGTCGGAAAATCCACATTGCTCAAGCAACGGATCAAACTCAACTACGCTGAAGACGACCGGCACATCCTTTACTGTTCGGCCGATTCCGGATACTTTTCCAACCACACCTTGCTGGACACGGCTGAAGACTTTGTCAAAATCGGAGGCACACACCTTTTCATTGACGAAATCCACAAATACGACAAATGGAGCGTGGAAATAAAGGAGATCTATGATCTCTATCCCCAACTGCATGTGGTCTTGAGCGGGAGTTCCCTGCTGGCTCTGAAAACCGGTCTGGCGGATCTTTCCCGCCGAATGCTTCAGTACGACATGCCCGGGCTGTCTTTCCGAGAATATCTGCATCTCGAAAAGGGCTTTGACCTGCACCCGGTAGAGCTTGAAGGACTGCTTGAAAAGCCCTCCACTTTCTGTACGCGAGTGAGGGAACTCTGCAATCCACTTGAACATTTCCCGGAATACATCAAAAAAGGGTACTATCCATTTTACTTTGAAGACAGGGTAGCCTACGCACCGAGGGTGGAAAATGTCGTCAATTTCACCATAGAGAATGAACTGACATCACAGTGCGGTGTGGACATGGCAAACACACGCAAGATAAAGGCTCTGATGCAAATCATCTCAGGGATGATACCCTTTGATGTCGACATAGCGAAAATGTCTCGCAATCTCGGCCTGCAAAGACTAACCCTACTGCAATATCTCAAACATCTTGAGGACGCATATCTGATACGGCGGCTGTTCGCCAACCTATTATCTACCAGAGACTTGCAGAAACCGGACAAAATTTTGCTGGACAATCCGAATCTTATGTATGCCCTATGCCCGACCACCCCGGAGATTGGGACTGTGAGGGAAACATTCTTCTGCAACCAGCTTGCATCCGCCGGACATGTGGTGGAATATGGTGGCATGAAGACGGCAGACTTCAGGATTGACGGCAAATACGTCATTGAAGTAGGAGGAAAAGACAAGGGATACTCGCAGATTGACCGGAATGAAGACGGATATGTCGCAGCCGACGGCACCGACTCGGCCGTTTTCCGCAAAATACCACTTTGGGCATTCGGATTTCTGTACTGACTTCAGCTCCTTTTCTTGAACTCCGACGGGGTGCAGCCGAACTCTTCTTTGAAGATCTGACGGAAATAGGCAAATGAACTGATGCCTATGTTCCAGGCAGTCTCCGAGACATTGAACTCTCCGGACGAGAGCATCTCCGCTGCCTTGCGGAGTTTTATCTTGCGTACGTAATCGTTGGCCGAAACCCCTGTGAGGCTCTTGAGCTTTCGGTACAGCGAGGAGATGCTGACATTCATGTGGGCGGCCATGCTGTTGATGTCCAGATCCTCTGAAGAAAGGTTCTCCTCTATGTAGGCTGTCAGCTTCTGGAGGAACTTGTTGTCCAGGGTCGAGAAACCGTTGTCCTGCTTCTCTCCCGGATCGGACGGGCTGTTGAACTGATGCATGTACTGCCTGGCAAGCTGGCTGCGCGACTGGATAAGGTTGGCGACCCTCGCCCTGATGAGTTCACTGGTAAACGGCTTTGTGATATACGAGTCGGCCCCGACCTTATAACCTTCACTCTTGTCGCTGAGCGTATCCCTGGCTGTGAGAAGCACCACCGGGATATGGCTGAGGCGGATGTCAGCCTTGACGCGACGGCACAACTCCAGCCCGTCCATCTTCGGCATCATGATGTCACTGATTATCAGATCCGGTATGAACTGTATGGCCGCCGCAAGCCCTTCCTCTCCATCTGAGGTCTGGAGCACTTCATAATCGCCCGAGAGGATGGTGGAAAGATAGTCACGGATATCGGCATTGTCCTCGACGACAAGAATCCGCTGTATGGAGGCCCCGCTGTCAACCTGCCCCTCCGGGATTTGGCAGCTGTTCTGCTCGGCCTGCATCGGAAGCCTCACCGTGAAGCAGCTGCCATGGCCGCGCTCGCTGTCCACGCTGATGCTGCCGCCATGCTGCTCCACGAATTTCTGGACTATGGACAGGCCTATTCCGGAGCCGTTGACATTCTCCCGGCCGGGGACGCGATAATACCTCTTGAATATCTTGCCCAGCTGGTCCGGGGCGATCCCCTCACCCGTATCCGCCACCGTGATCACGGCCTCGTTGCGCTCCCCTTCCGTCTCAGCATGAAGCCCGAGCACTATCTCTCCGCTTCTGGTATACTTGACGGCATTGGAAAGCAGATTGTTGAGCACTGAGGATACGATCTCCCTGTCGAAAGACATGAAGACATCCGGAGAAATGTCGAAACGGAAATGCAGTTCTTTATTGGTATTGGCTTCGGCGAATATCTTCCCGATGCTCGTCACATACCCGCTCAAACTGCCCCAGGTCGGGTTGAAGCGTACGTTGTCCGTCTCGGCCATCCTGAAATTCAGCAACTTGTTGATCAGTTCCATAAGGTTGCCGGCATTTTTGTAAATCAAGGACAGCTTATGCCTCGCCGCCGGATCCAGACTGGTATCCCCCATCATATCCTCAGCCGGACCAATGATAAGCGAGAGAGGAGTCTTGAGTTCATGGGTTATATTGGTATAAAACCTCAACTTCTCCTCGTTCATGTCTCTGATCTGCGCGATTGCGGCCTTGTCCATCCGGCGGCTTGTGACGGCACGGACGACAAGGAAGCAGAGCAGGGCACAGGCTATGACATAAAAGATCAGAGCCGGAACGCTGAGCCAGAACGGAGCTGCTATGCTGATGCCGAGGACGGTCTCGCACATGGACTCGCTGCTCCACGGATATCCGGCCCTCACGCGCAAAGTGTACCGGCCGGGTGACAGTTGGAGAAACGACAGGGAGCGGACGTCGGTGCGGTGCCAGTCCTTGTCGAGCTGGTCAATCCTATAATAGTACCTAAGATTGTCGGCCTGCGAAAAATCATCGGAGGTGAACCTCACCACGAAATTGTTCTGATACCACTTCAGTCTGACCTGGTCCTGGAAAGGCATCAGCGCCGGTCCCCTGCCGGCATCTTTATGGCTGCCGCTGTCCTTTACTTCAAGAGAAGTGTAATGTATGGCGGGAGCCGCCACGGAATCCATCACGCACCTGTCCAGAAAGACTATCCCGTCCGAGGAGCCGAAAGCGATCAGGCCGTCACCACGCAGAGCAGCGGCTCCCATGGAGAAACTTCCGTGCAGGAAACTCATCCCGGCAGTATAATCGACCGCCTTCCCGTCACGCAGGAAACCGATCGACTTAGCCGTAGTGAACCAGATCGTGCCGGCCTTGTCTTCAAGCACAGACATTATGGCCTCAGAGCAGATCGGATCGCCCTCAGTGTATTGCATATACGAAAAGCTGTCCGCATCCGGGAAACAGATCAGGCCGTTATCCGTCGCAGCCCATATCCGTCCGGAGCCGTCCTGCATCAGATGATTCACTGTCCCTGACGGGAATCCGCTGTCCGAATTGAGATGTGCAAGCAGATCAAGCCCGGCATCAAAGACATAAAGTCCGGAACGGTATGATCCGACCCAAAGCCGTCCGCGGCTGTCCCGGCAGATGGACTTGAGATAATTGTCATCAAGTCCGAAGCCGGTGCCCAGCCGCCGTTCAGAGCGGAAAGTCTTCTTGTCGATGGACCATAGCCCGGACACGCCGGACGCGGCCCATATATGGTCTTCCGACTCGCAGAAACCGCGTACCTCTCCCACCTGGACCGCAGCCCTCAGTCTCAAAGTGCTGTCCACGACAGCTATTCCGTTGTTGAATGTCCCTGCCCAGAAAAGGCCCGAGGCATCCCTGAAAGTGGAAATCACGTTCTTGTCCGGAAGGGAGGCCACCTCGCGGCGCATCAAGTCCGTATCCGCACTGACAAGGCTGATCCCGCCTCCGTCCGTGCCGGCAACAAGATTCCCTCCGGCAGTGAACGCCAGTCCCCTTACAAGTTTCTCGGGGAAATCCTCCGGGTGACGGACTCCGAATATCCCAGAATGGTTGTGGGACTTATAATACAGGCCCTTGCCTGCCGAGCCGAGATAGATGTTGCCATACTTGTCCTCAAGCATGGAGCGGATGCCGATGTCACTCATCCCCTCGGGCATGACGACCTGCCTGAAGCGTGGCGCCCCTTGAGAAAGGTCGTCAAGATCCATAGCCCATAGGCCTCTGGTGTCCGGTGAGGCGAGAATGCGGTTGTCGGAAGTACGCATCACGGAGAAAAGAATACCGTTTGGCAGACCGGAGGAGGCCTCGTTGAAAACCGTAAAATCCTTGGTGACAGGACGGAAAAGGGCGAGCCCCCGGCCGGTGCCGAGCCAGACGTTGTTGTCTTTGTCAATGAAGATACTGCCTATTCCGCTATTTGGCAAAGCTCCCGGCTTCCCGGTACGGACATACTGCTCAGCCGTCATGGCCTCGGGATTGATCACAGCTAAGCCCTCACCGAAATAACCCGCATATACCTTCCCGTCCGGAGAGAGCTCGATGCACCTTATGTTCCCTTCGGCCATACCCTTTACCGTGGAACTGTCATAAGAGGTGAATGTTCCGGAACTGGTGTCGTATCTGCCGACGCAGCCGGTGTAGGTGCTGAACCATATATCACCCTGTGCATCCTGCTTCAGACAGGTGATCTCATCCGAGAGCGGAGAATCAGGATTATTCTTGTCATGCCTGAAAAACACGGACTCCCCCGTCCTCCAGTCGAAATACCCGAATCCGTCCCGCTTGGTGGCGAACCACACTCTGTCCTGGAAGCGGTCGGCGAGCACGGCATTCAGCTCATTGCCTGATATCACCCCTGCCCCTCTTGTATATTTCACCATCTCAGAACCGTCATAGCAGGCAAGTCCGTTCTCTGTTCCGATCCACAGACGCCCATAGCGGTCAAAATCCAGAGAGAGGACATAATCGCTCGGCAATTCATCACGGAAAGAGCCCCAGGAACTCGAGAACGAGCTTGAAACCTCCCGGCCGGCAAGTAAGGACGGAAAGAACAACGTCAAGGCTATAAGGCCGGAAAGGAATGCGGTTCGGTGTGACATGCGGTCAGTTTCTTAATACACCCCAAATATAGGAAGTCTTGGTTTAAGAGCGAACGGCAAGACCACGCCAATCCGACTGTATCTCCCCAAAAACCGCCTCAGAAAGGTCAAAAGCCGCATCTGATCCCATCTACGGCGTTTCCCGCTCCCACATACAAAGAGAAGGTCAAGAAAGCGAAGCTCACATCAATTTCAGAACATCTTTCTTTGTGAGTCCGGAGTATTTTGCCACGGTCTCCGCCGGAACACCGTCCTTCAGCATCCGCCGGGCAATGGCGGCGGCTTCACTCATTCCTTCTGCCTTGCCTTCTGCTCTGCCTCTTGCTTCTCCGATGGCTTCGCCTTCAGCGAGACCTTCCGCTCTACCCTTGTCCAACGCGTAGTCGTAGCGCAATGCCAAATCAAGCTCTGTAACCATATCATTTTCGTATAAAATCCTCTTGTCGGCGGAGAAGCCGGCGAGCTCGCAGGCATCGGTGACACCTTCGGCCAAGCTGCTGTGACTCAGCTCCTCCGGCAGCTCTTCCATCACTCCGCTGTGCCGGAACAGCCAGAAGAGCGCATCCCTGTCGTCCCTGAACTCGGTGGCACTCTTGTTGAACCTCTCCAATTCCGCAAATATACACAAAATAGTGTCAGGCGCAAGTTCTCCCGTGCGGCTCTCCGTGAAGCGGTAGCAGGAGACTATGTTGAAGTCCTGTATGGTAGACTCCGGCGCCGTAGTAGACGCACCTCTCGAAGAAGGCGTTCTCGGGCTCGCGTTGCATCTCCACTATGAAAGTCCTTTTGTCCTCGCCCCGGCAGACGAGATCCATTCTTGTAGTCTTGCCGTCGAGGAAGTCAGGCCCGGTCTCGCGGTCGAGATACTCGACGATGTCCTTGACCCTGGCCTCCGGCGGCAGGAGGACGTTGAGCAGGCCGATGAGCAGGGCCTTGTTGCTCCTGTCGGCGAACACCGCCTTGAATCCCGCGTCAAGCGTCAAGTCCACATACCGTCCCGGGACTACGGCCCCGCACTTCTGCCCTGCAGCCTTGCCGCCGGCAGAATCCTTCTTGAAGTTCTTCATTGTTCTTTGTCTAAATTGTTGCGCTGCAATGATAGCGCTTTCATGGCTTCCGCGCAACAAAGAAACTTCAAAAGTGATAAGAAACAGAAAAATCTGCGCCGGGCGTGAAAAGTGGTCTGGTGTCCACAGCACCGATTCACTATGGCGTCTGGAAAAGGTTATAGAGAAATATTGCAGAAACGCTATAACCTTGCGCCGAAATTGCTTTCTATCGGCATATTGGTGTTTAGGTTAGAGCGCCGGAGCCTCAAAACTCTATAACCTTGAGGCGATTCTCCGTCCGGTACAGAAAAGGGGCCTTCTGTTGTACGCGAGCCGCTTTCAGGCACGTCCGGTACAGAAAAAGCCCCCCCCGCTGTACGGCAGGCACCTGCAAGACCGTCCTGCAACGAAAAGCACCCATTCCTGTACGAGGAGCGGTCGCAAGACTGCGCGGTACAGAAAACGGCGCTGTGCTGTACGGCAGGTCTACTTGATAGTCGATGGGTGAACTTTTGAAGGCGGAAAGAGAGTGGCGCAGGGGTCTGGTGCAGTCCGGAGGTAGGGGAGAAAATAGCGAAAAATACCCCAACCTTTGCTGAGGGGATACCGCAGAAAGCCGTGCAGTGGCAGTGCCGCTAGAAGGTAGGGGAAGAAAGCGCCAAAAACGCCCCAACCTTTGCTGACGGGGTGTCGCAGAGCACTGCAGACGGCCAGTGAGCCCATGCGGGAAAGGGGCGTTGGCTGACGGCGCAGTGGGCAGAGGTGGTAGGGGCTCAACAAAAAAGCCTCGCCCCTGCCACCTCCCGCCCCTGCCGCCACTGGTCCGCGCCGCATCCGCCTCTGCACCCCTCCGGTCCGTGCTACATCCGCCCCGTACCCGTCTGGTGCGCACGAAGTCGATTCCGTTCGGGAGAGGACGGGTTTGCCGTACGGAATCTTTGGGAAATCCCCGAACTGGGTTATAGCAGAAAATGATTAAAATGCTATAACCTAACTCGGGGATCGGCCTCTGGGAATGTTTTAGGTCTTGGGTTATAGCATAATGCAGGGAAAATGCTATAACCTAGAAAATCTATTCTGCGGTCAACTTGACCTGCGCACCATCGAGAAGAGGCGAGGTGAAGCTGACGGTGATTTCACCAGGTTCGCCGGTGGTCTGGATGTAGGCGAGCAGCCGGCCGTTGTAAACCCTCTGCTTGTTGTCGCGGTAATCGCCCATGTCGGTGTTGTCCGCGCCCTCGAGTCCTAGCAGGCGTGCTGGGCCCTCGACGGTGCAGGTGATGTTGTTGTCAGCGAGCTTGACCATCACTCCTTTCTCGTCAACTACGGTCACAACGATGTGGGCTGTGGCCTTGTCGCGTGACAGCTCCGTCCTGTCGGCAGTGGCACGAATGGCGTACGGATGGCCTGAAGTGGTTATGCTGTACTCGGAGAGCACCTTGCCGTCCATGTCGCAGCCCTCGGCCTTGAGGGTGCCCGGACGGAACGGGATGTCCCAATAGATGATGCCGCTCTTGTCGTCGTAAGGCTTCATCTCCCCGACCTGCTTGCCGTCCAGAAGGAGGCGTGCCTGAGGAGCGTTGGTGTAGCAAACGACGCGGATCTTCTGCTCCAGGGCGTAGTTCCAGCTGTCGAGAGCATCGGTGGAGAGGAATACGCGTCCGTCGCGGCGAACAGGTCCCGGTCTGCGGTTGCCCGCATCGGCAGGGTATGTGCCGATATAGGTCACTGGCTCGGTGCTCCACATGGAGGCGCGGAAATAGCCGCGAGGCTTAGGGAAGCTGGCGAAGTCGAGAAGTCCGGTCCCGAGGCCGCGCGACGGCCAGCGGTTAGACTCACCGAGGTAGTCGGTCCCGGTCCAGATGAACTGGCCGAAGATGTAGTCGTTGTCGCGCACGGCGAGCCATGCGTCACGGCTCAGGCCGTTTTCACTGCCGTAGATGACGCGCTCCGGGTAGGTGGCGTGATCCTGGGCGTAGCGGTTCTCGGTGTAGTTGTAGCCCACAACATCCACAGCCTCAGGATACTCGGTCTCGTTGGACATCACAACCCCGGCAAGGGCTCCCGTGATAGGACGGGAAGTGTCCACGGCACGTACGCAGGCTGCCAGCCTCTTGGCTATCTTGCCTATGCGCATCGCGTCCGGCGCCTTGGGGTTGTAGCCCCCGAACATCGGCTGATTGATGCTGCTGCCGTCCAGGACCGGGTGGGAGTAAGGGTCGTTAGGATAGTCAACCTCGTTTCCGATGCTCCAGAGGAAGATGCTGGTGTGGTTGCGGTCGCGGCGCACCATGTCGGTGATGTCTGTCTCGATCCACTCCTCGAAGAAGTCGAAGGTGCCGTCGTAGCCCGGAGTGCCCACGTTCCAGCCTTCGAGCCACTTGCGCTTAGGGAACTCCCACTCGTCGGACACCTCGTCCATCACCAGAAGTCCCATCTCATCGCAGAGGTCATAGAGGACAGGGGCCTGCGGGTTGTGGCTCATGCGGATGGCATTGGTGCCGATGGCCTTGAGGTTCTCAAGACGCCTTCTCCAGACTTCCTCTGGCACCACGGCTCCGAGCACGCCGGCATCGTGGTGCAGGCAGACTCCCTTGACTTTCATCCAGTTGCCGTTGAGGGCAAATCCTTTGTTCGGATCGAATTGGAGAGTGCGCAACCCCACGCGGGTCTCAGCCCCATCGATCTTCTGTCCGTCCTCGAGAAGTTCGGTCTTGAGGGTATACAGATACGGATCGTCAAGATTCCAACGGTGAGGTTTCTTGACCTTGAGGTCAATGTTGAGCTTGCTCTCTCCCGGCTCCAGATCCTTGACAGCGGCGCTGCGGCTTGCCACCTGGATGCCGGAAGCATCGTAGAGAGTGGCCTTAACCGTGAGCTTGCCGCTTACTGGGAGGTGCTTCTGCACTTCAACATCAACATCTACAACCGCCTGATTGTCAGAGATGGACTTGGCCTTCCAACCCACACCCCAGAGGGCGAAATGGGTCTGAGGCGCCGATACGAGCCAGACATCCCGGTAGATGCCGGAGCCCGTGTACCAGCGCGAGTCGGCGTAACGGCTGTGGTCAACCCTGACGGAAAGCAGGTTCTCCCCGTCCCTGAGGTAAGGGGTCAGGTCATACAAGAACGAGACGTAGCCATTTGGACGCTTGCCGAGCAGCTGCCCGTTGAGGTAAACCTCGCTGCGGTTGTAGACACCCTCGAAGTAGATGTAGTGACGGGGAGAGTCATCGCTCACCGTGAAATGCTTGCGATACCAGCCGATGCCGCCCGGGAGGTAGCCTGTGCAGCTGGCGAGGGTCGGAGAGAGCTGCCCCTCGACGGACCAGTCGTGCGGAAGGTCGAGCTTGCGCCATTTCGAGTCATCGAAGGAATTGTCTTTGTACGCGGTGCTGTCTGTGAGGCTGAAGAGCCAGCCGTCATCGAATTTGACGGCGTTGCCGAACGAGGTCTGCGCCGGTGCGGACAGGCAGCAGGCCAGAGACAGCAGAATTGTAAGAATGGAAAATTTTTTGGTCATAGTTGTTTGAAATGTCCTCAAATATCGGAAAATAAGCCGGAGTCCGCAAGGGCAGACCCCGGCCGGGATACAATTTTTTAAGGAATTATTGACGTCTTGCAGGAGTCTCGGCGAAAGCGATCTCCCACTCCTCAGCGAACTTGCCCTTCTCGACGCTGACCTTGACCTTGCTTGAGAGCAGGGTCTGTACGTCGGTCTTGAGCTTGAGGGCGAATTCGGAGCGGCTCTTGACCTTGGCGAGATCCACGGTGACGGTCTTGCCGTTCTTAGGGTTGGTCCAGGAGATCTTTCCGGTCACTCCTTCCTCGAGAGGCTGGTAGAGCTTGATGTTGAGCACATCAGTCTCCTTGATGCCGAACTCGAGAGGGAAGCACCACTTGGCCCATGCCACTGCGGAGGCGTCGCGTGCGTCAGCATCCTGTACGGCGATGGCAGCCTCGTCGGCGAACACGCCGCTGCCGAGGTACTCGAACGCGCCTACATCAGGGTGGCCGTCGTTTACCGGGAGACCGAAGAAGTCGCGTCCGCCGTTGTTCGGCATGTAGAGACCAGCGTTGATGCAAGGGGAATCTGCGCGCAGCATATAGCCCTTGAGAGTGCACAGACCGGTGCCGCCGGTGCCCGGAGCCACGAACTTAGGATCAGCCACGATGGCCTTAGGGTCATCTGGAAGACCGTTCTTCCAAGGTCCGAAGTAGCAGTTGTTAAGGAAGAGGCTGCCGGCAGGGAGGTTCGGCTTGAGGGTGTCGTCGAATGTCCTGTCCCAAGCGAAGCCTGTAGACCATGCCGTGCGGAACTGGCCCTGACCGGTGGCGTAGAAGATGTTGTTGTAGAAATGTGCGCCGAGATCATCGATGTTCTTGGCCTTCTCAGGGTAGTCGCCACGGAAGTACTCAATCTCTGAAACGCCGTGGTCTACGTAGAACACGTTGTTGTAGAGGATGTTGTTGTCGTTCTTGAGGCTGCCCTGCATCTGGACGAGGTGGGTCTTGTCGTTCTCGGAGATGTTGTAGCGGGCCACGTTCTCGAAGATGTCGTACATCAGGAGGAGGAAGCCGTGGTTCTCCTTGCTGTAGTTGTACTGTGCAAGGCACCTCTTGCAGTAGAAGTCGAAGTCGTATGCGAAGCCGTCGCCGTTACGGATCTGACGGCCGGTGTCATAGACCTCGTTGAACTGCATGATGGTCTCCTCGCAGCGGATGATCCAGCAGGCTGCGGTGTGCGGCCACCAGCCCTCGCCTTTCTCGGCCCAACCTGTATCTCCAGGGAGGTCAAGAGAACCGGAACGCAGGCAGGAACGGTGGATCTCGTTGAACTCGATGAGAGCCCTGTACGAGCCGCCTACGACGATACCGTCACCGCCCAGATCGTCCATGTAGTTGCGGCGCACGCGGAGCTTGCCGATGCCGTTGGTGGTGATGCCGACCTTGTCCACCCTCTCGATCCTGTTGCCCTCGATGAGCACATCCTCAAGGGTCGGAGGGACATAGGCTACAGGAGAATCTCTCCACGGACGGTTGACCCCGCCAGTGATGGCAGCGCTGCGCAGGCGGGTGCCGCCCATCTGGCCCCAGATGTCATGGATGAAGTTGTCCTTGATCACGATGTAGTTGAAAGCCTTGCCCGGCTCATTCTCATCGATGAGGATGCCGTTGCGGCCCACTCCCACTTCCGGAGCGTAGCCGCTGGTGATCTCGAATCCGCGAACTTCAAGCCCGTCGGCGTTGAGGATGGTGATGGCTGAGCCTTCCTTCTTGCCCATGTTGATCACCGGACGGCCCTCTCCGTACCCGGAGAACACGATCGGTTTCTCCGGGGTGCCGGAACTCTTGATGACGAGGTTGCCGTAGAATGTGGCGCCGCCCTCGAAAAGAATCTTGTCGCCGGCCTGGAAAGTGGCGGCGTTGACCTTGTCAATGCTCTTCCAGGCATTGCGCACTGAAAGTCCGTCCGCAGAGTCACTTCCCTGCGGAGATACGAAGTATGTCTTGTCCTGCGCCTGAAGTCCAAGCGCGGCAAGAGCGAATATGCTGATTACTAAACTAACTTTTTTCATTTTTATCTGTTTCTTTGTTCAATTTCTTTCACCGGAATCTCGAATTCTTCACTGAACGAGCCGTTGGTGAGTAATACTTTGACCGCTGTGCCGTCCGGGACGCTCAGTCCCTCCTTGACCGGCAGGGTCAGGGTGCGGCGGTCTTTCAGTTTGGAAATGTCTAATTTGTATGTTTTACCCTTGACAGGGTCTGTCCAGCTGACGCTGCCCGTGATGTCCCCGGTGAGGGCCTCGCGCAGGCGGATGCTGAACCTGGCAGGACCGTTGGAGGCTATTGCCTGAGGGAAGCTCCATCTTGCCCATGCCACTGACGATGCCTCGCGGGAGGCCTTGTCAAGTGCTGCCTCCTTTTCTGGGTCGGCCTCCGGCACGCTTCCGAGATACTCGAACGCTCCTATGTCGGTCTTGCCGTCATACAGAGGCTGTCCGAAGAAGTCGCGACGGCCGTTGTCCGGGATGTAGACTCCCGCACCGATGCACGGGGAGTCCGCTCGGAGCATATAGCCCTTGAGAGTGCACAGACCGTCCCCTCCGGTGCCAGGCGCCACGAACTTCGGGTCTGCGACCAGAGCCTGCGGATCATCCGGGATGCCGCTTTTCCACGGGCCGAAGTAGCAGTTGGCAAGGAACATGCTTCCTGCCGGGAGGTCGGGCTTGAGGGTGTCGTCGAACTTCCTCTCCCAGGTGTAGCCTGTGGAGTATGCGGTGCGGAAACGTCCCTGTCCGGTGGCGTAGAAGATGTTGTTGACGAAGCGGGCCCCTAGGTCATTGATGTCCTTGGCGCTCTCCGGGAAGTCACCCCTGAAGAAATCAAGGTCAAGCAGGCCGTGGTCTACATAGAACACGTTGTTGTAGAGGATGTTGTTGTCACCCTTGAGACTGCCCTGCATCTGTACGAGGTGGGTCTTGTCGTTCTCGGAAATGTTGTAGCGGGCCACGTTCTCGAAGATGTTGTACATCAGCAGCAGGAACCCGTGGTTCTCCTTGCTGTAGTTGTACTGGGCGATGCACCTCTTGCAGTTGAAGTCAAAGTCGTAGGCAAAGCCGTCACCGTTGTAGAGGTTGCGGCCGGTGTCGTAGACTTCGTTGAACTGCATGATGGTCTCCTCGGTGTCCTGAATCCAGCATGCGGCCACGTGCGGCCACCAACCGTCATCTCCCGGGAGATCTGGAGCTCCGGCCCTGAGGCAGCTGCGGCGGATGACGTTGTACTCGATCAGGCCGCGGTACGGGCCGTTGACGAAGATCCCGTCGCCGCCGAGGTTGTCCATGCGGTTCTTGCGTACCACCACGTTGTCCCTGGCTCCCCAGCAGACGATGCCGCACTTGTCGATACGCTCGATAGTGTTGCCCTCGATACGCACGTCATTGATAGTGGACGGTTTGTAGGACGGGTCGCGGAACGATTCGCGGTCACGCAGAATCCTGACGAGGATGGCGGAACTGTAGTAGCCCACGTTGTCCCCGCGTCCCCCCATCTGTCCCCAGATGTCGTGGATGTAGTTGTCCTCGATGACGATGTGCCGGATGTCGTTGCCCTGTCCGGAGGCTGTCACGGCTATGCCCTGACGGCCCGTCCCGATCTTGAACGGGGCACCGGAAGTGACTTCCATGCCCTTGACCTCCCAGTAAGAGATGTTTTCGAGCAGGATGCCGGCACCTTCAGCCTCACCGAAATCGATGACAGGCCGCTCCCCGCCCCCGTAGGAGGAGAGGACGATTGGATTGCCCTCCGAGCCGGAGCCGCGGGGCTTGAGCTGCCCCTTGAAAGTGGCCCCGGATTCGAAGAGAATCTTGTCTCCGGGCTGGAAGACCGTGCCGTTTACTTTGGCGATGGTCTTCCAGGCACCCTCGACAGAGAGTCCGTCCGAGCTGTCATCCCCACCCGGCGACACGAAGTACGTCCTCTGCTGCGCAGAGAGCGACAAGGTGAGGAGGGAGAGCAGGATGAGAGTTGAACTTTTTTTGAACATCACTATTATTTTTTGACAAACACAACTCTGTTGACGGAAAGTGGCTTGACATCGATGCTTTTTGCACTCTTTATGCTGCGGGTGCTGAAGCTGATGTCAGAATGGTCAGCATAGGCGCGTGAGAGCCTGTCCGGTGCTGAAACATCCTCTATTCTGACGGCCTTGTAGCCTTTCGGAACTGAAAGGTTGAAAGTCAGAGGTTCGGTTGACTTGTTGACCAGATAGACATTCATGCCTTCTGAAGTCTCGCATGCGGAGAGTTTCACAAGTTCATTCTTTGAGCGTCGGTTGACGATGAGAGGGAAGTTCACCTCTGTGGCTGCAACATTGTGAACCCTCTCAGGCATGCTTCCTGCTTTAGGCTTCATGTTGGTTTTCATCTCGGTTGCAAGAGGATATTCATCATCCCTCTGTGCGAAGAAGCGGAACACTTCACCCATCGGGGAGAGCCAAGCGGCTTCCTTGGATGACTCTATCACATTCTGACCCCAGGTGTTGACACAGTTGTTGAAGTTTGCGAGGTAGTATTCGCCGCCATAGGACATGTAATCCATCAGCTGTCCCGCTCCATTGAGGGCGTAGAACCAATGTATCTGCCTGTATGAAAGCACTTTCTTGTAGTCGTTGACGAGTGAAGGTCTCCAACCGTAGAACTGAGGCACTTCCGGATCATCGAAAGGCTCCGGTGAGGCTGAGTTGGCAAGCCACTCGGTGTTGACAAGCTTGATGTCGGTGCCGTGTTTCTTGTTGTAAGCCCTGATGGAGTCGAGAACCTTGCTGACGAATTCAGGTTGTCCGTTGCGGGCTATGAGATAGTCGATATAAGGTCCTGCGATCTCCAACTGCTGGTCGATGTAATACGAACTGTTTGAGAATGAATATGTCATCATCATGAGTTCGATGTCTGGATCGACGGCTTTCATGGCCTTGGCGAAGTCAACGGTGTATCTGGCATACTGGAGAGGGGTCCACTTGCGTCCTGCCTCGTTGTCCATTTCGAACATACGGACTTTGCGGGTGCGTGTGGCGCCGTTGCTCTGACGGAACTTGCCCATTGGGGTGTCATCGGCACCATTGAGGTACTCGACGAACTCGGCAGCCTTGAACGGGGTGCTGGTCATCATGTTGATGCAGATCTGCGGTTCGCAGCCGACCTCATCGCAGAGTTCGAGGAACTCGTCAATGGAGGCGTCGTTGTCGTCGAAGCCGCCCCAGTAGTAGCTTGAAGTAGTAGGGCGAAGATCCTGCGGGCCTACATAGTTGCGCCACTGGTAGAAGCTGGCGTAGCATCCGCCAGGATATCTCAGGACAGGAACCTTGATCTCCTTGAGGAGGTCGATGACATCCTGTCTCCAACCCTTGAAGTTGTCTGAAGGCATGAGAGAGCAGCAGGACAGACACATGTTCCCTTTCCACTCGTAACTGAGTTCAAGGATCGCGTTTCCGGTAAAACCGAGATCAGGAATGCGGCAGGTGAATGTCTGCTGGTATGCCCTCATCGGGAAGGACTGCTGATACAATATGCGTCCAGGGTCGTTCTGGTCTCTGAGTATTACCTCGAAAGGCATTTCGATATCTTCCTGACCTTCGAGCGGCTTGAATCCCGGGAGAGAGGCCGAAAGTTTCGGATATGTCTGTCTGATGCCTGCCAACAGACGGAAGTCGTAGGATCTTCCTTTTTCCAGATAGATTCCTTTCTGGGCAATGCCGGCACGTTTGTCGTTAGGCTTGGTCATCTGCAGCGAGCCGTTGCCCTTGTATGATTCAGCACCGATGATCCATGAGAGCGTCATCAGTTCCGGATCGGTCACTGTCCAGTCGTCTTCATCGTATCCGCTGTGCCAGAACGGGGCGTTTGAGTTGTACATCTCCTTGGAGAACATCCACCACTGCTGTGTAGCTTCCATGTCTCCGAATGCCGGGATGGTGCCCGGAAGCTGGAAACTGCGGTTGTACACCATCTCGGACCACATTCCGCTGACTTGGCGACCGAATCCAGCCTCGACGAAATTACCGAAAACGAATGGGCTGATCTCTCTCTCGGAGAGCCGTGTGAGGGATACTTCTCCCTTAACTTTGTTGGACGTCCCGCCCAGGGCTGGCCACAAAGTGGCCAGACCGAGCGCGGCGACGAGTAATGTTTTTTTCATTCTGAAAAGTATGTATGTCTATTATTTGGAGTATCCTGGATTCTGCTCAAGGGTGTATTCGCCCTTGTAGTAGGATGCATCGATGGCTACCTTAGGTATAGGCAGATGAGAATGATATTCCTTGACATTCAAGCCTTTCTCGTGCTTAGAAGCATCGTTGCCATAGTTTTTGTAGTACTCTGACATCACCTTTACAAGACGCCCTGTCCTTGCAAGGTCGAAGTAGCGGTCATACTCAAGTGCGAGTTCCACGCGGCGCTCATGGTATATTGCTTCACGAAGCTCATCCTTGTTGGTGGTCGTCACCTCAGGAAGTGCATTCGGGTCATCTCCACTACGTCTTGCCCTACCGCGTACTTTCTCAAGGTAGGTGAGAGCTTCGCCGCTCTTGCCAAGTTCGTTGCAGCCTTCCGCCATATAGAGAAGAATGTTCGCCCAGCGGAGAACGATCTGGTTACGAGGAAGGTCGTCTTCCCATGAGTCGTCAGTCCTGTATGCAAAAGGAACATAATCTTTCTTGCCCTGATATCCGGAGAAGGATGAAAGGTTGAAGTGAGTATGACCGTCATAATATTCATTCGGGGCGATTACAGTGGCCTTTAGGCGAGGATCACCTGGCTCGAATGCATTCACAAGGTCGAGTGTAGGGCAGTGCAGAGACCAGCCTGTCCACTTCTTGAGATATCCCTTAGGGGTACCGTCGGAGTTGATATTGTCCGGGAACTCCTCAAGCATCTTGTTATAGACGAAGTCGTAGATGTCCTTGCCATTGATGTTGTGCAGAGTGGTCACGCTCGGATTGAGGTCAGCATTGGTGATGCCAGCGTCGTGCCCGTAGAATGAAGAGTTGTTTCCGTCGTTGTCAGAACCCCATCCTGTCTTGGATGTTGCGAACTGGATGGAGAAGCAGCACTCTTTACCATTCTCGTTCTCCATGCTGAAAATGTCCGCGAAGTTGTCTTCAAGTTCGAAGTAGTTCTCCTTCTCCATCTCCTTTACGAGATCATAGAGTTTTTGCCATGTCTCGTTCTGCTTGTTGTAGCTTGCGTGGTAGGCATAGGTGCGTGCGAGCATGGCGAGGGCAGCACCCTTGGTGGCGCGGCCGCGTTCACTTGAGTTCCAAGTTCTCGGAAGTCCGGCAGCAGCCTCTTCGAAGCCTTTCTCCACGAACTCCCATGTTTCCTCCTCGGAAGAGCGTGGGGTGAAGAATTCCTCGTACTGGAGAACATGGTCGATGACAGGCACGCCTCCGAACTGTCGTGTGAGATTGAAGTATGCGAGGCTGCGGATGAACTTGGCCTCGGCTATATAGCGCTCGGCGTTATTGATCTGGTTGCTGTTCTTGGTGATGTTCTCGATGGCGTAGTTTGCCGTCGTGATGGTGAAGTAGCAGTCTTCCCAGACACTGTTCCCCGCAAATGAGTTGGACGGATCCACATCGAACCTCATCAAAGTAAGTGCATTGCCGGACCACTTTACGCCGTCGGAACGCGAGTTTCCGATTTCGGTGTCATCAGACATGTTGTCTCCGACATGGATATAGTGATACGTGCCCATGGCTCCACTTCTTCTCAAGGTGCCGTAGAGTCCCATGAGAGCAGTGTTGGCATCATTTTCGTTCTGGTAGTAGTTTTCTACCGCCAGATTGACCAGAGGCTTCTTGTCGAGCAGGTCGGAGCAGGAAGAAAGTGTAAGTGCTCCTGCAACTGCAAGTATGATCAGTGATTTATATGTTTTCATTTCCAGTTCTGTTTAAAGCTTGACATTCAATCCGATGACAAAAGTACGTGGCTGCGGGTACTGACCGCGGTCTACCCCGATGCTCGGAAGTTCAGGGTCAACTCCTGAATATTTGGTCAGGGTAAGGAGGTTGTCAGCAGAGACATAGAGTCTCATGCCAGGGAACTTCTTGCCGAAATCGAAGTTGTATCCGATCTGGAGAGTCTTCAGGCGGAAATATGAGCCATCCTCGATGTACATTGTGGAAGGAGACCAGTTGCGGTTGTTCCTTGCGGTTCCGCCACCTGCGTCTGCAAGCATGATAGGAGTTGTATCGGAGGTGCCTTCACCGTCCCATGCTGTCATGTAAGTCTTGGCGAGCACATTCTGGCGTCCGTCGAATTTGTTGAAATAAAACTTTGAAGCGTTAAAAATATCGTTACCGACTGTGCCTTGGAAGAGCATTGAGAGGTCGAAATTCTTCCATGAGGCATTGAATGAGATTCCGAAGGTGGCGGCAGGATTAGGATCACCGATGCGGACATAGTCGCTTTTATCGATTGCACCGTCTCCATTGATGTCACGGAATATGGAGTCTCCAGGTTTGGCATCCGGCATGATCATCTTCCCTTCGGAATTCTTGTAGTTGTTGATCTGCTCCTGATTCTGGAAGATTCCGAGGAATTCATAGCCATAGAACTGTCCGTAAGGGAGACCTACATAAGAGCGGATTATGTTTGAGAACTGGGACGAGAAGTCCATGAGGGCGTTGTCGTATGCGAAGCCGCTCTGAAGTACGCCTGAAGATCCGAGATCTTTGACATTGTTCCTGACGAATGAAGCGTTGGCATCGATGCTGTAGGAGAAGTCACCAAGGTCGTCTTTCCAACCGAGCACGATTTCGATACCCTTATTCTCAATGCCGCCGACATTACGGACGAATGAACCGGTTCCGGAAGTTCTAGGGACGGTTTCGTAAAGGAGGATGTTGTCAGTGGTGCGGATGTATGCATCTACGGATGCGGTGAGCTTGCTGTTGATGAAAGCGAAGTCAATACCGATATTGGACTGTTCCGAAGTCTCCCACTGGAGATCGCGGTTACCAAGGCCTGAAGGCGTGGAGCCGTTGACGCGGTGTTTGTCATCGCCGAGATTGTAATACCTCTCCTGAACGATATTGGTCTGATAAGGGTAGGATGAACCTATGCGCTCGTTTCCAATCTGTCCCCAACCGAGACGCAGTTTGGCGGAGTTGAACCACTCAGGTGCGTGCTCCTTGAAGAGAGGCTCTTCAGAAACCTTCCATGCAAACGCTCCAGAAGGGAAGTATCCCCATTTCTTTGAGTCTACGAAGCGTGAAGAACCGTCAGCGCGGAATGAGGCGGTGAAAAGGTAACGGTCAAGAAGGTTGTAGTTGATACGTCCGAGGTATGAGAGCATGCCAAGGGCGGACGCGCTTCCGCCGAGGTATGGTGACGTGTCAGAGGCGGCGTCAAAATAGCGGAACTGCTCGGCTTCACTAGGAAGGTTCTTCTTGTTACCGGAATACCACTCATAGTAGTAGTCGCGTGCGGACATGGCAGCCATGACGGAGATGTCATGCACTCCAACCTTCTTGCTGTAGGTCAGCATGTTTTCCCATGTCCAGTCTGTTGAGAAGCTGGTTGTGCGACTGGTTGCGGTGTTGCCGCTTGCGATGTTTGAGGTCTCGAAGTAGATAGGGGTGAAGTTGGAATTGAGGTCAATGTTGTACTTGTACCCGAATCTTGAGGTGAAAACGAAATCCTTGAGGAACTTGACATCTGCGCTGAAGTTACCTACGAGGAAGTTGCGTTTGTTGACGGCGTAGTTGCGGGAGATTGCGCCTGCAGGGTTGGCCATACGCATCGCCGTGATGCCTGAGTAGTAGTTTGTCACATCATCCCATACCGGTACATCAGGTGGTGCGATAAGGGAGAAGAGGAAGATGGAATTGTTGTTGGTTCCGTCCGCTCCAAGAGGATTGGCCTTGGAGAATGTTCCGTTGAGCGACGCTCTGAAAGTAAGGAAATCAAGAGGCTTATACTCAGAGTTTGAACTGAGAGTGAAGCGGTCGAAGTTGGTAGACTTCACTGTTCCCTGACGGCTGAAGTAGCCTGCGCTGAACATGGTCTTTGTCTTTTCAGTGCCGGCGGAGAGCCTTATGGAGTAGTTCTGGTACTTACCGGTGCGCATGGTCTCATTGAACCAGTCTGTTGTCTGGGTTGCTCCCGGATTGGTGTACTTCGGGTCGCGTCCGGTGTTGGCCAAGGCTTTGTTGGTCATCTCGGCATACTGAGGCCCGGAGAGCATTTCCGGCTTGCGAGGGGTCATCTGTATACCATATTCGATTTTGATGTCAGTCTTGGTGGCACCCTTCTCCGCTTGCTTTGTGGTCACCATCACGACTCCGTTGGCTCCTCGTGATCCGTAGATGGCGCAAGCGGAGGCGTCCTTTAGGATCTCTATTGATGCGATGTCATTAGGGCTCAGATAGTTGATGTCGGTCATAGGGAAACCGTCGACAACGAAAAGAGGATCCGATCCGTTAGGCGAACCTGTACCGCGGATTTTAATCTCTGCCACGGCATCAGGTGAACCGCCCGCAGTCACAATCTGCACACCTGCGGCACGTCCCTGCAGCGCTTCAATAGCATCACCGGAAGAAAGTTTCTCGATGGCTTCTCCGCCTACCGATGCGACGGAACCGGTCACATCGCTCTTCTTTACAGTACCATAGCCGATGACCACGAGCTCTTCGAGCAGGTTCTGATCTTCCTTGAGAGTGACGTTGACAGTCTCGCTAGAGCCAACTTTGACCTCCACGGTCTGGTAGCCCATGAAAGAGAATTCAAGGGTGGCCCCTACAGGGACATCCGGAAGGTTGAAAGAACCGTCCTGGTTGGTCATCATACCTGTGGTGGTGCCCTTGATTAGGACATTGACACCTGCCATAGGTCCTACAGCATCTTTTACCACGCCTTTGACGGCGTGTGAGTTCTGTTGCATCAGAGCGTAAGCCGTGCTTTCCGCATAAGCGGGTCCAGCACAAAGCGACGTCATCAGCACAGCAGCAAACAACATTCTGATCTGATTCTTCATCTTGTTGATGGTTTTTAGTTTTGTTGATAAAGTGGTTAATTAAAGTGTCGCAAAACTAATACTTCTCAGTTGCGGCGCAAATGGTCTCTTGTTTCAGAATGGACTGTTTCAGGTATTTGACGGTTTTGAGGCGGTTTTTGGGAGAATAGAGGTGGGATTTTTCGACCCTGCCAGGTAAGCGACTCCGCGATTACGATGGTTCTATGCGCACGGGGCGGAGGTGGCAGGGGCTCAACACAAAAACCTCGCCCCTGTCACCTCCAGCCTCTGCGCCGCCAGCCAACGCCCATTTCCCACATGGACTCACCGCCATTCTGCAGCGCTCTGCGACACCGCGTCAGCAAAGGTTGGGGCGTTTTTGTCTGTTTTTACCCCTACCTCCTGGACTGCACCAGACCCCTGCTCCACTCTCTTTCCGCCTTCAAAAGTTCACCCTCCGACCATCAAGCAGGCCTGCCGTACACCACAGCGCCTTTTTCTGTATCGCATGTATCCGCAAGCGGCTCGCGTACAGGAGAGGACTCTTTTCTGTACCGGACGGAGAATCGCCTCAAGGTTATAGAGTTTTGAGGCTCCGGCGCTCTAACCTAAACACCAATATGCCGCTAGAAAGCAATTTCCGCGCAGGTTATAGCGTTTCTGCAATCTTTCTCTATAACCTTTTCCGGACGCCATAGTGAATCGGTGCTGTGGACACTAGACAACTTTTCACGCCCGGCGCAGATTTTTCTGTTTCTTTCGTCTTTTGAAGTTTCTTTATTGCGCGTCAGCTGGGAAAGCACTATCATTGCGGGCGTAACAATTTAGACAAAAAAAATGAAGAACTTCAAGAACGATTCTGCCGGTGGCAAGGCCGTGGGGCAGAAGTGCGAGGGAAAAGGAAGCGGAAACGGAACCGAGGCCGGAAGCGGAGACATGAGAGGCAGCGCAAGCGGCGGCTGGAACGTGGGCCGGAACAGGGGCGGAGACAGACGCGCGAATGCCGGCGGAAGGAGGAGAACCGCCGTCAAGTCCACCGTAGTCCCGGGACGGTATGTGGACCTGACGCTTGACGCCGGATTCAAGGCGGTGTTCGCCGACAGGAGCAACAAGGCCCTGCTCATCGGCCTGCTCAACGTCCTCCTGCCGCCGGAGGCCAGAGTCAAAGACATCGTCGAATACCTCGACCGCGAGACCGGGCCTGACTTCCTCGACGGCAAGTCCACAAGGATGGATCTCGTCTGCCGGGGAGAGGACAGCAGGACTTTCATCGTGGAGATGCAGCGCAGGCCCGAGAACGCCTTCTTCGAGAGATGCGTCTACTACGGTGCCGGGGTCTACCACATGGGACTTTTGAGCAGAGAGACATACAAGGATGACCTGAAGGCGGTCTACATCGTGGGCATACTCAACTACTCCCTGCCGCACGAGGACGAGGCCCTGTGGGACTCCGACAACATAGTCTCCTGCTACCGCTTCATCGAGAGCCGTACTGGAGAACTTGCGCCTGACACTATTTTGTGTATATTTGCGGAGCTGGAGAGGTTCACAAAGAGTGCCGCCGAGTGCGTGGACGACCGGGATGCGCTGTTCTGGCTTTTCCGGCACAGCGGGGTGATGGAAGAGCTGCCGGAGGAACTGAGTCACAGCAGTTTGGCAGAGGGCGTCACCGATGCCTGCGAGATAGCTGGCTTCTCCGCCGACAAGAGGATATTATACGAGAAAGATATGATTACAGAACTTGATTTGGCGCTGCGCTACGACTACGCTTTGGACAAGGGCCGGGCTGAAGGCGAAGCCAAAGGAAAGGCGGAAGGTCTCGCGGAAGGCGAAGCCATCGGAGAAGCAAGAGAAAAATCCGCCAT
>DJQV01000022.1:35282-152742 GCA_002438805.1 Bacteroidales bacterium UBA6377
GATGCTGGAGGCTGGACTTCCGCTGGATGTCATCGTAGAGTGCTCAGGCCTGTCGGAGGACGAAGTGCGAGAACTGGCACAGAGTACTAAGTCCTGATCTCTGAGGACTGAAAGTTGAAAAGGACCGACAATCTCCCCAACCCAGATGCAGAATTGGAGAGGTTCAACAAGAGCGCCGCCGAATGCAGGGACGACAGGGACGCGCTGTTCTGGCTGTTTCGCCACAGCGGAGAGATGGAAGAGCTGCCGGAGGAGCTAAGTCACAGCGGTTTGGCAGAGGGTGTCACCGATGCCTGCGAGATAGCTGGCTTCTCCGCCGACAAGAGGATTTTATACGAGAAAGATATGATCACAGAACTTGATTTGGCGCTGCGCTACGACTACGCTTTGAACAAGGGCCGGGCTGAAGGCGAAGCCAAAGGAAAGGCGGAAGGGAAAGCTGAAGGAATGAGCGAAGCCGCCGCCACCATTGCCCGGCGAATGCTAGAGGACGGTGTCCCGACGGAGACTGTGGCAAAATACTCTGGGCTCAAGGAAGAAGATGTGCTGAAATTGATGTGAGTTCTGCTGCATTTCAGCAATGGCGGAGTTGTCCTCCGCCATTACCGATGCTGCACAAATTGGTGTTATCTGGTGGCGCTATTGAAATATTTCGCCCAGATGTTCGATGGATCAATTTCCAGAGATTCCGTGAAGAGCCTGTGGGCGGACGCGGTGTCTCCCTTTACGATATCGGCAAGTCCCTGCAGATAGAGGTTGCGGGCCTTGATGGTGTCGCTTGAACCGTCCTCGCCGAATTTGGAATAGATGTCAACGACAGTAGTAGTCGCTTCTTTCTGCTTGTCCACGTAGTTCTGTATCTTTGTTATCGTAGCTTCGGCTTCAGAGTTCTGTCCGAGTTCCTTCTGGGACATCGCCACGAAATACATGCTTTCATCTGCGTAGTCGCCTCTCCCTGACCCTGTCGTCAGTATGCACTTCTCGAAGGCTTCACGGGCTTTATCGCTTTCTCCGAGCGCCTTGTATGCGAGTCCCTGATGATAGGCGACCTTGGCTACGAGAGGTCCTGTCGAGAGTTCGTTGGTCTCAAGATTGCGCGGGAAGGTGCCGGCCGCGAGGAAGCTTTCGAGGGCCTTGCGGTTGCGGTGGCGTGAGAGCTGCGAGAGGCCATAGAGGAGATTGGCATCCACGAACTGGGTGTAAACGGTGGAGCCTCCCTCCCATACGCGGAAGTGTCTGGTCTCAAGGATGTCCAGAGCCTTGCGGTATTTGCCGTTTTCGGTCAGGAGGTGAACATAGCGTGAAGTTGCATCATCAGACTTCTCGATGGTCTTGCGGTACTTCTCCATGCGGGCGAGCCTCTTCTCTGAAGACACTTTGAGCGCAGATTCCACATCCTCGAGCTCCTGGAAGAAGATAGGGTCGGAGCTATCGGCCTTGATGGCCATGGCATAGTAGTCGGCCGCGAGCGCCTTGTCCTTGAGGTACTTGTCGGCTGAATGGCCGAGGTTACGGAATACCATGCCGTAGCTGCTGTTGAGCTCTGCGGATGACTGCCAGGCGGCGATGGCCTCGTCCTTGCGGTCGTAGTAGTAGAGCAGGTTGCCGAGATAGTAATATGCCTTCCAGTCGGTAGGGTTCTTCTTGACCACGTCCTGGAGCATCTCAAGTTCCTCGGTGCGGAACGGGAAGCAGTAGTCCGGAGACATGGCGGCAGCCTTGCCGTAGTAGTCGAGGGCTTTTGCCTCATCGCCCGCCTGCGAGCTGTACCATCCGGCCATGTAATTGAGAAGAGGTGACACCGTAAACGGCTCCACAGCATTCTGCTGCATAGGGGTGGATGAGTACGGCGTGCCGTTTGCCATGGCGAAATCGAGGAAGTCAACCGCATCCTTCCATGCGCCGATGGAGTTGTAGAAAGTGGTCGCCTCGAGCACTTCCTGAAGAGGGATGCCCATGTGGGCGATGGCACGGCTTGCAGCGGCCTTGTCCCCCTGGATCCTGGCTTTCTCGATGATGCTGAGGAAGTCCACAGGGTCGGAGGCGATGTTCTCATCAAGCAATGCCAAAGCTTCGGCCTTCTTGCCCATGGCGCTGAGGAAGTGGGCCTTGACGAATTTGCTCTGGGTGCTCTTGCCGCTCAGGGCGATGGATTCGTCAATGGCTTCGAGGGCGTCCTTAACCTTGCCCTGCTTCCAATACATCTCTGCTATATAAAGGTAGGATGCTGACTGGAATCCAGGATACCAGGTGGATTTCCAGAAGTAGCTTTCGGCCTCTGAGGTCTTGCCGAGGGCCCGTGCCACGACTCCGGAGTAGTAGAACATCTCCCCGTCCTTAGGGTTGGTGTGGTAGATTACTCCTGTCTTGTCGATCTCCGGCATATAGTGCAGGCCGGTGAGTCTCTTGTAGGCGCGGTTGAGGTATTTCTCAGCCACGGTCCATTCGGCGCGTTTCGCATAGTAGATGCCGAGGTTGACATTTACGCGGGAGTCGAGGGAGTCGCGGCGCAGTGCTTCCTCGTAGTATGGGAGAGGGTCGAGACGACCGTTGTGGAACTCCTCAAGCCTCTGTCCTGCAAGGAGCAATTCCTCCACAGAACTGTATTCCGACGGATTTTTCGGGCGGTCCGCTGGATGAGGGCGTGTGTACTCTTCCTTCTCCTGAGGGGACCAGCTGACCAGTTCCACGCCGTCGCTGTCATACAGGCCGGCGAAGAACTCGCTGTCCTTGAGGCTTGAAGGAACCTTGACGTTCTTGATGTAAGGAGTGTCCGGATCTATGGTGACGGTCTCTTCCGAGAGAGTCTTGCCGGCCGCCTTGATGATGACCTTCGCGTTTTTGTAAAGGGCCGTGGAGTTGAATCCGACCGCGAAGCTCTCAGGGGAAGTGCGCTCGATGTTGACGGCCCCTTCGAGGGTGACGTTCTTGGCTCCGCCTATGCCCTTGATCGGATACCAGTACTGCTTCGTCACCCTCACTTCATTGGGGCCTATCCAGCTGTAGTCAGGCTGGTTGTCGGAGTATCCTCCAACCATGAGTTCGAGGTATGCTCCGTCCTCTTCGGTAAGCATCTCGTTCCATACACTCTCCGTGCCCCACAGATAAAATTTCTTGCCCGGGACGAGGTGGTGGTTGGCCCAGTGGGCTGTGCCGGCGTTTTTGCCGAAGTCGTAGCCGACGAGATAGTCCTGAGAGTAGTTGACTGCGAAAGTGGAGTTGGCATATCTGAAGTTCTTCCACCAGCTGTTGTCATCTGTCTCGGAGTTGCCCCAAATCCGTGTATGCGGCCAGTCGGTGTACTGCACCTTGCTGTGGGTTGTACCATATATGGTCTGTGGAGGGAACTGCACTTGATAGTTCTCATCGCAGTGCACGGAGACGTTGGCCCAATAGAGAAAGCTCTGCATCAGAGGGGTGCGGTTCTGCATCTTGAAAGTGGCCTCGACGTAAGATTTGCCGGGGAACATGGTCAGCCCGATGGTCCACTTGAGCCTCTGGCGGAGTTCGGTCTCGCCGATCCAGATGGTCTTGCTGCCATCCTCGTTTTCTGTGATCTCATAACCCGCGTTGAGGGTAGATGATGCGCGATGGTGATGAGGGATGTTCCACTCCACGCCGCCTGAGATCCAGGAGCCGATCATGCCGATGAGAGCCGGGCGGATCACGTGCTGGCGATAGAAGAAGTTGTAGCCGGTCTGCTTGTCCTCGGCCTGGAAGATTCTGCCACCGATTTCGGGAAGTACGCCTATCTTGGTGTACTCATTCTCGAGGGTGAGGTATTTGTAATCCCTGTCTACACGCTCGTCGGTGAGGTTGTCGTACATCGGGTAGGGGTAGACATGACCTGCGGCACCTTGATATGTCCTTCCGTTGAAGAAGTACGGGTACAAATCAGGATTGCCCACGAGATAGGTCGGGATGGTCTCTGTGGTCTCCTCGACTTTCACCTGGCTCTGTGCATTCAGCGCGGCGGCTGACGAGAGCAGCAGGAGGATACTGATTATTTTTCGTTTGTTGGTCATTGGTTGTTTTATGTTATGTGTTGTCAAAGCTAATATTATTAATATGTGGTGCCGGTGTCTGCTTTTTTCAGGATGGACTGTTTTAGGTATTTGACGGTTTTGAGGCGGTTTTTGGGAGAATAGAGGTGGGATTTTTTCGTCCCTGTGAACCATGGTCCGCCTCCGCCCCGTAAACCATATTTAGCCTACGCCCCGTGCGCACGCGGCCAGTGTTGTGCGCACCAGACCCCTTCGTGCGCACCGCGCTGAATTTCCCCCTGTCCCGTGCGCACCGGAGGCCTTTTCACGCACGGGATTATCGTCGTGCGCACGGGGAAGGCAGGTCAATGTCTGAGTCTGAGCATTCGCGCGAGACAAGATCTACTCGCGGGACGGAGCGCTGCGCGCAAGGGACGGTTGGTGTCAGAGGCGAGGCTTTTGTGTTGAGCCCCAGCCACCTCTGCCTCTGCACCGTCAGCCAACGCCCCTTTTCCACATGGACTCACCGCCATTCTGCAGTGCTCTGCGACACCCCGTCAGCAAAGGTTGGGGCATTTTTGTCTGTTTTTCCCCCTACCTTCTGGAGGCATCGCCCGTGTACAACGTTCTACGGTATCCCCTCGTCAAAGGTTGGGGTATCTATGGCAATTTCTTCCCCTACCTTGCGGGGACACTGCCACTGCACGGCTTTCTGCGGCATCTCACCGGCAAAGGTATGGGTGTTTTTCGCGATTTTTACCCCTACCTCCTAGACTGCACCAGACCCCTGCTCCACTCTCTTTCCGACTTCAAAATCTCCCCCTCCGATCATCAAGCAGGTCTCCCGTACAGCACACCCTTCTTCTGCACCGGACGGTCTTGCAAGTGCCTGGCGTACACCACAGTGCCGTTTTCTGTACGGAACAGTCTCGCGAGTGCCTGCCGTACAGAAAGAGGCCGTTTTTCTGTACCGCATGTATCCGCAAGCGGCTCGCGTACAACAGAAGGCCCCTTTTCTGTACCGGACGGAGAATCGCCCCGAGGTTATAGAGTTTTGAGGCTCCGGCGCTCTAACCTAAACACCAATATGCCGCTAGAAAGCAATTTCCGCGCAATGTTATAGCGTTTCTGCAATCTTTCTCTATAACCTTTTCCGGACGCCATAGTGAATCGGTGCTGTGGACACTAGACAACTTTTCACGCCCGGCGCAGATTTTTCTGTTTCTTATCGCTTTTGAAGTTTCTTTATTGTCCGGAAGCCGGAAATGCGTTATTATTGCGGCGTAAAAACTCATAACGATCAATGAAGAACTTCAAGAAGGATTCTGCCGGCGGCGAGGCTGCGGGGCAGAAGCGCGAGGGAAAAGGAAGCGAAAAAAATAAGTTGCCGATTACTAAACCAAACGCGAGCCCAGCACGAAACAGGATGAACCCAACTAAACCCAGCACGAAACAGGATGAACCAAGCGCCAACACGAACCTGGCACGGACCAAACACGAACCCAATGCAAACCCAGCGCAAACCCAGCACGAACCCAGCGCAAACCCAGTGCGCGGAATTTTGATTTCCGATGGCAAGACACTATCTTTGCGGCCCGTTTCGCAAGACGTGAAAAACGCCGAAAAGGCGCAAAAAGTAGTGTATTTATAATATGGTGTTCAGCCCTAAGTTTTTCCACCTCTTCAAGAAGGGGCGGTACAGTCGTGAGCGCTTCGTCTCCGACCTCATCGCAGGTGTCGTAGTAGGAATCATCGCCCTGCCGCTCGCAATCGCATTCGGCATCGCCAGCGGAGTGTCCCCACAGCAGGGACTCATCACCGCGATTGTCGCCGGTTTCCTGATCTCTGTCTTCGGAGGGTCCCGCTTCCTCATCGGCGGTCCTACCGGTGCATTCATTGTCATCGTCTCGGGCATCGTCGCCCAATACGGCATCCAGGGACTCACCATTGCCACGATAATGGCTGGTGTCATCCTCGTGGCAATGGGCCTGTGCAAGATGGGGGCTGTGTTCAAGTTCATCCCCTACCCCATCGTGGTCGGATTCACAAGCGGCATCGCCCTCACCATCTTCTCCACACAGATGAAGGATTTCTTCGGCCTCGGAGACGTCTCCGTACCGTCCGGATTCATCCCGGAGTGGATCTGCTATTTCCAGAACATCTCCCATATTTCCCCCACCGAGACAGCTTTGAGCGTGGGATGTCTGCTGGTCATCATCTTCTGGAACAAGTGGGGGTTCCACAAGATTCCGGGCTCGCTCATCGCACTCATCATCGGCACGGCGGCCTCTGTCCTGCTGAGCCGTTTCACCGGGATTGAATTCGCCACGATAGGGTCCAAGTTTCCCGAACTGGCTGAAGGGCTTCCAATGCCCAAACCCGTGGCCCCGGCAATGGATTTCCAGACCATCAAGAGCCTCGTTTCCCCAGCATTCACCATAGCCGTGCTCTGCGCCATAGAGTCCCTCCTGGCAGCAATGGTCGCGGACGGCGTGACCGGCAAGCAGCATGACTCCAACACCGAACTGATCGGCCAGGGCATCGCCAACATCGTCACCCCTCTGTTCGGAGGCATCCCGGCCACCGGCGCGCTCGCCAGGACCATGGCCAGCATCAACAACGGTGCGCGCACCTCAGTGGCAGGCATCATCCATGCTGCCGTCCTGCTGCTCATCTACCTTTTCCTGATGCCGTATGCCGTGTACATCCCGCTCTCCTGCCTTGCAGCCATATTGGTGGTGGTGGCGTTCAACATGAGCGAGTGGCGCAGTTTCCGCTACCTTCTCAAGGGTGACGCCCCGGACGTGGCGGTGCTGCTCATCACGTTCTTCCTCACCGTGATCGTGGATCTCACCGTGGGCATCGAAGTCGGAGTGGTGCTGGCCATAGCCATGTTCGTGCGCCGCATGATGCAGACCTCCAGCATAGAGGTGCTCGACCAGGACAGGCTCGCCGCCACAGATGACGACGACATGGCAGCCAAGGACGACGTGGAGATGCTCGACATCCACAAGGGCGTGGAAGTCTATGAGATCAACGGTCCGTACTTCTTCGGTCTGGCAAGCCGTTCCGAGGAGTTCGAGCGGCGCAACAAGGACACCCGCGTGCGCATCATCCGCATGCGTAAAGTGCCGTTCATCGACTCCACAGGGGTCAAGAACCTCAAAAACATCATCGACATGGCCCACAAGCGCGGAGTGGAAGTCATCCTGTCCGGTGTCAACGAGCGGGTGCTCGGCACGCTGCGCAAATTCGGGGTGGACGAACTCATCGGCGAAGGCAACATCTTCCCCAACATCTTCCCGGCCCTCGCCCACGCCAACGAAGTGGCCGACAGCTTCGTGGAAGCTTAGCGTGCTGTGCCATCAGCTCAGCCAGCGCACAGAGCCATTCCGTACGGCAAACCCAGCCTCTCCCGTACGGAATTCCATGGCCCGTCCAGAGAATCCCCCCCCGACAGCCCTGAAGGTGTTTCAATTAGTTTTATTCAAGTATCAGATCATCCGGCAGCCAACACGCCGACACCGGACATATACTATATTTGCCGCATCATGAAAAGAACAAGTGCCACATTATTTCTGCTCCTCGCTGCGCTCAACCTCCACGCGCAGCCTCAAGGGGCACCGGCAGGAGGATTCGGAGGATTCCAGATGCCGGAAGTCAAGATGGAGTATTCACAGAAGTACGCCGACATCGACTACGCCGGAGACGGAGAACTCTATCACCGGCTCGACATCTACCTCCCCAAGGAGAAGAGAGCAAATTACCCGGTAGTCATCCACATCTACGGCAGCGCATGGTACAGCAACAACTCCAAGGGCATGGCCGACCTCGGCACCATCTGCCAAGCCCTGCTCGATGCAGGCTATGCCGTAGTGACCCCCAACCATCGCTCAAGCGCCGATGCCAAGTTCCCCGCCCAGATTGAGGACATCAAGGCTGTGATACGATTCGTCCGTGGCAATGCCGCCAGATACAACTTCGACACCTCGTTCATCGCCACTTCCGGCTTCTCGTCCGGCGGACACCTCGCTTCACTTGCAGCCACTTCCGGAGGAGTCGCCGGCCTCGAAGGCAGTATAGGCAACTACCTGCAGCTGAGCAGCAGCGTAGATGCCGCATGCGACTGGTCAGGACCTGTTGACCTCACCAATATGGACTGCGCCGGAGCAAGAGACCCGGGCGCAACAGCCCCGGAAGAGGCCGTCACAGGCGTAAAATATACGCCGGAGAACATCGATGTCTTCAAAAAACTCAGTGCACCATCATACATCGACAGCAACGACCCTCCAATCATCATCTTCCACGGAATCAAAGACAACGTGGTTCCTAGCTGCCAAAGTACAGGATTCTATGAATCCCTCGACAAAGCCGGAGTCAAGACCGATCTCATTTTAGTAGAAGAAGGAGGACACGGGTTCAACATGTACAGCGAGCAGAACCTCCGCACTATGGTGGAGTTTCTCAATACAGCCCGTGAAGCCAAAGCCGCCAAGAGACCGGCAGCCCCGCGCCGCAGCATCAACCCCGACGGGAGCGTCTCTTTCGAGATCCGTGCAGACGGAGCAACCCACGTGACAGCTGACATCTGCAATGTAAAATACCCGATGAAGCAAGGTGCCGACGGCATCTGGAGAGCAACCTCAGCCCCTCTCGCACCCGGCTTCCACTACTACTTCCTCGAAGCCGACGGGGCCAGGTTCTCCGATCCTCTGAGCGAAACTTTCTACGGCTGCGGGACCATGGCAAGCGCTGTGGACATCCCTGAAGAAAACACGGACTACATGAAAGTGCAGGACGTCCCGCACGGCCAGGTGCGCCTCGTCAACTACTTCTCCTCCGTCACGGGAAGCTGGAGACCGCTCCAGATCTACACACCTGCCGGCTACGAGAAAGGCAAGGGCAAATATCCTGTGCTCTACATCCAGCACGGAGGCGGTGAAGACCATCGTGGCTGGATGCAGCAGGGTCTGACCGCAAACATCATGGACAACCTCATCGCCGCGGGGAAGGCGGTGCCGATGATAGTCGTATCAGCCAACAGCAACATCCCCGGTGCACGTGGCAGCTACAGTTGGGAAGGCATGCAGAACTTCCGGGATGAACTGGTGGACTGCATCATTCCTTTCATCGAGAAGAACTTCCGCGCCAAGACAGGAGCCGGCAACCGTGCCATGTGCGGTCTATCCATGGGCGGCGGCCAGTCATTCTACATAGGACTCCGCACCCCAGAGGTATTCAGCAATGTCGGTCTCTTCTCTTCCGGAATCTTCGGCGGCATCGCAGGCGGTGGCGATATGGACTTCGAGAAAGAAATACCCGGTATGCTCAGCGCCACGGGGAAATTCAACGCCTCGCACAAGATATTCTACATCAGCTGCGGCGAGCAGGACCCGCGCATCGGCCCGACAACCAGAGCGGTCGAGAGCATGCGCAAAGCCGGAGTCGAGGTCATATTTGAATCCTTCCCGGGAGACCACGAGTGGCAACCATGGCGCAAGTCTCTGCACAGTTTCGCGCAGAAGATCTTCAGATAGCCGTAACATCTATCAGATAGCCCGTGGCATCTGTATAGCCGTACCCCACGCAGGTAGGAGCCGATTCCGCCAAAAAGGCTCACACCTGACATGGGCAAGGGTCACAGAACGCATCCATAGCATGGTGACCGATTCAGGTGGGAGCGAAAATACCCAAAAGCGCTCCCACCTGTAATCATCACCTCGACGCACCCAGACCCAATGCGCATCAAGATGTCCGGTACACGACAGTTACTTTTCGCATCCGGTACAATACTCGGTTCTTTTCGTCCGAATTTATGTATATTTGTCATTGATATTCGTCAGAATTTATGTTATATCTGATGACATATTCGTCATAATTATCGTAGTATGCAAAGAGAAATATATGCAAAACTGCTTGAGTGGCAGTCCCGTAAAGATCACAAGCCGCTTGTCCTTGACGGCGCACGTCAAGTAGGCACTTGAGTAGTTACAAGATTTCGAAATGGCCATCACTTGGCTCAAAGATGCCGGCTTGATTTACAAGGTTCATCGTGTCAGCAAGATTGAGTATCCACTGAAGTTCTACGAAGATTTCGACATCTTCAAAATATTTCCGCTTGATGTAGGCCTTCTGGGGGCAATGACTGATGTACCAGCCTCTCAGATGCTGATAGGTGACAACATCTTCAAGGAGTTCAAAGGCGCTTTTACGGAGTGTTACGTCAACGAGCAGCTTGCACACATCCAAATTCCAACATTCTACCATTCGTCCAATGACTCAGAATGCGAGATTGACTTTGCTGTCCAAACAGAAAAGCGAGTTATCCCCATTGAGGCCAAGGCAGAGGAGAACGTCAAATCCAAGTCTCTCAAAACCTATATAGACGGGCATCCGAATCTGAAAGGCCTCCGCGTATCCATGCTGAACTACATTGACCATGGTTGGATGGAAAATCTTCCGCTCCATGCCATTGAAGGCTATCTGCGGGCGGAAGAAGCCAGCACCTCAGACAGTCAAGAATAGCACACTCCGCTGTTTTCCGCGCCCCAAAAAGCTGCGAAGTCCGGGAATAAATCATATATTTGCATCATATATGGACACAGCGACCTCACTATTCTTCGCCTTGCTCCGGAGCGGCCTCTGGGGAACGGAACCGGAATTGCCAATGCCCTCTGCCACCGGCACCCCGGCAGCCAAAGACAAAGCAGGCAGCCAGGGACATAGCCCCGACATCGACACTTGGAAGCACGTCTTCCGTCTGGCGACCGAACAGACCGTCACGGGCCTTATCACCGATGGAGCCGCAGCCTGCCCGGCAGGATATGTCCCAGGAGCAGTGTCCCTAAGACTGATGTCCAGCCTCGTCGCTGTAGAAAAGCGCAACGCCGCAGTCAACGCTCTAATAGCCAAGATTATACCCCTTTTCGACAAAGCCAACGTACCGACCGTATTGGTCAAAGGTCAGGCCGTGGCGCAATGCTACCGCAAACCCGAGGGCAGGATGCCCGGGGACATCGACCTCATAGTGAGGCCTGAGGACTATGAAGCCGCAAAGGCCGTCCTCTCCGCCACGGCTGACTCGACAGATGCCGAAAGCGCTGACAAACTTCACTTCGGAGCCATGATCGGTGACATCGAAGTCGAACTTCACGGCACCGTCCACACTAGCCTCGGGGGCAGGATCAACGACATCCTCGACTCGGCCCAAGCCGAACTCTTTTCTCCAGACGGCTGCCGGACCCTTGAAATAAACGGCACTACTGTCCGCATCACCTCCATCGATTTCGACGCCCTCTTCATCTTCGTCCACCTCCTCCAGCACTTCTACTGCGGAGGTCTGGGACTCAGGCAATTATGCGATTGGGCAAGAGTTCTCCACACCCACCGCGCCCAAATCGACCTCAACCTTCTCGAATCAAGGCTCAAGCAGATGGGAATCATGAGCGAATGGCAGGCATTCGCAACTTTCCTTGTCCACTATCTCGGACTCCCGGAGCAGGAAGCCCCGTTCTACAACAGCCACGCAGAAGTCAAGGCCGCCAAGCTCTGGAAATTCATGGAAGAAGTCGGCAATTTCGGCAAGAAACGCCGCCGTCGCGACCGCAGCGGCGACCCGTATCTTATCCGGAAAGTGGAATCGTTCTTCCTCAATTCCAAGGACTTCCTCCGGCACGCCGGCATCTTCCCCCTTGACTCCGTGAAGTTCTTCTGGAAATATTTCACCACCGGCACGAGGGCAGCCCTGCGCGGCGAATAGCAAGAGACCAAAAAAACGCAGAGACAAGAAAAAATGACAAGACAATATACAATAGCGGATCATCTCATAGAAATCACGGCTCCTGACAGCTCGGTGCTCTGGGATACATGCCCCAACTACACCCCTTTTGAGTTGACCATAAACAGCAATGCCGCCCCCCTCTGCTCCCTCGAAATCGTGGAAGACCTGCAAGCCCCCGAAGCCACACCCGTATACGAAGTAAAGGAAAAAGGCTACCCCGGACTCGCCTTCAGCCGCTTCGACAAAGGCTGGCTCATCCAGATGGCCCCCGATGCGGACATCCCGACAATCGGCACGCTCATCGCAAGTGAAGACTTCCGCAGCGCCAGACTCAAACTCCTTTCCTCCACCGGGAGAGCCCTGCGGTTCGCCGTTGACAACGCCCTTATGCTGATGTTCGCCATTGCTTCAGCCCCTCTCGACACATTGGAGATCCATTCATCCGTCACCGTATGCGATGGTTCCGGGTACGCCTTTCTCGGCAAGAGCGGCACAGGCAAGAGCACCCACAGCCGCCTCTGGAGGGAGAACATCCCGGGCAGCACCCTGCTCAACGATGACAACCCGGTCATCCGCATCAAAGACGGCCAGGCCCGGATCTACGGCAGCCCGTGGAGCGGCAAGACCCCATGCTACAAAGCGGAAAGCGCACCGCTCTCAGCCATAGTCCGCATACGCCAATGCCCGGGGAACAGGATACACCGCCTCTCCACCATCGAAGCCTACGCTTCCCTGTTCTCCTCATGCTCTGCGTTCCGGGAGATCAAAGGCACGGCCGACGGCATACACGCCACCCTGCAGAAACTCGTCACCACAGTGCCCATGTACCTGCTGGACTGCCGACCGGACGCAGAGGCAGCACAGCTGTGCCATACGACAGTCTCCGGAAAATGACTCAGCTGCAACTTCCAAACGACATCCTGCTCGCCCGGGCTGAAGAGTTCCTCAAAGAAGGCCGTGAAGTCATCCTCAAGGCCAAAGGCAACAGCATGCTCCCCTTCATCCGGGACGGCAGGGACAGCGTGGCCCTGCACAGATGCGAAGATCCGCAGGTCGGAGACATCGTGCTCGTAAAACTCCCCGACAGGTACGTGATGCACCGGATCATCTCCCGCGACGGGGAAACTTTCACCATGATGGGAGACGGCAACCTGCGCGGCACCGAACATTTCAAAAAAGAAGACGTACTCGGCAAGGTGACCCGCATCATACGGGACGGCCGCCGTGAAGTCATCCCCGGCAACGGCAGGCTGTGGCGCAACCTCCTGCCCATAAGGCGCTGGCTGCTCGCATTTTACAGAAAAATTTGGACACCGCTAGCGCAGGCGGCGGCAAACAAAAGACAACATACAACAATACAATGAAAATCAAGGAAGGATTCGTGCTCCGCTCCATCGGAGACACTTACATGGTGGTCGGCGAGGGTCTGGCCCAGATCGACTTCAACAAGATAGTTTCGCTCAACGCCACGGCAGCCTACCTCTGGAAGGCCCTCCAAGGCAAGGAGTTCAGCACAGACGACGTCCGCGACCTGCTGCTTGCTCAATACGACGTGGACGAGAAGACAGCATCCGCCGACGCGGCCGCGCTCGTGGACAAATGGGACGAGGCGGGACTGCTTGAGAAGTGATGCGTAGCCTGCGCAGCTGCCTCAAAGGACTTCACGGGATGTCCGGCCCGGCCAGGAAATGGGCCGTCGCCTGCATCCTGCTGGGGCTTGTGCGCATTGCCGCATCCCTGTCGTTCGTCTGGGTCTGCAAAGAGCTTGTGGACGTGGCCACCGGCGCCTTGCCAGCTCCGCTGTCCGGACGTATAGCCCTCATGGCCATCATCATGGCGGTCCAGCTCGCGACGAACACAGCATATTCATACTGCGAAAAATACGGCATCCTCCAGACTCAGAACTCCCTGCGTCAGGACTTCTTCGGAAGGGTGCTCTCCAGCGAATGGACGGGGCGCGAGAAATTCGGCAGCGGAGACGCGGTCAACCGTCTTGAAGAAGACATCAGGATAATTTCCGAACTGCTCTGCTCCCACATCCCCGGGGCGGTGGTCACCTTGTTCCAGCTGATAGCGGCCTCCGTCTACCTGCTTCTGATGGCACCGGGCCTGCTCTGGGTACTGCTCATACTGATGTTTGCCGCCATAGGCGGCTCGAAACTGTTCTTCTTGAAACTCAGGGCCCTGACCTCCGATATCCGGAGCCTCGACTCCGACATCCAGCAGCTCATCCAGGAGAACCTGCACAACCGTATCCTTGCCCTCACACTCACCGGCACCGCCCGGGTGCTCTCGACCCTCGACAAACTCCAGTCCCGTCTCAAGACCAAGACCGCCGAAAGGCTCAACTACAATGCCCTGGCCCGCGGTCTGATGTCCCTCGGGTTCATGGGCGGCTATGCGGCGGCCTTCATCTGGGGCATACTCGGGATCAAGAGCGGCGCAGTCAGTTTCGGCATGATGACAGCCTTCCTGCAGCTCGTGGGACAGGTACAGCGCCCTGTGGCCGATCTGGCAAGGGAGCTGCCGGCATTCATCCACGCCCTGACCTCGATAGAGCGGCTCATGGAGCTCGGCAACCTGCCTCCAGAGCAGGACGGCCCGGGATGGACTTCCGTCGAGGCGGCAGGCGTCCGTTTTGACAATGTAAGTTTCTCTTATCAGGACAGTTCCGGGCACGTGGTACTGAGCTCGTTCTCCCATGACTTCCGCCCCGGCACCCTCACCGCCATAGCTGGTCCGACAGGGGCCGGAAAGAGCACTCTGGTAAAACTCATCCTCGGGCTGCTCAAGCCGGAAAGCGGCGCGGTCACAATATACGATTCCCTCTCTTCAGCCCCGGCGGGCAAGAGTGCGCGAGGCAATTTCCGCTACGTCCCCCAGGGCAACAGCCTGATGAGCGGCACGATACGCAGCAACCTTCTGCTCGCCGACCCCCGTGCCACTGGAGAAAGCATGCGCGAGGCGCTCCACACGGCCGCAGCCGACTTCGTGTTCAGCCTTCCTCAAGGCCTGGACAGCCCCTGCGGCGAATCCGGGAGCGGCCTCAGTGAAGGCCAGGGCCAGAGGATAGCCGTGGCAAGGGCCCTCCTGCAACACGGGAGCATACTCCTTCTGGACGAAGCCACATCCTCGCTAGACCCTCAGACAGAAAGGAAAATGCTGTCCAACCTGCGGGAATACATGAAACGCCACGGCCTCACCATTATCTTCATCTCCCACCGCGAAGCCGTCACAGAAGGGGCAGACGAGACCGTAAGGTTGTAAAATTCCGATTTTTATCCTTACTTTGCATATTGGTGTGGCCCCGCACGAGGCGGGCCGCATGAATAATGATTACTTTTATGAAGAAGACTGTTCTGATTGCCGCCCTCGCAGCGGCCGCATCCCTGACAGGATGCCGAAACAGCGCCGAGACCACATCCAATCCGGCAGCTTACATCACCGACCGCTCCAAACTGGAGATGATAAGGTCAATGAAAGATCTTGATAACGGCGGAGGAAGGTTCTACGAACTCGACTACACGCAAGACTACAAACTCGATGCGATGCTTGCGGCGCAGCCGACAGATGCCGAAGGCATAGTGAATTTCGTGGCCGGAGAGCTGTTTGACAAGGTTCCTCAAGCCATACCCGAGCTCAACAGCGGTGCCGCCTGCAGCGCTTTCGCAGCACCGACCCCCGATGGCAGCGCCTTCCTTATGGGACGCAACTTCGACTTCTGCCACAAGGACCCCGCTACCGGCAAGGAAATTCCGATTACGGCTGTACTTGTGAGGACATCCCCGGAAGGCGGCAAGAAATCCATCTCAATGGTCGATTCATACTGGCTCGGACTCAAAAAAGGATTCTACACCGACGGGGTCTCCGACCTCTCCGTGATGATGGCTTTCCCCTACGCCCTGATGGACGGCATCAATGAGGACGGCCTCGCAGTGGGAGTACTCCATCTTGGAGGAGAGCCTACTGTGCAAGACGCTCCGGGCAAGAGAAACATAATCACCACGGTCGCCATGCGTCTGCTGCTCGACAGGGCTTCCACTGTAGACCAGGCCATAGAGATGCTCAAAGGCTACAACCTCTGCCAGGACTCCCCCGCCGGAGGCAACTACCACTTCTTCATCGCCGATGCCTCCGGGGACTATGCCATAGTGGAATATGTCTACGACAATCCGGACTTCAGCGGCAGGCCGAACCTCATGCAGGTCCTCAGCAGCAACGACACACTGCGTTGCGTGACCAACTTCTACGTCAGCCCCGACATGGCAAGGCATCCGGAAGGAGGTCTCACCGACCACGGCAGATGGCGCTACGACAAGATGAGGGAAACCCTGAAACTCAATGCCTACAAGCTGACCACGGAGCAGGCCATGCAGCTGCTCGGAGATGTCGCCACCGATGTGGACATCAACGAACCAACATCCCATACACAGTGGTCTTCCCTGTACAACCTCAGCAGCAGGACACTTGACGTGGCCATACTCAAGGAATACGACAAAGTCTCACACTTCACATTCTGATCCCCATGCACATCCGCAGACTGACACTCACCACCCTTTGCGCCCTTGCCCTCTGTGCCTGCGACAGGCAGGACCTGAGCAGCAGTTCCGGCAGCATCAACGAACCTGACTACCCGGCAGAAGACGCCCTAAGCGTGCGGACACAGTCCAGGGCCTACATCTTCCCGCACTCCTACACAGGCAGCGCCAAGGCCCTTGTGAACCGCGTGGAAGACAAATCAGAAAAGCTTGACGCCACAGTCAAGACCGCGGTGCTCCATGACAAGGCATCATCCACACTCAGCACAGCAGATGCAGATGCCATCGCAGCCCTACTCGCCAGAGGAGGCAGTCTCGTATACTGCGAGCCGACACGGACCGGGACAGACGCCCTGCTGCGCAAGCTCCAATCTTCAATAAGGAGCGCCATCGGCAGCGGGCCTCTCGCCATCAGCACAGAAGGCAAGACCGCCATACACAACATCCTGAATATCAGCAAGGACAAGGACGGCCTGCTCGTCCCGGCATTCATCGATGACGGGGACACTGACGGGGTGCTCTGCGACATTCTCGCAGTCAGAGGCGGAGAATACCAGATTATCACCGATCTTGATGAGGCTAAACCGCTGAAAGTAAGCATCAGCGGAGACGATGAAAGCGAGAGCGGATCCTATATTGAAAATCGTGTCGAAGATGTTCCGACAGCCTACCTGTACGGGCTTCACGCCGACGCCTTGGCCAGATGGCTGGACTCAGGGAACACAATATCCATAGAGAAAGGCAGCAGCATCCTCGCCACTATTGTCCCCAACGAAGACAGCCAGAGTCTGGATGAAATCACCAATGCACAAAAAATATCCTACTCCTACAATGCTTACGCCGGACACAAGTTCGAACCGGTCACGATCTCATACGAGATTTGGGCCGCAAATGACGGCAAAGGCTCCGATTATTATCTGATTCATCAGGAGTTGCGTGCCGAGAACAGCAAGCTCGTCTGCGGCCCGACATCCGAAAAGGACTGGAACGAATACAGAGTCAAGGAGGCATTCGGCGATATTGCCAAAGATCCGAGAGCATACTGGGCCTATATGGTGAATCTAGGAGCGCAGGCAGAATTCAGCAAGAGCAACGCCACCGTAGAGCATGTATCTCCAGCTAACAACATCAAAGGGGAATCAACCTACACGGAGAACATGACATGGTCCCTTGACGGAGCCCTTACCATCACCGCAAATCCGAGCATCAAACTCGCAAGCAGCCTGACTATGTCCAAGAGCTGGACGCACAATGTGATGGATCTTGAAATGAACTTCTCCTACAACGGCAACAAGCCGAAGTGGGATTACAAGGCGGGGATTCTCCCTAAGATCACAAGAGACGTCAACAAGGATGTCCGTCACGACTTCGCGAGGCCCATTCTCAAGTCAGACTGCACCATGGGGCACAGCTGGATATGGAAAATCAGCGATGCCTCGGACTCTTACTCTTTCACCTCAAAGACATGGATAGGCCTTCAGGGCCTGTGCAAAGACTTGAAGAAGAATCACCAGAAAGGGGGCAAATACAAAACATTCCTTACTGAAGACAGCCAGACCTTGAACCTCAATCCGCCGGCACGCTACGAGCAAGAATGGATAATGACCATCTCACCTTACAATGCAAACACTGAGAGGGTAATGACGACCTATTTCCCTAAATACTGGCTTCCGTCCTTCTCCCTCTACACGGTAAAGGAAGATGACAAGGACAGCATCGATGCCCAGATCGCAGCTACTACGGCGGTACTGACGGAAAATTCCAAACTGTTGGAGGACAACAAGGTGGAGTCATTCACCCTGAGCTGGAAGCCTCTTCACGGCAGCACGGTCTACAAGACCTGGTCCTACACCGCCCCGAAGAAATAACAGGATTGCCAGAGAGGGCCGGTGCAACTATGCGATGTTTTTGTTCTGAGCATAGTTGCACCGGCCCTCTCCGGATATTTTTGACTTGTGGCGATTACTTGTCGCCGAAGAACCTCTTATAGAGCCCCTTGAAGCCTGCCCCGTGGCGGGCTTCGTCTTTCGCCATCTCATGCACGGTGTCGTGGATGGCATCGTATCCGAGGAGTTTGGCACGGGTGGCGATGGCAAGTTTGGCATCACAGGCGCCGGCCTCCGCCTCAGCGCGCTTCTTGAGGTTGGTCTTGGTGTCCCATACGATCTCCCCGAGAAGCTCGGCGAACTTGGAAGCATGCTCAGCCTCCTCGAAAGCGTAGCGCTTGAAAGCCTCCGCAATCTCAGGATATCCCTCGCGCTCAGCCTGACGGCTCATCGCAAGGTACATGCCCACTTCGGTGCACTCGCCCGTGAAATGGTCGTGCAGGCCCTGCATCACCTCGGCATCAGCCACCTGGCCATCGCCGAGCTTGTGCTCGCAGGCCCACTTGTCTGAATCATCCTTCACTTCAACGAACTTGTCGGCCTTTGCGTGGCAGACCGGACACTCAGCCGGAGGGTTCTCACCCTCATATACATAACCGCAAACGGTACATCTGAATTTCTTTACCATAATCGCTTCTAATTTTGAATTATTCTAAATTGTACCGCAAATATACGAAGAAAAACCATACCTGCAAGAGCATCTCGAAAATAATCCCTATCTTTACAAAACTAAAACTACAATATGAACAGACAAATAATTACCACACTCTGCGCGTCAGCGCTGGCCTTCGCCGCGTGCACGCAACCATCCGCCGACTCATCATCAGCATCCATGCCCTCCCCTCACCTCGAGAAAAGAGGCTCTGTCACCCAGCTCATAGTCAAAGGAGAACCGTACCTGGCCCTCGCCTGCGAACTAACCAACTCCGCATCCTCAAGCCGGGCTTACATGGCTCCTCATTGGGATGCCCTGCAGAAAGCCGGCATCAACACGGTCCTCGCCGTCGTCAGCTGGGAGCAGACCGAGCCTGAGGAAGGCAAGTTCGACTTCACCGTGGTCGATGACCTCATCGCCGACGCCAGAGCGCACGACATGAAGCTCGTCCTGCTGTGGTTCGGAAGCTGGAAAAACGGCGTGAGCAGCTACCACCCGACATGGGTCAAGAAAGACGCCGTCCGCTTCCCTTCCGCACTCACCAGAGACGGCAAAACACTCCCCATCCTCAGTACGCTCGGCACAGCCACCGCAGAAGCCGACAGCAAAGCCTACGCAGCCATGATGAAACACATCAAGGAAATTGACGCTGAGAAGCAGACTGTCATCATGATGCAGGTGGAAAACGAGGTCGGCCTGCACGGCTACACCCGTGACTACTGTCAGGCAGCCAACACAGCCTTCGCCAGTCCGGTACCGCAGCAGCTGATGAACTACCTCATCAAGCACAAGGAGTCCCTGCTCCCGGAGACCCTCGCCGCATGGAAGAACAGCAATTTCAAGACTTCGGGCACATGGGAAGAAGTGTTCGGCAAGAACGACCGCACAGATGAGATCTTCATGGCCTGGAACTATGCCTCATACATGAATAAGATCTCCGCAGCCGGCAAGGCCGAATACTCTCTGCCTACCTTCGTCAACGCATGGATAGTCCAGCCCGAGGACACCCGTCCGGGCAACTACCCCTCAGGCGGCCCGCAGGCCCAGAACCACGACATCTGGAGAGCTGCGGCCCCGTCCATCGACATCCTATCCCCAGACATATATCTCCCTGATTATCAGAACATCCTGAAGATGTACGCCCGCAGCGGCAACCCGGTATTCGTGCCGGAATCCCGCGCCGGACAGCAGGGCGCGGCCAACGCCGCCTTCACCATCGGCGAGATGGGCGGCATCGGATACTCCCCGTTCGGACTTGACAGGGACGCCCTTGATCCGTCCAACGCCACCTTCAGCGCATTCTACCGCAAGGCAGACGCCGCTTCCACCCAGATCCTCAAAGCCCAGGCCGAAGGCCGCATCCGCGCCTCATGGCTCAAAGGCTCCAATCCCATGAGGCTCAAGGAAGAGCTTCTCCTCGGAGACTACCGGGTCTGCTGCGAGCTAGTATCAAGCGGCCGCCGCAATGGTGGCGCCCCTCAGCTCACCGGCGGCACCTACGCCCCTGACGCGATTGGCTACGCCATCGTCATTCAGGAAAGCGCCGACAGTTATCTCGTACTGGGGTCCAACGTCCGGGTGACGTTCCTCCCGAAGGAGGGCAGCGACATCGTGGGGCTTGCTAAGGTCACCGAAGGCGACTATGTGGACGGCAAGTGGGTCGAGGGCCGCTGGCTCAACGGAGACCAGATCCAACTGCGCTACGACCTCGTCCCTGCCGTCGAGGAAGGCTTCTCCGGCCAGGGCCTCAATTTCGGCACCCCTGATCCGGGATTCATCAAGGTTCAACTTTACAACTACAGATAATGAACATCCTCAAGCCATTGGCGGCCGCCTCGCTCGCCGCCGCCTCCATCCTCACCCTCGGAGCACAGGACAACCCGTACAAGGGCAAGAACATGCTCCCCGGAAGGACAATTGACGTCCAGGTAACTGAGCCTGGATTCAAGGTATTCCAGTTCCCGAAGAACATGATTCCACGCATTGACGGGGAGTTTTCAGACTGGGACATGGTCCCGGAAAGCTACACCGTCCCGATGGAAGAGATGTGGGACGACAGCGGCAAGCACAAGGGCATCGACAAGTCAACACTCGACATCAAGGTCAAAGTCGGCTGGGTCAATGGACTCAACCGCCTGTATTTCTATTACGAAGCATACGATGACTTCTGGGACTTCGACCAGCTCGGTCTGCGCAACGACACCTTCGAGGTCGTGGTGGACGGAGACCTCTCCGGCGGCCCGCACATCGACGAATTCCGTCTAAACGACGAGGTCCTGAGCCGTTTCGACGCCTTCTTCCAGCTGCAGAACGTGCACGCGCAGAACTACCATATCATGACTCCCCCGACACCGGGCAAATCATGGACGATGGTCTGGGGCACGCAGCAGTGGCTCAAGGAACTCCCTTATGCCAACTACGCCTACAGCTACGACTTCAAGCACGGTGAGAGCGGCACGCTCAAGTTCGAGTTCTACATCACTCCGTTCGATTTCGCCAGTCCTGACGGGCCGGCATACTCCACCGAGAGCAGGCTCTACGAGGGCAAGAAGATCGGCCTGTGCTGGGCGATGATCGATTACGACGGCGGACGCGGAAACAACGGGTTCTGGAACCTCTCCAAGCACCACAGGATGTTCGGCAACGCCTCGATGGAGCGCCTCTTCACCCTGATGCCTCTCGAGGCGCAGTTCCGCAAGCCGGTTGAAGCCGCCTGGACGCACGAGGTCATCGACCACAGCAGGCTCGTAGCCTTCCGCGACCGCAGTTACGGCAACATCACCTCATGGAAATGGGATTTCGGTGACGGCACCACCTCCACCGAGCAGAACCCCGTGCATGAATACGCCAAGGACAATGCGCGCTATGTTGTGACCCTCTATGTAGAAGGCCCGGACGGCAAGGACCTGTGCTGCAAGGTATGGGATGTCTCCGTCCGCGACGTCAAACACCCCGCCGGCGACTACGAATAGCAAAAGATTGCGCTTGCCGTGCAAGCGCAAAAGGAAAGGCTCTCAACTGAGAGCCTTTCCTTCTTCATCATAGAATTCATATTGCAGGATGCTGTGGTCGCTGTCTTCGACCAGATCCAGCTTGCACTTGTACTTCCGTTTCCACTTGCGGACAAAAGAATTGAATCCGCGGCTCAGGTACGCACCCAGAATAGGGCTTACCTTGAGCGTAAATGTCTTCGTCCCCTTCTCCACCAAATCCGCAAGATTCCTCTCTATCTGCTCGTCTATGACGGCAGTGGAGGTGATCTTGCCGGTGCCGTGGCACAAAGGGCATTTCTCTGCTGTGTCGATCTCCGTCACCGGGCGTATCCTCTGGCGGGTGAGCTGCATGAGGCCGAACTTCGTGAGAGGCAGCACATTGTGCTTGGCCCTGTCCGATTCCATAAGTTCCCTCATATACTTGAACAGCTCGTTGCGGTGCTCAGCCTTGTCCATGTCGATGAAATCGACTATAACTATCCCTCCCATATCCCGGAGGCGCAGCTGACGCGCAATCTCTTCCGCCGCGATCTTGTTGACCTCGAAGGTGTTCTCCTCCTGGTCGTTGGTCTTGGCCCTGATGCCGCTGTTGACATCGATGACATTGAGAGCCTCAGTCGTCTCTATGACCAGATACGCGCCCTGCTTCATCGGCACGACCTTGCCGAAGGAGCTCTTGATCTGGCGCGACACCTCGAAATGGTCGAATATCGGCTCTTTTCCTTCATAGAGCTTGACTATCTTCTCCTTGTCCGGAGAGATCAGCGACACGTAGCGGCGCACGTCCTCATAGATCTTCTGATCATTGACGTAGACATTGGTGAATGTCTCGTTGAAAAGGTCGCGGATGGTCGCCGTGGTCCTGTCGTACTCTGTGAAGAGCAGCTTGATACCTTTCGATGCGGCTATCTTCTTCCAAGAGCCCTCCCACTTCTCGATGAGGGAACGGAGCTCGGCCACGAGCACTGCGGCGTTCTTGTTCTCCGCTGCCGTGCGGATGATGGCGCCGTAGTTGTGCGGCAAGATGCTGCGCACCAGGACTTCAAGCCTTCTTTTCTCCTCGCGCGAGGAGATTTTCTGTGAAACGCTCACCTTCTCCGCGAAGGGGAGCAGTACAATGTTGCGTCCTGCCAATGAAATCTCCGCCGTCAGCCTGGATCCTTTTGTGGATATAGGTTCCTTGACAATCTGGGAGATGATCATCTGCCCCGGCTTGAGGTGGTCTTCGATGCGGCCCTCCTTGGCGAGAACCGGACCTATCTTGATCTTCGAGTAGAGTTCGGCCATGTCCCTGTTGGGATTGCTCTCGCGGACGAACGTGTCGAACGCCGTGAAATACAGGCCGAGGTCAAGATAATGTATGAATGCCTCCTTGCTGTCACCTATATCCACGAAAGCAGCATTCAGGGCGGGGAGTATCTTCTTGACTCTGCCAAGATAGACGTCACCCACCGAGAAGCCGTGATCCTTGGTTGACTCCCTGTCAAGTTCGATCAGCCGATGGTTCTCCATCAAGGCTATACGGACTTCCGACGCCGAGGCGTCTACCACAAGATCTTTTTCTGTTTTCGCGGTGTTTTCCATTTGCATCAATCACTAAAAAAGCCCGCCGGATCCCCCGTCAGGCTTTTCTCGACTACTTCTTCTTATGTCTGTTCAGACGCAAGCGCTTCTTGCGCTTGTGCGTGGACATCTTATGTCTCTTATGCTTCTTTCCGTTTGGCATGTTTTATAGATTTACTTGGTCTTCACTGAAGCAACGAATGACTTTGAAGGCTTGAAAGCCGGGATGTCGTGCGCAGGGATGGTCATTGTGGTCTGCTTGGTGATGTTGCGGGCGGCCTTCTGAGCACGGTGCTTGATGATGAAGCTGCCGAAACCACGCAGGTACACAGGGTTACCCTTGATGATTGATGACTTGATGCTCTCCATTGTGGCCTCCACAACGGTCTGCACTGTGACCTTCTCGATGCCGGTAGATTTGGCAACCTCGTTAACGATTTCTGCTTTAGTCATTGTCTTAATATTTAATTCTCAATAAATTCAAAAACTTGGGAGTGCAAAAATAGATTATTTTTTTCATTATTCAAAATTGTTCTGTCAGAAGTTGTTAATTTTGCAGTGGCACGGAGATTGACAAATATGTCAGTCCGGTTTTTGCCGATACAAACACTGACAAATTGACAGAATTATGAGACAAGATAAAAAAATCACCCTCCCGTCCGGAGCGGAAGTAAGCATCATACCTGTACTTCAGGGCGAGGGAGCAATGAAGTTTGACGAGACGGAACTGCCTGATGTGCTGCCGATTCTGGCATTGCGCAATGCGGTGCTGTTCCCGGGTGCGATATACCCTGTCACGATAGGACGCGAGAAGTCCATAAAACTCATCCAAGATGCCGAGAAGGAAGGGTTCTTCATCGGTGCCGTACCTCAGGAGGACGTGATGGTGGAGGAGCCGCAGGAAGAGGATCTTTTCCGCTACGGCTCGGTGTGCAAGATCATCAAGACTCTGGAGATGCCGGACGGCACCATCACAGCCATCCTTCAGGCTTTCAAGCGCTTGGGGCTGGATGCGGTGCTCGGATACGAGCCTTACATCACCGCCAAGGTTCACTATCTTGACGATGTGCTCAAGGAGGACAACCACAGCACTGACATAAAGGCAATCGGAGAGGCGCTCAAGGACAAGGCCATCAGCATCCTCCGCTCTTCCAACCTCGGCACGCGCGAGACCATCGGCGCCGTCAAGGCCATCGATGACTTCCGTTTTCTGGTGAACTTCATAGCCACCACTATAGAAGTGGAGAATTTCGAGACCAAGATGGGCCTGCTGGAGTATGATGATGTCAAGGTCCGCGGGCTCAAGCTCCTCTCCATGCTCAACGTGCAGATCGAGTTGATGAAGATCAAGCAGGAGATCAACCAGAAAGTCAAGAGCGAGATGGACCAGCAGCAGAGGGAATACTACCTCAACAACCAGCTGCGCACCATCCAGGAAGAGTTGGGAATGGACGATGCCGAAGAGTTCGACCGCTTCCGCGAAAAAGCCGCCAAGAAGAACTGGCCTGACGAGATCGCCGAAGTCTTCAACAAGGAGCTCGCGAAACTCGAGAAATACAACCCGTCCTCACCTGACTACAGCGTGCAGTACAACTATCTGGAGTTCATGCTCCAGCTGCCGTGGGGAGAGATGAGCAAGGACAACCTTGACCTTAACCATGCCCAGAAAGTGCTCGACCACGACCACTACGGGCTTGACACAGTCAAGGACAGGATCATCGAATACCTTGCCGTCCTCAAGCTCAAGGGAAACATGAAATCCCCTATCCTCTGCCTCTACGGCCCTCCGGGAGTCGGCAAGACCTCGCTCGGAAAGTCCGTGGCGAAGGCTCTCGGGCGCAAATACGTCCGCATAGCCCTCGGAGGCATGCATGATGAAGCCGAGATCAGAGGTCACCGCAAGACTTATGTGGGAGCCCTTCCGGGCCGTATCCTCAACGGCATCGCCCGCGCAGGCACCTCCAACCCGGTGATCGTGCTCGATGAGATAGACAAGCTCAGCTCCGACTTCAAAGGCGATCCGTCATCAGCCCTGCTGGAGGCGCTCGACCCGGAGCAGAATGGGGCGTTCCACGACAACTATCTGGATCTGGACTACGACTTGAGCAACGTGCTCTTCATCACCACGGCCAACAGCATCTCCCCTATCCAGCCCGCCCTTCTCGACCGTATGGAGGTGATCAACGTCACCGGCTACCTCGCAGAGGAGAAGATGGAGATAGCCAAGAAGTTCCTCGTCCCGAAGCAGCTCGAGGAGCACGGCATCGCCAAGGGCACACTGAAAATCGACAAGGCCGCCCTCGCGGAGATCATCGACCAGTACACCCACGAATCTGGAGTGCGCGGTCTCGAGAAGCAGATCGCAAAGATCGCCCGTGTCAGCGCCAAGAAGATAGCGCTCGGGGAGGACTGCCCGAAGGTCATCAAGAAGGATATGCTCAAGGAGTATCTCGGGCTGCCTGTAGCCTTCCACGACAAGCAGAAAGGCAACGAGGCCCCGGGAGTGGTCACCGGACTCGCATGGACCCAGATGGGAGGAGAGATCCTTTTCGTGGAGAGTTCCGTATCCAACGGCAAGGGAGTGATGACCATGACCGGAAACCTGGGCGACGTCATGAAGGAGTCAGCCACCATCGCATACCAATATATAAAGGCTCATCCGGAGATGGCAAAGATGACTTCAGAGGAGTTCGCCTCCAAGGACATCCATGTCCATGTGCCGGAAGGCGCCACCCCTAAGGACGGCCCTTCAGCCGGTATCACCATGGTGAGCTCAATGGTCTCAGCCCTCAGGGGACAGGCCGTGATGTCGGGTCTCGCGATGACAGGAGAGATGACCCTCCGCGGAAGAGTCCTGCCTGTGGGCGGCATCAAGGAGAAGATCCTCGCCGCCAAGAGGGCCGGAGTACACACCATCGTCATATCCGAGGACAACCGCAAGGACATCGAGGACATCAAGCCGGTATACATCGACGGCCTGACTTTCCACTACGTCCAGAACATTAAGGACGTGATCGACTTCATCTTCTAAGACTAGAAGAGGGTCGGATGGTTCTCTTCGAGGCCCTTGAGGACACGCTCCATGAGGGCCGCCCTCACAAGGGCAGAGCGTGAAGAGACCTTGAAGCGTCTGCAATATTCATCGATTGCCGCAAGTTCCTGCTCATTGAAGAGTATGGACTTGCGGTATTTGCGTTTCAGGGAGTCCTTCTGACGGTCCAGGTAAGACGGGTCGATGGAAGAGAACTTATTTTTCTTTCTGCTTTTCCTTGCCATCTGTTATACTTATATAGTGGATGATTTCCTGCAGATTGGCGACCTCCAGCCTCCTGCCGAGTATCTCCCCGTCCTTCCACACGACAAACATCCTCGGCGTGCCCGTGACCCCATAGTATTTCTGATAGTCAGAGTCCATCTCCGGATCCCACAGATGGTGGAGTTTGATTTTCCGCCCGGGTATCTTGAAATTCCTTCGGAACGCCCTCCAGGCCTTCTTGTCTGTACCGGTATAGACGGCATAGAAATTCATAGGGAAGTCCACCTGCGCAAGAACCGACGGGAGCACCTGAGCTTCAAGCCGGCATTTGGCGCAGGAGGTGTCATAAAAGAAAAGCACCGCCACCTTGCCCTCCGCCGGCACTGTCTCGCTTCCACCATGAGGCTTGAGAAGCCTGACCTTCGGGGCCGTCATCCCGATGAGGGACGAGCGGTTGAAGTCGGCGAATATCTGGGCGTCCATAAGTTCGATGTCCGTCCCCGTATGCACAAGATGGGTCGCGAGCCAGGTGTCATAGATATGGATGGCCACAGCCTCCTCCCCCATCAGACGGGAATGGCGGTAGTGGTCGAAAATGCGGAGAGTGACATGCTGTCTGGTCAGGGAGTCCTGACAGGTGGAGATGAGATGATCGAATTCGGCGTTCTTCACCTCTATGCTCTCCCTCTCAAGCGAAGTGTAGAACTGGGTCAACAGGCTGTCAAGTCCCGCATAGCGCTCTAAATCAAGAGTATCCGTCTGCGCGGCAAGGACAAGCGCGGACAGCATCGAGGCAAGACAAAGGAGAAGCCGTCTCATATTCCGACATCAGGCAGTTTGACCCACGGCTCCATGAACAGTGACGTGTCACCGTGGTGACGGAGTATGTCACGCACAGCAGAAGAGGATATGTGCGCGAACTCCTGGGCTGTAGGGATGATGATGGTCTCTATCTCGGGGGCCAGACGGCGGTTGGCGTCGGCTATGGCCCTCTCGTTCTCGAAGTCAAGCATGTTGCGCACTCCCCTGACGATATGGCGGATGCCGAGTTCGCGGCAGATGTCCACCGTGAGCCCGTCATACTGCATGATATCCACATTGTTCAGCCCGCGGACAGTCTGTCGGATTATGTCCTGCTTCTGCTCGCCGGTGAAAAAACCCCTCTTGTCCTGATTGATGCCGACGGCTACGGTCACCTCGTCAAACATCGTGAGCGCCCTGCGCAGGATGTTGAGATGCCCGGAAGTGAAAGGGTCGAAAGACCCAGGAAACAAAGCCTTGACTTTCATAAAAGGCAAAGTTATGAAATATTAAGCATTTTCCGCCACTTGATATAGCCTGCCACAGCGATAATCACATACAGCCCGTAGAGGGAGGCCTTGAACGGGATGCCCTTATAGAAATACAGGGCGCAGGTGATGACATCCACCACTATCCATATCAGCCACTGTTCCAGATATTTGCGTGCAAGTGCCCAACACCCGACGAAACTCAGGGCGGTGGTGAGGCTGTCCGTCAGAGGGACACGGGAGTCGGTGTAGCGCACCAGCAGAAAATATATCACCCCCCACAGGGCAAGCGTAGCCAAGGTCCAGGGCAGGATGTAGCGGCGCTCGAAGTGCGTGACCGCCCGGGGCTTGTCGTCCTTGTTCTTGAGATATTTCCAGTTGATGAAGCCGTATACGGTCATGGCGATGTAGTAGAATTCCATACCGCAGTCGGCATACAGGCCGTGCTGATAGTAGAGCACGACATCGAGGCTCTGCATCACGAAGGCCACCAGCCAAAGCCAAAGGCTCGCCTTGTATTCCAGAAGGATATAGGCGAGCCCCAGGGCTGTGGTCAGGATGTCAAGCCAATGTGTGGCGATGAAGTCCTGCATAAAAGCGTTTTTTAGAATCTGAGCGTAACGTTTCCGAGAGCCGTGAATCCGGCATTCGGGACGAAGCCCAACTGGTAATAGCGATTGTCTTCAGGATGTCCATAACGTTCAGCTATGGCCGAATAAACCCAGCCGCTCGTGGCGAAATGGCTGTTGAACACATTGTTGAGCGTCAAGCCGAGGCGCAGCTCCTTGAGAGCTCCCGTGAAGCGGAAGGTATATCCTAAGTTGATGTCAGAGCAGGTGTAAGCAGGCAGGGAGCGGTCAGCGTTGGCGGTGTTGTCAAGATACTGGCGGCCTACAAAACCCGTGTGCCATACGGCATTGAAATCCCCGAAATGGAAGTCGGCAAAGCCGTTGAGGATGGCTGACGGGGAGAAAGCAAGGGTTGACTCATCGTAGTGGATCACACGGTATCCGTCCTCCTTGTCGTCCCAGTCCTCGACATATTCGTCGAAGTCAAGGATCCTGTTGGCGCTCAGGGCCGCGTTGCCCTCAAGGGTCAGCCAGCCCGTCACGTCCCAGGCAAGGGTGAGTTCAGCGCCGGCACGGTAAGACTTTGCGATATTTGTCGTGAGGTTCTCGCCGATGTCGCTGACCTGTCCTGTCTGGACGAACTGGTTGCGGTAGTCCATGTAGTAGAGGTTGACCCCGGCACGCACTTTCCCGGCATTGAGCTGGTAGCCGGCCTCGTAGTCGATCAGGCTCTCGGCCACAGGGGCCGGGTAGTTGTAATTGTCAGTGAAGTTGTTGCGCTCAGGCTCGCGATGACTCAGGGCCACGGAAGCGTATGCGCGGTGGGCACCATTGGTGTAGCTCACACCACCCTTCGGGTTGAAGAAGTTGTAGTGCTTGTCCACGTCGAGCACCTGGTTGGAATAGGTTCCTTCGGCTTTGTTGTAGACAAACTTGTCGTTGAGCCCGTCAGTGCGGTAGTCCACCCTGCGGTACTGGAGGTCACCGAAGATGTCCCAGTGCTCACCGAGGTTGAGTGCAGCCTTGACGAAGGCGCTGTAGTCGCCCTTGAAAGCGTCGGAGCCGTAGTAGGTGTAGCGTCCGGAGTCATCGAGGATGGCCGCTGCGAGAGCGTCATTGCCCACGTATGTCAGGTGTCCGAAATGGTTGGAGCGGAAGTTCTGCGCGCTCACACCGCCGATCACATCCCAGCGCTCATCGTGATAGTTGACATTGTACACTGCCCCATAGGTATGCTGGGTAAGGCCCTTCTGGCGGATGAAGTCGCTGTATTTGAGGGAACTGCCGTCAGGGTTCTTGAAAGTGAGGCCGAACTTGGAGAGCTTGTTCTGGTAGCGGAACTCGTCATAGTAGCCATAGCCGTAGGTGTAGTGGAGCGAGAGGTTCATGTTCCAATTCTCATTCACGTTCCACACGGCGGAGAGGATGTTGTGGTTCTGCTCGAAGTTGTCGGTAGTCTTGTCCCAATATGAGCCGTCCTTGAGCTTGTAGCGGGCTGTCTGATAGTTGCCGTCCGCGTCGCGCACGAAATTTCCCTTCTCGTCCGTCACAAGATACTCGTAGAGGGAGTTGTAGCGTCCCAGACCCACGCGGTACATGTCGGCGTAGGTGTGGATGCCCGTGGAAACTCCGTAGATGCCGTCCATCAGGGACAGGTCGTTGCTTCCGGCGGTCACACCGTTCCAGGCCTGGCCCGTGTGCTCGAAGTTCCCGAAATTGCGGTACTTGATGCTGAAGTCACGTCCGAGCCAGGTGAGTCCGGCATAGTAAGAGCCTGAACGTCCGGAGGTTCCGTGCACATATCCATCCGTTGATGTCTCATGGTAGGCAGCATCTATGATAAGGTGGTTCCAGAGAAGACCGGTGGAAGCCGTGATGCCGGTGTTGAAGGTATTGTATGAGCCGTAAGAGGCTGTGAGTTCGGCATAAGGCAGGAGAGATGCGGACATGCTCTTCATCGCCACAGTGCCGCCGAAGGCTCCGTCACCGTTGGTTGAAGTGCCCACGCCACGCTGGATCTGTACACCGTCCAGAAAGGAGGCGTAGCTGTTCATGTTAGCCCAGAAGACGCACTGGTCCTCAGGAGAGTTGAGTGGCACGCCGTCGAGTGTGACGTTGATGCGGGAGTCCCCCGCTCCGCGGATGCGCATATAGCTAGTGCCGGTGCCGACTCCGTTCTCGCTCCAGGCTATCACACCGGGAGTCCTCGCTATGAGGAACGGCAATTCCTTGCCGCTGCGGCTGAAGGACTTGAGCGAAGTCCCGCCGATATTTGCAACTGCGTAAGGCGCGTTTTCCTGCACCTTAACTCCCTTCACGACCGCCCCCTCAAGCTGTTCGACCAGGAGCGAATCTTTTGCCGTCTGCGCACCGGCCACGGAGGCCGAGAGCAGGAGCATCACAAAAAATACATTCTTTCTCATTAAATGTAATTATAAGTAAAACAATGTATAAGGGGAGGCATTTCCCTACGCCGGCATTACCCGGATCAGGTTATGGGTATAATCTCAGCCCCGGAAAATCCGGAGCACCCCTTAATGAATTCTAACCAAACGAAGTTTTTCCGGCGCCAAAGGTAGGAATATTTTCTTAAATTCGTAAAAATTTCAATAATGGAAGTACAGATAGAGCGGAGCTGGAAGGAAGCCCTCGCCGGGGAATTCGAAAAACCGTATTTCGCGGCCCTCGCAGAGGAACTCCACCGGGAGAAGCAGGCCGGAGAGGTGATCTACCCTCCGGGAAAAGACATTTTCAAGGCATTCGAACTCTGTCCGCTGGACAAGGTCAAGGTCGTCATACTCGGCCAGGACCCCTACCACGGCTACGGCCAGGCCATGGGCCTTTCATTCTCCGTGCCTCAAGGAGTGCAGGCTCCCCCGTCGCTGAAAAACATCTTCAAGGAAATCGAGTCCGACCTCGGGATCACGATGTCGGGAAGCCCGGATCTGCGCCCATGGGCGGAACAGGGAGTGCTGCTGCTCAACTCAGTGCTCACGGTACGCGCCGCCCAGCCGGCATCACACAGCCGCATCGGCTGGCAGACATTCACGGACGCGGTGATAAAGCTCATCTCCGACCGCTGTGACGGAGTGGTCTTTCTCCTCTGGGGCAACTACGCCCGGAGTAAGGCGGCCCTCATCGACACCGCGCGGCACCATGTGCTCGAAGCGGCACACCCCTCACCGCTGGCGAAGGGCGCGTTTTTCGGATGCAGGCATTTCTCCAGGACCAACGGAATCCTGGTTTCAGAAGGCAAATCCCCTATAGACTGGAGGCTCTAGCGCCTCTTTCCCCGGGAGACGAGAGACAGGAGCAGCCTCGCCACAAGCAGGGCGGCGAGCAGCAGAAAAGCCAGCGTGCACACCCGCCCGGCGATGTCCCCGTTGCGCACGAAGAAAGTCTCGCTCGAGTTGAGATTGACTTTGGAAGTGATGGTGGCCTCCTCCCACCACGGGGTGCGCTCAAGGATGTCACCCCTCTGGTCGATGATGCAGGAGATGCCGGTGTTGGCACTGCGAGCGATGTCACGGCGCAGTTCTATGGCACGCAGGCACGAGTAGCTCAGGTGCTGCCTGTATCCAGGAGTATCCCCCCACCAGCCGTCATTGGTGATGACTGTCATGAATTTGGCCCCCTTGCGCACGTACTCTGTGCAATACTCCCCATAAATGGACTCATAGCAGACGGCGCAGCCGAACGGAACCCCGTCGAAATGCAGGACGGAAGCCTCGCTCTGCCCCTCGCAGCGTCCCATCAGCCCCCCTACACCGGAGAGGTCCGAGAGCTTCTCATCCAGAGGGACGAAGATCTCCGGATACGGGGTCAGTTCCGTGCCGACCACCAGCCGGCTCTTGAGATATACCTCGCTCCGTCCGGCCGAATCCAGGACTATGGCGCTGTTGTGCGATGTCACCCATCCGTCACCGTACTTGCGTGCCAGGACCGAAGGCTTCTCCCCGGAAGGATAAGTCGTATAACTGCTCGCCCCGAAGAGCAGTTCCGCGCGCGGATGCCTGTCCAGCATGCTGCGGAACGTCCGCACAGTCGGAGACGATTCCAAGTGATTGAGCACCACATCGGACGTGATGGTCTCCGGCGCCACAAGCAGCACCCGCGAAGTGCTGTCGCGGTCTTCGGAGAGAGCCTTCTCGAAAATGGAGATCATGGCCTTATTCTGGTCGGCCTGGCTCACCAGCTTGTATTTATGATAAGGGTCGAAGTTGGTCTGCCCGATGATGACCTTTACCTCCCCTTCGGACTCCTCCTGATAGTTGTGATATATGATGGAGGACAGCACGAGCGGACCGGCCACAGCAAGACAGAGCCCCGCAGCCGAGCAGATCCTCGCCCAACGGGTCCATCCTCCCCAAACCCCGGTACCCAGAGCCTTTATAAGTCCGAAGAAACCGAGATTGGTCACCCATATCCACAGGGAACCCCCGAGCGTGCCGGTGTACTCATACCACTGGATGCTGTGCGTGCTGCGCGCAAAAGCGTTGCCCAGCACAAGCCACGGCCATGATATGTCCACGGAAAAATACTTCCTCTCCCAAGCTATCCAGGTCACAGCCAGGAATATATACGGCACAGCGCCTCCGAGATGTCGCTTGGCAAGACGGAACAGAGCCCACACCACCGCCATCTGCAGGGCATTGGCGACAATCGCGAAAATCCCGCCTCCCACGGTAGCATTGCACACCCAGAACGTGGTCAGCGCGTTCCAGAGTATGAATGTCCAGAGATAATAGAAGAAAAACTTGCGCACGCCGGCAGAGTCAGCCGCATAGTCCGCAAGCAGAAGAGGCACGAAGCCCACAAGGGCGAGAGCACCGGTGTGCGGCACGAGCCAGGGCAGGCTGAGCAGTACCGCCGAGATGGTGCAAAGTATGAAAAGCTTGAGTTTCATCTTATTGGATTTCTTCCGGCATCTGAGTACAATACTTGCGCCACTTGGCGAGCAAAGCCTCCATGTCGGACGGGAGAGGCGAATCGAACTGGAGCCACTCCCCCGTGCGCGGATGCACGAATCCGAGAGTCTTGGCATGCAGGGCCTGACGCGGACATATCTCGAAGCAGTTGGCTATGAACTGTTTGTACTTGGAATAGATGGTACCCTTGCGGATCTCGCTGCCCCCGTAGCGCTCATCGTTGAATATCGGATGGCCTATGCTTGACATGTGAACCCTGATCTGGTGGGTGCGGCCCGTCTCAAGTTTGCATTCGAGAAGCGTCACGAAGCCGAACCTCTCCAGCACACGGTAGTGGGTCACGGCATGCTTTCCGCGCTCCTCGTCATCGTAGACCCTGAAGCGCAGGCGGTCGTTGGGGTCGCGGCCTATGTTGCCGTCCACCGTGCCTTCGTCTTCCTTGACATCTCCCCACACCACAGCGACATAGCGCCTCTCTATGCTGTGGTCGAAAAACTGTTTGGCAAGCTTGAGCTGCGACTCCTCGTTCTTCGCCACGGCCAGCAGCCCGCTGGTGTCCTTGTCTATGCGGTGCACCAGAACCCCCATCCTCTCGTCCTCCGCATCCGGTCCCTGGCTTATCCCGAGATGGTGCGAGAGTGCGTTGACGAGTGTCCCCTCGAAATGCCCGTGCCCCGGATGGACGACCATCCCGGCAGGCTTGTTGATGACGAGCACGTCATCGTCTTCGTATACTATGTCAAGAGGTATGTCCTGAGGCAATATCTCCATCCCGCGCCGGCGGTAAGGCATCACGAAGCGGATGACATCCCCGGGACGGACTATGAAATTGGCCTTGACCACCTCGTCTCCCACATGCACATATCCGGACTTGAGGGCCTGCTGGACGCGGCTGCGGGAGGTGTCCTCCATGTGGGAAGCCATGTAACTGTCTATGCGCATGGGTGTCTGGCCCTTGTCCACCTCCAGCCTGAAGTGTTCGAACTGTTCTTCCGCCATCACTTCTTTTTGAGATAAAGAGAGACCTCCGTACCCTTCCGAACAGACTCGGAAGCGGGATTCTGGGAGTGTACCACGGCCGCCGCAGAATCGGCATAGTCACGCACCGCAGCCTCATAACGCACACGCCCTATGTTGAGGGAGTTGTCCTGAAGAATGTCCACAGCCTGAAGATAAGTCTTCCCGGTGACATCGGGAATCCAAGTCTGATCGTCGTCACCAAGTCCGAGCACCAGATTGATGGCCGTCCCGCTGACGACAGGAGTGCCGGGAGCGATGTCGAAGCCGTAGCGCTGCTGGCGGAGAACATTGTTGGTTGCTATGTCCCGGACGTAGGTTATCTTTCCGAGCGTAAGCCCGTTGCGCAGCAGCTCGGCCCTGGCCTGGCGCAGCGACACCCCGACAAGGGACGGCATATAGACCTCCTTGGCCTGCATTGTATTGACAGTCAGACGTATCCTGCGGCCTTTCTTGACATGCGACCCGGCCTTCGGAGTCTGCATATAGACAGCCCCCGGCTTCATCCGCTTGACGTATACAGAATCCGCCACGCTCACCCTCAGCCCGGACACCGCCGCCACCGTCTGCGCTTCGGCAGGAGTCATGTCCGAGAAATCCGGGACAGCAATCTCCTGCCCGTGCCGCGTCAGCAGCGAAAGAATCAGGGAAACGATGCCAACTATCACGGCCACCATCGCGGCGGCCAGAAGCAGGTTCTTGACAATCCAGTTGCTGAAAAATTCCTTGAAATTCATTTTGATTCAAATAAATGCCCCTCAAGTGGGACTTGAGAGGCAAAGATACGAAAAATTTACATCATTGGCGGTGGACCGCCAGGGCCCGGGCCGCCGGGACCGCCGCCGGGGCCTCCCGGGCCACGTTGTCCGCCGCGCCTGTTGCCCATGGTCCCGAACCTCCACGTAAGGGAGACTACCACATAGCGCCCGAGGGTGTTGTTGACAGCCTCGCTGTGGTAGTTGGCGCTGTCGGACACCGTGAGGTTCTTGGACTGCCCGAGTATGTCGTAGCCGCGCAGGGCAAGGGTCATGTTATTGTTGAACAGGAGCTTGGAAATCTCCGCGTTGAGCACGCACTGGGAAGGCTGGGCCGTGGAGTATCCGTTGTACCAGTTGTAGTCGAAATCACTCTCCAGGCTGATGCCGGTGGCCGTCCAGTTCCATGTGAGGCTGGCGGAGAGCTGGTTGTTCCACGTCGTGGTCTGGTCCTTGGTGGTCGAGATGGAGTACCAGGACTTGTTCATCCTCGTGCTTCCGCCAAGGGATGCTTCAAGAGCGGTGCCGCTGTACCTTATGCGGAGACGCTCGTTGGCGCTGAGGGTGCGGGTGGAGTTCTCGGTGATGTGCGCAGCGTAGAATGAAGGGTCGTTGAAATCAGCGATGAGTTTCTCCATGAAGCCGTAGAAATCCTGCCCGTCGTACTCGTCGATGCCGGTACCGACATAGGATGCGCTCTTGCGCCAGCTCAGGCCAAGGGAGTTGTTGATGGAGAAGCTGCTCTTCCCGATAGGGATGGTGCCGAAGCCGTTGACGCTGGCGTTGGAGGTCGTCGGGCCGTTGAACGGCATGGTGTACTGGCCTCCGTTAGCCCCGTACCAGATGAGGTTGACCACAGGGTTCTGGGTGAAGCCGCCGCTGAAGCGCATGTTGAAGGAGGTGTAGCGCTCCTTGTTGGAGTAGCGCAGGTCGCCCCTGAGGTTGTGCGAGAAATACGGGGTCAGGGTAGGATTACCGAAGCTGACGTTGAGAGGGTCGGAGTTGTCCGGCACAGGCATGAGCTGCGAGGTGGACGGCTGTGATGATTCTCCACGGTAGAAGAGTCTCCAGTTGAAGTTGTCGTTGACATCCATGAACATCATCGCCTGCGGCGAGAAGTTCCAGCGGAAGTCGCTGTATTCTTGAGGGGTATAGCTGCCGTCGGCGGAGTTGTAGCGCGTGGTGCTGTTGTAGGTTTTCGTCGGCATGGCGGCGAACCCGACCTGCGCGCGGAATCGCTTGTCCTGATAGAGGGCGTTGACACCTATCTCCTGACGGACGTTCTCGTTGATGATGCTGTTGGAGTAGTTGTAGTCCAGCTCTCCCCCGTTGAGCAGGTCGTAGGTCTGCTTCTCGGATGATGAACGGCTCCAGTTGTAGGAGTAGTTTGCCTCGACGTAGAAATGGTTGCCGAGCGGCTCGGTGTAGGTGAGGTTTCCCCAGACGGAGTAGGACTTCTGGTCGTTGTTGAAGCTCTGGTTCACGAGACTCTCGCTCACGTTGTCCCCGTCGTAGGACTTGGTCCCGTTGTTGTTGAGCCCGTCGAGGACGTTGTTGGAGAGGCTGAAATTGACCATGGCGGTCATGGTGCGCCCGGGAATCCCGAGCCTCTGGCGGAAGAGCAGGAAACCGCTCGCGCTGGCGTTGCGGTTGCTGCCGCTGTTCTCAGTGAACGCGTCGTTGAGTTTGGTGAGGTTGCCGGCGAGGTCGTCGCGGTAGGTGGAGTCCTTGCTTGACTGGCTGTAGTGGCCGGTGCCGAAGTTGACGGAAGGTTCGAAGAGGATGGAGGTGTTCTCCGAGAACTTGTGCTCCAGACGGAGTCCGAAACGGTGCCCGTCGGAGTGGGTGTTGCTGATGCCGCTGCTGTTGTAGAGGAGGTTGTAGTCGTTGAGGTAGGTCGTCTTGACGCTGCTCTCCTCGACATCGTTGTCGCTGGCGTTGTAGAGGTAGTTGCCGCCCACGTTCATCTTGTCATCGAACAGGGTCCAGGCACCGTTGAGACCGCCCATGTAGGAAGTGGTGATGCCGTTGCCGCCGCCCCAGCCGCCCTGTCCACGGCCCATTCCGCCGCCGCTCATCATCCCCCGCATCATGTTGCCGGAGAAGTTGGAGGAACCGCGGTTGTTGGTGTTGTTTCCGTTGAGTATGAGGCTGATCTGGGATTTGTCGGTGAAACGCCCGATGAAGGCGTTGCCCTGGTAGCGGACGTCGCTCTTGATCCCGTCCTGTGACGGGAGGTCATATCCAGCGCCGGCTGCCACGTTGCCGAAGAGGCCCTTCATCATCCCGGGCTGCACGGAGAGGTCGATCACCGTCTCCTCCTCACCGTCATCGATGCCGGTGAACTCGGCCTGCTCGGACTTTTTCTGTATGACTTTCAGCTTGTTGACCATCTTTGCCGGGATGTTCTTGGTGGCGAGCTGCGGGTCGTTGAGGAAGAAGGTCTTGCCGTCTATGGTGATCTTGGAGATGCTCTCGCCGTTGACCGTCACGGACCCGTCCTCGGAGACCTCGACTCCAGGGAGTTTCTTGAGGAGATCCTCCAGAACATCGTTGTCGGTGGTCTTGAACGAGGAGGCGTTGAACTCGATCGTGTCCTTCTTGACTATCATGGGATTGCCGACGGCCGAGACGGATGCCGCATCGAGCTGCTCCGTGTCCACGCTCATCTTGAGTGTCCCGAGATCAATCGCCTTGGATTCCATCTTCACAGCAGTGCTGTAGGCCTTGTAACCGAGCAGTTCGGCCTTGAATGTGTATGTGCCCTTGGAGACGGACTCCAGAGTCACCCTGCCCTTGTCGTCACTCAGAGCATACTTCAGCGGCTTGTCCTTGCCGTCCTGAAAAAGCGATACGGTCACGAACTCAAGCGGTTCACCGCTCGACGCGTCCGTCAACACTGCAGAAATCTTGTTCTGCGCAAAGAGGCCGGTTCCTGCAAACATCAGGCACGACATCAAAATCGAACTCAATACTCTCATTATAATTATTTTATTCTGTCCGGATTTTCCGCAACAAACTTTTCCCACGACGACTTGCCTAAGCCGCCGCTTGTGAATGGATTTGTGGATCGGTAAAAATGGCAGAGCGCCAACGCAAGAGCGTCAGTCGCATCGAGGTATTTATTATCAATTTGTATGCCAAGAGTTTTCTGGGCCATCAGGCAGACCTGCTCCTTGGCGGCCGCACCGTTGCCGCAGATAGCCATCTTGGCCTCTCTCGGAGCGTATTCAAAAACCTCGGCGCCTCTTGAAAGCGCCGCCACCATGGCCGCGCCCTGGGCACGTCCTAGCTTGAATATGACCTGGGCGTTCTTGCCGTAGAACGGGGACTCGATCGCGAGGCACTGCGGATGGTGGAGGTCGCACAGAGCCCCTACCTTCTCGCTTATCATCTCCAGCTTGTCGTAAGGGGAGGCTATCTTGCGCAGATCCAGCACTCCCATGTCGACATACTGCGGCTTGAGGGCCGCATCTATGCAGAGAATCCCGAAACCAAGGATGTTGGTTCCGGGATCTATGCCTAATATTACAGTTCCTTCCTTAATCAATCTTGTCGAATCCTGTATAAGGTCTGAGGATGTCAGGGATTATGATGCCCTCCGGCGTCTGGTTGTCCTCAAGAAGGGCGGCCACGACGCGAGGCAGGGCGAGGGAGCTTCCGTTGAGGGTATGGGCAAGCTGCGTCTTGCCGTTCTCGTCACGGTAACGCAGGTGCAGGCGGTTGGACTGGTAGGTCTCAAAGTTGGAGACGGAGGAGATCTCAAGCCAGCGCTGCTGGGCCGCTGACCAGAGTTCGAAATCGTAGGTGATGGCGGAGGTGAAGCTCAGGTCGCCGCCGCACAGACGGAGTATCCTGTACTTCAGGCCGAGCTTGTTGACAAGTGACTCCACATGGGCTATCATCTCGTCGAGGGCGGCGTAGGAGTTCTCCGGCTTCTCGATGCGGACGATCTCCACCTTGTCGAACTGGTGCAGACGGTTCAGGCCGCGCACGTCCTTGCCGTAAGAGCCGGCCTCGCGGCGGAAGCAAGGGGTGTAGGCGGTGATCTTCTGCGGGATCTGGTCATCGGAGAGGATCACGTCGCGGTAGATGTTGGTAAGAGGAACCTCTGCGGTAGGCACCATGTAGAAATCATCAAGATTGGCATGGTACATCTGCCCCTCCTTGTCAGGGAGCTGGCCAGTGCCGAAACCTGAGGCGGCGTTGACCATCACAGGAGGCTCAATCTCCTTGTAGCCGGCAGCGGTGTTGCAGTCGAGGAAGAAGTTGATGAGCGCCCTCTGGAGCTTTGCGCCCTTGTCCTTGTATACAGGGAATCCGGCACCGGTGATCTTCACACCGAGGTCGAAGTCGATGATGTCATATTTCTTGGCGAGCTCCCAGTGCGGAAGCGCCCCCTCCGGCAGCTTGACTTCAGGGCCGCCCATCTTTACGACCTCGTTGTCCTCGGCTCCCTTGCCCGGCTTGACCAGTGCACACGGGGTGTTCGGCATCAGCACGAGCTGGCTTTCCAGTTCTTTGGAAGCGGCGTCCATCTTGGCGAGCAGCTCGTTGGAACGGGTCTTGAGTTCGGCCACCTCGGCCTTTGCGGACTCGGCGGCGTCCTTGAGGCCCTGCTTCATCAGGCCCCCGATCTCGGCGGCCTTCACCTTCTGGCGGGCGAGCAGTTCATCGCTCTCGGCCTGGAGATTGCGGCGCAGAGTGTCCAGTTCGAGCACCTTGTCCACTATCGGCTTGGCGTCGAAGTTCTTGATCTTCAATTTATCGATGACGGCCTGAGGGTCGTCCCTGAGCATTTTGAGTGTCAGCATGGCTATAAATTTTAAAAGGGACTTACACCTTTTCTCGAAGTGCAAGTCCCTGAAGATTCCACATGAACCCCTTCGAGATTAATTCTCTAACGGGAGTACCGAAACATAAGATTTGTCGTTCTTCTTGCGGAAGAACTTCACAGTACCGTCGATGAGGGCGTAGAGAGTGTGATCCTTGCCCATGCCCACGTTCTTGTCAGGGTTGTGGACAGTGCCCCTCTGGCGTACTATGATGTTGCCGGCCTTAACGAATTCGCCACCGAATTTCTTGAGTCCAAGACGTTTGCTTTGTGACTCACGACCGTTCTTAGAACTTGATTGACCTTTCTTGTGTGCCATAATCCTTAAGCGATTTCGTTGATTTTAATCTTGGTGAGTTTCTGACGGTGGCCGTTGAGCTTCTGGAAGCCCTTGCGACGGATCTTCTTGAATACAAGAACCTTGTCAGCCTTTGCGTTGTCATCGAGGACGGTGGCCTTGACCACTGCACCCTCTACATAAGGAGCTCCGACCTTCACATCGCCTTCACCTGCGACGAGAAGCACCTTCTTGAACTCCACATCAGCATCTTTGGCGTCGGCAAGCCTCGGCACGAAGATCTCATTTCCAGCCTCCACTTTGAACTGCTGGCCTGCAATGTCTACGATTGCGTACATTTGAAACTTGTTTAAAAGTCCGGACCACAAGCGGCCGCCCTGCATGGACAGCACTTGACCTCAAGCTTGCTGGTCATAAATAATCGGGCGCAAATTTAGGCAATTTTATCTTATCCGCAAAATTTTATTAAATTTGTCCCACTAGCATTTCCGGATTATGGACATCCCATTCGTGTACAGCAAATACGTGACCGGCAAAGCCAACATCGGCAGGAAAGTCGAGGCACGTACCCTGGCAAACCTGCTGAGCCAGGGCGAGAACATAGTCATCTACGAGCCTCCCAAAGCCGGCAAGACATCCCTTGTACAGCAGACCTTCTTCAACATGAAGTCGTCCGGAGAGAATTTCACCTCCGCCGCAGTGAGCCTGCTTAACATACGGGCACTGAGGGATTTCGCGACAAGGCTCGGATCCGAGGTGCTCCGGGCGGCATACGGCAACCCCCAGGACTACAGCCCCATGGTCGGGACTCTCCTGCCCGGAACCCATTTCATATTCGACCCGCAGAGATTCGCCGACACGGGCGAGATCCTCTCCCTGAAATGGGAAATGGACCGGGACGACCTCAAGGCGGTGCTGTCACTACCCTACCGCGCGGCCCGCAAGTGCGGAAAGAAGATCTACGTACTTTTAGATGAGTTCCAGAACATAATGCTGACCGAAGACGGGGACATGGCATGCCGCCTGATGGAGGAGGTGTTCCGGACACTGGAACCGGAGGACAGGGCCGCAGCCTCATACATTTTCATGGGTTCCAAGGTCAACGCGATGCATGAGATGTTCGGGACGAAGAAGTACTTCTTCCGTCAGGCCGAAAGGGTGAAGCTCGGGGAGATCGACACGCGCGAGATAATCGACCACGTGATACGCGGCCTTCTCGCCACCGGCAAGGTCATCGACAGGGACCTGCTGCTCGGAGTGTGCAAGCTCTTCCGCAACAACATCTGCTATATCAACCACTTCTCCGCCATCTGTGACTCCCTCACCAGAGGATACATAATGGAGCCGATACTCAACGAGGCCCTCTCCACCATCCTTTCCATCCACGAGCCGCGCTTTGTCGCCATGATGGAAGACCTCACCACTTTCCAAGTGAGCATGCTGCGGGCGGTGCTGGACGGACAGACCAAGTTCACGAGCGCCGACGTCATTGAGCAGTACGCCCTCAGCTCCTCCGCCAATGTCAAGCGTCTCAGGGACGCGCTCTGCAAGAAGGAGATCATCATGTTCGACGAGGCCGGGGTGCCGGCGGTAATCGACCCGCTGTTCGAGTATTGGGCGAGAAGATACTATTACGGGATGAAGATATGAGCCTGATTACCCGGGCGGACAGCGGCAGGGCTTTGTCTTGCCGGCGGCTGCAAGGGCGGGCACAATTACTTATATGAACGGGAAAATGAGAATAGCCGTGCTGACCGGAGCCGGGGTCAGCGCTGAAAGCGGCCTGAAGACCTACCGCGACAACGGGGGCCTGTGGAACGGCGTGGATCCGATGGAGGTCGCCTCCGTCGAGGGTTGGCAGCGCGACCCGGGAAAAGTGCTGGAGTTCTACAACGTGCGCAGGGCGGAGCTCAAGGACGCCCGCCCCAACGATGCCCACAGGCTCATCGCGGCACTGGAGGAGAAGCACATGGTGGACGTGATCACCCAGAACGTTGACAACCTGCACGAAAGGGCCGGCTCGACTCATGTCGTGCATCTCCACGGCGAGCTGACAAAGATCCGGCCGGAGGACACGTGCAACGAGAGGGACGGATATTCGGAGAAATACGTCATCGACATCGGCTACGGCGAGGTGCATCTCGGAGACCTGGCCCCGGACGGGGCGCAGTACAGGCCTCACATCGTATTCTTCGGAGAAGCTGTCCCGAAGATCGAGAGGGCCATCGAGCTTGTCAGCCGCGCCGACGTGCTGCTGATAGTGGGGACATCCCTCCAGGTCTACCCCGCCGCCGGGCTGTACCGCTACGCCGCCGCCGACACACCTATATATATTGTTGACCCAGCCCCGATGCGCCTGCCCGACCACAGGATCACGCACATCATGAAGCCGGCCACCGAGGGGGTGAAAGATTTTGTGTTCTCTGTTCTTGGATTATAGAAATTAATCGCTATCTTTGCGCCGCCAAAAAGAAAAAGGGGGTGATTTAAAGAAATGATTATCGTACCAGTAAAGGAAGGAGAGAACATCGAAAGGGCTCTCAAGAAATTCAAGAGGAAGTTCGAGAAGACCGGAGCTATCCGTGAGCTTCGCGCACGCAAGAATTTCGAGAAGCCGTCCGAGAAGCGCCGCATCGCAAGGGCGAAGGCCATCTACGTTCAGCATCTCCGTCTCGAAGACGAGCAGTAGTACATCGCGGCGTGTCTCACCGGAGCATCTCCGCCTTGAGACAGACGATCATTTCAGTCACCTACAGTGACATATTGAAGCGGCAGGCCATTGAGGTCTGCCGCTTTTGCATTCTACTTTATCCCGAAAACGCACCAGCGCAGCACCGGTATGCGGCGGAGCAATTCATACAGGAACACGCTCCCGGCAGCTGTCCCGGCGAGGGCAAGGCAATAGATGCTCCACACCGGAAGGCCGGTGTCCTTGAGCAGAAAGCACAGCCCGGTGCAAACCGCCATGTGGACAATATACAGCCCGAAACTGCTGCGTGTCAGATAGTCCGCCACCGGAGAAGTCCTGTCCGCCCATCTCTTGTAGCACCCGAACATCGCAAGCGTGGCGACCCAGGCATAAAGGTTGGTCCATACACTCTGAAGACACGCCGGAGAAGTATAGTCAGCGCCGAAATAGTGCAGGGTATACAAGACAGCTCCGGCAATGGCAGCGATGAGAAGCGGCAGGCTGAATCCGGCAAGCAGATCCTGCACCATCTCATCTGAAAACACGAAATAACCCAGCAGGAACGGGACGATATAGAACGCCGGGCGGTACAGGTTCAGCAGGCCCTGAGCGGTGGAGGGAGAATCAATCTGACTCTGCGCGGCACCCCACAGCAGCAGAAACCCACCTACAAGAAGAGCGAGGCCGACTGCCAGCTTGCGGGACAGCCCGGAAGCAGGGGCCGGCCCTGAGGCTGACGTGGCGGCGGAGGTCACACTCCCGGCCGCTTGACTGTCCTTCTCCTGAAAAATCTGCCCGGGAAAAATCCGCTCTGGAATAATCTGGTAGATCACCGCCGCCAGAAGCGAATACAGCCACAGAAGCTGTATGAACCACAGCGGCCCCACCCCGCTGAGCACCATCACCGGATAACGGGCGAACGACGGGATCGAATCCCAGGCCCCGGCAATCCGGGTGTTGAAGTAGCCGAGTATCCACTGGAACACGAATAACCCGACTGTAGACGGCACCAGAAGTTTGACTGTTCGGCTACGGACAAACGCCCTCGGGCCTTTTGAAGCCAGGGCATAGCGGCTGCACACTCCGGACACCAGAAAGAGCAGAACCATAAACCACGGATAGAGGACATACATTATGCTGTCCTGATACTGGACTTCGGCAAACGACCCCAACCCGCCGAACACGCCTTCCGCATTGAAATTGTAGAAGACATGGTAGACGAGCACCGCCAGAACCACGCTCCAGCGCATATTGTCAAGAAAATGCTTTCTCATCAGTGTATTAGTATAGTAATATGGACGCAAATTTATGCATTTTTTCGGACAAAGTCCAAAAAAATTTGGAAAAGTACTTATATATATTAGCATCCGCTTTTCCGCACAGAGTACAAGCCGAAAAGCGGGCATATAACACAATGTGTCAATTGTTTGCAATCCCCTTGCCGACCTTTGTCGGCCTTTGGTACGTGTGCAATTGACCCTGTCCCGGCATCGTATTATCTGCCTATCAGAACAACCAGTTACAGCCGATCCGGGGCAGCCGGCACAATAGCCGCATTGACAGGGTGTACATCCACCCTTGAGCCGACAGCAAGGGCAACGTCCCTGAATTCACCGGCTCCATTAAGGCGGAAGGTTATGTAGCCTGCGGCCTTTACTCCCCATGGAAAGATGCCATCACCATCAATGCCGCCAAATTTAACATAACGCAAATCCCCAGCGCTGCACTTCTGCCAGGATGGCGGCAATAACACCATTAACGGTAAAGGCGTGATCTACGGCGCTGACAATAGCGATGCTGCCATCCTCGTCAACGGACAGACGCTCACCATCGGCTGCGAAAATGAAAGCGACCTCCAGATTACTGGCGGAAGTTCAAGTAATTTCGCTTCAGCCATCACAATCTGGGACGGCAAGTTGGTGATCAACAACGGCACATTTATCTCCGGAACCGACGAGAGCGGCAACAACAGCCCTGCCATCTACCTTATGCCGATGGATCAATATGATACTGCAGAGCTCGAAATCAACGGAGGAGTATTCCACCCGGCACAGGATGGCGGAAGCGCCAAGTTCCTCATCAACTGCTCTGATCCGGACATCTCAAGGTGCAAGATCACCATCACGGGCGGAATGTTCATCGGATTCAACCCGGCAGCCAGCTCCGCCGACACAATTGACGACAAGCCTGCCAACTGGGTAGCTGATGGATACGAGTCCGTAGGAACCACCGATGAAGATGGCAATACTATTTGGGCGGTTCGCAAAAAGAACTAACCGGACAAATCAATACTGATTATCGAAGCCGCCCCACCCGGAGCGGCTTCTTTGTTTACCCGTCTCATCCACCACGCAATTTGTCCACCAAAAGCGTTCCCCCGGACAACCCTTCAACATACACGGATTCTCGCGGCCCAAACGGAAAAAGTGTAAATTTACAATGGCTTTTTATTGGAAAAAGTGTAATTTTGCGCAGATCAAAAAAAGCTAAAAGTGTAATTCAGCTATGCTTTACAGGAAAATCAGCAAGGACATAAAAGCTCATCTACGTTCCGGCAGCGACAAGATACTGATTGTCGAAGGGGCAAGACAGATTGGCAAGTCATACATAATCCGCGAGATAGGTAAAAGCCTATACACGAATTATGTTGAAATAAACTTTATCAAAGATGACGAAAGCGACGGATTGTTCCGGGACATCCATAAACTGGAAGATTTCTACATGACATTGAGCATGATTGCCGGCGGCAAGCTGGGCACGAAATCAGACACATTGATCTTTCTCGATGAAATCCAGCACTACCCACAGTACTTGACAATGTTGAAATTCATGCGGGAAGATGGCAGGTTCACTTATATCGCCAGCGGCAGTCTGCTGGGCATCTCATTGCGCAACACAACTTCAATCCCCATCGGCAGCATCATCCGAAAACCGATGTTCCAGTTGGATTTCGAGGAATGGCTGATGGCCGAAGGATGGGGAAAAGACGCTCTGGACCACGTCCGTGATTGCTACAAGAAAAAGATGCCGCTGACTCAGGCGCAGCATGACAACATCATGGGCGAGTTCCGCAAATACCTGCTGGTGGGAGGTCTGCCCGATGCGGTCAACACATATCTTGGCACCCATAATATAGTAAGAGTACGTGAGATACAAGAATCCATCTTAGATCTTTACAAGGAAGACGCCTCCAAATATGAAAAGGAATCCAGCAAGAGACTCTTGATTCGCCGCATATACGACATGATTGTGTCGCAGATGGAGAACAAGAAGAAGCGCATAGTGGCAAGAGATATCCGTGACAAGAAGGGAGACCGTTTCGAGTGGTTTACAGAGGAATTTGAATACCTGGTGTCATCGGGAATAGCGCTGGACGTACATGCCATTTCAAACCCCAGATATCCGCTGTCGGAATCAGTGCACAAGAACCTTCTCAAACTCTATCTGAACGACGTGGGCTTGCTTACCGACCGCCTCTATGAGTACAACATTACTCCGGTGATGAAGGATGAAAGGAGCATCAACCTCGGTTCCGTATATGAAAGTGTTGTCGCCCAGGAACTGAAGTCACACGGTCACAACCTTTTCTACTATGACAACGCCAAAAAGGGCGAAGTGGACTTTCTTATAAACGATGCGGCCAACGTGACTGTACTACCCATAGAAGTGAAGTCCGGCAAAGACCACACAACCCACAAAGCTATGGACCGTTTCCTTGAGGACAAAGAATACAATATTCATTCAGGCATAGTCCTGAGCAACGAAAGGGAGATCCACACCAAGGGCGACATCACCTATATGCCTGTTTACTTTGTAATGTGCATCGAAAAGGCAGAAATTCCACAGGAAAATGTCACTTTCTGACGATGGTTGGCGAAAACATTTCTGAATATCACATACTGTCTAAAAATCCAGGAACAGTATATTCAACTACTTTCGTAGGAACTGACAACTACGTAATCTACGTCCCTAAAGGCTGCACAGAGACCTACAAGGCTGCAGAAGGTTGGTCAGACTACGCCGACATAATCCAGGAGGAGCAATAGTTTTTCTGCAAGAACATGCACGCGCAGGCAGAAGCGAATCCATCGCCGCTGTCTGCGCTCTGTTTGTCCTGACTTACCGCGCAAAGTCGGAAAGCGACTTCCCGGAGAGCCGCGTCAGCAGCGGAACGTCAACGGTTCCTTTATCCGATCCGCAGATGGAAGGTAAGGGTAAAAAATGCGAAAAACACCCCAACCTTTAGAGTGGGAATGCCACAGAACGCCGCGTATGGATAGTTACCTCTGAAGGTAGGGGTGAAAATAGCCCCAAATACCCCTACCTGTAAGTAAGAGCCGCGGCGCGGCGGAGAAGCCAGCGAAGACGCCCGGCTAAGGCCTGCAAGGAATGCGGTAGCGACAGTCCGCGGTTTGCAGGTAAGTTCTTTGATGGCTAATGACCTTATCCACAAGGCTGTCGGCTGGATGCTGCGCGAGATGGGCAAGGAGAGTCCGGAGGCGCGGGATGAGGATGTTCAGGACAATCCCATAGACCGGATACTTGCTAATATAGAAATCCGAATGCCCACAATGGAATCTTTTTACCATTGGCAACCTCAATATTATCTACTGCAAGAGCCGCATTGCCGATGTCATCGTCATCAATCTGGGAATAATCCTTTCCGGCACCGCCGACCTCTATGACATTCTGCCCATCTATTCTGAAATCTCCTGTCTTCATTCCTCCATATTCGACCACATGTCCAGCCGACGAAAGCTGATTGCAGAAGAAAGTTTCCCGGACTGTTCCGATTTCCGGTTCTTTCATAGAGAACGTATACAGAAGATTCGTGTTGTCCATAAGTATCTTTTCTGGTTTTTGCAGATCCGTAATCTTGTCAAGTTCCGTATACAGGCAACGTATGAGTCTGGCCTCATCAAGATATTTCAAATACTTCAAAAGCGTGACGCGGTCAATGGAAACACTTTTCGAAAGTTTTGACATATCGACAAGATAAGGCAGCATCGAAGAAATGATCTGAAGCATACCCTTGATTTTCCTCACGTTAGCGATGCTTACTCCCCGGCATTCTGTAAGTTCGCTCTCTATTATATAATTAGTTACATTTTCTATAAGTTTCCTGTATGTCTTTTTCTTCTCAAACGAAAAAGGATAGTATCCGCTGCTCAGATAATCAGAAAAATATTCCAGCGGACGACATATCCCCCTGACTTTCAGACACAAATCATTGGGGCGCGCAAGAAGCTCTGCAAGACTGACCGGTTCTGTTTCATTTCCTGTCCTGAACCACAAATACTCCCGGAAAGAGAGTCCTGACATGTCATAAACATCGGCTCTCCTCGACAAATCGGACTGTCCGTCATTTATATGCAGAAGTGACGAGCCGCTCAGAACGACACGCAGTCCCTTATATAAATCATGGATTTCCTTCACCTCCCGACTCCAATTTCCGTATTTATGGATTTCATCCAGAAAAAGATGACGACCACCATGCTTAACAAACTCCGATGCCGTTTCAATCAACGTATGGCTTGCAAAATATGCGGTATCAGCAGAACAATATAGCACTTTACGGTCCATCGGCTCATAGTTTTTCAGAATATACTGCTGCATCAGCGTCGATTTCCCGACACCTTTCGGCCCACGTATTATCACAAGCCTTGAATCCCAGTCAATGACATCCATCATTCTTCTGGTAAAAGACATCGGTACGTCAGTCAAGTACTCTATCTGCCTATCAAATAAACAGTCCATCGTTTCATTTTTGACACGAATATAGCGCTGTTTATTGCAATAAACAAATTTCAATGAAAATTGTTTATCATAATAAACCGACCGCCTGCCTAAGCGGTCCATGGTTGACCTTCCCTGAGAATGGTTGACACTTTAGAGGTTGTTTAACTGATCTTCGATTCAACTGTTTTTCTTTACAGATTCACTGATTCAGTTTACATAGGCACTTTTTTCTATTCTACGTCACCGCCCATCCGTTTTTCCAGCATCTGCGCTGCGTCCCGGACTGCGTGTGCGCCACCTCCGGTCTCCACATACGTGGTGTCTGACACCCACACCTCGTTGGGGCGCGACGGGACAAGTTCCGCGATGAGGTTCGGGTACTTCCTGTAGTGGTGGTTGGAGTCCGTCGTCTTGTAGTGGCGCCTGCGGCGGATGTGCACCATCAGGCCGAAACCTGTGCTCTCCTCGCGTAGCAGACCTACTGTTTGGTGCCAGATTCTTTTTCGCCATGGTTTCTGATGCCTGATTTTCCGGCAAAGATAACGATTCCCGCTCATTCACGTACTTGTCCACCCAGTAATAAACTGATTCTACAAACACGGAACCATATATAGTGGAATGTAAAGGAGGTTGCCTTTTGCTTCGAGGTCTCCTATATGGACAATGTAAGGCTGGGCAAGATAATTTGCATATTTTCTGATGCATTTTTCTAAAGACGTGATTGTAAAATCCGATGAAGACTTTACTTCTATAGGAGAAATATTGTGACGGCTTGTGATTGATTTCTTCGAAATCAGAAAGTCTATCTCCATTCTGTCGTCCTTGTTTTCCCTTGACGGATTCGAATAGAAAAATAATTTGCATCCGATTGCAGCAAGCATCTGGGCAACAATGTTCTCCATCAGCATTCCGGCATTCATCTCCAGCTTGTCTTTGAGAATCTTCTGATATAGTTGTTCCGAAACTATTCCTCGTTCATCAAAGGAATGACTGATCATCAGTCCCGTGTCGTTCATATAGCATTTGAGCGAATTGTCCCTTTGTTTGAGTCCCAGCCCGATGTTTGGTTCCGTCGTATTGAATGCGAGATTTACCATACGGGCATCTCTCAACCAGAAGAAAGAACTGTCATAGTCCCTGAACCTCGCATCCTTATGCAAGTCGGAGAGCTGAAACTTATGCTCGTGAAGTTGCAGCTGACCTGGAATGGCCTCGTAGATTGCCTTCACTTTCGGTGTGTGTATTCCAGCATACTGGTCTATACAATTGTTGTATAGATTCAGGATTTGCCTTTTGACCCTGTCAACATCTTCGAAAGACCTTGTCTCAAGATATTCCATTACAGCCTGAGGCATTCCCCCGACTATCATATAAAGGCGAAAGTAGTCCATCAGTTTACGATGCATTGATTGCCCCACTGGTTCTTTTATCTCAAACTTCATTCTCACGAACTCCATCAGATTTTCTTCACCGAGTGCCCATAGGAATTCCTCAAAGTCCATAGGTTGCAAGACCATTTTTTCCTCTTCGGAAGGAACGAGATAGTCTTCCTGTTTTTCATCGCTTTTCAACTTCTTTCTGGTGCTCATCTGCATTCCGAGGAGAGAGCCAGTCTCTAGATAATCATAACGTCCGTCCTCTACAAGATATTTGATGGCTGCACGAGCGGCAGGGCAGAACCCAATCTCATCGAATACGATGATTGACTCCCGTGGGTAAAGCTTTGTTGAATAGAATGTGCTCAGGTATATGAAGAGCATATCCAGATTGTCCTTGTAGTTCTTGAACAGATCCTTTATGTCATCCCCGACCTTGAAAAAATCAATGATGATATGGCTTTTGTATTCGTTCTTTGCGAACTCTTCGACGATATAGCTCTTCCCGACACGTCTTGCGCCTTCTATCATCATTGCGGATTTGCCGTGCCGCTTGGTCTTCCAGATGACGAGCTGGTCATATAATTTTCTTTTCATCACGAAATCAAGTTTTGTATCACGCTAAAATTACACGAAATCAAGCTGTAAAACATTGCGTTTTTACACAAAATCAAGACAAATATACAGAAGGGAAACAACAAATGCAACTCGGATTGACCTTCCCTGAGAATGGTTGTTTTGATTTTAGTAAGCGGCAAAAAAATAAGTTGCCGCAGATTTGGCAAAGTTTTTTGAGGATAGATTACTTCTTGAAGAAGGAGTGTGCCGGTGGCACATGACTGATGAAAAAAGGAATATAGACCAAAAAGATTGCCCAAAGGTGATGCAACTTATTTTTTTAACGATTACTTATTCCAAATAGGTTCAAAATAACTTCTAATGGAAAATGTGTAATTTTGCGCAATATAATACAATGGCAAAAGCGCAGGAAATAATCGACTTGATGACCTCGATGCGGAACCCGGTGCAGAGCGGGATACTGTCGAGGTTTTTCAAGACAGGCAAAGGCGAATACGGAGAAGGGGACAAGTTCCTCGGAATCAGGTGTCCACAGACCCGCAGTGTCGTCAAGGCGGTCGGACGGGAGATCGAACTTTAGGAGGTTGACAAACTGCTTGCCTCGGAATGGCACGAGATAAGGTTGTGCGGCTTCCTCCTGCTGGTCGAGCAGATGCAGGGCTGCCTATCTAAGAGAGTCCGGCTTTCTGTCCGGGCCGCTTCACGCCGGAGAGAGTTGACGGATTTTTATCTGGCACATACCCATCAGGCCAACAACTGGGATCTCGTGGACATGAGTTGTCCTAAAATTCTTGGCAATTTTCTCCTTAACCCCCTTCCAGACGGAACCATGCCGTCACGGCAGGTACTTTACACTCTGGCTGAAAGCGACAATCTCTGGGATCAGCGCATCGCTGTCGTCACCAACTGGATGCTGATACGCGCCGGGGAGTTCGAAGACCTCAAGCACATCTCCGACATGCTTCTCCCCCACCCTCATGACCTTATCCACAAGGCTGTCGGTTGGATGCTGCGCGAGATGGGCAAGGAGAGTCCGGAGGCGCTCGAAGAATACCTGTCTTTGAACCACGGCAAGATGTCACGGACCACATTGCGCTACGCCATCGAGGAACTTCCTGAGCCAGAACGACAACGCTGGATGAGGATGTAACCAGGGGTTGTCCGGAAAAACGGATTCGGGGTAATATGTTCCGGACTGAGGGTATATCGGCAATCGTAAAATCGCCGTATTTTTGCAGAAAATCACGGTTGCATGAAAGACATCTACATAGACACCGTACAGGCTTTCAATGACATCTATGGCCTGGGGACCCTTCACCCTCTCGTCGCTGTCGCGCGTGTGGAGAGTCCCTATCAGATGGAAGAGCACACCCTGCACTACGGGGTGTACGCCCTGTTTCTCAAGGAGAACAAAGGCTGCAAGCTCTCGTATGGACGCACTCCATACGATTTCGACGAGATGACGGTCACGAGTTTCGCGCCCGGACAAAGCGTGAGGGTGGAGCCCAATCCCGATGTGCCCGGCCCCAAATTCACCGCACTGCTGTTCCACCCTGACTTTTTGAACCGTACGAATCTTGGCAGGAACATCTCCCGCTACGAATTTTTCGACTACACTTCAAACGAGGCACTGCATCTTTCCGTCGAGGAGATTGAAATTTTCCGAAATGTCCTGTCGATGATCCGGCAGGAGCTGCACCATTCGATTGACAAGCATACACGGGAACTGATAGTCAGCAACATAGAACTGCTGCTGAACTATTGCCTGCGTTTTTATGACCGCCAGTTCATCACCCGTGAGGAGATCAACAACTCGGTTGTCAAGAAATTCATGGGTATGCTCGACGAGTACATTGCCGGCATAGCTGAATCGGAGGGCCTCCCTTCGGTGGGTTATTTCGCCGACAAATGCTGCTATTCTCCGAAATATTTCGGAGAACTTGTGAAGACAGAGACGGGAAGGACGGCCAAAGACATAATAAATGACCGGCTCCTGTCTGCCGCCAAGAGCATGCTTCAGGATGAAAGTCTGAGCATCGCCCTTGTAAGCCGCAAGCTCGGCTTCGAGTATCCGCAACATTTCGTCCGTTTCTTCAAGACCCGTACCGGCCGCACCCCATCGGATTTCCGCAATATGCCATTGATATGAAATCGTTGATATTAAGTATATTAACTGTAGTTACCATGTCTGTTTCAATTAATGCACAGTCTCTGACAGAGCGCCAAAAGCACCTCGGCGCCATTGCGGCCCTGGAGGCACAGGGAGATTTGGAAAGACTTGCTCCCGCTCTCAAGGATGCGCTCTATGCGGGGTTGACTGTCAATGAGATCAAGGAGGCTTTTTCGCAACTGTATGCCTACACCGGCTTTCCACGTTCTCTCAACGCCCTCGGCATCCTGTCAAAGGTTCTCGAAAATGGTAATCCCGCCTGGAACGAGGGCCGTGAGTGGGTTCGGCCTGTTGAGTGGGATGATGCACAGAAAGCCTATGAACTTGGTGTGAAGAACCAGACACTCATGTCCGGGGCACCTTTTTCCTATGATTTCTGCCCACAGATTGATTATTATCTCAAATCCCATCTGTTCGGTGACATTTTTGCCGGGGAACAGCTTTCTGCCGCCGATCGTGAGATTGTCACCGTTGCTGCGCTCTCGGCTCTCGAAGGTGTTGCGCCGCAACTTACAGCCCACAAGGCAGGAGCAGTGCGGATGGGTAACAGCCCTCAACAGATAGAAGAGTTGTGCCGTTTCTTGAGCGAGAATGGTCTGAGCCAGTGCGACTCTGCGGCTGATGCCTGCGCCGGAGACTGGCCTAAAGGTAAGCCGAACACGGGTTTTGCACAGTTTTTCACCGGAAAAAGTTTCCTCGCGCCTCTCTCCCCGAAGAATCTCGACCCGGGAGAAGCCACGGCCCTTCCTATGAACAATGTAACATTCGAGCCGGGATGCCGCAACAACTGGCATGTCCATCACGGAGCCCGGCAGATTCTCATCTGCGTCAGCGGCAGAGGTTGGTATCAAGAGTGGGGAAAGCCTGCCATTCCGCTCAAGGCCGGTGATGTCATTGACATACCGGAAGGGGTAAAACACTGGCACGGGGCACAGAAAGATTCGTGGTTCCAGCATATCACGACCCATGTCGCCACGGGGACGGCTGAAGTCTCGAACGAGTGGCTGGAACCGGTTGATGATGAACAATATTTGAATTTGTAAAAAATGTATATAGAGAAAATAAAGTCGCCAGCGGACTTGAAGGGGCTGGATGTCGAAGCGCTCAAAGTGGTCGCCGATGAGACAAGGCAGGCTGTGCTCAGCCGAGTGAGCAGGCACGGCGGACATGTTGGACCGAACCTGGGGTTTGTGGAGGCAACTGTGGCACTTCACTATGTTTTCAATGCTCCAGTTGACAAGCTAGTGTTCGACGTGAGCCACCAAAGTTATGCGCACAAGATTCTGACCGGAAGGGCTTCCGGATTTTTGGGAGATGTTGATCAGATGAATGCCGTGTCCGGCTATACCTCTCCTGCGGAAAGCCCTGAATATGACCTGTTTGAGATAGGGCACACCTCCACTTCCGTAAGCCTCGCGACCGGTCTCCAGAAAGCACGGGACATCCGCGGGACACATGAAAACATCATAGCCGTCATCGGAGACGGGTCCCTCTCGGGTGGCGAGGCCTTCGAGGGGCTTGACGAGGCATCCGAACTCGGCACAGGCATCATCATAGTCGTGAACGACAACGAGATGTCGATAGCAGAGAATCATGGTGGCATATACAAGAATCTGCGCGCCCTGCGAGAAAACGGAGGCGAGTGCCGGGACAACTGGTTCAAGGCCTGGGGCTTTGACTACAAGTATCTTGAAGAAGGCAACGATGTCGGGAAACTGATAGAGGTCTTCCGTAGCGTCAAAGACACTGATCACCCGATGGTAGTACATATACACACAGAAAAAGGACATGGTTTCGCACCGGCGGTAGCGAACAAGGAAGCATGGCATTACGGAGCACCTTTCAATCCTGTCGACGGCAGCAGGCCGCCGATGCCAGCGGTTGAGACTTATGAGGAGCTCCTGAGCGACTGGATGCTTCGAGAGATGAAGACTGACCCGACGTTGATAGCGGTCACCGCAGGGACACCTTCTGCGGCCGGATTCACTCCAGAAAAACGCCGGGAGGCAGGCCGGCAGCATGTGGACATGGGCATAGCGGAGGAGCAGGCCGCAGCCATGAGTTCCGGCATGGCAAAGGGTGGACTCCGTCCGGTCTGGACCGTCTACAGCACTTTCGTCCAGAGGGCCTACGACCAGATTGCCCAGGATATATGCATCAATTCCAATCCGGTGGTTATCAACGTAGTAGGTGGCGGAGTAAACTCGATGAACGACATCACTCACATCTGCCTCTTCGACATTCCGATGCTTTGCAGCATCCCGGGACTTGTCTACCTTGCACCGACAAACTGCGAAGAATATTTTGCGATGCTGCGCTGGGCCATCCTCCAGAACAAGATGCCGGTGGCCCTCAGAGTCCCTACGGGAGCTGTGGTTCATGCGTCTGGGCCGGTTGATGTTGAATACGGGTATGAGCCTGAGTATAAGACGGTCCGTAAGGGTTCTCAGGTTGCTGTCATAGCTGCCGGCTCATTCTTCCAAAAGGGCGAGGCGGTCGTGAAGATGCTCTCAGACAAGGGCATCGATGCCACTCTCATCAACCCGCGCTATCTCAATGGCGTCGATGCTGTGACGCTTGACAGGCTCAAAGCTGACCATCGTCTGGTAGTTACACTTGAAGACGGCAGCAAGGACGGCGGATTCGGGGAGCGGATCGCTGCGTATTATGGTGCTTCCGATATGAAGGCCCTGGTCGGCGGAATAAAAAAGGGACATTATGACCGCTTCGATGTGCAGCAGCTCCTCTCTGACAATCGCCTGTTGGACGAGCAGATAGTGGAGGACATCCTCGCCATCTTGGGGTGACGACGGTTTAGGCTGGCTTCGGTTTGGGCTGACTGTTGCTTAGGCTGGCTTCGGTTTGGGCTGACTGTTGCACTGACTTTATGGTGGAGTGGGCCGGTGGCAGTCTGGGCAGGTGTTATGTGATGAGCGCAGAGCAATGTCCTTCAGGTGAATGCGTCAGTGAGAGATGCGGAGCCTGCGACAGACGAAGCGGTGGCGAATAAAACATTATCAATCAGTACTTTAAACGTTTAGCCTCCCCGAATATGGGCATAGGCCATATCGCCTTGCACCTCAGTATCAGGCACTTATCCGCCACCGCTCGCACAACTTAGATGAGCATGTCATGAGCATCAGCCTTTTATCCGGCCAAAGGGCGTTTCTCTGGACATTGCCATGCCTCGTTGACACCATCTCACGTCAAGTCCGGTTTTTCACCAAACTCGGTCATGACATCATGGCCTGCACAAGCCTCCATGGCAGGCGGACATGACCAAGGGGCCTGGGAGGGTACGTCGGCTACGCCTGCCTCAGTCGGAATGCGGCCAGAGATGGCTGCCCACGACCGAGGCTGACGGATTCGCCCCAAACCAGCATCAGGCGGCGCGGGACTGTGATTGGAGCAACATGCGTTCATCAGCGGACCGCCCGGGGCCGGGACTTTGCCTGCAAAGTCGGAAAGCGACTTTCCGGAGGGCCGCGTCAGCGGCGCGGCGGAGCGTCAGAGGTTCCTCTTTCCAATCTACCGATGGGAAGGTAGGGGTAAAAAGTGCGAAAAATGCCCATACCTTCGGAGCGAGAATGCCACAGAACGCTGCGTATGGGCAGTGACCTTTGCAGGTAGGGGTATTTTTGACCATTATCACCCCTACCTCACACAATTTTCGGGTAATGGAACCGGAGGAGGGGCGAGTGATGAGCACCGGCGCGGTCGCGGGACTTTGCCTGCAAAGTCGGAAAGCGACTTGAGCGCCGCAGGGTTTCGGGGATATGCCCCGTAAATATAGTGCGGGTGAAGGGACTCGAACCCATACGCACGAAGGCACCAGATCCTAAGTCTGGCTTGGCTACCAATTACAACACACCCGCGTCAGCACAGCCGAAACCGGCTGAGCAGACAAATATACGCAAAAAGCCGATAGCTACCAAATCGTCTTTCAACGAGGGCACGACACGGCAGGACGAGGGCAATGCACGGCAGAACGAAGGCATGGCTGGAGGCAAGGCACAGCAGACTGAGGGCAAAACAAGGCAAAGCATGGCAGGACGAGAGCAAGGAAGGAGAACCAGCCCGCAGAACCTTGACAGTGGAAAACATGTCCCCGAAAAGAGAATACCCAATTCCGGCTATGGCGGCAACGTTGACAAATCAGTATATTTGCATCAGTTAGACAGATAAAACAATGAACACTACCACTATACTCGCACTTCTGATCCCGTTCGCCGGCACCGCACTCGGCTCCGGCCTCGTATTCTTCATCAAAAACGGAATACCGGACAAACTTCAGAAAGCCATGCTCGGATTCGCCTCAGGCGTGATGGTTGCCGCCTCAGTCTGGTCCCTTCTCATCCCGTCCATCGACATGTGCGCGGACAGAGGCAGGTTCGCCATGATCCCGGCAATCACAGGACTGCTTGCCGGCTTCGCTTTCCTGCTGCTCATCGACAGGATAACCCCTCACATACATGCAGGTGGCCAAAAAGAAGGCCCCAAAAGCAAGCTGTCCAAGACTGCGATGCTTGCTCTCGCCGTGACGATCCACAATCTGCCTGAAGGAATGGCCGCAGGAATCTCCGACACCATAACACTCTCAATAGGCATAGCCATACAGAATATCCCGGAAGGGGCGATAATCTCCATGCCCATGCTCGCGGCCGGCAACAGCAAAGCCAAATCATTCCTGTTGGGAGCCATGAGCGGCATTGTGGAACCTATAGGAGGCGCACTCGTCCTGATATTGGCCTCATCGGTAACGGGCATCGTACCTTATATGCTGGCCTTCGCCGCAGGAGCCATGCTCTATGTGGTCGTTGAAGAATTGATCCCGGAGACGGCAGAAGGAGAACATTCCAACCTCGGTACAATAGGATTCGCCATCGGCTTCGCCCTCATGATGCTGTTGGACACTGTGATGGGATAGAAGCCTACTTCTTCCTGATCTTCCGCAGCCAGCGGTCGAATCGCCGGTCCTTGATCGACGCCTCATACTCCTTCATCATCCGTGTCATGTCCTCCGAAGTAGAATTGAGAGCGGCTGAAACTTCAGCGTCAAGCTCATCCTGCTGCTCCTGGACCTCCTGCTGCACAGCGAACTCGTCAGCCATCTCGGCATATTTCTGCATTGTGGCATCATCCAGCCCCTCCTGCGAGGCCTGAAGAGGATCTTCCACAAGACTGCGAAGATCCAAGGTGCCGACCGCGCTCTCGTTGTGCCGCATCACGGACTCCACTCCCCTGTCGAAAATATCCCTGATGGACTTCGCAAGGTTGATCTGTACAGTGTCAAGCTGACGGGTGAACACCGGCACAGTGCCATCGTGGTACTTCGGTCTGCCCAAAGAAACTTTTGTGTGCCCGGCAGTGCCGTATATGTTGATTCCGAACAATATAGGGAACGGGGCCTTGAGCACCGACAGATGATAGAACATGCTCTTGTCAAAACCCTGCGTCCCACGCAGAGCAAAGCGGTATTTGTCTGCTCCTAGCACGAAAGGGAAAACCTCTATCCGGCTGTCGTGAATCAGGGCGTCCACATTCATATTGTCGATGTCAAGAGTCTCCTTCTTCTTGAAAAGGAGCAGGTTAGCCACCTTGCCGAACTGCCCCGTATTGGTCACGCGAAGATCCTTGCCGGACAGACGGACGAGCCCGTCAAGGGTAGGTATAATCACATTGCGGTTGGTGTCTATCTGCGCCGTGGCCGAAATGTCGCAGCTCAGTTTGCCGTCGAAAGCCTTGAGCACAGGCATCAGCGAATCCACAGCCGGAAGCAGGCGGATGATCTCCCCCGCCGACATCTGCGAAAGATTGAGGTTCACACCTGCGGAAATGTCATGCTTGGAACGAGTGGCATAAAAAGCGTCCAAATAGATCTTGCCCAGCTCCGTGGTGATATAGGTACTGGTGAGCTGCATCGTCCTGTCCTTGATCTTGATACCGGAATACACGGGCCCGATGCGCGGGTCGGAGAAGTCCACCCGGGCGGCAGTCAGGCCGACATTGACATCAAGATTGGCCGGAACCACGAAAATCGGGAACTTGTGCAGATCCACCCTGGCATCGGCCAAAGTGTCAGTGACGAAACTCTCATCATTCTCATCTTCCGTGGCCACCTCGGCGGCATTCTCGCGCCCCACGAGTACGGCAGCCAGAAACTCATTGACATTCAAGCGCCTTGAGTCAAGATTGAGGCTGGTGCGTATCATGCTCTTGTGAATAAGAGAATGCTTCACCCCGTACATGGTTCCGCTCAAGTTGACATCCGAGGTGCCGCACTTCACCCCGATGGTGTCGATGTCTATCTTTTCATCGTCAAAATCAGCGTGCAGGGCTGTAAGCCGCGTACGCAGCGGCAGCATCGGCGAGGCGAAGAAACCGGAATCAGCCTTGATGTGCCCGGAAGCCGACCAGTTCCTGAGATACTTGACTATAGAAGAATCCAGAGAAATGTCGATGTCCGCGAAATCAAATTCCTCGCCGTGACGATGTCTCGGACGGCGGTGGCGGTGCTCCTGCCGGGCTGCCAGCTTCTGCACGGCGGCGCTGACATTGGCCCCGCTAGCCGCATAACGCGAAGATCCAGACTTGAAGAACACCCGCTCCCCTGCAGTGCTGACCTCGATCCGGGGAAGAACCGCCCCGTCCTGTTCGACCTTGGAGATGTGTGCCTCGTTGAAAATTTTCCTTACACGGGCGGTGAGGCCAGCCCCCTTGTAGAAAAACACACTGTCAAAATCCGCATTTAGGTCAAGGCCTGAAAGTCTGGAATCCAGACGCACCCCGGCATTGTAGACACAGGCCTCGATGGAATCCGAAGGCATCTTCAGATGCAGATGCCGGCTCTCGAGAGCACCTTTGATGTCAGTCTGCGCGAATTTGAAATCCTTGAGTTCAGACTGCCGCGCCCGTGCATAGAGAGTCAGGTGCACATCCCCCTCAGCGTGCTCTATATCAAGAGAATCCTTCCCGGGCAACAGAGACAGCAGCCTCTCAACATCAGCCCTCGCGTCAGCCGAGACACGGAAAAGAGGGTCTTTGCCGAGAAGTTCATCAGCCCCACCGCCGAGAGACAGGTCAAGCCCCGGGACGGACAGGTCCAACTGATGTATGTCAGCCTTCAGGCGACCTGCCGGAGACAAGTCCGCATCAATGTCAACAGCATGCTCAAGACGCAGACTGTCAGGAAGATAAACAGTGGCGGAAGCCGGTATGCGAAGACACGCACTCACAGCAGGCATCCTCCCCCGGGAATAGACCCCGTCAGCGCTGATGTCGGCTGTCAACAGGGCATCGGTGCTGAAGCCGGCCGCCGCCGGCAAAACCTTGTCGGCATACTCACGGAGCACTTTCTCCACACTGCACGCCACAAGACCCGCCGTAGCATCGATGACGACGCTGTCCGGGTAAACCTCAGCCGAACCCTCCAGATTCAGAGGCAGATAGGCAATCTGCGCGGTCAATCCATCCGCGCCAAGGCTCAGGCGGTCAGAGTGCTTGGAAAACAGAACAGAACCCCTGATCTCAGCCGGAAGCTCAAGCCGGCCCGCAGCAGCAGTCCCCAGACGCGCTAGAGCCGAAAAATCAAGGGTGAACTTGTCCGGAGCATCCTCCCTCAGCTCGAACTTGCCCACCCCGAGGTCGACCGTGTCCGCCGAAGCGATGCCGTACACAGAGAGCGAGTCCATACGGAGCTGTGCATCACGCAGATACATCTCACCATCCGACATCTTGAACCCGGCCCCGGCAGCGAATCCGTCCATATCAACGCAGGCACGCAGCAAAGACGGGGCATCAGTGTAGACGATGCTGGTCCTTTCACCCAAGGAAAGTTTCCCCACGGAAATCAGCGGAATGCTTCCGGAAGCCCCAGCCTCCGACACGGTATCGGAAGGGGCCATGAACTTGAGAATGTCAAGGTTGGAGGTCTCGGCGTCAAAACGGTGGACAAAAGCGGAAAACCCGTCCACACAAGCTTCCCCGACCTCAATCCTGCCGCCCAGAAGCCCCCACGGATTGACACTGACGCTCAGATGGTCAAACCTGAGCAGAGTATCCGCAGCCTCTCCCCTTCCGCGCGCGGAAAAGCGGCCGGCAAGGAAAGGGCGATTATAGAAAGATGCGAACCTTTCAGTGGGATAAGTCACGGAAAGGCTGTCGAGAGTCAGCCTGACTCCCGGGAAACTGCCGAGCAGCGAGACTCTCAGGCGTGAGTACCTGAGAGTCCCGTCAATATTCTCCTCGGCAAACTTGTCCACGGCCCCGGTGACCAGCTTCGAGTTGAGGGCGATCTGAAGCCCCGTGAAAAGCAGCACCAGAAATCCGAAGACGGAGAAGAGGGCTATTCTAAGCCCTTTTTTCACAGACCGAACTTCTTGAAGAAGTCGTTGCCCTTGTCATCCACGAGGATGAACGCAGGGAAATCCACCACGCGGATTTTCCATATCGCCTCCATGCCGAGTTCAGGATACTCCACACACTCGATGGACTTGATGTTGTTCTGGGCGAGGATGGCGGCAGGGCCTCCGATTGAGCCGAGGTAGAAGCCGCCGTGCTTCTTGCACGCATCGGTGACGGCCTGGCTGCGGTTGCCCTTGGCAAGCATCACAAGGCTTCCGCCATAATCCTGGAACTCATCCACATACGGATCCATACGGCCGGCAGTGGTAGGTCCGAGAGAGCCGCATGGCATGCCCTCCGGAGTCTTGGCCGGGCCGGCATAGTAGATCGGATGATCCTTGAAATACTCAGGCATCCCCTCGCCCGCATCGAGACGGGCCTTGATCTTGGCATGGGCGATGTCACGGGCCACGATGATGGTGCCGTTGAGGCTCAGTCGGGTGCTCACCGGATACTTGGTGAGCTGCGCGAGAATTTCACTCATCGGGCAGTCGAGGTTGATTTTCACAGCATCGCCTTCGCCAGCGTTGCGGAGATTCTCCGGGATGAGCTCGTACGGCTTGTCGTCAAGCTTCTCGATCCAGACGCCGTCGGAGTTGATCTTCGTCTTGATGTTGCGGTCGGCGGAGCAGCTCACGCCAAGTCCGATAGGGCAGCTCGCCCCGTGACGCGGGAGTCTCACCACCCTGACGTCGTGGGCGAAATATTTGCCTCCGAACTGGGCTCCGAGCCCGATTTTGTGGGCCTCGTCGAGGAGCTGCTTCTCAAGTTCGAGGTCGCGGAACGCCCTGCCGGTCTCGTCCCCCGTGGTCGGAAGATCGTCGTAGTAGTGGGTTGACGCGAGCTTGACTGTGAGGAGGTTGCGCTCTGCGGAAGTACCCCCGATGACGATGGCGATGTGGTACGGCGGGCAGGCTGCCGTGCCGAGGGTCTTCATCTTGGCGACGAGGAACGGCACAAGTGTTCCAGGGTTCTGGATGCGGGCCTTGGTCTCCTGGTAGAGGTAGGTCTTGTTGGCCGAGCCGCCGCCCTTGGTCACGCAGAGGAAGCGGTACTCGTCGCCCTCTGTGGCCTCGATGTCGATCTGGGCAGGGAGGTTGCACTTGGTGTTGACCTCGTTGTACATGTCCAGAGGCGCGTTCTGGGAGTAGCGCAGGTTCTCCTCGGTGTAGGTCTTGAACACTCCGAGGCTGAGGGCCTCCTCATCGCAGAAGCCTGTCCATACCTGCTGGCCCTTCTCTCCGTGGATGATGGCCGTGCCGGTGTCCTGGCAGATCGGGAGCTTGCCCTTGCAGGCTATCTCGGCATTGCGCAGGAAGGTGAGGGCCACGTACTTGTCGTTGTCGGAGGCTTCCGGATCGCTGAGGATCTTGGCAACCTGGGCGTTGTGCGAGCGGCGGAGCATGAAGCTCACGTCACGGAAGGCGGTGTTGGACATGAGGGTCAAGGCCTCCTTTGAGACCTTCAGAATCTTGTGTCCCTCGAAGTCGGAGACGCTCACCAGTTTCTCTGAACCTGGGATGCGGTAGTATTCAGTCTTGTCTTCTCCAAGCTGAAACATCGGAGCATACTTGAACTCTGTCATATAATCAGTTTTGCATTAGATATACTTTCATGAACTCGTTGAGGTCGCCGTCCAGCACTCCCTGGGTGTCGGCTGTCTCGTACCCGGTGCGGAGATCCTTGACCATCTTGTACGGGTGCAGCACGTATGAGCGGATCTGCGAACCCCACTCGATCTTCTTCTTCTGCCCCTCAAGCTCGGCCTGCTTCTCCTGGCGTTTTTTCAATTCTATGTCGTAGAGGCGGGACTTGAGGATGAGAAGGGCCCGCTGGCGGTTGTCCTGCTGGCTGCGGGTCTCGGTGTTCTCCACCGTTATGCCGGTCGGGAGGTGGCGCACACGCACACCGGTCTCGACCTTGTTGACGTTCTGGCCCCCATGGCCGCCGGAGCGGAAAGTGTCCCACTCGATGTCGGAAGGGTTGATCTCTATGTTGATGGTGTCGTCCACAAGGGGATACACGAAAACGGAGCTGAATGTGGTCTGGCGCTTGCCCTGGGAGTTGAACGGGGATATTCGCACCAATCGGTGTACCCCGGATTCAGCCTTGAGATAGCCGTATGCATAGTCGCCCTCGAACTGGATGGTGGCGGACTTTATGCCGGTCTCGTCACCTTCGAGCTCTTCGGTGACGGTCATCTTGTAGCCGTTGCGCTCGCCCCATCTCATGTACATGCGCATCAGCATCGCGCTCCAGTCGTTGGCCTCCGTGCCGCCGGCCCCGGAGTTGATGGTGAGCACCGCGCCGAGGGAATCCCCCTCCGCACCGAGCATGTTGCGCATTTCGAGATCCTCGACCAGAGTCTTGGCATGCTCGAACGCCTCATCCGTCTCCTTGCTCTCCGGATCAAGCTCCAGAAGCACCTCAAGGTCGTCCACAGCCGAACGGGCGGCATCGAATGAAGTGACCCACGATTTGACGCCGCTCACCCCCTTGAGGAAAGTCTCGGCCTTTTTGGGGTCGTCCCAGAAGTCGGGGGCCTGGGTCTGCGCCTCTTTATCAGTGAGTTCCTTGCGTTTGGCGTCTATGTCGATGCAGCGCCCGAGCGTGTCCGTCCGGGCCTGCAAATCCTTGATCTGCTCCTGTGTTATCATAATCAAGCAAAGGTAAGCAATTCTTTCAAATAATTGGCGGGGTCGGGGCTGGAGGTGGCCGCGGTGGCTCAGTGCCTTCGTCCGGGGGAGGTTGGGGTAAAAAGTGCGAAAAATACCCCAACCTTTGAAGCCGGGATGCCACAGAGTGCTGTGTATGGGCGGTGTCCGCGAAAGGTTGGGGTAATAATCGAAGAAAATACCCCAACCTGCGGGGACGCAAAGTTACAGGACACATACTCAAGTCAGCCGAACTTGTCCTCCGATGCGGGACAAGTACAGGACAAGTTCCACACGGGCAACCCGAATATTGAAAGTTTTACTCCAGCGATATGGAACAAGCCACAGCCGGCAATGCAGCGATGCAGAGACGCGGAGGCAGGGAGACAGGGAGGCAGGCAGACACGGAGGCAGGGAGACGCAGAGACGCGGAGACACGGAGGCACAGAGGCACAGAGGCACTGCGACACCGCGACAGGTTAGAGCATAACTCCGGTAAAACACTATAACCCGAAATGAAAAGCAGCGTCCGGAAGCGTTTTTCGAGCCGGGTTATAGCAGAAATGCCCGGATATGCTATAACCTCGCCACCTCCTCAAAAGCCTTCATCTACTACTGAGACGTAACCTCATAAAACGGAACATCGGGTGCGTCTAACTCATGGTTCGCGGTCGGCGGGATGGAGACGACATTGTCCCGTTCATCATCACGGACGAGCTTAAGATGTTCCTAGGATACCCGACTGACACTTTACCATTCATCAACAATGGCAGCAGTTCGTCTTGCTCATAAAATTCACTACCTTTGTTATGAAACCATACACGTGGTTTCTAACAAATGTAGCCTACATGGATCGAGAAGTACAATTCCTCCTGTACAATATGCCGGAAGACAGCGGCAAAGTGCAGGTCGTCATAAAAGATGAAACGATATGGTGTACCCAAAAAGCTATGGCGCAGCTGTTTGGGGTCGGTGTCCCTGCCGTCAGCAAGCACCTGAAGAACATATTTGAAGAGGGGGAACTTGACAAGAATGTGGTTGTTTCCAAAATGGAAATAACCACTCCTCACGGAGCTATGGATGATAAATTCCAGACTCATAATGTGGAATTTTATCATCTGGATGCAATTATTGCTATTGGCTATCGTATAAATTCCGCCAAGGCCACTAAATTCCGTCAATGGGCGACAAAGATTCTCAACGAATATATCCGCAAAGGCTTCGCAATGGATGATGAGCGTCTGAAGCAGGGCTCCACATTGTTCGGGAAAGACTATTTCCGGGGTAACTGCTCAGGTGCCCCTGCCCTGACCATAAACGTAACTATTGTATATAACTATGATAATTGTTACATTTGTCATACAAGGCAAAGATTCGATATGTCAGATAAAATCAAGTACGCCGGACTGAACCTCACGGAATCATTCAAGGTATGGAAAATGGGTTGGAAATAAATCCCGAACTTGTCGGCAAGATGAGCAAGTTTGGCGGCGGTCACACTAAAATATCAAAGTGATGAAAAAGCATAATAGCCCATACAGCGCTTCATTCACAGCTGCAAGCATGATGTATAATGAGACGCTTGTGGTCGTTCAAATGCTTCTGAATGATGACTTGAATGAGGTAAAAAAGAAATTGAAAGAGGATGCTGAATACCTGAAGATTCAGTCTGTCTCTGCCAGGGAACGCGTTATGGCGGAACTGACCAAGCGGTATGAAACGATGCCGAAGACTTTCTGGATAGATTTCATGCCATTGCCGGAAGAGCAGCAAAGACTGGCCTTGTTCTTTGTCCTGCTGAAAACCTATAGATTGCTTTTTCATTTTCAGGTTGAACTGGCACTACCCAAATACAACTCGATTGACAGGGTGCTCTGCAGTAACGATGTGATTATGTGCCTGAATGAGATTGCATCGAAAGACGAGTTTGTCAATGGCTGGTCGGAACAGACCCGAAAGAAAATATCCAGCACCTACATCACGATGTTGAAGCAAGCCGGTCTGATAGACAAGACAAACGGAGAACTTATGCCTCCTGCTCTTTCGGATGAGGATCTTGTCCGCTATGCGCAAAGTGGTGATGTCTGGTTCCTTCAGGCCTGCTTCCTCCCGCAGTATAGGATAGAACAGATAAAGATGATTGCGATATGATACCGATGACAGTAGAGCAACTTTACGACAAACTATGCAGCAAAAGCTTTCAGGACACTGAGAGCAACCTATTCTACAATTTCTTTGTCTATCTCTATCAGGCGGATAAGGAGTTCGAGATGCGTGAGCAGATTGGCAGGATAAAGGAGAACATCAAGCGTCCGGTAAACAATGTTGACGTCCTGACTCTGGACATATTCGAGGAATTCTGCAATTTCATGAACACCCGGCCCTTCGGAAAGCACCCGTCATATCTGACATACATCTTGGATAAGGATCGCACTCAACCGGACGATGTCACCAGAGCACTGCAACGCATGGCGAACAGCGATGCTTTCATGCTATATCTGCATAACAGGATTATGGAGCATGTAAACAAGATTGATGACCAGTATATCCGCCCGTATGTCTTCATGTACGGACTTGGGAACATCTACCCATACCTCAGGACAAGCAACCTGCTGAACAGGTATGAACCTTATAACAGATCAGAAAGATACAAAATCATCCTCTTTTATCCCGGGGAACTGGGCGGCTCTTCCTTCAAACTTTTTGGAGACCTTGAAGATAACCACACATATAGAGCAATAGTATTAATGAACGAATAGCCATAGTTATGACACTCAAGCAGTTGTATAAAAATGACATAACAAGGCCACTTAACCCGGCCGTGTCAGTTACTGACAACAGCGAATCCACAGTAAAGGTGGAAATAGATGAATATGTCTTCACGGACGAAATCCTCAACGGCCTTTTCCATGTCCTTGAGGCAGTCCGCAGCAGAAAGGTCAGCCATTCAGGAATTTGGATCAACGGCTATTACGGCTCCGGTAAATCTCATTTCCTTAAGTATCTGAACTTCTGCCTGACTCCAGCGCATAGGGATCTTGCCTTGGAACGGATGCTGACAGCCGTCAAAAACGACTTCGACCCGTTGACACATCTGGACAGCAAGCTTGAACCGACACTTGCTGATTTCACCGATCTTGTGTCATGGCTCAAAAAGGCTGAAATCGACACGGTCTTGTTCAACATCGGGGACAAGATAGGAGACAACTCCAGCAACAAGACCACTTTCGCCAAGGCAATTTGGGAAGAATTCAACGGATTCCGCGGCTACCATAAATTCAGCATACCTATCGCACAGTATCTGGAGAAGCCGCTCCAAGAGAAAGGCAAATATCAAGCTTTCAAGGATGCGCTTGCGGAAGATGGCTTCAACTGGGACAGCGATGCGGAGACACTTGCCATTACGGAACTTGACTATGTCATGGAAAAGGCCGCTGAAGTTGCCGCGTTCTCAACCGATGTCATCAGGGAACAGATAAAGAATAACACGCTTGATGCGACACCGGAGAAACTCAGCGAGGAACTGAAGCGGCATGTTGAAACAAAAGGAGAAAATTATCGCCTTCTGTTCTTCATTGACGAGGTGAGCCAATTCATAGGCTCCCGTCAGGAACTTCTCCTGCAGTTGCAGCAGATTGTCACGACAATAGCGAAAGACTGCGATAAAAAGGTCTGGGTAGGCTGTACCGCGCAGCAGGATCTCTCGGAGGTCCTCGACACATGCCGCATTACTGACACCTCCGACCAGTATGGGAAGATTCTCGGACGTTTTGAGACCCGCGTCGCCCTGCAGGGAACCAATACGGAATATATCACGCAGAAACGAATCCTTGACAAGGACGGGGACGGCGTGGCTGTGCTCGGAAAACTCTATGATGCGAAGAAGAATGCCATCGAATCCCAGTTCGACCTCCCTACCGGATATCGCAAATATTCATCGAAAGAAGATTTCATAAACTATTATCCTTTCGTGCCGTATCAGTTCCAACTGATCATGAATGTGTTTGATGCCTTCGTGGCATTGTCCTATGTCGATACGGAAGTCAAGGGAAATGAACGTTCTGTCTTGAAGATCACCCATAAGACAGCACAGGATCATAAGGATGACGAAGTCGGGCAGCTCATATCATTTGACATGATGTTCTCTTCGATGTTCGCGGCCGGTCTTAAGCACGACGGGCAGAGAGCCATCAAAAACGCCAATACCATCATATCCACATATACGGACAGGGCTTTCGGACAGCGGGTTGTCAATCTTCTTTTTATGCTCTGCAACATAAGCGACAAGGACAAGCTGCTGTTCCCGGCGACATTGGACAACATCGTGACCCTCATGATGACAGAGATAGACCAGAGCAAATTGGAGTTGAAGGAAAGAATCGGGAAAGTTCTGGATTATCTGATTGAAAACAGCGTTGTCCGCATTCAGAGCAAAGAAGGCAAGGCGGACATTTACTGCTTCCTGACTGAAGAGGAGTCTGAAGTCAACAGACTCATAATGAGCCAAAGCCCTAACGCAAATACCGGGGTGAATGCCTTGAAGGGAATAATTACAAAATATATCCAGATCAGCAACCGTGAGATGTTCAACGGGAATCCGCTGTCGGTCGGACTCGCAATTGATGACCGGTTCGTCATGGGACATTCAAATGCCAACATAATTGTTGAGTTCAAGACAGATGCCGCAGATACCAACCTGCAGACATTTGCTTTCCGCAATGACCCCAAGAAAATGGTCTATTTCCTTGTAAATGACTATCAGGCAAATTCTAGACTCAAGAATGATTTCTTCTGGTACTGTAAGGTCCAGGAATATCTGAGCCAATATGCGTCAAACTCCTCGGAGCAGAGGACCAAGACGAATAATGAGTTCCGTGTGAGAGCGGCCGAACTTCTGAATGGAAGCATATATCCCGATTTCTGCAAGATGTTGGATGATTGCCCTGTTGTCATCGGGCAAAGTGAACTTGCGGCGGGGATTCTCGGCTCAAAGAAAGGAACCGAACGATACAAGGCGGCATTTTGCGAGCATTGCAAGGGCGTATATCCCTACTCTTCCTATGTCAGTGGCGCCAATGTCCCGACAACGGCAGATGCCCTGAAATCCAAAATTCTCAGGCCAATCGAGCAGAATGAATACAATTCGCTCAATCTTCTGACAAATGCCGAGCAGGAGATTGAGAATCGCCTCAACAGGCAGCCTGGCGACATGGTCCTCGGCGATCTTCTTGCCTGGTTCAATCAGGCCCCATACGGATGGAATGAGATAGCCACCGCATATTTTGTGAATGAGCTGGTCCGTCGCCACAAAAGGGCGTTTGCCTATAAGGGCAACCCGAATGTGGACAGAAGGACACTGGCCGAGCAGATTCTCCGTGACCGTAACAGTTTCACCATCATGTCTTCTCGACAGATAGACCCGAAGCTTGTCCAGGACTTCACAAAAGCATGGATGGAGATATTCAATGACTTCTCCAGATCGTATCCGCTCGACAGCTCGGAATTGTTCAATGTGTGCCATAACGACCCTGACTCACCTATGGCTGCCATCCAGAAGAATTATTCGGAAGCTTCCGGAAAACTGAGGACGAACCATGCCAACTCGTTGGCTGACGATCTGGACAGGATGGTCTCCAAAGTCAGGGACGAATGGTATGCGGAGCGTGACCCTGAAAGGTTCTTCAAGCTTGTTGTCTCTCAAAAGGATGAAAGCAAGGCGTTGATGGACAGGTGCAAGACAATCATGCAGTTTGAGCGGGGGCCGCAAATGCCGGCGTTCTGCAATTTCTATCAATATGCCGAGAGCAACCGGGACAACTTCAATTTCATCACGGATGATGAGGGCATACAGTTCGTCAATGAACTAAACGGCATCTTTACCGAGACCGACCCTATCAACAAGCTGCCTTTCTACAAGAAAAGAGTGAATGCTTTGAAACGGAAACTTGGCGACATCAAGAAGTCATTGGAAGAAAAAATCCGCTCGGCATATTCGACTGTACTGGAGGAACTTGATGATTATGCCAAGTCAGTCGGAGTCTCCTTCGACAAGACTTCCTTCAGGAACACGATCGACGCCAAGTGCGCCACAGACAACCTTTATGCCCTTGAGCGCAATGCCAACATCGATTCATTCCGCAGGAATCAGCTGAAAGAGATTGACTCGCGAATACCTGTCGAAAAAGAGTTGTTGGAGGATTCAGGAGTTAAACACCCGAAGCCCAAGAAAGTGATTTACGTTACTCCAAAGGATATATGCAAAGCCAGACGTATATCAAGCATTGAGGAACTGAACGCTTATGTGGATTCTGTCAGGAAGAACCTGATAGATGCTCTCGGGGACAACGATGAGATAATGGTTTCATAATCAGCAGGTAAGACGTGACATGTCGAATCAGAGTAAAGCATATTTTGTGACTTCCAGGAATTTCCATGGTGACAATGACTATATGGAATGGCTGAAAGAGATAAAGACCCGCTATCAGAACATCCGCAATCGTGTTGTTCTTCAGAATAACTGCGGCGCCATGGAGTTCAATTGGTTTTTGGGTCGCGACCTTGTTCAGAAAAAGGCGGAGTCGCGATGGGGCTCGGGGGTTGTGAATCAACTCTGCCTAGACCTCAGGGCTGCATATCCAGATGTACGTGGTTTCTCCGCCAGAAACCTTTATTATATGAAAGAGTGGTATGAATTTTATATGGCCGACGATGAGCGCAAGGCAATTTTGCACCAGTTAGGTGCAAAATTGCAAGAGGCTGAAAATCAAAACCCTATAAAATTGCACCAAATGGGTGCAGAAATTATCACTCCCGACAGATTATCAGTCATTTTTGAAGGAGACGGTATGTTGCCGGCTTTCGGGATTGTCCCTTGGAAACATCATCTGGTGATCATATCCAAATGTAAATCCGTGAGGCTGCTGGCGATGAATGTCTTGAAAGATCCCTATCGACTTGACTTCCTTACACTGGAAAAAGGATATAGTGAGTCTGACTTGGAAACGGCCATAGCCAATGACATAACAAGGTTCCTGCTTGAACTCGGGAGCGGTTTCACTTATGTCGGCAGACAACCCGAACTTGTCGTCGGCAATGAGGGCTACTTTCCAGACTTGTTGTTCTACCACATACGTCTGAGATGCTATGTCGTCATAGAGTTGAAAGTCGTTGACTTCAAACCTGAATTTGCCGGGAAACTCAATTTTTATGTGGCTGCGTGCAACAGACTGCTCCGCCAATCGGGGGACAATCCGACCATAGGTCTCCTCCTGTGCAAGTCTAAGGACCAGACAAAAGTGGAATGGGCATTCGACAGCATACAGAATCCTATGGGAGTCGCTACATACGAAGGGATTAAAGTGAAGGACAAACTTCCGTCTGTCGAGGATTTGATGAGACGTCTTGATATGGTAGAGCAAGAACTGAAAGAAAAGAAACAATGAATACAGCGCCATTGAAAAGTTTTGCGGTCCAGTCACGTAATGTGCTGAAGCAAGGCGTGCTGAACAAGATATTGGAATTGGGATTCGATCCGGACGGGAATGTACGAGCAAAAGATCCGGTCAAGGTCCAGGGCGGAGCCGTGTTCATGGGGCAGTTGAAAGCCGACGAGGGGTTCTATGGCGCGTGGATGGAACTTAAATCCAGGATTGCGGTTCACGGAATCAAGGAAGTCTGTGAAGAGGCCGCCTATACCTGGTTCAACAGGCTCATGGCCATCCGCATAATGCAGAAGAACCACTTCATCGAGCCGGTGATGGAGTATGTTGATGCCGAGTCCAGAGTCCCGGTGATCGTGGCCCGGGCGAGGGCCGGAAGGCTTACTCTCAGGCTCAATGCTCATGATGCGGAAAGGTTGAACAAGTCGCTTGCCGACCCGGCCCGCATCGATGACCAGTTCAAACTTCTCATAGAGGCCTTCTGCGAGTTGAATCCCGTCATCTACAACTGTTTCGGGGGCATTGACAAATACATTTCCCTGCTTCTTCCAGACAATATACTGGCGAAGGGCGGGTTCGTGGATCTGCTTAACAGCACCTCCTATCTTACTGAAGAGGATTTCGCTCAGTCGGAACTGATAGGGTGGCTGTACCAGTTCTACATATCCGAGAAAAAGGATGAAGTGTTCGCGAGCAAGACAAAAGTGTCGCAAGACGACATCCCGGCCGCGACACAGATCTTTACGCCTAACTGGATAGTCAAGTATATGGTACAGAACACCATCGGGCGCATCTATCTGGACAACAATCCCGGTTCCTCGCTTGGAGACGGGATGAAGTATCTGGTGGAGTCTGATGTGAGGACCCCTGAGGGAGCGGTTTTGAAGGTTGACGACATTACAGAGTACAAACTGATTGACCCGGCTTGCGGCTCCGGTCATATTCTTAATGAAGGATTTGACCTGCTGTACGATATGTACATGGACGAGTTCTACTCGCCGAGAGCGGCAGTCGAGAATATTTTCCGGAGAAACCTCATCGGCATCGACATCGACACACGCGCCAAGCAGCTCTCGACTTTCTCCCTTTTGATGAAGGCGGCCCGAAAGGACAGGTCGTTCCTAGATGCCAAGGTTATGCCGAGGGTGCTTGACATGCCCGAGCCGTTTGAGTGCCATGGAGACTTCAAGGATTTCCTGAAGCAGTTCTTTGCAGGAGGAAGCAGTGACGTCATAGCCCAGACACAAAAGGCGTTTGAACTTCTGAAGCAGGCGAAGAATCTTGGCTCCATAATGCGATTTGACCTCTCGGAGCCTACAAGGTATCTGATTGAGACCCGGACCGCGGAATGGGAGGGCAAGGCATTTGTTCCCGAAGAGATTAAAAAGGTTCTTCCGTCAATGCGGCTCATTCTCGCTCTTACGGACAAATATACTGCCGTGGTTGCCAATCCGCCGTACATGGGGAGCGGGAATATGAATCCGGAGCTCAGCAGGTATGTGAATGAGAACTATAAAGACGGGAAAGCGGACTTGTTCTCCGTGTTCATGCTGTTGTCCGAAAGACTTCTTGTCGAGAACGGAAAGTATGGAATGATCAATATGCAGAGCTGGATGTTCCTTTCGTCTTTTGAGAAGTTAAGGGAACATATCATCAGGTCGCTTCACATTGACAATATGCTGCACCTCGGCCCGCGCACATTTGATGAGCTGAGCGGCGAGGTCGTGCAGAACACGGCTTTTGTGATGGAAAAGCATTCTCCGGAAGGATTGGATGGCGGTATATATTATCGCCTTGTCGATGGAAAAAACTGCTCAGCGAAGCAGTCGATGTTTCTGGAGCGTGCCAACAGGTATTCCAATGTATCGCAACGGAATTTTGAGAAAATCCCGGGATGTCCGATTGGGTATTGGGTTTCTGAAAAAATTTTCGCCGGCTTCGCCGAAAACCTCGCGTTGTCTGCCGTTGCTAATCCTTGCGTAGGCTTACAGACGGCAGACAACGCGAGGTTTCTTAGGTATTGGACAGAAGTCTCCATTGAAAATATTGGTTTTAATTTCGAAAATGCGGAGGAAGCTAAATTATCAGATTTCAAATGGTTCCCTACAACGAAAGGTGGTGGATTTAGGCGTTGGTATGGCAATATGTTTTATGTTGTCAATTGGAAGAATGGAGGAGAAGAACTAACTAATTTTAAAGGAGCTGTCATAAGAAATAGATCAAGGTATTTTACAAAATGCGGAGCAACATGGTCTACAATAGCCTCGGGTAAACCATCTTTTAGATATTTTAACAGGAGTTGGTTGTTTGAAACGAAGGGCTCAGTTTGTTTCCCTGAAAATGAGGAAGATAACAATTTTATCCTTGGATATTTAAATACGCCATTAGTGACATCTTTCTTGAATGTTCTAGCTCCTACCTTGGATTATCATGAAGGACCGGTTGGGCGAATTCCATATAAGCAAACGCACGATAGTCTTATAAATGAATTAGTTTCCGAAAACATCTCCATCTCCAAGCAAGACTGGGACGCTCACGAGACTTCCTGGGACTTCAAGGAGAATGAAATAGTCAGGCTTTTCAGGGACAAAGGATGCCACAGCGTGGAAGAGGCTGTGGGCGAGTACAAGAAATTCTGGACAGAGCAATTCGACAGGCTCCACGCCAACGAAGAAGAGCTCAACCGCCAGTTCATCGACATCTACGGCCTTCAGGACGAGCTCACCCCCGATGTCCCTCTCGATGAAGTGACCATCCTCCAGCAGGGAGAGATAAGTATTGAGGAGGGATAATTATGGACATCAAGAAATTCATAGGTGAAACCACTGAATATGACAAAAAACAGGAAGTGGAACACCGCAAAGTGAAGAGTTGGCTGAAGAGTGTAAGCGCCTTTGCCAATGGTGACGGCGGCTGTCTGCTTTTTGGCATAGCGGATGACGACACTGTCGTCGGACTGGAAAATGCCAAGGATGATTCGGAATTCGTCAGTCAAAAGATAAAAGAGCGCATAGACCCTGTCCCGCAAGTCAATATGAAGATAGAGCAGGTGGATGGAAAAGATATTCTCCTTCTTCACGTGTTGCCGGGGAACGATACACCTTACTATTATCTGGGTGATGGCCTGCTCGAAACCTTCGTGCGGATAGGCAATGAATCGGTGATAGCGGAAGCGACCGAACATAAACGTCTGGTTCTGAAAGGACACAACTCATCGTTTGACGCACGCCCGAGCGGTGAGTCTTTTGACGATTATGCCTTCACCAAATTGCGCGGCCGTTACTATTCGTGGAACGGTTTGAGCTTTGACAACAAATATTATCGTTCGTTCGGTTTGGTTGACAGCAATGGCATCCTGACAAACGCCGGACTCCTGATGGCGGATGAATGTCCATTACGCCAAAGCCGTGTGTTCTGCACAAGATGGAACGGCAAGACTAAAGCGGGAGGGACGATTGACGCGCTGGACAGCACTGAGATTACAGGCAGCCTGGTCTCACTCTTGGAAGACACGATGTCGTTTATCCGTCGCAACATACGCACCCTATGGTACAAAGAGCCTATGCAGCGCATAGAAATTCCGGAATACATTGAACGCAGCGTGATGGAAGCTGTAACGAACGCTCTTGCTCATCGCGACTACCTGATTCAAGGCAGCGAGGTGCACGTAGACATGTTTGATGACCGTCTGGTGATATATTCTCCGGGGTCTATGCCTGAAGGACGATACATTCAGGAGATGAATATAGAGGAGATCCCTTCCGTGAGGCGTAATCCTGTGATAGCAGATATATTTGCCCAGCTGGGATATATGGAGCGCAAAGGTTCGGGTATGGGGAAGATCGTCAATCCGATCAAAGCCCTGCCATACTTCAGTGAAGGAATGCTCCCGTCATTTTTCTCTGACAGGGCCCAGTTCACCATCACGTTCCCGAATATCATAGAGGTCTGGCGAGAGGAACATCCTGATGCGGAAACGGATGTTGTCGATGATATCAAGGGTGGCACTCAAGCTGGCACTCAAGCTGGCACTCAAGCTGGCACTCAAGGTGATGACTTGGATAGATGGATTGAATATCAGGTGATTGCAAATCCCGAAATTACTACTGAAGAGTTGGCGTCTCTTTCAAATAAAGGAATAAGGACAATCAAACGCCACATTGCCAAAATGCCCCATATAAGGTATGTGGGGAGTGGTTACAGTGGACATTGGGAAGTGAACAGAAAAGAGAAGGATTTGTAATTATGGCGGACAATAAACAACATATAGTCTGGCACGATGATGTGATTGCCAGGCAACTGATCAGCTATGCCATCGGATGCTGGATGGGACGCTACCGTCTGGACAGGAAGGGGCTCAACATAGCATATTATCCGAAAGATGAGGAAATTTGCTCCTATCAGTTCAATGGCAGGACTTTCACAATAGACGATGACGGCATAATTCCTCTTATGGGAGCTCAGAATCCGTTTGAGGATGACAATGCGCTTCAGAAAATCGTCAATTTCGTACACATCGTCTTCGGAGATGAGGCTCTCACGCAGAATCTGAATTTCATCGAGCACAGTCTTGGCAAGAGCATTGAGGACTATCTCGTGAAAGATTTCTGGAAAGACCACAGGAAGATGTATCAGAACCGTCCTATCTACTGGTTGTTCAGTTCGAAGAAGGGTGCGTTCCAGGTTCTCGCCTATATGCATCGAATGAATCCCTACACGGCGGAGAAGGTGCGCACCAAGTATCTCCTTCCGTACATTGAGTATCTTCAGACCCGCATTCAGCAGGATAAGGACCGCGGGGCTGATCTCTCTGCTCTGGAAAGAAAAAATCTTGCCAGGGTGGAGGCTGCCCTCAGCGATTGCAAAGAGTACCATGACAGATTGCACTCCGTAGCTGATCGCCAGATTAATTTTGATCTCGACGATGGCGTGGTTGTGAACTACGCAAAATTCGGTGACGTGCTCGCGAAAATCAAATGAAATGATACAAGATAAGATATATTCGTACTTTGACGGGAATCCGCAGCTTCATACACTTTTCGTGTTTGACGGTATGGGAGCCATACGCTCCGAACTTGAAGGTATGGAATGGAGATCTGGCTATAGACTGGAAGTGTTTGGCGGCGACTGGTTTACCATCAAATACAATCTCACGCACGAATGGAAAGAGGACAAGGTCATTCTTGTCTTCATCGGAATGACGGGACCGTCACGGAGCGATGAATTGCATTCGTTTCCGTTATATGGGGAGATGAAGGCCAATATGGTCTTTTGTGAGGAAAATTATGTGGCATTTATGCAGCTTAAGGGCATCAAGCCGGATTTCGCTCCATTCATATCGCGCCATATCGCCGAAATGCAACTGTCCAAGTATGACAGGATTCTCTCGGATTACTACAAGCCTGGTGTTTTCTCGGTAGACATCTGCAACAGGGCATTGATTTCCGGTTATATGGGAATGTCGAAACTTCTTAGTTGGGAAGACATCATCATAAGGCTTACCTGTCTCTGCGGAATCGAGTCGGAAGCTGACAAACGAGATACCTTCCTCAGACTGCTGAAGAACAATCCTGACGCCTTGGCCGCTCTGTCAGACAAAATGATGTCCATCGCAGGATATCCGTTTGACATTAATACGGATGCCAGGATGAAACGGTTTGTCGAATCATTCAAATATAACGCAATAACGCAAGGAATCCCGGTGGTCTCTGCCGATGACTACAAAGACCTCAAGATCGATGATACCGTGGTTCTTCAGCGCCTGAACAGTCTCATGGAATACGCAGCAGGCCAATCTGCTTTGTCAGAGCCATTCACCGCGGCCATTGGTAATCTGGCGTCTTCCATTAAAGAAGAGAACATAATCAAATGGTATGGGCCGGATGCGGAATATTCGTTCATGACAGAGAGTCTATGCTTTCCGATCATAGCAGCACTCGTGGAGAACTGGGCGTTTGTATCTCCTGTAGAGACAAACAGAAAACTTCGTTCAATGTCTCTGCGTCTCCCGGAGAGTTCGGTGTTACAACCCGTGATCAGCTTTCTGTCCAATGCCTGTTTTATGTTGGAAAAATTGCAGGCGCTCGGCACATATAGGCTCAGGACTCCGCTGGAGTATATAAATAAATATGTCGGAGAATTTTCTGTCGTTGATACATACTATCGTCGGGTTGTGGACACATTCTCGGAAATTTATCCAACTGTCCAGGTATATGATTGTCTCATGTCATTCAAGAAGCATCTGGATGAGGAATACTCCAAGCAATGCAACCTTTTCAATCTTGAGTGGCTCAAGTGCGTGAGTGAAAGCGGGGTGTCTCTATCGGAGATGGACGGAATTCTTCATCAGCAGGACTTCTATAATGAAAAATTGAAGGGCATGAATGCCAAGAGGGTGGTTATAGTCAGCGATGCGCTGAGGTATGAGGTCGCGGCGGAAATCCTTAGCGGGCTCGGAAAAGACAGGCATACAGCTTCGCTGGCTCCTGCTCTTTCTATTCTTCCCACTGAGACTAAATACAGTAAAGCGACATTGCTGCCACACTCTTCTCTAAAATACAATGCCGGAACTATGCTCGTGGACGGAGAGGATCTGAATACCACCGAAAAACGTACTATGCAAGTGAGGAAATATGAGCCGGACGCTTTATGCATTGACTATGCTGAGCTGGCTAAACTGACTCAAAATCAAAAGCGCGAGCTTTTCAAGAATCCTCTGGTCTATATTTTCCACAACACAATAGATTCCATCGCCCACGACAACCCGGCGAAGACCGCCAAGGCCTGCGCCGAAGCTGTATCGGAAATCCGCAAGCTCGTTCCGTCACTTCATGCCACATATAATGTGGCCAATGTCTTTGTGACCAGCGATCACGGCTTCCTTTTCAACGACATCAAGTTTGAAGAAAAGGACAAGCACAGGATAGAGGACGCTTATGATGAACGTAAGACAAGATATTATATTACAGATGATGGGACATCTGTATCAGGAATCACCAAATTCCCGATGGAATCTGTATCGTCTATGACGGCTCCCGGAAAATATGTGGCTGTGCCTGACGGGACAAACAGGCTATATGCGGAAGGAGGCGGATACCAGTTCGCACATGGCGGGGCTGCACTCCAGGAGATGGTCATTCCTATATTGTATAGCCACACACAAAAAGAAGGAACTAAGCCTAAGGTTGGCGTGACCCTCATCGGCTCTGCGCTCAGCATCGTGTCCAGCCGTCTGAAGTTCAGCTTGATTCAGGATCAGGCCGTGTCTGAGGATTATAGAGAGAGGAAGATTGTTTGCGGCATATATGAAGGCTCGGAGCTTCTTACCGCAGAAAAGGGACTTGCCCTCAACAGCGTGGATGTGAACCCTCAGAACAGGCTTTATTCAGTTGAACTCGTCCTCATTAAACCTTCTGCCGGAGGCCTGCTTGAGCTGCGTATATTCGATGTGGATGACAGTCTGAACCCAATAGCAAAAGCCACAGTTACAAATAAGACTTTGATTGAACAGGACTTCTAGAGAAAATGGCGCTTCAGGAAAAAATAATGGATGCCTTCCAAGGGAAGGTGGTGAGGAAAGATCTTGCATTTCAGGTAAAAGGGAATCTGCCTGTACCGACCTATGTGCTTGAGTATCTGCTTGGACAATATTGCGCAAGCGATGACGAGCAAATAATCGAGGAAGGACTGGAAAAGGTCAAGAGTGTCATCCGCAATAACTATGTGAACAGGGCTGATGCCGAGATTGTGAAAGGAAAGATTCATGAGGCGGGCAAATACCGTGTCATAGATAAAGTATCCGTCTCGCTGAACGAGCGGATGGATTGCTATGTAGCATCCTTTGCCAACCTCGGACTGACAGGGATTCCGATAGCGACGAACTATGTGACAGCAAATGAGAAACTCCTCTCCGGCAATGGTGTATGGTGCATAGTGACCGTAGGGTATATACCGGGCGAAGACATAAAGGTACACTGGGAGATTCAAACGCTTAAGCCTATCCAGATTTCAAACGTGGATATACAGGAGTATATCGCGCAGCGAAAGAAATTCACGACTGATGAGTGGATTGATTTTCTTATTCATACGGTTGGACTCAACCCTGACAGACTTAACCGCAGGGAGAAGTTCATAGTCCTGGCACGTCTGATGCCTCATATAGAGAATAATTTTAATTTTATGGAGCTCGGGCCTAAGGGAACGGGCAAGTCCCATGTGTTTCAGGAACTCTCACCTTATGGGGTTCTTGTCAGCGGCGGTGATGTGACCTCGGCCCGGCTGTTCGTGAGGATGTCAGGAAACAAGGAAATTCTCGGTCTTGTAGGCTATTGGGATGTGGTTGCCTGGGATGAGTACGAGCAGCAGAAAGGAAAGTCAGTCGATCCGGTACTCATTGACACTATGCAGAACTATCTGGCGAACAAGTCATTCAACCGTGGCGGCAACCCGCATGAAGCAAGCGCATCAATAAGTTTTGTCGGGAACACGAAGCATACGGTAAACTATATGCTTGAGCATTCGCATCTGTTCGAGTCCATTCCAACAGCATTCATCAAGGGAGCGTTCCTTGACCGCATCCATCTGTACAATCCGGGCTGGGAAGTCAAGATGCTGAAAAAGGACAGTTTCAGTTCAGGCTATGGTCTTATTACGGATTACATCGCGGCTATACTTCATGAACTGAGGAATATCGACTGTTCTGGTGAATTGAAGAAATTCGCGAAATTTGACGCTTCGCTTTCGGAGCGTGATCATCTCGCTATCCGGAAGACCTTCTCCGGCATGCTCAAACTGCTGTATCCGGATGGGAATTATACCTATGATGAGGCTTTGGAGATTATAGACTTTGCAGCAGAGTGCCGCAAGCGCGTCAAGGATCAGCTGTATGTCATTGATGAGACCTTCAGGGCTGAACCGGCCAAGTTTGACTATCAGATAATGCGTTCCGGAGAAGTGAGATCCGTCAAGACTCTTGAGGAGTTGAATTGCCAGAATCATCAGAGTCCGGCAGAAAATTCGGTCGTACATGAAGAAGAAAGTACAACACGTGCCGCATCTGTCAATCATAGTGTCAAGGGACCTTTACTGATGTCATCTGTCAGAAGCATCCGCATGAACCAGACAGGCGTTTCCTATGACAGTCTCTTCGGAGAATATTTGAAGTCAGCAAAGCATATAACTCTCGTTGATCCGTTTATACGATATCCTTATCAAGTCAGCAACTTCCTTGAATTTGTACAATGCGTCAGGAAGAACTGCGCCACCCCGGAGGAACTTGCCATTCATCTCTCCACTCAGAATGACGAGGAAAAGATTCCTGAAATGATCGATATTTTCGATGATATAAAGGATGATCTCACGGAGCACGGAATAGAGTTCACCTATGACTTCAATGCTGATCACGATAGATACATAGATCTGGATAACGGATGGCGAATCAGTCTCGGACGTGGTCTTGATATATACGAGAAATATGGCAGATTCAGTCTTGATGCTTTAAATCAAGAGGACAGGCGCTGCAAGGAGTTCAACGTGTCTTATAACAACGTGAGTTCGATGAATTATGACACGCTCCACGTCAATCATATATAATATGCCAACAATAGGAATAATGGACTCGGGGGTCGGGGGATTGTCGGTGCTCCGGGAAATATTGAAAGTGCTGCCGCAGGAGAGGTACGTGTATTTCTCCGACAACGCATGGTGCCCATACGGGGAGAAGAGCCCCGAATTCATCCGGGAGCGCTGCCGGCACATCACGGATCTGATGCTCTCCAAAGGCGCATCGGCGATGGTGGTGGCGTGCAACACGGCCACTGCCGCGGCTATCCAGACTCTCCGCAGCGAATATGAGATCCCCTTCGTGGGAATGGAACCGGCGGTGAAGCCGGCGGCCCTCGGCACTAGGAGCGGGGTGATAGGAGTGCTCGCCACGGCCGGTACCCTCAAGGGCTCGAAATACCTCAACACAAAGGGCCGCTTCCAGGATGCGGTGAAAATAGTGGAACACATCGGCCAGGGCTTCGTGGAACTGGTGGAGAGCGGGGAACTGACCGGGCCGCACGCGGAAGAAGTGGTCGGCAAAAGCCTGGAGCCCCTCCTCGCAGCCGGAGCTGATACCATTGTGCTCGGGTGCACGCACTACCCCTTCCTGCTGGAGACGCTACGCAAGGTCGCCGGCCCTGGGATAAATTTCATAGACCCGGCACCGGCCGTGGCACGCAGGCTCGTGGAAGTGCTCAAAGAAAACGGCATCGGGCCCGCGGACAGCAGACCCGATGTCGAACTCATATCCTCCGGCCCGGACGAAGCCCTGCAGAGGTGCTATGCCCTTATCAGGAGATGATGCGTAACGCGCAACCTTAAATGTCTCCGCTGCCACCTCCTTGGAGACCCTCAACTCGGCACTAAGGCACAGCCATTTATCAAAGGTAGGGGTATTTCCTGCTCTTTTTACCCCTACCTTCCAGAGGCACAACCCGTACACAGCTCTCTGCGGCACCCCAGTGCCAAAGGTAGGGGTATTTTTGGCGTTAATTACCCCAACCTTCCACGGGCACGGGCACGGGCACAGGCACAGCCCCCCCCGGCACAGAGAACTTTGCGGCATCCCAACCTCCTGCCGGCGACAGTCCCCCGAAGCGGGAAGGACACCCTAATACCAGGAGCCGTCGGTCATCTGGCCGAGAACCTCGAAGTACAGTTCGCCGTCAAGAGCGACAGCACGGTAGACGGTGTAGTCCACGGCATAATATTCGACCCCGTCCAAGACGACAGTGCGGTAGTCGTCAGGCAGTTCTCTGACGACAGCCCCAGCCGGCGGCACGACCGTGGCGTAATCCCCTCCGGAAGTCCGCACGAAGAACACCCCGTCTTCATAATAATAGTCAGCCGAGGCATCGGCATAGCTCTGCACGAGCCCGAGACGTTCCGCGAGCTGATAAGACTCGTATGCCCTCTGCGCATTGTCCGAAGAGAAACGCAGACGGGAGTTGGCGGAAGCCACAAGAGAGTTGCGCTCAGTCACATAGCGAGCGAAGTCGTTGTACTCACGGTAACTGCGGTACGCGGCGAAATAGAATGCGAAACGGCAGGCCGACGCAGCAAATCGCGATGGTCTGAAAGCGACTCCGAAAGGAGGCCGGGTGACATAGTAGTTGCCGTCAAGGCAGCGGTAGAACACATCATCGACAATAAAATAAGGCACTCCGAAGAAATCCCGGCGGGCATAGCGCGGAGGGAGTCTCTTCACCCGGTAACCGAAATAATGCCGGCCACTGTCCCAGAAGCGGGACGGACGCCTATAAGAAATCGGATCGCGCTGCGGAGGCGGAACCTGTCCAGGACGCCAATCGCCGCCGGGACGTACATCAGGACGTCCCGGAACTGGAGCCGTGCCATGCCCGGGACGCTCATCCGGGCGGCCCTGCGTAGGTCGGCCCACGGCACCAGGGCGGCCAGGTCTCCCATCACCGGGACGCATCCCCGGACGATCCCCGGGACGAACCTGATTCCCAGGACGACGGTCATCTTTCCTGTCAGGAGCGGAAGCGCCGGGACGTGGCTGACTGCCCGGCCTGCCGGCAGACGGCTGCTGTGGACGGGACGGTTGTGCCGCAGGCTGCTGCGGGCGCTGTTGCCCTCGCTTCCCGTCAGCGTTGCTGCCGGTGCGGGCTGGCTGCCGGCGTTCATCACCACCGGGTCGCACCTGCCCATTCTTGTTGTTGTCCTGCGGTACCGTATATGTCTTGTTGCGGCCCGAAGAGCCGTTGCTGCGTGAAGCCGAAGCGGAATTGCCTCCAGAAGAGGAACTGTTGCCTCGTGACGCGGATGAGCCCTGTGAGGTGGACGGCCTGCGGCCCCCGCCTCTGGAATTGTTGCCGCCCCCGCGCGATTGGGCGGGCAAAGGCTGCGAAAGCAGAGAGCACAGAGCCAGCGCAGCGGCTGCAAGGTAAGTCAATCTTCTCATAATCAATAAAGATGATATTTGGCGGACAACTGCCTGAATGCCTCCACATCCTTGGACCAGAAGTCCGCAATGTCGGACACCTTGAGGCTCTGCCCGAATGTGGTGCTGACAAAATCAGTGCCGCAGACCTTGTTGAACATCGGGATGCGCTCCGCGGAGAGGGCAAACGGGTTCTTGCCGTACAACTCCCAGATGGCCTGCATCACGTAGAACTGGGTCAAGGTGATGGTCGCGGCATCGTAGTCCGTGTAGTAATACTGTACCCCGTGGATGAGTTTCCCGGAAAGCCGGCCGGATGTAGGCTTGTAGTGTATGGTTCTCCATGCAACTCCCGGAACGGCGTAACTGTCAAGAGTTTCCTTCAACTTGTCGGCATCCACCCATTCCTCGGCGAAAGTGGCGAACGGGAGGGTGTAGCCTATGCCGATGTTGAGGTAGTTGTACATCTCCCCTATCAGGCCGGCTGACGGGTAGCACAGCGCGCTCTCGGGATAAGGGATGTTCGGGGACGGGAGCACCCACGGCAGGCCCGTGTCGCCAAAGAGCATGTCGCGGTTCCAGCCTTCCATCGGCACCACGAGCAGGCTGCATTTCATGGGCTCCTCCCTGCCGTTCTGCCCGCGGTTGAGCCCCTCCTCGTTGATGAGCATGGCAAGTTCCCCCACGGTGAGGCCATAGACATAAGGGATGCGGTACTGGCTCACGAATGAGTTGAACCCGGGCTCTACCAGCGGCCCCTCTATCTTGTTGCCCCCGAGAGGGTTGGGCCTGTCCAGCACCATCACCGGAATCTCGGCCCTGGCACAGGCACGCATCACCAGCCCGAGGGTGGAGATAAACGTGTAGGAACGGCTGCCCACGTCCTGGATGTCATAGATCATGATGTCGATACCCTTGAGCATCTCGGGGGACGGTTCGCGCGTGGCCCCGTACAACGAATTGACAGGCAAGCCGGTACGGGCATCTTTACCTGATTCCACCTTGCCGCCTGCGTACACATCGCCCCTCACCCCGTGCTCCGGTGCAAACAGGGCTACAAGCTCCACGCCCGGAGCGTCATAGAGGATGTCAATGGTCGAATTGAGCTGAGAATCAACACCTGACGGGTTGGTCACCAGTCCCACCCTCATCCCGGCGAGGCCGGAAAATCCACGTTCACGGAGAACCTCGATGCCGGGTTTGACCCGGGCCTGGAGGCAGGCGGCACTCAGCAGCGCCGCCGCGCAAAGAAAGTAACGGAAACGGTTGCCAGACAGCATAACATTACAATTGTGAAGAATCCAACATAACCGGTGGCCTCCTGCAGCCAGCCGGCAAAAAAGCCCGGGAGCATCATGGAAAGAGCCATGAAGGCCGTGCATATAGCGTAGTGGGAAGTCTTGAACTCCCCTTCGGAGAAGCGCATCATATAGAGCATGTAAGCGGTGAAACCGAAACCGTAGCCCAGCTGGTCAAAGGCCACGCACAGATACACCACCCACATAGCAGAAGGCTGTGCCACAGCCATATAGAGATAAACGGCGCACGGCAGGGCCAGAGCGAGCGACATGGGCCATAGAGACTTCCGGAGGCCCTTGGAGGCGGCGAAAACACCGCCGAGTATGCCCCCGACCGTCAAGGCGATAACCCCGACAGTACCGTAAACGAGTCCGGAAGCCGCAGTGCTGAGTCCAAGTCCCCCGTCCTGTACGGAATCGAGCAGGAATGGGGTCAACATCTTGACGGACAACGCTTCCGGAAGCCGGTAGAGAAGCATGAACACTATCGCGAGCCACACCCCGTCCTTACGGAAAAACGTCACCCATGCCCTGGAAAAATCCTTGAGGATGTCCCCTGGAGCCTTGCCGGGGGCGGTCTTCTCGACTTTCGGGAGGGAGAAGAGGTGCCAGAGAGCGAGCAGGGCGAAAAGCAGCGAGGCTCCCCCGATAGTCAGGCTCCAGGCGGCGGGAATATCTCCGAGACGCTCCTCCAGAACCCCTGCCAAGACCACTATCACACCCTGCCCGAAGACTGATGAGATACGGTAAAACGTACTCCTGACCCCGACGAACAAGGACTGATCCCTCTCATCCAGGGCAAGCAGATAGAAGCCGTCAGCCGCGATGTCGTGGGTGGCCGAGGCGAACGCGATGATGTAGAAACAGACTATCGACAGCCCGAAAGCATCGGGGCTCACCGACAGGGCAAGAGCCGCAAACCCCACAGTAACAAGGGCCTGCATGGCAAGAATCCACCACCTCTTGGTGCGGATCACGTCCACGAACGGACTCCAGAGCGGCTTGATGACCCACGGAAGATACAGAAGTGCAGTGTAAGCCGCCACATCGCCGTTGGACATCCCGAGACGCTTGAACATCGTGACGGATATGACGTTGACGATGAAATACGGTATGCCCTCCGCAAAATAGAGGGTCGGCACCCAGGCCCACGGGTTACTGCTCAACTTCCGCTCCGACATAGTAGTGAGAAAGTATCTGTCTGTAATCGTATCCTTCGGAGGCCATCACGGCAGCGCCGATCTGGCAGAGGCCCACACCGTGCCCCCAACCGCGCCCGGTGAGGATGAAGTCATCGCCCTCGCGGGTGACTTCGAAAGCCGAACTCTTGAGGTGCGTGTCGCTCAGGGCACGGCGTATAGCGAGTTCCTTGCCTATCACCTCAGAACGTTTCGAACCGTTGATTTTCAAATATTTGATGCGGCCGGAAGGGCCTCTGTCAAGGGGTTCAAGAGAGAGGATATCACCGAAATCGATGCCCGTGCGGCGGCGGACAAGTTCCGAAAGTTCTGCGGCGTTGTATCTCACGCTCCAGTCGTGGAAGTCCCGCGTCTCCATGTCATAGTCGTTGAGCACCTGCGAGAGAATCTCAGAGTGCTCGCAGTCGCAGAAGCGGTCCTCCACGCTCTTAAGGTAAGGGAAGTCCTTGTCTTCCCAGCAGGTGCTGTAAAGTTCCGTGCGGCCGCCGCAGCACTTGGAATAGCGTGTGTCGCAAAGCTCGCCTCCATAGCGGAGAACCTGCCCCCAGGTCTGGTCTATTGCGCGGCGGACATTCTCCCCCACTGCCATGGTAAGTCCTTGATACCGTTGGCAATGGTCGTCAGCGCAGACATCGAAGTTTCGGTGCGGCGACGGCCGGCCTGTTTTTCTTTCTTCCATTCTGGCTTGCAGCCAGCTGCGGGAGATGACTGCGTGGGCTTTGAGAAGTTCAAGTGAAGACGAGGACTTCATCTCGGAAGATATGACGCTGAGAAGGTAATTCTCCATCCCGATGCAGTTCACCGCGGTGATGCAGTCCCCTTCGACTATGAACTTGAGCCCCCCGGCAAACTTGAGGGTGCGCCTCTGCTGCCAGTGGAAGTCAATCCCTATCACGACGTCGTACAGTATGAAAGATGCTTCGGCAAACAGGGTCGAGCGGGTGATGGAATCAAAATACAATTCGTCGTATATCATCCCGTTGTAGACAATGCGGCCGTCCTGCCAACTGACTTTCTGCGGACCGGCCCCGTCGGAGATGATCTCGAAGCGTATCTCCTTGGCTGACATTATGCCCACGCTGACCTTCGGCTGGGTGCGTGTGAGTCTCCACTCTATCATCTCCCTCTCTTTGCGCGAAATCGACACCTCGGAGAGCATCTCTTCAAGCTGTGCGGACGTGACCTTCTCGAAATCGTCCTCGAAAGGGGCCACAAAGTATCCGGCCATGTCGGCGGCACCCGGGCTTATGGTCAGATGGTCCGGCCCGTCGGAATAATAGTGGTGCGAGCGTTTGGCCTCGCGCAGGGTGACAAATGCCCTGTATTCCCCGTCACGGCAATAGGCGAAGAGGTTGAATTTCGGCTCAACCTCCCCCTCTACCTTGTCCGTGCAGTCAAGCAGGCGGTAGAAGAGTTTGGCAATGGACTTGGAGGTCATGGCCTTGAGGGCGAAGACTCCCTCGGTAAAGCCGGCATAGCGGTACAGAGTCGCGTCCTTGACTGAGGCGAGGGGTTCCCCGGGATTGTCAAGATAATAGTCGATGGCCCTCTCCAGAGGGAGGGATTGTCTCGGAACAGCCTGGAAATGAAGATGGTCCGGGGCGGATGCCCCGCTGGCGGGACCATTGTAGAACACGGTGTAGTCCCGGTATTTCATCGCAAAATCAAGCATGTCCGGGAAATGGTGCCATATCTCCTGCGGGATATGCTCCTCGCGCACTATCACAAGGTGACCCGGGAAGATCGGGTACGGGTTGACCTGTATGCGGTAGTTTCTCCCCTTGCGGCCCTCAAATTTGAGGTGAAACTGCTCCGGGGGTCTGTTTTCCTCGCAGAGGAAGCACTTTCGGGCTGCTATGGCCTCCGGGCTGGTGTCGGCTGTGCTCGAAATGACGCGCCGGGGGTTGCACTGGACGGTGCACAGCAGCCCGTCCACTGCCAGCTGCCTGGTCCTGGCGGACTTGAGAGCCCGGAAATTGGATGCGGCCAGAGGCCACACGGACAGCTGGTCGTTGATGAACTTCTCTATTTCCTGCATCACAATAGGGCTTGGAGGGATTTCTTTATCTTGTGGTATTCGGACTCGAAGTTGGGGGTGAGTATGCCTTTCCCGCAGGCGGCCTCAATCTCCTCGGGAGACCAGTACCTGCCGGCTATCACCTCGTCCCCGTCGGGCTTGAGGGTGAAATCCCCGACTGTGGCGAAGACATTGACAAGCTCCCTTTCTACCTCGGATTCAAACACATAAGAGGTGATGAAGACCGGATTGAAGTCGGTGAAGCCCAACTCCTCGGAGGCCTCGCGGTAGAGGGCTTCCAGAATATACTCACCATAGGCGACGTGACCGCCGACGGCAGTGTCCCAGCGCAGGGGCAGCAGGTCCTTGGTGGCGCTGCGCTGCTGGAGGTAGATCCGCCCGTCGCGGCTGACGATGTGGAGGTGAACCACCGGGTGGAGGGGTTTGGCGGCTTCGGGGTCTGGGGTTGCCGTACGGCCGTGGCAGAACGCCCGCGATGCCTGCGCTATGACGTTGCCGTGTTCATCCACGACAGGGAGCATCTCGGTTGAGACCGTGCGGTCGCTTCCGCGCAGGAGCGGTGCCGTAGAAGCAGGATATATCAAATCTGTCATCAGTAATTGATTATTCTGAGTTCTTCTGGAGTATACAATATCGAGTCAATGAAGTCCGGGGCCACCTGGGCGACCGTCAGAAATGCCAGCAGCGCGACTGCGGCTACGGCGAGCAGAATGAGCACCGGAACCCACCAGCGGAAGCGGCGTGACGAGTTCTGTCGCGGTTGGGGTTCTGCAGTAGGCCGAGGCTTTGGCTGCAAATGTGGCTCTGAGACAGACTGCGTGACTGGTTGCGGCTGTGGCTCGGCTGCGGGTTCGACAGAGGGTTCGGCGGTCGGTTGCGGCTCCGCTGCTTCGCGCGTTTCCGGCTCCGCCCCCGCTCCCGTGCTCGTGCTCGTTCCTGATTCTGGTGCCGCTTCCGCCTCTGCTCCCGTGCGCACGAGAGGCACTTCCGTGCGTAAAATGCCGTCCGGTGCGCACGGGACACCATCCTCTGACCGTTCCGTGCGCACAACACCCTCTGGTGCGCACGACTTCAGCCCCGTGCGCACGGCGGATGCTTCTGTCGGCAAGGCGGATGCTTCTGTCGGCAAGGTTGAGGTCGCGGTTGAGGTCGCGGTTGAGGTCGCGGTTGAAGCTAAGACTGCTGTTGCAGCTGTAGCTGGCTCGGTTTCCGATGCTGTACTTGCCTCCGGGGACGGGGTAGTGGCTGTTTCCTGGGCTGCTTCCGCATCTGGGGTCAGGGCCGAGTTCGTTTCCGAAGCCGGAACTTCCTCCGTGGCCGAGGCGGTTTCCGCGACTGCGGCTGTGGCTGTGTCCGCGACAGCAGCAGAGACTGTTTCCCGGCTCTGGGGCACAATCGGAATCTCCACAGGTTCAGGCTCTGTTATCGCCTTGAGAGAAAGGGGTTCAAGTCCGAATCCGTCAGGGTAGATGTCCAGATCCGGGTCCGGCACGAAAAAGAAATTATTCTCCACCGTGGCGCGCAAACGCCCAAGTCCTGGCAGGGCAATAGTCTTACGTTCCTTCAGCACTGTCTTCATCTCAGTCAGGAACTGTTTGAGATACAGCGCCGCGGCCTCCTTGGAGATACCATTGGATGCCGCATAGAAATCTATCAGCAACGTATCCTCCGAGCGGCTCGGATGAAAAGAAAGCCTGCGGTACGGCGGGTTGATCGTGTAGCCTTTGTCAGAGAAAGTGGCCGGAACCACCTCCGCCACGAAGGTGCCTAGCCCGGGCAAACCGACCATGTCATGGTCGGTTATCAACTCGGAAATCATAGTGGACAGAAGAGCGACATCCATAATACAACAAAAATACGCAAAATCTGTTGAATTCCGCCAAGTCCGGTTTCATCAAGGACTACAAAGACCATCCGTCCCGTCATTCGCCCAAGGACAGTCAATCACTCTCCTATTGCCTTAACTGTCAGATCTCCCGGCAGCAGGGCGGGCCGCCGTGCCAGGTGGGAGCGGAATCGCCGGAAAAGGCTCACACCTGGACGGGGCAACGGACTCAGACGGGGATGCAGGGCATAGGCAGCCTGCGTGGGCCGGTGGCGTGCACACGGGAAACACTCGACGCACACATGTGGCCCGCGGTGTCTGGGTGGTGTGCAGCGAAAGGGCAGAGCAAGAAAAGTTTTCAAAAAATTCGGAAATATATTTGCGCTTTTAAGATTTTGCCGTATATTTGCAGTCCCGAAACGCGAGTTAGGGCAAACATTCCTCTTTAGCTCAGTTGGTTAGAGCACCTGACTGTTAATCAGGGGGTCCTAGGTTCAAGTCCTAGAAGGGGAGCCAAAGCGGACAAATCATCAGAAATGACGGTTTGTCCGTTTTTCGTTTGCGCGCGGGGCTGATGGTGACGGATAAGTGTCAGATAATGAGACACAAAGCAGTATGGCCTATGTCCATATCAGGGGAGGCGAAACATTTAGCACGCTGATTGATAACGGTTTATCTGCCACCGATTCCGCGTCTCTTCCTGACGCATTCACCTGAAAGGCATTGATCTGCGCTCATCCCATAACACCTGCCAGGCCGCCTTCGCCCCGTGCGCACGGGAACGGCAAGGGACCGGGGCAACGGCCACAGACGAAGGTGCACAGCAGGAAAGCCGGCCAGAAGGTCGGGGAAGAAAGCGCCGAAAACACCCCTACCTTTGGCGTAGGAACGTGGGAACAGGGAGACAAGGGAAACGTGGGGGGCGAGAGAACGTGGAAACAGGGAAACAAGGGAAACGAGAGGACACCGCAAAACCGCAGTCCCAACCCCAAACCCAAACAAACCCAACCACAAACCCAACAGCAGTCCCAACAGCAAACCCCAACAGCAAACCCAACCCCTGAAATCAGCGTTTCCGGTACTGGGACGGGGAGACCCCGAACATCTCCTTGAAATATTTCGCAAAATACTTCTGCGTCCCGAAGCCCACAGCCTCGGAGACCTCAACGATGCTTATGGACGGATCCTCGGACAGAAGCTGCGCAGCTCGCTTCAGGCGCATGGTCCGGATGAACACCGACGGGTTCATGCCGTACAGAGACTGTATCTTGCGGTACAGGCTCATCCTGTGCATGCACACATCCGAAGCCAAGTCCTCGACAGAATAATCCGGATTGCCCATATTGGCCTCCAGCTTCTCCATTATGAGGGTCATCAGTTTCTGGTCCACCGTCGTGACCGTCACATGCATAGGAGACACGTCCGCCTTGCCTGAAAACGAGCGCATGCGCTTCTCCCGCTCCTCAAGGAGATTCGAGATGCGCGCCTCCAGCATCTCCATCCTGAAAGGCTTGGAAAGATACGCATCGGCCCCGCAGTCATACCCCTTGATACGGATGTCCTCCGACATCCTCGCCGTTATCAGGACCACCGGGATATGCGAGGTCTCCAAATCACCTTTCAGACGCCTCGCCAGCTCAAAGCCGTCCATATTCGGCATCATGACATCACAAACTATGATATCCGGCATGGAGGAAGGCAATTTCGCAAGACAGTCCTCCCCGTCACAAGCCGTGCAGACACGGTATTTCCGAGAAAGCTCATCACGAAGATAATGCCGGAAGTCAGCATTGTCATCAACCACCATAATGCACTTGCGCCCGTCCGACTGCACCGGAGTCGCACTTTCATCATCTTCCAAGGCAGAAGCCGCAGCCAAAGAAGCCGGCAACACTACAGAGAACACCGTTCCCTTGCCCACCTCAGATGTGACCGACACACTCCCGCCATGCATCTCCACATACTGTTTCACAAGGTTAAGACCTATGCCGGACCCTGTCGAAGACCCTGCATTTGAACTGCGGTAGAAACGATCGAACACATGCGGCAGATCAGACGGAGGTATACCTATTCCGCTGTCTTCCACATCAAGGCGGACCGCCCCATCCTCCGTTCTGGAAAGACGCACCTCTATAGACCCTCCTTCCGGAGTGAACTTCATCGCGTTGGAGAGAAGATTGTTGACGACTTTCTGCATCATGTCGCTGTCGAAAGACATCAGGCAGTTGTCCGAAAAATCAGTAAATCTCAACCGTATACGTTTCTTCTCCGCCCCGGCCCGGAAAGATTCCAGCACACCGGCCACGAACTCGGAAAGATTGCCCTGACGCAGCTGGAGCTTCTCCCCTCCCATCTCAAGTTTCCGGAAATCAAGAAGGTGGTTGACCATGTCCAGCAGGGATTTGGCATTGCGGTGCATAGTCTCCAGACGGCTGTATTCATCAGTCCCCTCCTTGTCTTTCATAAGGCTTTCAAGCGGCAGGATTATCAGGGAAAGCGGTGTCCGAAGTTCATGTGAGATATTGGTGAAGAACCTGAATTTCATCTGGTTGAGTTCCTCTTCCTGCCGGCGCTGGTCCTCTGCCCGTTGCAGGGACATCTTGCGCCGCGCCCGATGATAGAACAATGCCACAGCGCCCCAGATGCCTGCCATCATCAGGAAAGCATAGACGAACAGGGCCGGAGTTGACCGCCAGAACGGAGGCCGTATCAGGATCGGCACACTGGTGCAGCCGCTCCAGTCCATACCGTTGTTGGAGGCCTCGACCTCGAAAACATATCTGCCCGGCTCAAGGAAGGTATATTCCGCCACCCCGAGAGGAGACGATGGCGACATGCGCCATCCATCCTCAAAACCGGAAAGCCTGTAACGGTAGCGACTGTGCTCCGGATTCGCATAGTTCAGATTGGTGAAAGTAAAACGCAAAGACGTCTTGTCATACGGCAGTCTGACATCCGAGACGGACATCTCCTCCCCTCCGGCTGTGAAAGACGAAATCCTCGGAGCCACCCCATAGTCAGGTATGCTCAGCGACCCCGGAGCGATGACGCACATCCCGGACGATGCACCGAAATAAATGGTCCCGTCAGAATGCTTCAGCACGGATTTCGGGAAGAAAGAGCCGCAGTCAAGACCATCTTCAACACCGTAGTCTGTCCTCTGGACAGAGCCGTCTTCAGCCACTCTGACACTGGACACACCGCTCGTGGACATTGCCCAGATAACCCCGTCATCATCTTCAGCCATACCCATCATGACTCCGGAAGAAATTATCGGGCGGGACTCTGAAGCACCCTCCCTCATAGAGAGTCCCCCGGACTCGGCCAGCCAAAGCCTGCCTGAAGAATCCTCGAGAATCTGGTTGGTAAAGGCAAAAGAATCCTCCTTTCTCATATCCACGACCTCATCCGCGAGCGGATCATAGCGGAAACGCCCGTTGTCCCCCGAAGCGACGATGGTGCCGTCATCCATGATGAATATGTCGCGGATCATCATATAGCGCTCAAGTTCGGGATGCGCATCCCGGAGGAGGGAAACCTGTCCGCTCTCCGGATCGAAGCGGCCCAGACCGCCATAGACAGAAATCCAATACTGCCCGTCAGCATCTCCGGTAAGGGCACGCACGCAGTTGAGATTCGGAGAAGCCTTCTGATATGACACATCGACGGCGAACTGCTGAGGCCAGACATAGTGGCGCACCCGATGCCCATCTATGCAATAAAGTCCATTGTAGAATGTCCCGGCCCATATCTTCCCGGAAGGCTCCACATACAGGCCGATAATGAGTTCATCCCGCAGTTCAGGCCACGGGGACTCCATTGCCCAGGCTGCAGGATCATACCGCAGCAATCCGTGTATGGTGCCGACGAGCACTTTGCCGTCGGGAGACTCGGCCAGACACTTGACACTCTCGTCAGGCATGCTGCCGCTTTTGAGGGTCGAGCCGTTGACGGTGTTTATGCGGACTATGTCCGGATGCCAGAACAGAAGACCCTCCTGCTGGGTCGCTATCCAGATGCCTCCGCGCGGATCGGCGTATATCCTTGATATGTCAAGATGGGGATAGACCGGAGCCGCCCCGATCCTCTCAAGGCAAGGGAAGCGGTACACGGTCCCGTCCTTATAAAATATACGCACCCCCGAACGGGCCGAGCCGACCCACAGATTGTCCTGCCCGTCCACGGCTATGGACGTAAAAAGATCATCGCTGCCCTCCGGTATATCCTCGATGTTGGAGATCCTGCCGTCATCCGGATCAAAACACATGAGATGCTTGTCCGACATGAACCAGCGCTTGCCCGAGGATGCCTGTGCCGTCTGCGTACGGCTGGAGCTGCCGTCACGGAAAAGATGGCGGAGCGTGTCCCCGGGAGCGGCTGAAGGCTGCGGAATGTCGTAGATGAACTTTTCCGTCTTCCGGTCAAACGCCCATATATGATCACGCGCATGTAGAATCACCCTGTCGCTGCCGGAATCATACACGACATGGTCCTGCCCGTTGTATTCGGTATATGGCACCATCTCCTGATCCCAGCGCCAGTTCTTGAATCCGGCCCCGTCATAGAAGCACAGCCAGGAGGAAGTCTGGATACACATGAGGCCGTCCGGAAGCATCAGCATGTCCCTGACATTGTTCTCCGGCAAGCCCTTGGATGCGTCGAGCATGCGGAACACATACGGCTTTTCCGCTCCGCGGGCACTGAACCCGAGAAGCAGAAAAGACAACGCTATGGCCGCAAGACGCCTCATTTCTTATCAAAAACCGACAGATCCCATTCATCCCTCCAATGCAGGATGAAGCGCCCGTCCTCAAACTCCACAGGCAGCCACACGTAGCGTCCGTCGATGGCGTTGTCCGGAGTCCAGCGGTCACCCATATATATGTATGCGTCCTTCTTGCCGGCCACCGGGATGAAGAATGTGCTCTGCGAATGGTAGGTGGTCTCACTGTCGGCGTCCACGCAAGGGTTGCCGAGCTGAGTCCAAGGCCCCCAGATGGACGGGGCCACGGCGGAGTGGCCAGGATTCGGCCTCCAGCCCGTGCACTCGGAACCCATGAAATAATACAGCCCGTCCTTCTTGAAGATGGCCGGAGCCTCCATGCGGTCCCCTATGAAAGCGCGCACATATTTGCCGCTGAAATCGAGATAATCATCAGTCAGTTCGGCGATATGGATGACGCTGTTGGATTCTGAAGAGCAGATGTGGTAAGCCTTGCCGTCATCATCGACGAAGAGGGTCATGTCACGGGAATGCTGGCCCTTCTCGAAGTCGCGCCCGAGAGTGTTGACTGAGTCGGGATGCTCCCCTTTCGCAAGATTCGGTCTGTCACTCCAATTGGCCCCCTCCGGACGCACTTTGTGCAGCGGGAGCACATTGACCGGCCATGTACGGACCACTGTCCTGGTGGCACGTATGAACTCATACGGGCCCGTGACCTTGTCGGCCTGCGCTATCCCGACCATGGCCCCGCCGTATCCTGCACCCTTCGGCTCCAGATGGAACCACATCACGAACTTGCCGGTCGAGGCATTGTAGATCACCTTGGGACGCTCCAATATACATCCGTCCGCCACCGGGGACTCCGGGTCAGGGCTCACCTTGAATGCTATGCCCTCGTCTTTCCAGTTGTACAGGTCCGTGGAGGAATAGCAATGCACCCCGACGTGGGCCTGGTTGCCGGCGCGCCCGGCAGTCTTGTGTTCCCCGAACCACCAGTATACTCCATCGTGCAGAAGAATCCCGCCGCCGTGGGCGTTGATATGCACACCTTTGTCGTCAGGCCAGATTTCCCCCGGTCTGAAAGAGCTGCGCTGGGCAGAGGCTGGCAGCACAAGTGACAGGGCTGCCGCGAGTGTAAGGAAAAGTTTCATTGTAAACAGGTTTTTATCCATATTACGCGCAACTGTGTAAAAATACTCAAATAATTTTATTTTCGATGGAGTGAGTAAAACACCTGCTCCGTCCGTATATATAGACATGAAACTGAAAAGATTGCTTTTTTCGCTGCTCATAATGGCTGCGATGCCGGCCACGGGGCAGGATTTTGTGCACCCCGGGATCCTGCACGACACTCAGGATCTCTCACGCATACGCACTTATGTGGACGAGAAGACCAGTCCGGCATACGGCTCCTGGGAAAAGCTCATCGCCGATCCGAAATCATCAGCTGAATACAAGGTGCAGGGGCCGTTCCCGATCATCTCAAGGGCTGACGAGTACGGCTGGACCAAGAAGCCATGCGAGGACGACTTCAACGCCGCCTACTACAATGCGCTCATCTGGACAGTCACCGCCGACAGGGCACATGCCGACAAGGCCATGGAGATCATCCGCAAGTACTCGGCTGTGCTGAGGAAAATCACCCCGAGGGACGATCCCCTGTGCGCAGGACTTCAGGGCTTCATCATCACCAACGCGGCCGAGCTGATGCGATACACCTATCCTTCAAGTACTTACAAAAACGGCTGGACGGAAGTTGACACTCGCGCGATGGAGAACATGCTCCGCGAGGCGTTCATCCCGGTGTTCACCAAATTCCACAACGACCCCGCCTACACCAACGGCAACTGGGGACTCTCCGTCCTCAAGGGCATGATCGGGATGGGAGTGTTCCTCGATGACCGGGCGCTCTACGATGATGCCGTCAGAAGATACCTCGAAGCCGGCTATGACAACGGCTCCCTCCCCAATTATACCGACCCGTCGGGCCAGCTCCAGGAGAGCGGGCGCGACCAGGCGCACTGCATGCTTGCCCTCGGCTGCATGGCGGAGATCTGCGAGGTGGCATGGAAGCAGGGCAGAGACCTCTGGTCGGCCCTCAACAACCGTCTGATGACCTGCTACGAATACCTCTCCCGCTACAACCTCGGCGACGACAACATGCCATTCTTCACCTGGAAGGACAAGACAGGCAAATACTGCCGCTGGGACAAGATAAGCCCTCAGGCACGCGGGCAGTTCAGGGCGGTGTTCGAGATAGCCTACGCCCACTATGTCGCCCGCAAGGGGCGGAAGATGCCGTACACCGCCCGGGTGCTGGAGAAAATCCGTCCGGAAGGCCAGGCATGGACCTGCGACAATCCGGGATTCGGCACCCTGCTGTTCTGGCTCGGTGACGACGGCATCTACAGGTGGGGCTGGATCGATTTCAACAAAAACGGGGTCAAGGACATCTACGAAGACCCTTCAGCCCCGGAAGAGGAGAGGGTCAGAGACCTCCTCTCAAAGATGACCCTTGAGGAGAAGACCTGCCAGATGGTGACCCTCTACGGCACAGGCCGCGTGCTCAAGGACGACCTGCCTACCACGGAATGGAGCAATGAGATATGGAAAGACGGCGTGGGCAACATTGACGAGGAGCACAACGGGGTCAAGAACCCCTCTTCGCCTTATGCAGCCGACTTCAAAAAGCATGTCGATGCGCTCCAGACCATCCAGAGATGGTTCGTGGAGCAGACCAGGCTCGGCATCCCCGTGGACTTCACCAATGAGGGGATAAGGGGACTTTGCAGCGTCGGCGCCACATACTTCCCGGCCCAGTGCGGACAGGGAGCCACATGGGACAAGGAGCTCATTTCCGAGATCGGCAAGGTCGAAGCCCGGGAAGCATATCTGCTCGGCTACACCAACATCTACTCCCCTATCCTCGACATCTCGCAGGACCCACGCTGGGGACGCTGCGTGGAGACCTACGGAGAAGACCCGTACCTCGTGGGCCAGCTCGGCAAAAGGATGATCCTCTCCCTGCAGGAGGGCGGAGTCGTGTCCACTCCGAAGCACTTCGCCGTCTACAGCATCCCTGTCGGAGGACGTGACGGCAAGACCCGTACCGACCCGAAAGTGGCTCCGCGCGAGATGCGCACGCTCTACCTCGACCCGTTCCGCGTGGCCTTCACTGAAGCCGGAGCTCTCGGCGTGATGAGTTCCTACAACGACTACGACGGAGTCCCTGTGAGCGGCAGCAGCTGGTTCCTCACCGACCTGCTCCGCAAGCAGTGGGGATTCAGAGGCTATGTGGTCTCCGACAGTGAAGCTGTGGAATTCCTCTACGACAAGCATAAAGTCGTTGACTCCTACGAAGATGCTGTGGCACAGTGCGTCAACGCCGGCCTCAACATCCGCACCACTTTCCGCACCCCGGAATCCTTCGTGCTTCCGCTCAGGGACGCTGTCCGTCACGGCAAAGTCAGCATGGAGACTCTCGATGAGAGGGTCGCAGACATACTCAGGGTAAAGTTCCGTCTCGGCCTCTTCGACAACCCGTACAGGGGCGACGGCGACCAGGCCCTCAAAGAAGTACACAGTCCTGAGCATCAGGCTCTTTCGCTGCGCGCCGCAAGGGAATCCATGGTGCTGCTAAAGAACGAGGGCAGCATGCTCCCTCTGTCCAAGGACATCAGGCACATAGCCGTCATCGGCCCGAACGCCGACGAGAGAGAACAGCTCATCTGCCGCTACGGCCCGGCTGCTGCACCGATAAAGACCGTGCTGGAAGGTGTCCGTGAAATTCTCCCGGGAAGCAAGGTCAGCTATGCGAAAGGCTGCGAGATCATAGACCCGCATTTCCCTGAGAGCGAACTCATGAGCTTCGAGAAGACGGCAGACGAAAAGCGACTTCTCAAAGAAGCTGTAAAAACAGCCAGAAAAGCCGATGCCGTCATACTCGTACTCGGCGGCAACGAACTCACTGTCAGGGAAGACCGTTCCCGCACTAGCCTGGAACTGCCGGGCAGGCAGCAGGAGCTCATGGAAGCGGTCGTGGCGACCGGGAAACCGGTGGTGCTGGTGCTTCTCGACGGAAGGGCATCGACCATCAACTGGGCCGACCGCCACGTCAAGGCCATCATCCACGGCTGGTTCCCTGGAGAATTCTGCGGGCAGGCCGTAGCCGAGACCATCTTCGGCGACAACAACCCGGGCGGACGCCTTGCGGTCACCTTCCCGAAAAGCGTGGGACAGATACCTTTCGCCTTCCCGTTCAAGCCGGGTTCAGACGAATCATGCGAGACCTCCGTATGGGGCGCACTCTATCCTTTCGGCCATGGGCTGAGTTACACCACTTTCGAGTACTCCGACCTCTCCGTCAGCCCGCGCGAGCAGACCCCCGAGGGCAGCATAGAAGTCCGGTGCACAGTCACCAACAGCGGCAGCCGTGCTGGGGACGAAGTCGTCCAGCTCTACATCGACGATGTGGTGAGCAGCGTCACCACCTACACCAAGGTGCTCAGGGGCTTCGAGCGCATCAGCCTCGCTCCGGGAGAAAGCCGGGAAGTCTCATTCACCCTCACCCCGCAGGACCTCGGCCTCTGGGACAAAGACATGAAATTCTCAGTCGAACCAGGCCGCTTCGATGTGATGGTCGGAGCATCATCCACTGACATACGTCTCAAAAGTTCATTCAACATAAAATGAAAAGATTATTATATTCCCTTGCCTGTCTCACCCTGGCCCTGCCGGCTTTTGCCGGGAACGGGTACGTGGATAAGGTCAACCCTTTCATCGACAGCCACCGCTCGCGGTGGTTCTTCTTCGACTCGGCATCGCTCCCGTTCGGGATGGTGAGCCTGAGCCCGGACACCGGCACCGCCCACTCCTGGGGTTCCGGCTACCTGTATGATTCCCTGCACGTGCGCTGCTTCAGCCACATCCACAACTGGCAGATGTCCGGGGTGGCCGTAATGCCGACGACAGGAGAATTCAAGGGCCATCTCGGGATGGACGCCTACCGCTCCGCCTTCAGCCATGAGGGCGAAATCGCGAAACCTGGCTATCATAAGATACATCTGGACGACTACGGGATCACTGCCGAACTCACCGCCACGACCAGAGTCGGCATGCACCGCTACACCTTCCCGCAGAGCTCGGAAAGCACGATAATATTCGACAGCGGGGCATTCCTCGCCCACGGCCCGACCTCCTACTCGGAGGTATGGCAGGTCAATGATAGCACCATCGCCGGATGGGAGATAATGGAAGCCACCGGACGCAGGCCCAAGGACACTCCGGTCTACTTCTGGGCCGAACTCTCAAAGCCTGTCTCCGAGGTCATCTGCTGGAGCGAGGGCAGCATCATCAGGAACAGCAGCCCATCACGCGTGTCCGGCAAGGATGCCGGCCTCGCAGTCAGGTTCTCCACCGCAGAAGGAGAGCAGGTGCTGATGAAAGTGGCCATCTCATACACGAGTGTGGAGAACGCCAGGGCCAACATGCGCACCGAACTCCCGGGCTGGGACTTCGATGGCACACGCCAGGCGGCTTATGACGAATGGAACGAGAAGCTCGGACGCATCGATGTCTCCGGCGGCACTCACGAGCAGCAGGTCAAGATGTACACCGACCTCTGGCACGCCCTGCTCGGCAGGCACATAGTGAGCGATGCCGACGGGCATTACATGGATCTCACAGGAGACGCACCTGTGGTCAGGAGAATCCCTTGCGGTGAGGACGGAAAGCCATTGTACAACCACCACAACTTCGATGCATGGTGGGGCAGCCACTGGTCTCTGGACATACTTTGGACACTGGTCTACCCGGAGATCGTGGACGATTTCTGCAACACGATGCTGGACTACTACCGCAACGGAGGCCTCATACCGCGCGGCCCGTCCGGAGGGAACTACACATACGTGATGATCGGCGACCCGGCAGTGAGCGTCTTCGCCGCCGCCTACAACAAAGGCATCCGCGGATATGACGCCGCCCTCGCCTACGAGGGGCTCCGCAAAAACGCTTTCCGCGGCGGCATCCGTGACCACGCCGGATATGACCACCACAAGGATGCCACGTCCGGAGGGATGGCATACTACGAGGAGCGCGGCTACGTGCCGGACGGCAGGCCGGGAGTGAAAGCCATGCACACCACCGGGGCTTCCATGACCCTGGAATATGCCTACCAGGACTGGTGCCTCGCCCAGCTGGCCAAGGCCCTCGGGAAGACTGAAGATTACGACCTGTTCATGGCACGCTCCCGCAACTACCGCAATGTCTGGGACCCGTCCGTGGGCTTCATGAACGCCCGCGGGGTGAACGGGGAGTTCTTCAAGGACTTCGACCCTCTCGAAATCTCCGAGAAAGACGGGTTCTGCGAGAGCAACGCGGCCATCTATTCCCACTACGTACCTCAAGATGTGCCTGGGCTGATGGAGCTTTTCGGCGGCCGGGACAAATATATAAAGCGGCTTGACGAGCAGTTCAGGCTCAGCGAGCCGGGAGGGTTCTTCCGTTATTCAGATCCCGCCATGAAACAGTACAACTGGACAGACTACGGCAACCAGCCGGGCACCGGGATGGCGCACATGTTCAACCGGGCCGGGGCACCGTGGCTCAGCCAGAAATGGGTGCGCAAGGTCAAGGCCGCCTACGGGGACATCACCCCGTACGGGGGTTACCGCGACGATGAGGACCAGGGGCAGATGGGGGCGCTCGGGGTGCTGATGGCTATCGGCCTGTTCGAGGTGGACGGTGGATGCAGCACCAGCCCCGCATACGAGCTCACCTCCCCCGTGTTTGACCGTGTCACCATCTCCCTCAACCCGGACTACTACCCGGGCGGAAAGTTCGAGATCCTGACCCGCAACAACTCGGAGAAGAACATGTACATCCGCGGTGCCAGGCTCAACGGCGAGAGGTGGGACGACTGCGCGGTGCCGCACTCGCTTCTGGTCAAGGGAGGCACCCTGGTGCTCGATTTGGGCTCAAGGCCAAACAAGAAATGGGGAACAAAAACATTCACGAAATGAGAAAGATACTTTTGACATTGGCCTGCGTGGCAGCGGGTCTTCCGGCATTGGCGGAAACCGTGACGATGACCTCCCCGGACGGGAAAGGAACTCTCACGGTCAAGGATGATTCGGGAAGAATCGAATACAGCATCTCCTGGAACGGGAAGACGATTGTGCAGCCTTCCGTGCTCGGACTGGAAGTCGGCAGGCCGCTTCTTGACGGGCTCACGATAGCCTCTGTCCGCTCCCTGGGAAAAAACGATGACACCTGGCGGCCTGTATACGGTGAGAGGGCGGAGATTCCGGATGTCTACAACAGCTGGGAAATCGACATCAATTCCAGTGACAAACGGGCTTTCACCCTTGTTCTGAGGGCCTACGATGAGGGCATGGCCTTCCGCTACCGCATCTACGGAGGCTATTTCAAGGTGACAGACGAGTATACAGAGTACACCCTCCCGGAGGGGACGCTCGCCTACTTCACCCCGCGCGCCCAGACGGAATATTCCGTGCTGCCGCTGCGTGACTGGCCCGGCGACGGGGAGTCAGACCGTCCTCTTCTGCTCAAACTTCCCGATGGGAGTTTCGCCTGCCTGGGCGAGGCCGGAGTCGTGGACTATGTCCGCACCAAGTTCAAGCTCTCTCCGGACAAGCCCAACACCATAAGGGCCGCGATGTACGGCCCGGTCGAGGACGTGGCGCCTTACGATGCCCCGTGGAGGTTCGTGATGTACGGCGAGAAAGCCGGAGACATACTCGAGCACAACTATATCCTGTACAACCTCAACCCGCCTTGCGCCATCAAGAACCCGACATGGATAAAGCCGGGCAAGGTGATGCGCGAAGTGACCCTTACCACAGAAGGCGGCCGGAACGTCGTGGACTTCGCCGAGAAGCACAATCTCCAATATGTGCTCTTCGACGCCGGCTGGTACGGATTCGAATATGACAAGGCCTCGGACGCCACTACCGTGACGCTCGACCCGCGCCGCAACCCGGATCCTCACGCGCTCGACCTGCAGGCCGTGATCGATTACGCCCGCTCCAAGGGGATCGGTGTCCTCCTGTATGTCAACCAGCGCGCACTTCAGCAGCAGCTCGATGAGATCCTGCCTCTCTTCAAGTCATGGGGAGTCGCCGGAGTGAAGTTCGGCTTCGTACAGGTGGGCTCGCAGGTGTGGACACGCTGGATGCACGAGGCTGTGCGCAAGTGCGCCGAATACGGGCTGATGGTGGACATCCATGACGAGTACCGCCCTACGGGTGTCAGCCGCACATGGCCTAACCTGATGACCCAGGAGGGAGTGAGGGGCAATGAGGAGTTCCCCGACGCGTTCAACAATACCATGCTCCCGTTCACCCGGTACGTGGCCGGCCCGGCCGACTACACCATCTGCTACTACCGCCAGGATTTCGGGAAGCTTGCTGCGGACGAGGATGCCCACGGAGTGCCACGCTCAAAGACCATCAAGACGACCCCTGCACATCAGCTAGCGCTTGCAGCCATCTACTACAGCCCGCTCCAGCTCCTGTACTGGTACGACAAGCCGTCCGACAGCCAGGACGAGCCGGAACTCAAGTTCTTTGACGATGTCTACACCGTATGGGACGAGAGCAAGGTGCTCGAAGGCGAACCGGGCGAATATGTGACCATGGCCCGCAGGCACGGGGACGAGTGGTTCATCGGGAGCATCACCAACGCCGGCAGGAAGGCTGAGGTAAGCCTCGACTTCCTCCCGGAAGGCAAATTCGTGGCGGAGATATACACCGATGGGGACAAGTCCATCCCGACACGCACCAAGGTCCGCGTGTCAAAGTATATGGTCTCTTCCGGCGACACCCTCCGCTTCAACTTGTGCGACAGCGGCGGCGCGGCAGTCAGGATTGTCCCTGTGGCCGGAAGTTCCGAGAACATTAAGAAGTATAAGAACCAAGCATTATGAGAAAATATATAATCGCTTTTATCGTCCTCGCCTTGTCCTGCCTGGCAGTCTCTGCCCAGGACGGGGTCTGGCAGTGGAAGACCGACCTGCACAACACATCCAAGGCCCCGAAATACAAACATCCGGTGGCATATCTGTGGATTCCGGAGAATTGTCGTGAGGTAAAGGCCATCATCGTCTCCCAGCACAACATGGAGGAGATCAGCATCCTCGAAGACAAGGACTTCCGCAAGGAGATGGGCCGCCTCGGCGTAGCTGAACTCTGGATCTGTCCCCGCTACAACCTCTTCTTCGACTTCACCGACGGAGCATGGGAGGGACTCGACCAGGCTCTCGGGGATCTGGCGAAAATTTCCGGCTACAAAGAGTTGGAGACCGCCCCGATCATAGGTCTGGGGCACTCCGCAGCGGCAAGCGCACCATATTATATGGCGGCATCCCGCCCGGAGAGGGTTCTCGCCTGCATCTCCACCAGCGGACAGTGGCCATACCACCGCGACGGCAACTTCTGTCCTGACATCTGGGGCTCCCGGACCATTGACACAATCCCCTGCCTTGAGACCATGGGCGAATACGAATCCGCGCAGAACTGGGCGTTCAACGGGCTGAAAGAGCGCTCAGAGCATCCTCTGACACCTCTCGGCATGCTCGCCTGTCCTGGAGAAGGACATTTCGCGACATCCAAGGAGAAGAACGCCTTCATAGCCCTGTTTATCCGCAAGGCCCTCAAGTACGGACACCAGGATCCGACCAAGACAGGCTGGCTCGTCGAAAGATGGAAAGGAGATGAGGCTCCGTCATTCAGCCCAGCACCAGTCGGCAAATATAAGGGCGACCCTTCAGAGGCTTTCTGGACTTTCGACAAGGAGATGGCACAGGCCACCATGAGGTACGGTGCACGTTTCAGAGGACTCAAAAGACAATTGGTGGGAGTGATGCAGGGAGGTGAACCCGTAAAACAGCAAAATACGCACATGCAGCTCCATCCAGCGCTCCGTACTGAAGATGACGGGCTTACTTTGAACCTCAAGCCGTTCTTCTACGACAAAGTGGATGGCGGCAGCCCGAGACACAAGATGTGGAGCCGCCAGGAACCTGGAACTCCGATCGGACATGCATCCGGAGAGCCGTATCTTGAAATAATAGCTGCTCCGGCCGTGGTGTCCAGCGACACGACCTTGACCATCTCGTGGAACAGGATGGCCACCTGGGAAGAAAAAGAAGTATTCATCGACTTCTGCATCAAGCACGACGGCGACAGCGAATATCGTCCTGCCGTGCAGCAGGCACGCATAACCCTGCCGATACGGCTTACGGAGGGGAAAGAGCAGCATATCAATTTCGCTCCTCTCGCCGATGTCAAGAAAGGGGCCAAATCCATTCCTTTGGCCGCTTCCTCGGACAGCGGGCTGAAAGTCGGTTTCTATGCCGAGAGCGGCCCTGTACGCGTGGAGGGAGACAGGCTCGTGTTCGAGAAGATGCCGCCGAAGGCTAAATATCCTGTGGAAGTCTCAGTCGTGGCCTGGCAGTACGGACGTACCGGAGAGAACCCTGTCAAGACGGCTGAACCTGTAAGAAGAACATTCTTGATTTATGAATAGGACATTGATTATGGCCTGCCTCGCCTGCCTGTGCACCGGGGCAGCCGCACAACAGCTCAGTTCTCCCGACGGGAAGGTCGAGATAGGTTTTTCCCTGCTGCGTCAGGCCCCTTCAGGAGGCCCTATATACCCCGGAGACTCCCCTTTCTACGAGATCAGGTACGACGGAAAGCCGTTCCTGCTCCCCTCCCACCTCGGCTTCGACCTCGGGGGAACAGCCGAACTGAAGCATTATCTTGCCGTGGAGGATGTCAAATACTCCGAACACCGCAGTGAATGGACTCCTGTATACGGAGAACAGTCCACTTACCCGGACAACTACAACGAGATGCGGGTCTCCCTCAAGGAGACTCTCTACCCGGGACGGCGCATGGACATAGTTTTCCGGGCCTACAATGAGGGGGCCGCCTTCCGCTACGAGATCCCTTCCCAGCCGGGGCTTGAGAAAATCGTGCTGACGGGCGAGAACACGGAATTCTCATTCCCCAAGTTTTCTTCAGTTTGGGAATCCCACGGACATGAGGGCAAATACTACAAGGTCTACCCGTCCGAAATCGCCCCGGGATGCGAACTTCCGCTCACATGCAAGACTGCGGACGGAATCTACGGAGCCATCATGGAAGCCGGTTGCAACCACTATCCCCGGGCTTATGTGGACGCAGCTTACGGACGCGCCAACATATTAAAGATCAGACTGCGCGGTGAGGCCAAGGGGGATGACGGGCTGACGAGCGGCTGGCGGGTCATCAGTCTGTCCGACAAACCCGGCGACCTGATGCTCAACAATTACCTGACCTACAATCTCAGCGAGCCGTGCGCCATAGAAGACACGGAGTGGATAAAGCCAGGCACCGCCATGCGCGAGACCACAATCTCCACCCCGGAAGCCTACAAGATGATAGACTACTGCGAGTCCATGGGCATAGACTATATGATCTTCGACTGGGGATGGTATGGCAAGGCTTTCTCCCAGGAATCCTATCCGGGCAAGGTGAACGTCACCAACCCGTCCACCGGGGAGCCACGCCCGGGCCACCCGGGACTCGACCTGCAAGCCATCATAAAGTACGGCCAGGAGCACAATGTCGGCATCTTCCTGTATGTCAACCATGAGGGCTGTGAGAGATATGCCGACGAGATTTTCCCTCTCTATGAGAAATGGGGAATCAAGGGCATCAAACCGGGTTTTGTCAACGTGGGCACGCAGGAGTGGCAGGAATGGACGGAGGAGCTCGTGGCAAAAGCGGCAAAATACCACCTTCTTGTGGACATCCACGACGCCTACCGCCCTGACGGGCTCAGCCGCAAGTGGCCTAACCTTCTCACCCAGGAGGGAATCCACGGCACGGAGCAGGAGCCGAACGCCGACCATTCCACTATGCTTCCGTACACCAGATACACCATCGGTGCCGGAGACTTCACCCCCGGATTCGCACGCAAGACTCTGCAGACGAGCTTCGCGCACCGGCTTGCGCTCGCCGTCATCTACTACAGCCCGGCCCAGTTCCTCTTCTGGAACGAGCGCCTGACTGAAGACCACTACCGTCCGGAGCTTGAGTTCTGGAAAGATCTCCCTACCGTATGGGATCAGACGGAGTTCCTCTGCGGAGAGATCGGAGAATTCGCCGTTGTGGCCCGTCGCAAAGGCGATGTCTGGTATGTCGGCGGCATCACCAACACCAACCCGAGAGCGCTCACTTTTGACTGCTCGTTTCTCGGAAAAGGCAAGTTCGAGGCCTGCATATATCAGGACGGGGAGGACGGAAGTGTGGAAATAAGCCGCAAGAAAGTCTCGTCGAAGTCCACCTTGGATTTCGACCTGATCCCTTCAGGAGGATTCACTATGAAAATCCGGAAGATCTGACGGGGTCGGCAGTCTGACTTTTCAGAACCGCTGGACGTCCCACGGGATGATCTGACGGGGCTGGCAGCAGGCATCTGATCCACCAGTCTGCCATCCCGACAGCCCGTGGAACAATATGGCGGCGTGGAACATCGCCGTGCGCACGAAACTGATACGGTGCGCACCAGACCCCTTAGTGCGCACGGCAAAAGTTCTCCGCCATTCCCGTGCGCACGAGAGCCCTTTCCACGCACGGTATTGACTTCGTGCGCACGGGACAGAGGGTAAGAGAGATAAAGCGCAGGAGGTAGTCGTATAGACAGACGGCAGGTGCTGCAGGGCACAGGGGGGGGGCTGGGGCTCGAAACAAAAGCCTCGCCACTGTCACCTTCGTCCATGCGAGGACACTATCCATAGGTTGGGGTATTTATGGCGATTTTTACCCCTACCTTCTGGAGGCACCGCCAATGCATGGCGCTCTGCGGCATCCAGCCGGCAAAGGTTGGGGTGTTTTTCCCTCTTTTCTCCCCTACCTCAGACCAGCGCCAAGCACCTGCACCGCTCCGTACGCAACTAAGTCCTCTCCCGTGCGCACAGGATGTGACGGAAGGGCTCGGAATGTGGAGAGAGGCACACGGGACAAGGTACTCGCTGGACGGAAGGTTTGCGCTGGGCTCGGGAAACATTGAGTTTGCCGGGCAAAAATCAAGGCAGGCCGGAGTTCCGACCTGCCTTAAGCAATCGTTAAGTAATCTTTAAAAAAGTTGCCGCTTGCTGAAATCAGCAGTTTCAACAACTATTCCCAGCCTGGATTGTTGTGGAGTTCCTTGCCGTTTGACAGGGAGTTCAGCCAGGAGAGCGGGATAGGACGTAGGCTGAACTTGGCGTTGGTAGCCGCGCTCAGGTCGGTCTTCATGATGCCGCCGTAGATGTTGTTGACATCCCAGTTGTACTCGAGAACCCTCTCGGCGAGCTTGCCGGTACGGGTAAGGTCGTTCCAGCGGGACACCTCCCCGAAGAGTTCGAGAGCCCTTTCCTGAAGCACGTCATCGATGGTGACTGTCCCCTCGTAAAGCTTGAGACCAGGCTCCGGAGCATCGAAGGCAGCCCTTTCACGCACCTTGTTGATGTACCTGAGGGCCTTGTCGTTGTCTCCGAGATTGACAGCGGCTTCGGCGGCAATCAGGTAAGTCTCGGCCAGACGGGCGAGGTATATGTCCCTGCTGCCGTATGAAACGGTTCCGGAAGCATTGAACTGGGTGTAGCAGTCTTTGAACTTCCACACTGGAATCCATGCACGGGAAGAAGAATTGCCGCTCTGGTAGCCGGTGATGTAGTAATCATCGTTGCCGGCATCACGATAGGACTTCTCTGCAAGCGAGCCGGTCGGGTAGTTGTAGATATAACGGCCCTCGGTCTGCGCAGTGCTCTTCTCGGAAGCGGTGTAGAAGTGATTGTTGTCGAAGCTGACGCTTGACCCCTCTTTCTTGGAGAAGGTCTTGCCGTCCTGCGGCACAGGGAAGAGGAGAACCGGGTCGCCCTCCGGCACGGTGCCGTTCTTGTTGGTGCTCTGGAAATAGTTCACACCATACTGGCGACCATCGATCGAAGTGGCCGCATCCCCGTTATACGGAGACATGAATGTCACCTCGGCCCTGTGGTCTTTCTTCCAGTCGAAGAGCAGATAGGCATACTTCGTAGGCATCACGGAAGCCCAGTCGTTGCAGTAGATGGAAGAGAACGCAATGTCCTGCCACCCCTCACGGTATACGAAGAGGTAGAACTCGCTCCAGATGTTGGTGTAAGCGCCAGGTGCATTGTTGAAGTTGAGGCAGAAGATGATCTCATCGTTGACCTCGTTGCTCTGGCGATGTACCATGGCGTAGTCGTCAAGAAGGGCGTGGCCGGACTTCTCTATCACCATCTCGGCATCATCAAGCGCGAGATCGAAGTCGCTCTTGCCTTTGCCGTAAGACTGATAGCCACGTGTCAAGTACACCAGAGAGCGCAGATGCAGGGCGGCGGCCTTCGATACCCTTCCATGCTCGGAAGCAGGCTGCTTCATCGGAAGGTCTGAATCCAGAACATCCTGTAGATCAGCGAGTATCTGGCCGTAGAACTTCTCCGGCCCGTCAAGCTGCGCAGTGGTAGAAGGAGACATGGTCTCTTCGAGGATAAGAGGCCCCTGGCCGAAATTGCGCACGATCTCGAAGAGGAAAAGCGCACGCAGGTACTTCGCCTCAGCCACTCTCTTGGCAAGGAGCGACGCATCCATACCGTCACGCGGATCCGTCTCTTTGGTGATTACGGAAGAAGCACGGCCGATGGCAGCGTTTGCATTCTTGAGTGCGGCATACAGGGCATCCCAATAGGCGCTCACTGTCGCATTGTCGCTATAGTAGGTGACATACTGGTTGAGCTGGTTCGTGGAATTTCCGTTGTTCTGTGTCGAAATGTCCGTCCCGAGCTGGCTCAAAGAGTACCAGGTGGTTGTGTTGTATATGCTGGCGAGACTGTTGTAGGCACCGCGCACAAGGCTCTCATATCCGGCAGGCGTAGCGAAGTATGCCTCAGCCGACTGGTTGGAGATGTTTTCCTCATCAAGGAAAGACGAGCAGGATGACAAGGCGGAAGCCATGGCGACAAGCGCGCCGATAAGAATGTATTTTGTTTTCATCTCATTCTGAAATTAAAATCCGACATTGACTCCGAAGATGAGGTTGCAGGTCATGAAATCCGAAGAGTTGATCGATACTGTCATCTGCTCCGGATTGAAGCAGTACCTGTCACACCAGATATACGGATTCTGGACTGTCGCATACACGCGGAGGTTGCTGAGTTTCAGCTTGTCAAGTAGCTTCTTGTCAAAAGTATATCCGAGAGAAGCGTAGTTGAACTTCACGAAATCGGTCTTTGAGAGACGATGCGAAGATGTGGCCATATTCTCATTGTTGCCCCATGTGGCGCTGCGGTAATTGGCATAGATACCGGCATTGCTCGGCTGATGCCGCTCATTGGACGGATTCTCCGGTGTCCAGTAATTTCCTTTCAAGTTGTTGAAGTTCTGGGTATTGCCCTCAAGAGCGTAAGAAACATAGAACTGATTCCTCATCTTTGCCCCGCTCTGGAAAGACATCTGGAAAGAGAGGTCGAAATTCTTGTAGCGGAAGGTGTTGGTCATACCTCCGGTCCAGTCAGGAGTGCGCTTGCCGTTTATCACACGGTCAGCATCGGTGATCTTGCCGTCCTTGTTGAGATCGAGCGGCTTGTACTGTCCCGGGGTGCAGCCGTACTTGGCAGCTTCCTCGGCCTCGTCAAGCTGCCAGATACCGACGGTCATGAGGCTGTAGTTGATATCGATAGGCTGGCCGATGATCCAGAGGTTCTTGTAGTCACCCTCCATGCCCTGGAGAGACTCGCCATAAGTGGAAAGGTCCTCCTTGAACTGGAGATCAACGATCTCGTTGCGGTTGTAGGCGAAGTTCAGCTGGGTCACCCAGGAGAAGTCGCTCGTGCGGATGTTCTCTGTATTGAGAAGAACTTCGACACCGGAGTTGCGTACCGAGCCCACATTTGCCTTGACGGACTTGTAGCCCGAAGTGGACGGGATGGTCTTGTTCATGATGAGGTCGGAGGTGAGACGGTTGTAATAGTCCACAGAACCAGAGATCCTGTCTTTCAGGAAGCCGAAGTCAACACCGACATTGATTTCGCTCGTACGCTCCCATCCAAGATCGAGATTTCGCAGGTTGTTAGGGACGTAAGCCGTGCTCGTGGAGTTGCCGAAAGTGTAGTACAGCACGCTGCTGATCGAGCCTTGGGTCTGGTACGGGGAGACGTTGTCGTTTCCGGTCTGACCATAGCTCAGACGGAGCTTGAGATTGTTGACCCATGAGAGGTCTTTCATGAAATCCTCCTGCGTCACCCTCCATGCAAGGGCCACGGAAGGGAATGCACCCCACTTGTGTCCGGAAGCCAATTTGGATGAGCCATCGTAGCGGACGCTGGCAGAAAGATAATACTTGTCAGCATAGACGTAATTGGCCCTGAACATATAAGACATCAGGCTGTACTTCGAATAACCTGAAGTAGCGGAATTTTCCTTGGCACCGCCCTTGAGATTGTACCACAAAGAATTGTAGCTCAACCCGTTTCCAACGCCGCGAAGAGCCTCGTACTCGTTCTGTGCCATCGAGAAGATGCCGGACACGTCAAATCTGTGCACCCCGATCTCCTTGCGGTATGTGATCTGGTTGTCCCACACCCAGTCGGTGGTGGAGTTCTTGGCGTAGTTGCTGGTGGCATCATTGGTGCCCTTGTTGGCCTTGGTATAACGGCCCCTGTACTGCCCAATCTCGGCTATACGGATATTCGGGGAGAATGTGGTCTTGAGAGACATCCCCTCAAACGGGAGGATTTCCAGGAACGCATTTCCGAACATGTTGTAGGTCTTTGTCCTGTTGGTCTCGTTCTGCTGGGTGACAAGGGCATTGTACTGCCCGTTGGAGTATGCCCACTCTTCTTCACCGGTGATGAGGTTGGTCGGATGATAAGTCGGGCGGAGACGGACAGCATCCTGAAGAAGATCGGAATTGCCCGTGTTCCTCAATGAGTACGTCCCGTACATGTTCACGCCGAACTTGAGATAATCCACAGGCTTCACGTCGATGGCTGCCCTGACATTGTATCTGGAATATTCCTGAGGGTCAATCATTCCATCCTCGAAATAATAGCCGGTCGAGAGGGAGTATGTTGCCTTGTCGCTTCCGCCCGAGGCTGAAAGGGTGTGGTTCGTCATTGCAGCCGGGTGGGATATTGCGTCCACCCAGTCATAGTAGTTGTGGTCCTGGATGGCCTTGAGTTCGGACGCGGTGAAGATCTCGCTGTCCGGAGCGTACTCATAAGTCGTCTTGTTGCGTTTCGCCTCGCGGGCGATCTGCACATACTCGTCGCCGGACATCATCTCCGGCATGTTCGTATACTGGCGTACTCCGACATAGCCGCTGTAGTCGATCTTGACACCGCCGGCCTTGCCGCGCTTGGTGGTGACAAGCACTACACCGTTGGTGGCACGTGAACCGTATATGGCTGTGGATGAGGCATCTTTTAGAATATCGATGCGCTCGATATCGTCAGGGTTGATGCTCGAAAGGGATGCGCCCTGCACACCGTCCACCACAACGAGCGGAGACGTGCTGCCGCTGATGGTGTTGAGGCCTCGGATGAGGATGTTGTATTCTCCGCCCGGTTTGCTGTTGGAGCGCTGGATCTGTACTCCCGGGAGGGTTCCCTGCATGGCGCCGACAGCATCGGCCATTCCTCCCTTGACAAGGGCGTCATTGGACACGGAACTTACTGAACCTGTAAGGTCGATTTTCTTGACTGAACCATACCCCACCACGACGGTCTCTTCGAGGAGGGTGGAGTCTTCGGTGAGCTTGACGGTCATGCCGTCCTTGAGCTTGGCGTGCGCTTCCTGGTAGCCCAGGATGCTGACAATAATAGGAGTGCCCTCGGCTGCGCGGATGGTGAACTTGCCGTCAAGGTCGGTGGCGACTCCGTTGGACGTCCCCTCGACGATCACAGCCGCACCGGCCACGGGATTGCCTCCCGCATCGACGACCTTGCCCGAGAGCGGACTCTGCGCAAACGCCTCCATGCACGGCAGCATCAGCGCCGCGGAAAGTATCGCGATCAGAGCTTTCTTGATTGAGATCTTCATACTCTTTGGTTTTTGAAGTGTTAATTTGATATGGTCTTGAGCCTCATCAAGGCTTCAATATAATAGTAATCGGCATAACTGATCGATGCATCGATCTCATACCCGTTCGGCTTGTGGCCGGTGGCATGGAGAAGGAAGGCTGAGCACTGGTCTCCTGCCCTGTACGGAGCTGCGGAGAGGGTCTTGAGCGTGCGCTTCGCCTCCTTAAGGTAGCGTTTCGCCTGATCTTTCGGGAGATAGCTCTGGAGTTCGAGGAGAGCGGAAGCCACGATGGCCGCCGCCGAGCAGTCCCTCGGCTGGTCCTTGAGCTGCTCCCCGGCCTCGAAGTCCCAATACGGGATCCCGTCCTCCGGCAGGCGTGCCAGATAGGTTTCAGTGGCATGCACGGCAGTGTCAAGGAAACGTTTGTCCTTGGTGAAACGGTAGGCCATGGTGAACCCGTACACGGCCCAGGCCTGCCCACGCGCCCACATTGTCTCATCCTTCCACCCCTGGTGCGTGTGGCCGGCGAGAAATTCTCCCGTGTCAGGATCGAAAACGGTCACGTGGTATGTGGACCAGTCCTCACGGAACTGGTATTTCATCGTCGTCTCGGCATGGCGGAAAGCTATCTCGTACAGATCCTGACGGTCGCAGTTCTGTGCCACCCAGAACAGGAGTTCGAGGTTGAGCATGTTGTCTATGATGGTGTTGTGCCTCCATCCCATCTTCTTGACCATGTTGGGCCATGAGAGGATGGATCCGACCTTGGGGTTGTAGAGCGTGGCGAGAGAGTCCGCGGCGCTCACCAGGGCATCGAGGTACTTCTTCTCGCCCGTGATGCGGTAGGCGCTGCCGATGCTCGGCATCACCATGAATCCCACATCGTGGCTGTGCGGCGTGCGGTATGCGACCGGCATGATGGCATCGGTGACCTTCAGCGCGTTGTCCCGGAACAGGGTGTCGCCCGTACCCTCGTAGAGGTACCAGAGCTCCCCGGGCCAGAACCCGCATGTCCAGCCGCCCGGACGCGTAAATTTCCAGGTGGACGAACCCGCGTCCACGGAATTCGGGATCATATCCGGAGATGAAACAACTTCCAATGTCCGGGCGGCCTGCTTCGCACAGTAATCAATCGCCGACTGCACAGGGGAAGAGCACCCCTGCGCGGCAGCGAACCAACCAATAATATTAACCAAAATCAGAATCCTTTTCATATTCTCTTTAACTATATTGCATTTTTACGGTCTGGCGGACATCGCGGCGGGCGCGGAAGATATGGTTCTCCACTGTCCGACGGCTGATCTCAAGGCTGTCCGATATGTCCGGCACGGACCAGCCGCGATGGACATACAGCACGAACACCTCGGCCATCTTGGAAGGCATCTTCCTGATGCAGTCCGCTTCTATGCGCTCCAGCTCGTCCGCAGCCACCTGCTCGTCCGTCACACGGCTTGAACGCTGGGCATGCCCGGCAAAATACTCCTGCGCCTTGCGTATGCTGGCATGATGCCTGAGAAAATCGATGACCTGGTTGCGCGCGATCGTATACACCAGACGCGGGGCCTGCTCCCTGTCGATCTCAGTATCCGAAGTCAGCAGCCTGACGAAAGTGTCTTGTGCGAGATCCTCTGCATCCGCCTGACGACCATCGCCTATACGACGGAGAATGTAACGTCTAACGGCATCATACATCTCGGTGTAGATGTCGGAAACAAGCTTATCCCTGTATGTGAGGAGACAGTCCATCGTGCCATTAATCGTGTAGTGCAAAGATGGGGAGATGGAGCCGGACGGACGGCCACAATATCGCACAAAAAACGGGACATTCTGTAACATGCCCCGTCCACAGCGCCGTAGAACAGCGTTTTTTCAATAACGGCCTACTGCATGGCCATGACATCCTTTATGAAGCCAAGCAGAACAGCACTGTATTCCGGGTCATCCTCCGGGATGCCGAACGAAGCGGTGATGAAGTGCTCGTCACCGTCCACCACATAAGTCCTCAATTTCGAAGTGGCCGATTCGGCACGGGCAAACAGTTTCTCGAAGCACATGAACGGCACCTGTGAGTCTCCCCTGCTGTGCATCAGCAATGCCGGACGCCCGTCAAGATGCCCGATCGCCTCATAGGGTGTGGCACGGAAAGCGTTGACCCCGAACTTGGAGCTCGCAGCAAGAGCGGATGTGAGTCTCAATGGCTCCGCCAGAAACGGAGAAATGAACCTCCCGGCATGCCAGGAGATAAAATCCTGCAGGGACGAAAACGCAGACAGGGAAATCATGGCATCGATGTCCCTGTTCTCGGCGATGGCCCGTATTGCAACCGCAGCCCCCATGGAAAGACCCATGACTATTACGGGCAAACAGGGATAACGGCTATTCACGTAATCCGTAACAGCCTTGACATCAGCAGTCTCCTGATAGGCAAGGCATATCCGCTCCCCGTCGCTAGCCCCATGTCCGCGGACTTCCGTCAGAAGACTGACAAGTCCCAGCTCTCTGAAAGAGCGCACATGACCATAATACGCCGTGACAGACGGGGTCTCTATGCCTGTAAGGCAGATGATGACCCCCTTCGGGGCCGACTCCGGAGTGATTTCAAGGGTCCGGATACGGTAGCCGTCAGATGTCAGCAGAGACAGAGTATCTGGAGCCGGGAGACCGGCCTCAGCCGCATCATAGACACGGTGATACTCGACATGCTTTTCACATAACACATGCAGAATCACGACCGTGCCGAACGTGATGATAAACAGGTAGGCAGCAACCACCCCGACCAATGTCCATTTCATAACTTTCGATTTCATGGCCGCAAAGTTACTTAAGCATTCCCCCACGACAATGGAAGGAATATGGACAATATCAGAATGTAATCACCTATCTATAAATATATTACGACATAAGCCCATGGACAATCCTCTCCATAGGCACCCTGCTCCTTCCAAGGGACAAGCCCCTCCTCGTCCCGCAGGCAGGGGTATCTTTCGCATTTTCCACCCCTACCCCTGCAAGCGCCAAGCCCGGACGCGCTCTAGAGCCAGCAACCCGGCCCTGTGCCATGTAGCGATAAATATCCCCTGTGGCGGATAACGCACTGACTATCAACGCAATAAACGATAAACCTCCGGCTATTTCGGTATAGGGCAACAAGCTTTCTTGTTGATAGTCAAATTGTTATCCGCCACCTGCCAAATCAAGAAAACACTCTCTTTCCGCGCAGATCTGATACGTCAAGAGCAGGCAAGCGACTCCAGACAGGCGCAGGCGCAAGGTCGGGGTAAAAAGTGCGAAATACACCCCAACCTGCGGAGAGTGAATGCCACAGAACGCTGTACAGGGGCAATGACCGTCAAAGGTATGGGTAAAAACAGCCAAAAATACCCCGACCTGCATAGGTCGAAATGGTGAAGAGCCGGCAAGGAAATTTGATGTTTTCTATAGTTTTTTGTATTTTCGTGAACTAAAAGTAATGTACAATGTAACTATGAGTTTACAAAATCAACTTCTCCTAAACCTTTACAAGGACACAGCAAGTGTTTTCACTATGCAGGGGATCGCTATGACTTATGGGCAGGAACTTGAGCGGAATACTATCAAGAACAAAATGATCGGCTATGTTAAAAAAGGCGAGCTCATCAATCCGAGGAAAGGAATTTATGCCAAGCCCGGTTATGATGAGAAGGAACTTGCCTGTTTACTCTATACACCATCCTATATATCTTTGGAATATGTACTACAGAGGGCTGGAATCATTTTCCAGTACAGCGATGAAATTACTTCGGTGGGCAATTTGAGCCGGAGCGTTGAAATTGATGGGAAAGTGTATAAGTATCGTAAAATCAAGAGTGAAATCCTGATTGACACAGCTGGCATCATCTGCGAAGGAAATGTCAATATTGCTTCTCCAGAAAGAGCCGTCTTGGACACTCTGTACCTTAACAGCAATTACTATTTCGACAATCCCACCTCTTTGGACAAACAGAAGGTGTATTCACTTCTTCCCATATACAATAGCAAGACTCTCGAGCAACGGGTAAAAAAAATTCTTGGATAGATAATGGATACAAACAAACATAAATTCTTTATGCTGCAGCTACTTAAGGACATTTTCTCCGATGCGCTGCTTTCCTCCGTGATGGCATTCAAGGGTGGCACTGTCACCATGTTTTTTTACAATCTGCCGCGCTTCTCAACGGATCTGGACTTCAATCTTCTGAGTACAGAGAAGGAGACCGAGGTTTACGAGCGCGTCCGTAAGATTGTCCTGAAATATGGCAAAATCCACGATGAGGCCATCAAGCACTATGGCATTATCCTCGTACTTGATTATGGTATTGGACAACGGAAACTCAAAATTGAGATATCAAATCGACTATACGAGAATCACTATGAAATCAGGAACTTTTTGGGTGTCCCGATGCGCATTATGGTAAAGGAAGATATGTTTGCTCACAAACTGTGTGCGCTTCTTGACCGAACCGAGATTACTAGCCGGGATGTATTCGACTGTTGGTTCTTCCTAAAAGAAAGAACATCGATCAATAAAGATATTGTGGAATCCCGTATGGGAATGCCAATAGGAGAGTATTTGGATAAATGCATCGCGAGTGTCCAAAATGTTTCGAAAAAGAGTTTAATCAGCGGCTTGGGTGAGCTTACCGAAGGCGAAATGAAGAGTTTCGTAAAAAATGGGCTGAAAGACGAACTGATCTCTCTCTTAACCATGTTCAAGGCTTTTCCTTCTTTTGTGTAGCCCTTTAGGACTTCACAAGCGCGGATTCCGTGACCATGTCCCTGTGACGACACCCCGACCCCGGTGGCACTGTCCGATAACGGCGCTGTCCGGGTTGCAATTCTCGGTGGTACTCCCCTTTGGCACTCCCGATGACACTCCCGGTGGCTACACGACGACACCGTGCCCGGTGCCAAATCAAGAAAACACTCT
>DJQV01000024.1 GCA_002438805.1 Bacteroidales bacterium UBA6377
TTGGTACAGGACATCTGACTGCAGAGTCGCAGCGGCGGCGATGAGGCGGAATGCGGTGGCAAATAAAACAGTGTAAATCAACGAATTACCTATTATGCCTATATCCGGATCGGCACAGGCAAAATCATTAACTATCAGATATTCAGCTATTTATCCGCCACCCAAAATCGGCGCACCGGATGCGATCACGGGAGACTTTGCACCGGCAAAGTCGGGAAGCGGCTTGAGCGATGCAGGTGGCACGGGCGCAGGGGTTCGGGGATATGCCCCGTAAAAAAGCCGCTTCAGCGGCGCGGCCGCCTCAACTTTGCTCCGCAAAGTTGAGGTACCAGGATTCGAACCTGGGCAGACAGAACCAAAATCTGTAGTGCTACCATTACACCATACCTCAATTCCAGACTGCAAATATAGCAATTATCTTTTTGCCTTGAAATACGAACTCATCAGTTCAGAGCATTCCCCGGCAAGCACACCTGTCTCAACAGTTGTCTTCGGGTGTAGCAGTGATGGGGTGAAAAGTGAAAAACCGCGCTTGGGATCGGATGCCCCGTACACAAGCGCGCCCAGCTGCGCCCAGCAGAGAGCGGCCGCGCACATCGGACACGGTTCCACCGTGACGTAGAGAGCGCAATCATTCAAATACTTACCCCCTACGGCCTCGGTGGCGGCGGTGAGAGCTATCATCTCGGCATGGGCAGTGGGGTCGTTGAGGCGCTCTGTCATATTGTGTCCCCGGGCTATTATTCTACCCTTGCACACAACCACTGCCCCGACTGGAACCTCGTCATCCTCAAAGGCCATACGTGCCTCGCGCAACGCTTCACGCATATATCTTTCATTCTCTTCCATCACGCGATGCGGGCCAATATGTCATCCCAGACCTGCTGTTTCCCTGTCTCGTTGAGAATCTCATGGCGCATTCCCGGATAAAGTTTGAGATCAGTGTCCTTGTACCCGACTTCTCTCATCAGCGAAACAGCCTTCCCTATTGCGTCTTCATTGATGAGGCAAGGATCATCGGAGCCGGAGATGAAATGCACCGGCAGCGCCGGGTTGGAGAGTTTCCACCCCTTACGGGAGTAGCAGTCCTTCATAAGCGCGGTGAGGTTGGAGAAGCCGTTGGCGGTAAACTGGAACATGCAAAGAGGATCACTGTGATATTCTTTCAGCGTCTTCTCATCCGAGCACACCCATGCCACCGGATACCCCTCCTGGGCGAACGGCGCATTGAAAGAGCCGAAAGAAAGTTTCTGGAGCAGTTTCGGCCTGCTGTGAGGCCCGGCGAAAAGCACGAAGCAGTCAGCCAAGAACTTGCCTGCGCTCTTGGCCGGGTTGTCACTCGGGCAGCCGCAGACGAAAAGAGTGTCAATCATATCGTCATGCCGCTTTGTGAATGAGCGGACGACCATCGAGCCCATGCTGTGTCCGAGCAGGACGTGCTTCAATCCCGGATAATGAGCCTTCGCCCAGTCAGCCACGACTTTGACATCCTCCACCATCGCTCTCCAGCCCCCTTTATACATGAACCCCAGGTCGTCCGGGGTCTTCACTGACTCCCCGTGTCCCCGATGGTCGTGGATGACACAGACATATCCGTGTCCGGAGAGATACTCCATAAAAGCGGCATACCTCTCCTTGTGTTCGCACATTCCGTGCACTATCTGGAAAATACCTTTGGGAGCGCATTCAGGCTCGCTCACCAGCACGGCAAGATTGAGGTCATCGGCAGAAGCCTTCAGTTTCAGTGATTTCATCAGCATTGGGGTTTTATGCAAAATTAGCAATTTTCCTTTGTTAATTGTCAGAACGGCAAATATGCGCCATATCTATTCCCAAGAATCTGCGTCCAAGCGACTTAGCGCAGAGTTGTCTAACCATACAATAGTTCAGCGCATACAATGTTTTCAAAAAAGAAACCCATAGAAATTAGGTTTTTATGTTGAGTATTGAATATGCGCCATGCATTTTGAGTATCGCTTGCGAGGACGAATGCTAAAACTTGGCAGTTCTCTAATTCTGTTTGGTTCGGGGATAAAGTATACCCATCTTTTGTGTAAAAAATAAAGTTCTTCATTCCTTTTTATTTTTCTAAATATTGCAACTCCATCTTGTGTTCATATATTTTTACAAGTCTCTCATAATCAAGAAAATCGACACGCCCTCCATTTAATAGTTCGACAAAAGCACTATATGACATTTTATGATTGAACTCCGAGATTCTTTTTTTGTCTGCAACAATAATCATTTTCGTGTTGAATGCCCTCAAATCATTGAATTTCAACAATGAATTCTGAATATCTGTAGAATGTTCAACTTCGTATAATGCAACCGGAAGCAATTTGTCAGCCCCAAGACCATAGTCTGAAAACCATATTACATCAATGGTGCTGCTCCTACGCACAATATCAGAATAACTGAATTCCGGTATTTTGCTATGGAGCGTGTCGTGTGCTGATAAAGAAGATTGCAGGAATCTCTTATTCTTATCTTGTGGGGGAATGTATGTCTGAAATTTATCGATATTCCCGAGCAAGACCAACAACCCTTGGTAGTATGAATGGTTGAAATCATGAATTGCTTTTGAATCCGCATTTTGTGGAGTTTCTACAATTATCCCATTGGCTTCTAATTGACATCTATTGGACTCTAATGCCCATAACCCTGGCTTGATCTTATATATTTCAGGTCGTTCTTGAACAATTCTCCGGATGCTGGCAAATGGCGTTTTTGTATTCCAAGAGCAATCGGTTATTTTCAGAACTTCATGGTTGAGCTGTCCCAATGTTGCAACTCCTCCCAACTTTTTTAAAGCTTCTATTACGGCTTCATACTGTTTCATAGATCTGTGTATAAATTAGACATTAGGCAGCAACCGTCTCACCTCATCCAGAAGTTGAGATTTCCCACCAACCCATTTCACAAAAGGCTTAGCCTTTACAGTATTATCATTCATCATTTCCAAAAGCACTTAAATAAACGAATTTACTACAAAAAATCGACATTACAGCGTGCATCCGTTTATAGACATTCGATTAATTCCCTTGCTTCCAGACAACAAATGGCAATAGATGTGCCCGATTCTCAGTATCTTTGCCCCATGAACAGATATATCTTGGCAGTGGATCAGGGCACCAGCAGTTCCAAAGCCATCGTTTTCGATGACCGAGGGCATCAGGTGTCAATGAGTTCGAAGGAGTTCACCCAGCTCTTCCCGAGGCAGGCATGGGTGGAGCAGAACCCTCTGGAAATCCTGTCCTCAGTGAGGGCGGTGGTCAACGAAGCGGTGGCCGGAGTGCGTGACGGTGAGTTCGTGGCCATGGGCATCACCAACCAACGGGAAACCACCATAGTATGGGACGCCGCATCCGGGAGACCCATCTGCAACGCCATAGTCTGGCAGGACCGCCGGACATCATCATACTGCGATTCACTCAAAGCGCAGGGCCTCACGGAGAAGATACAGGAGAAGACAGGGCTGGTCATAGATGCCTACTTCAGCGCATCCAAGATAAGATGGATACTCCAAAATGTCCCGGGCGCACGCAAAAAGGCAATGGAAGGCAGGCTCCGCTTCGGCACGGTGGACAGCTGGCTCATCTGGAACCTCACCTCGGGCAAGGTCCACGCCACGGACGTGACCAATGCCTCCAGAACCATGCTGTTCAACATCAACAGTTTAAGTTGGGACAGCGAACTCCTCGACCTGTTCGGCATCCCGGAATCCATGATGCCGCAGGTCCGCTCATCCGATGCGTTCTACGGAGAAGCCACGGTGCTCGGGCACAACATCCCGATAACCGGGGTCGCCGGGGACCAGCAGGCCGCACTTTTCGGGCAGATGTGCATCGATGAGGGGTCGGTGAAGAACACCTACGGCACGGGATGCTTCCTGCTGATGAACTGCGGCGACAAGCCGATCCTCTCCGAGAACAGGCTGCTCACCACTGTCGCTTGGAAACTCAAGGACAAGGTCAGCTACGCCCTAGAGGGCAGCATCTTCGTGGCCGGGGCGGCGGTGCAATGGCTCCGGGACGGGCTCGGGCTTATCAAAAATTCATCTGAAATAGAAGCACTTGCCTCTTCTGTACCAGACAACGGGGGTGTATACTTCGTGCCGGCGCTCACCGGTATGGGAGCCCCGTACTGGAACCAGGATGCACGGGGCATCATCACCGGACTGACCCGCGGCGCCACAGCCGCCCACATTGCCAGGGCAACCCTGGAGGGTATAGCATTCCAAACGATGGACATCGTTGCAGCAATGGAAAGGGATGCCGGGATACTCATCTCCGAACTCAAAGTGGACGGGGGCGCTTCGCGCAACAACCTGCTGATGCAGTTCCAGGCAGACATCCTCGGCACGGAGGTCATACGGCCGAAAGTCACCGAAATCACTGGTCTAGGAGCAGCCTATATGGCCGGTCTGGGAGCGGGTATCTGGTCTTCTGTCGGCGAACTCAAGGACAACTGGGAAGCGGAGCGCCGCTTCTCCCGCCGGGCATCAGAGTCCCGCATGGCGGAGTGCAAGGCCGCCTGGGCCGCCGCCGTCAGAAAAGCCATGGCGGAATAGCGGCCCACGGGGATTATTCAGACTGTTCAATCTCAAATACGTACAGGCGTCCCGAAACCCGGTGACGTGCACTCACCACCGCCCTGCGTTTCAGACCCGTTTCGTTCTTGTCAATAAGGAAAGAAATCCATGGCCCAGTGGGATTATAGTACGAATAGAGCCATTCCGTATCCATTAGCCAACCGCTATAATGATACTCCGTCCTCTCAACATAATACGATGACGGGCCGAATTCTATTGACAATGTCTCCCCAACAAGATCCGCATCATAACTCGCGCTTCCGCCTTCAGCCCCGACACTGCAAGAAAACCGCACGGGTGCATCCTTTTCGCATGACGACATCACAAATAAAAGCACCAGAAACAAGACTCGAAAATATGGTTTCATACCTGTCATTCAGACTGTTCAATTTCAAATATATACTTTTGTCCCGTGACCCGGTGACGTGCACTCACCACCGCCCTGCGCGCCCGGCCCGTTTCGTTTTCATCGGACACTATTGACAGTCGTTCCAAATCAATACAATAGGCGACATCGACCCAACTTTCATCAAGCCAGTATGCCCCATACTCTGAATAATATGCCCTTTTTATGTCCAACGTAAGGCTGGCCCCGTCAAGATCCAGATTATAATCTTCCCGTCCGCCTTCCGCATCAAAACTGCAAGAAATACACACTGGAGAATCCTCCTGCTCTTTCTCGCAGGATGACATCCCGGCCACAGACAACACCAGACAAACTAGAAAACCTATATACCTCATAAATCCCGGGCCAATCTTACAGCGCATCCGGCCGGCTTGGACAGATATAAAGCAAGATAGGACACATCATCCTCGTCAAAATAAAAGCATGACAACTGTCGCCAAGAGCCACTTACACCCGATGCCCAATAAGATCCCATAACACCATATCTAGCATCCGGCTCATAATCCTTATAGCCACATGCAGGAAGAAAAATGCAGCCCGAGTTTTCCAGCTGACACCATTCATCATTACCATAAGACCCTGTGCTGGAAATTGACAGAACCTCCTCGTTAATATTCTTTGGAACAGGGATGTCCTCCGGCCATATCATCACATCCGGAAACAGGACAAGCCCGGAAATACCATCCACAACCGCCCTGCAAAATCTGGCATTTTCCGTATCTCCCACCTTTGAACATCTTCTTTTTTCTGCTAAATACCTCCATTCATCATCGTCAAGAACACGCCACAATCCTCCAATATCGGAGCACCAGTCCGCAGCGGCTCCTGACTCGGATACTCCAATCTGCATAAAACTGTCACCAGTTCCCACACCATACGCCAAGGAAGTCTTGGACCTTCCAAAGAGGTCAGCGGTTTTCCCGATCTCAGGAACTTCATTGCAGGAATCCACTCCCAAGTAATGCGATTGGCGATCAGCCAGCTTCCATGAGACTTTGACATCCGGACTCAACGCCAGCACCTCTCCCTGAAGATTTCCGGTGGCGAAAGAAATTATTTTTCCACCCTGATTCACTGTAAAACTCCCTATTCCGAGTGTCCGGTCTACTCTTACTACACACGAGGCGGAGACGGTTCCATCAAGGCTGGATGCGGTCAAGAGCGCCTCTCCCTCACCAACAGACTTGATCTGCGAACCCATGACAACAAACACGGATTCATCCGAAGAAGAAAATACAATCTCCGCTCTTGACGGCCGGGCATAAACATCCGGATATATACTGGCGCCAAGAGGCATTTCAAGTCCTCCTCCTGCGAACGAAATTTCACGCGCAAGCGGCTTTTGACAGGCAGACATCAAAAACGCCAAAATAGCAAAGGCGCCTATATAACCGATTATTTTCATTCTGCTTCAATATTCCTCACCAATACGAAATCAAGTTCATCGTGCGTCTCAGCCAATACACGAAGTGTGGCATCATCTATCTCCATATCTTCATAATCTCCTCTCAACAGACACAAACTGCACATCGCCGCATCCGGGATTCCGTCAAACACAGTGTCATCAAGTTCAAAAGAACCCGTATCTTCCGAACGCACTGCCCTACAAATATATGAAGAAGAGTAGTCTTCTCCAAATACCATCATTCCCGACCACCTTACAATAATCAGTACCCCGTTGTCGTTCTTAGAATCGGCATTCCACCTGACCACAAAATCTTTATAATAGCACAACGGATAGCGATTCTGCTCGGAAGTGACAGGTGGAAAACTAATCCTTACAATTTCCGGCGCATACAGTTCCACACCAGCATCGACGTTACCTTTGGTCGCAATCTCCGCCTCCCTAAGAGAAAACGAGACCGGGCCTCCAAACATAGCATGAATCTGTCCACTTTCTGATTTGGTCATTGGAGAGAACAAGGCTCGGCCATTCATCAAGAATCCCTCAGAATCAATTTCAGCCACACTTCCCTTTGTGCGGATCTCATCAAATGGATCATAATAGGCTACGACCCTCTCATCTCCAAGTGGATAGTATCTTGACGATGATATACCGACTGTAGCATCCGCTCCGACAAGATACGAAGAGTACTTTCCAAAATCTCCATAGCCCTCGGTAACTTGAACGTCACTCATATAGTTTTCGTCGGTCACATCTACTTCTAAACCATTCGTCTCCACTGCATTATCACTGATGTATTCCTTACCCGTACAGGAAATCAACCAAATAGAGAAAAAGAATGGGAAGAAAATCAAATTGAAGTGTCTCATATTATTACAATTTATCAAGTTCAACAATTACTGGAGTGTCCCATTTGACTTTATCATCTAAGACCCCACCCACACATACGCTTTGTTTCATTATAGGAGAAACGATTGGAGAATCGTCAACAATTATCACAGAGACTGTCCCTGCTACCACGAATTCTTGATCCACTGTATTTTGCACAAGATCCACTCTCTGCCCATCAATACGTGCAGCCGCTTGATTGCCACCTTTCGTGCTTGTCGTAAAGACATAAAAAGGATACTCAACGGTTCCCGGCAGATCAATTACCATTTCCACACCAACGCCAGTCATACTAAATTGCTTACTCCATTTGACAGAGATACCGCTATGCGAGGTTTTAATTGTACGCGCTGAAAAATCGATCCAATGATTTGAATTGATTTTAGGGGCGTTCTTTATGACCTTATTTTCACACAAATCACTGTCAAACGCATGATAAGACACCGTTATCGCATCTTTACAATCAGGTGCTGAGAAGAGGAATTTCACTTCAGGCCTTGTTCCCGGAAAAGTCTCAGTTTTTTTGAATAAAGTATAGAAATCAAGCCAGCTACTACCAGCAGGGACCATATTATTATAATCACTCAATTCCTGTATATCCAAATCCGGAATAACATACCCTTTTTCCCTACACTTTTCTATGAATGTCGTTAAATTGTACCTCAGGAAAATAGGGGCATCAATTCTTAACTCCCCTTTTTCTGGATATTTTTCGGTAATCGGAGGCCTGTTATCCTCACAACATGAAGCCGACAGAATCAAGACTGCCGCAGTGATTACTAATGAAGAACTAATAGTCTTGAACAATTCACAAATCATATCTGTTTATTTTAAGTTGTTAACACCGACATCAAAGTATGCAAACGCAGTCACAGAAGCCGAACTAATCCACAGGCAATAACGGCCGGGAATATCAGGTACGGTCAAGAGAACGCGCTCGAAACCGTTCAAACTTTCTTCTACCGACTCGTATTCATTCCCTAGATCATCATAAATCCGGAAAGCCGCTTCACCATAATCGTCCATCAGCACTTCAATAGTCATGGATGTCCTATACAAGAACGCCTCCACATAAAAGTAGCCAGAACGCTCATACCCCTTTCCTGTTGTAAAAACCTCCACTTCAAGCTGCTCCGGTTCGTCTTGAGCAGCTCGCGCAAACGTCAAGGCGCAAAAGACGGCGGCCACGCACAAAATCAATCTTTTCATATACTTTGCCTGTTCCAACAAGACAAAACTACCTCATAAAAGTTTAACCAGCAATAGAATTTCGCCACATAATCACTATTCAGCACATTAAGAATCAAACAATTACCAAGACTGCGTCCATTAGCGGATAATAAAAGTTTAACCATCGGGCATTACCGCGCTCTGCAGAATGGTTTCCTGCGGATCCAGCAATCACCTGCCAGACATAATAGTGCCGAAGCAACTTGCCTGTCACGATGCCAGAACTTTCTCATAGTTTGTCCGGTATAACGGCCTTTTGCCGGATAACGCATGAATAACATCAGTTTGTCAGGTGAGACCGCCTCCGGCCGGACAAAGTCGAATCGGGCCTTCGAAAAATGAAGCGCAGTTCATTTTTATGAAAAAATATTCATAGATTTGCACCGTGGCTCATTTTTACACACAGACAGCATGCTGATAGAACGCACGGAATACATGTCACTTCTGGAGAAATGGAGGGACAAGAGAATGATCAAGGTCGTCACAGGCATACGCCGTTGCGGCAAATCATCACTGTTGCGGATGTTCAAGGACAAGATCTTGACGGACGGTGTTTCCAAAGAACAGGTTGTCGAACTTAATTTCGAAGAGCTGGACAATGAACCTCTGCTGGACTACAAGGCTCTGCATACCTACCTGAAACAACAGTTGCAAAGGGACAGGATGAATTATATATTTCTGGATGAAATACAGATGGTTGACGGTTTCCAAAAGGTGATCGACAGCCTGTTCCTTTTGGACAATGTGGACATTTATCTGACAGGCTCGAATGCATATATGCTGTCAGGTGAAATTGCAACCTTGCTTACCGGCAGATATGTGGAAATAAAAATGCTCCCATTCTCATTTAGAGAGTTCACGCATGGACTGCCGGCAGGAACGAGCGCAGAAGATGCCTACCGAAAGTATATTGAGAATGGCTCGTTCCCGTACATAATGAAGATAGAGCATGATCAAGAGATGGTAAATGAATATCTTACCGGCCTATACAATACCATCGTGCTGAAAGATGTAGTCAACCGAAGGAAAATCACCGATGTGATGATGCTGCAAAACTTAGTGAGATTTCTGGCTGACAACATCGGGAACATCTCTGTCATCAAACGTATCAGCGACACGATGACCTCACTTGGCCGCAAAATATCGGTCCACACGGTGGAAAATTATATTTCCGCACTGACAGACAGCTATGTATTCTATTCTGCTCCCAGATACGATGCCAAAGGCAAGCAGCTGCTCAAGACAGGCCAGAAGCTGTATCTCGCCGATGTCGGACTGCGAAACGTCATAAACGGCACTAAGGGCGGGGACTTGGGGCACATTTTGGAAAATGTAGTTTATCTGGAGTTAGCCCGAAGAGGCGGTGAGGTTTATGCAGGAAAGACAGGAAACGCGGAGATCGATTTTGTCGTTGTGAAGGGCAACGACAAGGTGTATTATCAGGTGTCTCTCAGCGTAAGGGATGAGGGCACGCTGAAACGGGAGCTTGATCCTCTTGAATCTCTTTCAGACAACTATCCGAAATATCTCCTCACGATGGACAACGACCCTGTAATACAGCATGACGGCATAAAGCAGCTGTATGTATTGGACTGGTTATTGGAAGAATAATCCGCCATGGCAAAAGACTCCTACACAATACGAAAAGCCCTTCCGTCAGATCTACCGGCAGTAGCTGCGCTTGCCGACTCCGCAAGACAGATAATGCGGGACAGCGGCAACCCTACCCAGTGGAGCGGCGGCTATCCGTCCATCGGGATTCTTGAAGATGACATCACCTCGGGGACATGCCATCTTGTCATGGACGGCAAGGCCCCTGTGGGCTCATTCGTCTTCAGGCACGGCCCGGACCCGTCATACGCCTCAATAGTTGACGGACACTGGACAGAGGACAGCAGCCCATACATGGTCATACACCGGATAACGAGCCTTCCGGAAGCGCACGGCATCTTCGCCGCCATCATGGATTTCTGTAAATCTCGCTGCAGCAATATACGCATAGACACCCACAAGGACAACCTCATAATGCAGCATCTTGTCCTGAAGCACGGCTTCCGCTACTGCGGCATCATCACACTCGCGGACGGCGGAGGCGAACGTCTCGCCTACCAATGGCTGCGCCAATGATTCACCGGATCTCTCAGATTGCTCGATTTCAAATATATACTTTCGCCCCATGGCCCGGTGACGTGCACTCACTACAACCCGGCGAGGCAATTCTGTACAGGATAGGGCCAATTTCTGTACGGGAGCGCCTTTCGAAAGCGTTTGGTACAGCAGGAGGGCGTTTTTTGTACCGTACGGATATTTGCATGTGACCCAAGAATCTCCGATATTTACAAACGCCCCTCAGTATATATCAGGGCTTCTCTAACCAAGCTCTGACAATAGCTTCCGAATATAGATTCCAAGGTTCGTGTCATGTGACGATATTCCCAACTTCGTCCTGATGCGGCTGCTGATATTGAAGTGTCCTCCTTTTTGGAGATATTTGCCAATATCCTTACCTTTCAAGCCCATGGCATACAGGCAGCAATAACCGACCTCCCACCCGGAAAGCCCCTTCCCCTCAAGATAGCGTACAAAAGACGGATGGCTGGCCTTATAACTCAAACGGTTGAGTTCCATGAACTCCTCCCGGTCAAAAAGCATACGCTCCATGTCCTTGAAAGCCTTGCGGTCAATCTCGCTGTCTTCGGATATGCCGGCAGACAGAAAACGATCAAAGAGAGCAAGTTTAGCATTCAAAACGGCACGTGCATCCTCATTGAGCACATTTTCACTTTCCACCAACCTGGCCGAAAGAGCGTCCCTCTCGACCGCAATCCTGTCATACAGGACCAGAAGACGGCTCTGCTCAAGCTTACTGTGACGGTACCGGGCCACAAGTGCAAAAATCACAACAGCGGCGGCAAACAGAACCGTCATCCCGACAAACAGCACCCGGTTCTTCCGGGCCTGCTCTTCCAGACGGGCCTCCTCCAACCTGTAACGCTCGGAGACGAACTGGGCATCAGTCCTATATGAAGCGAACCGGGCAGAATCCGCAGCGCGGACATACTTTTCATAATATTCCAGTGCCTTCTCCGAATCCCCGGACAAACGGTAGACCTTTGAACACACAGCCGCATACCTCGTCTTGTTCAAGACGCCAGCAGTGGACACATACTTTTCCAACGCATCCCCAGCTTTGTCAAGATTCCCGACAAAGCAAAAGGCAGTTGCCACAGACAGCCAATCCACAGCACCTGAAGGCACATTGCGAAAATAGTCAGAGAGCAGCATGCCAATCTCATCCCGGGACTTCTTAAACGCCACGGAATATGCAAGGAGCGAAGACCAATAATACTTGTTCTGCCTATATGAGTATGAGGAAGAATCCGACATCTCGATCAAATCAAGATACTCCGCAGCTTTCGAAGCGTCTCCAGACACTGTGTACTCATTGACAATCCGGCTGAGCATATTGATATAACTCTTCTCACGTCCTTCTTCACGGAATAGGGCCGCAGCACGGGTGTTGTACTCTATCGCATTCTCAAAATCATAGAGCCTCTCATATATAAGCGCTTCCGCAGAATACAACCTTGCTGCAGTGAGCCTGTCCTCCGACTCCTCGACTTCGGATTCTGCCCGCGCGAAACAATCCATCGCAAGGCCGAGATTCCCTTTATTCTGATAAATGCGGCCCTGATAATAGGCTGCACGCAGTTTTTCAGTTGCCGACCCCCTTTTTGAATAGTAATCCACAGCCGGCTGAATGACATTAAAATCCGTCTTGTCAATATATGTCTTGTCCAGCGCCATGCTCTTGAGCAATGCATATCTGGCTTTCAACGGCTTCGATCGCAAAGACAAAGTGTCCATAGCCGATAGCCTTCGCAAAGCCTCGGACGGGTTCTCCTCAATAATCGCCTCAACACCGTCAAGACTTTCTCTCTGTACGGTGTTGTCAGCGCAAGCCGAGAATAAGGCAAGTGCCACAATGATAATAATAACTACCCTACGCATGGCTACTCCCTGACATGATGCGGCATGTCCTCGGGAGTGACTATCGAGATCTCGCATAGGCCGCCTACTGCACCGGAGGCGTCCGTCCAAGCACTTTGGAAGATAAGTTTGCGGACACCACGTTTCTCGATGGTGTAGCAATTGCTCCCACCGCTCTCAAGCAACCCTCTTATAATCTCCCGGGATCGCTCCGAATGGCAATCGAAAAGATTGCGGCCTATAAGGTCGCCATGACGGCTGTATTGACGTACAGCCTTATCGTTCATGTAGATGATTATGCCGTCCTTATCGCAGACGGTGATGGAGCAGTCCAGCCCCCAAGCCCAGTCAGGTATCATGCCAAAAGTCTTTTACCCTAAAGTTACTCAAGTTTTTCTAACTGTATCAGACTTCCTCGAATAATGCGTCAAGCTGAACGCGATAGTGAATATCAGAGGAATAACTGTTAGGCTTTAGGCCAAAAGTGGTGATGAAGGTAAGGTTGACGGCACTGCGTATACCCGTCTCACGCTCGAAATCAGCCACACGATTCTGCAACTTGGCGTTTTCATCAGAATCGATTGCGTATTCGGCACGGCTGTACTTGATCTCGCACAGATTGGTGATTTGATCAGCACGCTCGATGACAAGATCAATCTGAGCGGCTGGTTTGCTTTCCTTGCTTCTCCATGAATAATATTCGGTGTGGATCCTGTCGATTCCGAGAGCCTTTTTAATCTGAGGTATATGAGCCTGACATAGACGCTCAAAAGCGAGGCCATACCAACTGTTCTGCTTCGGAGTATTCAAGGTATTGCTCCAATAATGATCATCTGTTGTCCCTTTGACACAGAAATCATTATGAAAACGGGTAAAAAAATCAACCAACTGGTATATTCCGTTCTTCGAGTTGATTTTCTTCTCTCTGACGCAATACTTGCGGATGAAATCACAATTCTCCAAATTCTCCAACATCTTGCTCAGATGTCCCCCGGTCTCCTTGCCGAGTTTCTCGCTGATTTCGCTACGAGTCAATCCCTTGCGATTGGACGAAAGCAATTGTATTATCTTCATGTAAGGCTGCGGATTTCGGAAAAGGGACTTGAACAACCGGTCATATTCACGGCGCAATTCCCCATCTGCGGAGAAAAACAGCCTGTCAATATTTTCTGTGAGACTCTGCACTTTGTCAAGCAGGCTCAGATAATATGGAATACCTCCCAATATCATGTACGCCTGGGCAAAAGAGAGCCTGTTCCAACGGAAACCGTTGGTTTTCAGATATTCCTCTGTCTCCCCAAGAGTAAAAGGATGCAGATGCAATTCGTGTGTTATCCGGTCATGAAGTCCCCCGTGATTGTCAATGATGTTGTCCACCATCCAAGTCGTGGCAGAACCGCAGACAATCAGTTTAATGTTCTTTTGACGAGTAGCCCAACCGTTCCAGAACAAGTCAAGAGCCTTTACCAGACCAGACCTGGGCGTATCAAGACAAGGCAATTCATCAATGAATATGATAACCGTACCTTTCGCCAATGCGGGTGTCAACACTACCTTCAAGGTCTCGAAGGCCTCTATCCAGTTCTTCGGCTTCACGCCACCATAGCCTGCCTTCTGAAGGGACAAGAAAAAACTGGACATCTGATCCTCCTTGTCACCCTCCAAAACACCTGTCATATCGAACGCAAGCCTATCTTTGAAAGTCTGCGTTATCAAATAAGTTTTCCCGACACGACGACGGCCATAAATCGCGATAAATTCCGATTTCGGACTCCCTATATACTGTTCAAGCAGCCTGCTTTCCGCATTTCTACCTATCAATTCTCTCATATATAACTTCTTAACATGGGCGAAGATACTGTAAACACTCCGAAAAAACAAACTATAACGCGCCAAAACCAATAAAAATCATCAGTTTTGGCGCGTTATATACCATGAAAACACGCCAAAACGATAACAAAACGAGAGTTTTGGCGCACAGTCAAAACGCCTACAGCGTCCTCTTGACTTCTACAATCTGGAAGGCCTCGATGATGTCGCCCTCCTTGATGTCATTGTAGCCGGCGATGGTCATACCGCACTCCTTGCCGGCGATGACCTCCTTGACGGCATCCTTGCCGATCTGCAGGGAGCTGAGTTCTCCGGTATAGATCACGATACCGTCGCGGATGAGACGAACCTTGGACTTCTGCACCATCTTGCCGTCGCGGATGATACATCCGGCGATAGTTCCGACCTTGCTGATACGGAAAGTCTGCTTGACCTCGGCGGTCGCGATGACCTCCTCTTTCTTCTCCGGCTCAAGCATGCCCTCGATACCATCCTTGACATCGTTGATACAGTCGTAGATGACAGAATAGAGGCGGATCTCAATGCCTTCACGCTCGGCGGCCCTGCGGGCCTCGACGGTAGGACGTACCTGGAAGCCGACGATCACGGCATCGGAAGCCTCGGCAAGGAGCACATCAGACTCCGATATGCCACCGACAGCCTTGTGGATCACGTTGACCTTGACCTCATCGGTAGAAAGCTTGATGAGAGAGTCTGACAGCGCCTCCACGGAACCGTCCACGTCGCCCTTGACGATGATGTTGAGTTCCTTGAAATTGCCGATGGCGATACGGCGGCCTATCTCCTCAAGGGTCATGTGCTTCTGGGTCTTGATGCCCTGGATGCGGAGAAGCTGCTCGCGCTTGTTGGCAATGTTCTTGGCCTCCTTCTCGTCAGCCATCACATTGAACTTCTCACCCGCTGCCGGAGCCCCGTTGAGTCCGAGCACCGATACAGGTGTCGAAGGACCCGCCTCCGTGACCTTCTGTCCACGCTCGTTGAACATCGACTTGATCCTGCCGTAGTAGCTTCCGCAGAGCATAACATCCCCCTGACGCAGAGTCCCTTCCTGCACAAGTACCGTAGCCAGATATCCACGTCCCTTGTCGAGAGACGACTCTATGACGGCACCGACGGCAAGTTTGTCCGGATTGGCCTTGAGTTCAAGAAGATCCGTTTCAAGAAGCACCTTCTCAAGAAGTTTGTCCACATTGAGACCTTTCTTGGCTGAAATCTCTTGACACTGGTACTTGCCGCCCCAGTCCTCCACGAGGATGTTCATCTCGGCGAGCTGACGACGGATTTTCTCCGGATCAGCACCAGGCTTGTCTATCTTGTTGATGGCAAACACCATCGGAACATTGGCCGCCTGAGCGTGGTTGATGGCCTCGACCGTCTGCGGCATCACCGCATCGTCGGCTGCGACAATGATGATGGCAAGGTCAGTAAGCTGGGCGCCACGTGCACGCATGGCCGTAAACGCCTCATGGCCAGGCGTGTCCAGGAACGTTATACGGCGTCCGTCCGGCAATTCGACATTGTACGCACCTATATGCTGGGTGATACCACCGGCCTCACCGGCGATCACATTTGACTTGCGGATATAGTCAAGGAGGGATGTCTTGCCGTGGTCCACATGTCCCATCACCGTGATGATAGGCGGACGCGGTTTGAGATCCTCCGGACGGTCCACCTGCTCGGTCTGGTTTATCTCTTCGGTGATGTCGGCAGTGACAAACTCGACCTTATAGCCGAACTCCTCGGCCACAAGCACAAGCGTCTCGGCATCGAGCCTCTGGTTGATGGACACCATCAGGCCAAGGCTCATGCAGGCTCCGATGACCTTCACCACAGGGGTGTTGTTCATGAGGGTCGCAAGGTCATTGACGGTCACGAACTCCGTAACTTTCAATACCTTCTGTTCCGCTGCCGCCTCCGCTATCTCTTCCTGGGTACGCTGCGCCGCAGCCTCTCTCTTCTCCTTGCGGTACTTGGCCCCGAAGTTGTTTTTCTTGCCCTCGTTCATCTTGGCATAAGTCTCCTTGACCTGCTTCTGAATCTCTTTCTGGAGTTCCTCCTGCTGGCTTTCGGTCAGTGCAGGTTTGAAGCGGTCACGGTCGCGCTTGCGGCCCTTACCCTGGGCCTGCTGCCCCTGCTGAGGCTGCTGACCGCCCGGGCGACGGTCCTTGTTGTTGTTCTTGTCCTTCTTAGGAGACTTCTCGATATTCTCACCCGCCTTGGCGACATCCACCTTGCGTGTGCCCTTGCTGATGCGCTCGCGTTTTTTTGCAGGCTTACGGTCAAACTGGCTGAGGTCGATCTTCCCCACCACCTTGAGACCCGAAGCATCGGCTGAGGCGGGCCTGGCCTCTTCAGCCTTGACGGATGCAGGCTTGGCAGGCGCGGCCGGTTCCGGTCTAGGCTCCGGACGGACAGGCTGCACAGGTTTCGGGCTTGCCACTACTGGTTCCGGCTTCACCACAGGGGCAGCTTCAGCAACATTTCCCACAGGCTCCGGCTTCACTTCCGGCTCGGCCTTGAGAGGCTGCGAGGCCACCGGAGCCTCCACTTTCGGCTTGGTTTCCACCGCCGGTGCAGGCTTCACGTCCACCACAGGAGAGACTTTCTCCTCCTGCGGCGGTTCCGCCTGCTTCTGCGGCTCAGCCCTGAGAGGCTCAGTCTTCACAGGTGCCGGCTCAACTTCCTGCACACTCTTCTGCACCACAGGCTGATCCTTCTTTGTATTGATGAAGGTGTTGGTCTTGATGGTGATGGTCTCGTGCTCCGGCTCTTCCTCCTCTTCCTTCTTGAGCTTACGGCTGGTCTTCTCGATGATGTCCGTTATCTTGACGTCCACCTTGTCAGCTTCTTTCTTCAGAGCCTCGTCCTTGCCGAACTGACGGCTTATGGCCGGCATGTACTCATCGGAAATCTTGCTGTTGGGGTTGGACTCGACATCGACGCCAATCTTGTGGAGATAGCCCACAAGCTCGTCAAGGCCGACATTGAATTGTCTTATTATCTTGTTAAGTCTGATTTCTCCCATTATGTTAATCCTCGAATTCTGCTTTTAATATTCTGAAGACCTCCGCCACAGTCTCATCCTCAAGGTCAGCCCTCTTGGCTATATCCTCCGGAGAGAGAGCAAGCACGCTCTTGGCCGTGTCGCAGCCGATAGACTCGAGACGGTCGATGATCCACTGGTCGATGACATCAGAGAATTCGCTGAGAAGCACATCCTCCTCATCGGCGTCCTCACCCTTTGGAAGCTCCCTGTAGACCTCGATCTCGCGGTCAACAAGCATACCGGCGAGCTGGATGTTGACTCCGTGCCTTCCGATACCCTTGCTCACCTGGTCAGGCTGCATGAACACTTTCACCTTGTCCTCGGGGTTGTCCCCCATCTCGATATACGAGACCACAGCCGGGCTCAGCGCACGCTGGATCATCAGTTTAGGGTTCTGCGACCACTGGATGACATCGATGTTCTCGTTGCGCAGCTCACGCACGATACCCATGATGCGGCCTCCCTTGACACCGATGCAGGCTCCGATAGGGTCAATGCGGTCATCGTAGGACTCGACGGCCACCTTGGCCCTCTCTCCCGGCACACGCACTACCTTCTTGACTGTGATGAGGCCGTCCGCAATCTCAGGCACCTCCTGCTCGAAGAGCCTCTCGAGGAACTCGTTGGACGTGCGGCTGAGAGTGATGTATGGCGTGGTGTTGTTCTTCATCTCCACGCTCTTGATGATGGCCTTTACGGAGTCGCTCTTCTTGAACCTCTCGCCCGGGATCTGCTCGGACTTCGGGATATGGAGCTCGTTGCCGTCATCGTCAAGGATGAGCACTTCCTTGGACCAGGTCTGGTAGATCTCCCCGTAGAAGAGTTCCCCGACCTTCTCGGAGTACTTCTTGAAGACGTTGGCCTTCTCTATGTCCATGATGCGGCCCTGAAGGTTCTGCCTGATATTGAGGATGCCGCGGCGTCCGAATGCGGCAAGCGGAAGCCTCTTGGAGTACTGGTCTCCTATCTCGTAGTCATCAGGGTCGCCGCCATCCTCGCGGATCCCCTCAAGGGTGATCTCCGAATTGGGATTCTCGACCTCTTCCACGACATCGAAGTTCTGGTAGATCTCGCAGGTACCCTTGTCCACATTGACGATGACATCGAAGTTGTCGGCGGAGCCGTATGTCTTGGCAATCTGGGTCAGGAACACGTCTTTGAGCACCTGCATCATTACAGGACGGTCAATGTTCTTCTCCTCTTTGAAGTCTTTGAACGCGTCGATCAGGGTGATTACTTTTTCTTTTTCCATTATATGTTTTCGTTTGTTGAATTCAATATCGCGTCAGCCTCGGCGGCATCAATACCGGCGGAGCTGACTGTGAGGGCATAGTCTTCAATATTCCTGTCGAATGCGGCCAGGACAGCCCGGTGGACATATTCGCAGTCGGCAAGGTCCACATCAGACGCGTCCTTGTCGATAATCACTTCAAACACATTGTCATCATCATTGAGAGACATGTCAGCCACGATGCAGCCTCGCTCCCTTGCGGCGTTCTCCACCACTTCCTTGAATTTCAGCAGGTCCATATATCAAAAATCATAAAAAAAGGAAGACCGCCCGGCCTTCCATCCACTCACGGTTACAAAGATAGCAATATTTTCCGAATCAGCATAAAATTTCGTATGTTTGCATAAAATAACACATGAAATGAAACACTTTTTCAGAAAAATAGCCTTTGTGCTTTTCGGAGTGATGATGTTCACAAGCTGCAACCTCGACCAGGTGGACAACTACTCCTTCCAATACCAGACACTGATATATCTCAGTGAAGAGGATGAGGACAAAAAAGAAGAGCAGAGCAAAGCCATCGAAGAGTATTTCAAGTCCAAACTCGACTTCGACAAGAGCTACTCCTTCTACGGCCCTTACTATGATGCCACCATCTACGGCTGTGACATGTTCGAGAACGACATAAAGGCCTTCAGCAACGACGAGGTGCTCGCACTGCTCGGCGAAAAAGACCAGGTTTATCTGGCCCTTTACATGTTCTCGAGCAAGGGTAGCATGGGGCCAGTAAGCGCAGTGTACTGGGTGCATGACCCAGATGCCGAAGAAGGCGGCGAAGAAAAACCTAAAGAATGAAATCCAGAGACGACGGACCCTCGTTGAAGAGAAGATCCATCACCGAAAGATTAGGCTTGAAGCCAAACTTTTCCGCAAATACCTGATAGTAAGGCCTGTCCAATCCGAGTTCAGAAAGGATTGAGTCAGGCCTCTTCGGATGTATATCCACATCGGGTCTCGTATATGAAGAAGTCTCGACCAACTGTGTCACAAGCCCCAGTCGGTCAATGAAAAAACGGATGATGTCCATGTCCAGCTCCCAAAGCGTGGACGGGCGTGAGTCGAGTATGGCGAAAAGCGGATCCCGGTAATATTCAAAGAAGGCGGAGGAGCGGTAGGCGGTGTCTATGCAGCGCTCCGTCTTGGCCACCCAGGGCGTGGAATAGTCCACTTCCACTTCCTTGATCGGAATATTGATGGAGCCTGCCCTATGCCGCACAGGAAAAGAAAGCGACTGGACCCCGTCCGAGGCATAGAAGAGGCAGCGGTTGCGGTACGACTGCTTCTGGTAGTTCTCGCAGGCCTCGATATAAACCGAAGAATACTTTGCAAGGATCGCAAAGTATTCTATCGGAGGGAAATATGCTATCGTGAGGGTCACGCCTAGTCGATGCCGCCTTTGACTGAGACATCGCCGGCACGGACTATACCCCTCTTGGAGTTCTTTATGAAGTTGAGGATATTGTCACGCTCCACGGACTGTGGGAAACCGGCCTCCACTCTGGCGCAACCGTCCGAGATGTTCAGACCCTGATAGTAGATCGTGTCATAGATATCCTTGATGTTGCGGATGGTGTCAGGCTCGAATCCCCTTCTGCGCAGGCCGACAATATTGATACCGGCATAGCATATCGGGGTACGTCCGCAGATGGAATATGGCGGAATGTCCTTGTTGACCGCAGAGCAGCCGCCCACCATGGCATGGGTGCCGATATGGGAGAACTGGTGCACGGCAGTGTTGCCGCCGATGATTGCCCAATCGTCCACATCAGTCTCACCGGCGATGCCCACATAGCTCACGAGGATGCAGTGGTTGCCGACGCGGCAGTCATGTGCGACATGCACATAGGACATGATAAGGGTATGGTCACCGATTTTCGTGACTCCCTTGCCGCTGGCCCTGGTGCCGCGGTTGATGGTGGCGCATTCGCGGATGGTCACATAGTCGCCGATCTCCACATAAGTCACCTCCCCGTCGAACTTGAGGTCCTGAGGCACGCCTCCCACCACAGCTCCCGGGAATACCTCGCAGTGGTTTCCAATCTTGACATAGGGAAAGATGCTGGCATGGGGATATATCTTGCAGTTGTCGCCTATCTCGACATTGTCATCGATGTAAGCGTAAGGTCCAACTTCAACATTGTCGCCAAGTTTTGCATTTGCGCTGACGGTCGCAAGCGGATGAATTTTTACCATAACTCAGATTTTTTCCAATACCGCCCGAGCGGCGGCGCTGTTGATTCTATGGCCGGGTTTGTACGCGCTGACATGTGCTTTGAGATAACCTCCCACGAGACGCATGTCACCTATCAGGTCGAGAAGCTTGTGCCTTCCGCATTCGTTGGGGAAATGCAGCCGCAGGTTGCTCAAGTAACCGTTGTCCGTCACGGAGAGACGCGGCTGGCCGAAGAGCACGCACATGCGGTCTATCTGCTCTTTGGTTACGGGATGCTCGACTATCACGATGGCGTTGTCCACATCCCCGCCTTTGACCAGCCCTCTGGAGGCGAGGGCTTCAAGCTCATGGAAAAAGCAGAAAGTGCGGCACGGGGCGACCTGGGCGACATAGTCGGCATTTTCGCGCCAATGGGCTTTCTGGACTCCCAGCACGTGGGAGTTGAAGTCCACGGTCACATCATAGGAGAGGTTGTCCGCCGGGGTGATCTTCACCCACGATCCAGTGTTTTCGTCTTTTACTTCGACCTCTTCCTTGAGGGTGATGTAGTGCCTCTCGGCCGCCTGCTCGTGAAGCCCGTCCGGAGCGATGGCGCGCACATAGCACTCCGCGCTGCCATCAAGCACAGGCACTTCCACGTTGTCCAACTTTATCAGCGCATTGTCCACGCCGAGACCCGTCAGGGCCGAAAGAAGATGCTCTATCGTGACCACCTGCACATCCCCTTCTGAGATGGTGGTGCTTCTGTCTGTTCTGCTCACCTTGCTGGCAAGCGCCGGAATTTCCACATCCACATCTGTGCGGAGAAAGCGTATTCCGAAGTTCTCCGGGGCCGGGCAGATGGTAAGATGCGCGTAACATCCTGTATGAAGCCCTCTTCCCTCGAAGGTGTATTCCTTAATTACTGTCTGTTGATTCATCGGGGCGCAAAGATAGAAAAAAATTTTTATTCCTCACCGGACTGCTTGAACTTGGCATAAGCGCGCAGATATGTCCCGTGCGGCAGTGCCGGTATGCCGAAGAGGGTCTGGCCCGGTTTGCGCACATTGCCGATAACTCCAGTCTTGGCGCATATTGTAGTCTTGTCGGCTATCGTGATATGCCCGGAAATGCCCACCTGACCGGCAAAAATGCAGCCTTTTCCGATCTTGGAAGAGCCGGCTATGCCGGTGAGCGCGGCAATCGCAGTGTTTTCCCCGACCACCACGTTGTGGGCAATCTGGCAGAGATTGTCTATCCTGGCGCCGTCCTCTATGATGGTGGATTCCATCGGGGCCCTGTCCACCGTGGTGTTGGAGCCTATTTCCACATCATTGCCTATCACCACGTTGCCCACGTGCTCGATCTTCCTCCAGCTGCCGTCCGGCTGTGGCGCGTTGCCGAAGCCGTCATCGCCGATTATGCATCCCGCATGCAGGATAACCCTGTCCCCTATCACCATCCCGGGAAATATGTGAACCCCCGGGTAAATTATGCAATAGGAGCCTATCTTCGTGCCCGCACCTATCGTGACATTGTCATATATTTTGGTGCAGTCCCCAACAGTGCAGCCCTTGCCTATGGTCACATAGTCTCCCACGGAGACCCTTTTCCCGATCTTGGCGCTCCAGGCTATATGGCAACGGCCGCGGTGCCTCCTGTATTGCTTGTTGTGGTCTGACACATACTTGAGCAGATCGGCAAGCGCCGAATACGCATTGTCCACTCTCACGAGGGTCGGGGCTACGGGCTGCTTGGGGACGAAGTCCTTGTTTACAAGCAGTATGGAAGCCTTGCTGCTGTAGGCATAGTGCTCATATTTGGGATTGGCGAGGAAGCATAACTGCCCCGGCTTGCCGTGTTCTATCTTCGCGAATGAGGAGACCTTCTCCCCAGGGTTGCCTTCCACTGTCCCATTGAGAACCTCGGCAAGTTGTCTAGCGGTAAATTCCATTGAATTTCAAGAAGTTTCTAGAATCTCCAGCCAAATGTCACGACTGCGTTCCAGAGAGTTGGTTTATTGAGTATTCGCGGAGACTTGGTGTTGGTGAGCAGGCCTGCCGCATTGTAGTTGTCGTAATCGTAATACGGGGAGAATGTCGTGTCCGGATATAGGGTGCGCTTCACCGCAAAATCGGCAAAAAATGAACCCGGAGAAGAGTAGCCGAAACCGAATGATACGGATGTCATCCTGTCATCGTAATAACTTGAGGAGACAAGTCTTTTCATGCTGCCGTTGTAGGAGTCGAAATCCTTGAGGTAATCGTCAGCAGTGACATCATCGCCCGCCTCATTGGTCCAGTGACGCTCCGGAGAGGTGAGCATGGCAACTCCGGCCCGAAGGGAGAACTCCGGACTCACACGCAGCTCGGCACCGAGACGGAGGGAGTGTGACACACCCGCGAAGTACCTGTTGGTCTGGTTGAGATCATAATACCTGTCGCCGGACAGATAATCAGGATGCATTTCGGAGAAACGCATCACGCTGTAGTCGGTGAGTTCATAGTCAGCGCTTACAAAGCCACGGGTGCCGAAAGTGTACGCCACACCGAGGTCTATCACGTATGGGGACTGGAGACAGTATGTGTATTCCCCGCGCGGAGAGGTCTCGCTGTCGTTGAACTGGCCGTCGGCAAACGTGGTCGAAGCCCCGTACTGCCACTTCTCGGTTATAGTGTAGTCTGTCGGGGTCTGTATGGCAGCGCCCAGGCGGAGACCCTTGACAGGGGTGGAAATGACGCCGAACTTGGCATAGACGCCGTCTATGTCGGCCGTATAGTTGTATGAATACGAAGCGTTCCTGAATGCGGTGATGCGCTCCTTTCCGTCACTGCCGATAAATGAAATCGGGAATGCGTCAAGATCAACCGCCGTCTCATAGAAAGCCTCGGAATAACGGTATTCCGCCACCGGGGCACCGAGGTTGAAGCCGAAGAAAAGCTTGTCGGAGATATTGAAACCGAAATTGAAGACAAGGTCGTTTTTATGTCCGGTCTTCGTGATGGCCGACGACTGCTGGAGCGCGCTCGGCACATAATGGTACACCCCGTTTGGAGAGATCGTCTCAGTTACTCCGACATAGCGTCCGTCCGTGCCATAGGAGCCGAACATTCCGGCCTGGTAGGCCGTAAGCAAGTCCCAGGAGACGTCACTGTTGTCAAAGGAGTTGTAATTGGCCAGCACGTCCTCGCCTATACCGGCGGCAGCTGCCGCGAACTCGGCGACCTTCGAGGTCCTGGAGTTGGCTCCATAGGCTGATGCGCCGTAATTGTATTGCGCCGTCTGGTTGGAGACCACGGCAAAGGTGAAAGCCTTGAGCCCGCTCCTGCGGCCTGTCTCCATGACAAGCGAAATGCCGAGATTCGGCATCGAGAGACGGGAACGCGTCGTGCGGTTGAAAGCCCCGTACATGCTCTCCCCCTCAGGAGAGTAGGAAGACTGAACGGAAGACAGGGTGAAGCCGGGGGTGATGGTCAACTGTCCGTAATTGGCCACAGCCGAACCGGCAGGATTGATCCCTATCGTGCCGAGATCCCCGCCTATGGCCGTCACGGCATTGCCGAGGGCCATGCTGCGTGCCGTCCCGAGATACTCGTTGCGGCTGAAATTTATCGCATCATACATGTTCTGCGCGCCTGCGACCATACTGCCGGCTGCAAGAGCCGCGATTGACAATATTATCTTTTTCATTTCCCTTTCGTTTTAAGATTTACCTTCTTCTTCCGCCGCCACCATGGCTGCTGCTTCCGCCACCGCCGCTACGTGAGGACGAGCCGCCACCACCATAGCTTCTTGAAGACGAACCTCCGGAATAGCTTGAGCCGGAGCTGCGGCTGCTGCTTCCCCAGCTGCTGGAGTTGCTGCGCTCATAGCTGCGGGAACTGTTGCTCCCGCCGGAATACGAGCCTCCGGAGTTGCGCCCCTGGTATCCGCGGGAGTAGTTGTAGCCGTTCTGTCCAGGGGTCACTCTGGAACCGCTTCCGGATGAAGAGCCAGGCCGGCTGACGGACGAACCGCCGGAGCGCGGAACGAAACGGGAACTGTTGAACCTGGTCGAACCGGCAGAACCGTAGCTTCCGCCGCTCACTCCCGGACGATAATTGCTGCGTCCCGGCCTTCCGCTTTGCGTGCCGCCCGGCTGCGTGCCCCTTCGCTCCCCATAATAACGCCTTCCGTCAGGAGAAAGCCCCGGCTTAGGTGCCCAATGGTCTGGATGATGCCCATAAGAAGGCCCGTACCACGGATCAAACCTCCATGGGTCGTAATACCAAGGATCATAGAACCATGGATCATATCTCCACGGCCTCCAGAACCATGAGTCATAGCCCCAGCCGTAATAACCATAGTACCAAGGGTCGGTGAAACGCCACCAGTCCCAGCCATAACGCCAGGCCAGGCTGTTCCACCACCAGCTGCTGTACCATGGCGATGACAATGCGAAGCCCGTTCCGAGTCCCCAAAGGAAGTCAGTAGAAGCATCGCGCTCATAGACAGGTACATATACAGTATCGCGCAGTATGTTCCGCCGGGCTATGTCCTCTGCGGCCATCTGCTCGAAATCTTCTTTTGAATATATCTGAACCGGTTCCGGGGCCGGTTCAATGCGCTCGTATATGCCGTCCGCATATCTCTGCTGGGCATACTGTGATGCGGTCCCGCAGGAGGCGAGGGCAATAAGAGGCAATAAATAAGCCAGAATACGTTTCATATTGCAGTCTACTGTTAATTTAATAATTAGTATCTTTGCGCATGCAAAGATTCGGACCGAGGCCCGATTCTATATATAGATGCAAATTTCGAAAAAAAACGCAGACTTTCTACAAGAATATGGCAAAAGAGGTCACCAAGCGCTCTGAGAACTATTCTCAGTGGTACAACGATCTGGTAATCAAAGCAGATCTGGCGGAGCAGTCCGCAGTCAGAGGATGTATGGTCATAAAGCCTTACGGATATGCTATCTGGGAGAAGATGCAGGCCGCGCTCGACGGCAGATTCAAGAAGACCGGGGTGCAGAACGCATACTTCCCGCTTTTCATACCTAAATCGTTCTTCAGCCGCGAGGCGGAGCACGTGGCGGGGTTTGCGAAGGAATGCGCGGTGGTGACGCACCATCGCCTGATGAACGACCCCGACGGCAAGGGAGTGGTGGTGGACCCGAGCGCCAAGCTTGAAGAAGAGCTGATAGTCCGCCCGACCTCGGAGACCATAATCTGGAGCACCTACAAAAACTGGATCACCTCATGGAGAGACCTTCCTGTGCTCTGCAACCAGTGGTGCAACGTGGTACGCTGGGAGATGCGCACAAGGCTCTTCCTGCGCACAGCCGAATTCCTCTGGCAGGAGGGGCACACTGCCCACGCCACCGCCGAAGAGGCCCAGGCAAAAGCCAACGAGATGGTGCACGTCTACGCTGACTTCGCCCGCAATGTGCTGGCGCTTCCTGTCATAGTGGGGCACAAGAGTCCCAACGAGAGATTCGCCGGCGCGCTCGACACTCTGACCATAGAAGCCATGATGCAGGACGGCAAAGCCCTCCAGGCCGGGACCTCCCACTTCCTCGGGCAGAATTTCGCCAAGTCCTTCGATGTGCAGTTCACCAACAAGGAAGGCAAGCAGGAATATGTATGGGCCACATCATGGGGCGTCAGCACCCGCCTTATGGGAGCACTCGTGATGGCGCACGGTGACGACAACGGACTCGTGATCCCGCCGAGGCTCGCTCCGATACAGGTCGTGATGGTACCCATATATAAGACTGACGAGGAGCACACGCAGGTGCTCGACAAGATGGACGAAGTGCGCCTGGCCCTGGACAAGCTCGGAATAAGCTGCAAGATCGACGACAGGGACACGTTGCGTCCGGGATTCAAGTTTGCCGAGTGGGAACTCAAGGGGGTGCCGGTGCGTCTGGCGATGGGCGCAAGAGACCTTGCCTCCGGCACAGTGGAGGTGGCCAGAAGGGACACCCTCACCAAGGAGACAATGGCCCTCGAAGGTATCGCGGAGCACATTGAGGGCCTTCTCGAAGACATCCAGGCCAACATCTACAACAAGGCGCTCGCCTTCCGCGACTCCCACATCGAGAAATGCGACAGCTGGGACGAGTTCAAGGACAAGATCCAGACAGGAAAGTTCCTCCTCTGCCACTGGGACGGCACCGTGGAGACCGAGCAGGCCATCAAGGACGCGACAAAGGCTACAATACGCTGCATCCCTATAGACAGCTGCGTCTGCGAGGAGGAGGGCAAGGACATATTCTCCGGCAAACCGTCACACAGAAGAGTGGTATTCGCAATCTCATACTAGAATGAAGAGGACATTGACCCTGACAGCAGCCGCACTTGCAGCATGCCTGAGCCTGCACGCCCAGGAAGATGCACTCCAGAAAGCCATGGCAGCGGCAGCCGAAGCTTTGCAGGAAGCGCCGGCTGCAAAAGACGCGCAGGACAGGCCGAATTACTGGAACAGCTGGACACAGTTTGATCTCGGGACAAGCAACACAAGCCTCTGGAACTGGGCGGCAGGCGGATACAACACCCTCACGCTCAGCCTCGGGGCCGATGCCAACGCCAACTACACCAAGGATCTTCTGAGCTGGACAAACCGCCTTCAGCTCCAGTACGGCTTCCTCTGGTCAGCCGACAAGGAGAACCTGCTCCAGAAGAGCAACGACCTCATCAAGTTCGAGAGCCGCCTGGCCTACAAAATCCGCAAAGACAGCGACTGGAACTACACCGCCTCCTTTGACTTCCGCTCCCAGTTCACCGACAGCTACGACTCCTACGAGAAAGATGAGCAGAGCGACAAGTGGAACGGCACCCTGAAGTCCGGCTTCCTCTCCCCGGCATACTCCACGATAGCGTTCGGTATGGAATGGACCCCTGTGGACTGGTTCAACGTCAACATAGCCCCGCTGACGGGAGGTTTCACCATCTGCACGAAAGAGGAGCTCCGCAAAAATTACGGTATGAAGCTTCGCGAACCGGACCTGGATCCGGAACTCGGCGACAGCTACCACAGCCAGCTTTTCCAGTTCGGTGCCCAGATCAAGATCAACTACAACACCTCCATCAACGACGACTTCAAGTACGAGACGCAGCTGGTGCTCTTCACCGACTACCTCAACAAGCCGTTCTCCTACAACCGTATCAACTGGGACAACAAGATCACCTGGCAGCTTGCCAAGTACTTCCGGATAGGGTTGAACACCTGGATGATCTACGACCCTATCGTGATCATTGACGGCAGGCAGAGGATACAGTTCAAGGAGTTCTTCTCCGTCAATTTCACCTATCTTATCAGCAACAAGGGATGAGGCGCATCCTCCTCGCTGTAAGCGGCGGCATAGACTCCATGTATATGGCAAACAGGGCTTCGGAGTTATTTCCCGGAGCCCGTTTCGCAGTGGCGCACTGCAATTTCACGCTGCGCGGAAGCGAGTCGGACGGGGATGAGGAGTTTGTGAGGCTGTGGTGCCGGGAGCACGGGATCGAATTCTTCTCCAGAAGGTTCAGCACGGAGGAATACGCCCTCCGGCATTCCGTAAGCATAGAGATGGCCGCCCGCGAACTTCGCTATGACTGGTTTTTCAAGCTGTGCTCGGAAAAAGGCTTCGAAGCCGTGGCAGTGGCGCACAATGCCGACGACAATGCCGAGACCATGATGCTCAACCTTTTGAGAGGCACCGGAATACGCGGCATCAGCGGGATGGGCGGCAGGCCCGGGGTACTGCGACCGCTGCTGGGGATCGGAAGGGATGAGATACGCCGCTGGATGGAAGAGCACGGACTGGGTTGGAGAGAAGACAGGACCAACAGCGAAAACGAGTACAAACGCAACCGCCTGCGAAACGAGGTTTTCCCCATCCTGCGCGAACTTAATCCCTCGCTTATACGAACTCTTGGCGAGGATATGGCCAGGTTCGCACAGGTAAGGGACATCGCCGAGGAATACTTCCAGAATGCAAGAGACAGAGTGCTGCTGCCGGGAGGCGGGATCAGCATACAGGCCGTCAGAGAGGATGCGCACCGCGACTATCTTCTCTGGAGACTGCTGGAAGACAGCGGCATCGGCAGGGCCGAATTCGACTCGCTAAAAAGGATGCTTGATGAAGGCGGCCAGACGGGAGGCAAAAGATTCGGCCCCGTCGAGTGCACATCCTCTGAAATCCGGATCAGGAAACCCCGCATAGGAAAACAGCTGCATCTGGAGACCATTCCCAGGGAAGAACTCGACTCGCTCAGACAGCCTGAAGGAGTGCTGGTCGCTGACAAGGCCAAACTCGGCTGGCCCCTTAAGGTAAGACACTGGCAGGCAGGAGACTGGATGCGTCCCCTCGGGATGGGCGGAAAAAGGAAGAAACTCTCCGACATCTTCACGGATCTCGGCTGGTCGGCCCAAGACAAGGAAGAGGCGGAGGTGATCGAACTTGACGGCCATCACGTGGCCGCCCTGCTATGCTGCAGGATAGACGAGAGCGTCAAAGTCGGGGAAGGATGCCGGGAAGTAGTGCGGCTCCGTTACCGTCCAGTGCCGTCTATGTAGACATCCTCCCCGGGGGCCGCAAAATAATACGTCTCACGCGCGAAACGCTCAAGGGAGTCCCTCCTCGTCAGAAGATCTTCAAGCTGACGGTCAAGGCCCTCGTTGTTGACTTCCAGCATCTCTATCTGCTTCTGCTGTGAGCGGAGGGTGAAGCCGGCGCTGATCCAGGTCAGGACATTGTCCTTCTTGACGAACATGAAAACCACAAACGCAGCCGTGGCCACAATGGCGTAGCGCAGGAAAGAACGCTGCTCCTCCCGGCCCTTGTCTTTGTCACGATTCCATAAATCTTTGAAAACTCCCATAGACTTTACGCAAAAATAATTAAATTTGTCCAAACTTAAAACCAATCGACACTTTATTATGAAACCAGCACTTTTGGTCCTTGCGGCCGGCATGGGCAGCCGATACGGCGGGCTCAAGCAGATGGACGGCCTCGGCCCGAACGGAGAGACAATCATCGACTATTCCATCTATGACGCAGTGAACGCCGGATTCGGGAAAGTCGTATATGTGGTACGCGAGTATTTCCTCGAAGCCTTCAAGGAGAGCGTCAAGAAGAAATACAGCGATGTCAAATGCAGTGACGGGACTCCGCTCGAGTTCGTGTTCGTCACCCAGGAGCTCAGCAAGATTCCGGCCGGGTTCAGCCTCAACCCCGAGAGGCAGAAGCCGTGGGGCACGGCGCATGCTGTCCTTATGGCCAAGGACGTGATCAAGGAGCCGTTCCTGGTGATAAACGGAGATGATTTCTATGGCAGGGAGTCTTTCCAGATAGCTGCACAGTGGTGCGGGGAGCACTCCGGCAGCCAGGGAGTCTACTCCATTGTCGGATTTGAACTGGACCACACCCTCAGCGAATCAGGCGGGGTGTCCAGAGGCATCTGCCACTACGACGGCGAGCAGCATCTTACCGATGTGGTCGAGCATCTCAACATCATCAAGGGAGCCGACGGCAAAGTGACCGGAGACAACTCCGTGACAGGCGAGCATGTCACCCTCAACGGCAAGGATCTCTGCTCCATGAACATGTGGGGCTTCACCCCTGATTTCTTCCCTAAGGCTGAGGAGATCTTCAAGGACTTCCTCAAGGCCAATAGCCAGGAACTCAAGAAGGAATTCTACATCCCGTACGCAGTGGACATAATGATAAAGAAAGGCGAGGCCGGATGCGAAGTGCTCTCCACCCCGTCCCACTGGTTCGGCGTAACCTACAAGGAGGACAGGCCGGCCGTGGTCGCAAAGTTCGCCCAGCTGGCATCAGAAGGAGTCTACCCTTCCCCTCTTTACAAATAGACCGGAATGGGGAAAAAGGTCCGCAACTACAAGTTCTTCGACAACTACTCCTGGTTCATGCCTGGAGTCAAGGAGATACTGGTTCTGCTGGCGATGCTCATGCTCGGAAGCATATTGGGCAATGTCATCACCCTGCTGTTCACCGCCTGCCTCGGTGCTGCCAAGGGGACGGAATACGCGATGGTGGTCGCCTACCCCGTGATGTTCATCCCGGCTATGATGTATGCCGGCGCCAAGAGCAGGGCACGCAGTTTCACAGGCGGAGGACTTAAGCTTGACAGCGACAATTTCCGCCCTGTCGGAGGTGCGCTATGCGCAGTGCTGGCCGCCATAGGGACGGTGGCTCTGGCGTTCTGCACCGATGCCTTGAGCCAGCTCATGCCCCCGATGCCGGAGTGGCTTGAACAGATGCTTGAGAGCATGACTCAGGGCAACCTGCTGCTCAATTTCCTGTGCGTGAGCATATTTGCCCCGTTCTTCGAGGAGTGGCTGTGCCGCGGTATGGTGCTGCGCGGGCTTCTGGGCAACAATGTCAAGCCCGTATGGGCCATCGTGATCTCAGCCCTGTTCTTCGCTCTGATACACCTCAACCCGTGGCAGGCGCTGCCGGCATTCCTGCTGGGCTGCCTGTTCGGGTATGTCTATTATAAGACGGGGTCGCTGAAACTGACGATGCTGATGCATTTCACCAATAATACTGTATCATTGATAATGAGCAACATAGACTCACTTAAAGATGCAGACAGCTGGATGGAGGTGTTCCCGTTACCGGTGTATTGGGCGATGTTTGCAGCCTGCCTTGCAGCCACCGCACTGGTGGTCATGAGGTTCAGCAAGGTGGAAAGCACGCCGGAAGGCAACTGCGACAGCGTGCCTTCCCTGTTTGCGGAGTAGTTTTATCCCTGATTATTCTAGCCCGGCGGTCTGCCGGGCTTTTTTCACGTCGTGCACACGGAGGATGTCTACCCCGTGGTCAAGTGCTGTGCGGTGGGCCTTCTCTGTGTCCCCACCGGTGAAGCGCTTGTCGGCCGCGCCGATAAGTATCTGTTTTCCAAGCACCTTGAAGTCTTCCAGATGCTCGAGTATCTCCCAGTTCTGATCCTGGTTCTTGGCGAAGCCCAGACCCGGGTCGAGGATCCAGTCCTTGATGCCGTTTGTCGCTGCGGTGATGGCAAAGCCCCCGAAATACTCGAGGAGTTCAGGGATAACGCCTTCCGGATAGTCACACTGCCCGTCCATCGTGCGGGGATTGCCCCTCTTGTGCATCGCGACGTATGGCAGGCCGAGCCTGCCCACTGTGCCAAGCATCCCCGGGTCGTCCTCGCCGGCGGAGATGTCGTTGACGATGAAGCGTCCGAATGTGTCGTAAGCCCTGCGGACTATCTCGGCACTTGTGGTGTCTATCGAGACCGGCACCTGACTGTCAAGCTCGCGCAGCACCGGCTCAAGCCTGCGCCACTCTTCCTCCAGCTCCACATCAGCTGCGCCAGGCCGTGTGGACACGGCCCCGATGTCGATGATGTCGGCCCCGTCCTGGAGCATCTGTTCTATCCTCGGCAATGCCTCCTGAGCTGTCGCACGGCTGGATGCCCAGAATGAATCCGGTGTCAGATTCACGATTCCCATTATCTTTACCATAATGCAAAAGTAGTAAAAAATCCATACCTTTGCGTCTATGCTGATAGTTTTGGAAGGCCTCGACGGGGCCGGGAAGTCCACGCAGGTGAGGATGTTCAGAGAATATCTTGAGAGCGTCTGCCCGAAAGTCGAATACATACATTTCCCACGATATGACGCTCCTGTCTACGGGGAGCTGATTAGCAAGTTCCTCAGGGGCGGCTTCGGCTCGATCGGAACCGTACACCCGCAGCTTGTGGCGCTGCTCTTCGCAGAGGACAGGCACGGGGCCGCACCTTTAATAAGGGAAACCCTGGAGGAAGGGGGCACGGTGCTCCTGGACAGGTATGTGTACTCCAACATCGCCTACCAGTGCGCGAAACTCGCCTCGGACGTCGAAGCGGAAGAACTCAGAAGGTGGATACTCGAGACGGAATACGGACAGTTCGGCCTGCCTTTGCCGGATCTCAACCTGTACCTGGATGTCCCGATCAGCTTCGTGGAAAAGAGCCTCGCCTCCCATAGGGACGGTGACGACCGCAGCTACCTGCACGGCGGCAGCGACATACACGAGGCGGACATTGCCTTCCAGTGCAGGGTGAGGGATTTTTACCGCAGGCAGGCGGGTCTTGATCCGACTTTCCTCACCGTGGGCTGCTCGGATGCGGACGGTAGGATGCTGGCTCCTGATTTGATTTTCAACAAGATAAAAGACACGTATGAGAATAGTAAGAAGGGCTAGTGCCATAATCATAGGTTTCGTTCTCTTTGTGGCGGGCCTGCTCAAGCTGCTGGACCCGGTCGGTGCAGGCCTTGTGGTCGAGGAGTATTTCAAGTTTCTGCATCTCGGCTTCCTGCGTCCGCTCTCTTATCTCACAGGGGTGTCGGGGGCTCTGGCGGAGACGCTTCTGGGTGCCGCTCTGCTATGCGGGGTCTGGAGGAGGATTACCGGCATAGTCACCCTTGCCGTGCTCGTGTTTTTCACTCTCCTCACTCTGGTGCTGCTGATTTTCAACCCGTCGATGGACTGCGGATGCTTCGGCGAGGCTGTGCACCTAACTCACCTTCAGAGTTTTCTGAAAAACATCGCGCTGCTCGCTCTCTGGGCTGCGGCTTTCCTGCCCCCTGGCAGTCAGGAGCCGACCCGCAAGGTCAAATATGTAAGTTTCGGGATCACGGGGGTTTCTGTCTGCCTGTTTTTCCTGTATTCAGCCCTGTCCCTGCCGCTCGTGGACTTCACCAATTACAAGAGCGGAGCGGAACTCGTAAGCGAGGGGCTGTCGTTCAGCGATGCCGGCGGAGAGTATGCCGATTCTCTTGCTCTTGAGGGCAGAGTACTGATTTCTTCCGTCTACAGTCCTTCCAAACTGGGCAGCAGGGACTGGGACAAGATCTCCTCGGTCCTGCATGATGCTTCCGCCTGCGGATACACAGCCTTGCTGCTGGCAGCATCTTACCCGGAGGAGATGGCAGACATGGCCGGGCCCGAACTGCTGCCGTACACTTATTTCGCGGACCGCAAGACACTCTTGACACTCAACCGCTCCAACGGCGGGCTCACCTATGCCGCAGACGGCCAGATCGTCAGGAAATGGTCGTTCAACCGCCCGCCGCACAGGGATGAGTTGGAATCCATGCTGCAGGCCGACCCGACGGAGACCATGATAACGCAGATGAGCGCGGACAAGCTCAAACTTCAGGGCTTCCTGCTCTATGTCTTCGCGGTGATGCTGTTGCTGTAAGTTGAGCCGGTTTTTTCTTATCAATATAGAAAGCCGAACATCCATATAGGGATAGAGCGCCCTGAAGCATACTCAAGATTATCTTTGACAAGATAACCGACCCGAGCATCCTTTATCTGATCGGACTTTTTGTTCCTGCCACCGACTTCGAATGTAACATCCCCTATCTCGAAATCAGATATCTTGGAAGAAACCGGAGAGCACACTTGTTTAGTCCAGGCCAAAAAATTGGTCTCACGCATATTGCCGTCATCAATGATGCCGTCCTCCGACAATGAATATGCTATATTACTGTTCCCCAAATACAGTTTCTCAGGCTTTGCCAACAGGCTGTCGCTATGTCCGGCTTCGCGAAGCGCGTTGAACATGCCCGTTGCTTCGAGATAACTTATGTAATCAGGCACGACGTTCCGGCTGATCCCGAGGTAACGTCCAAGCGTGTCATTACTGGGTTTGAACGGGACACTCTTTGCCAGAATATACATCAGCTTCTTGAGCTTTACGGCTGAGGCGATGGTCATATCCGCATAGTCTGGGATATCATCTTCCACAGTGGCCAGAATCGCATTCTGCAGACGTATTTCGGCATCTCCCTCTTTAAAAAAAGGGTAAAATCCGTGCCTGCAATATTCTTTGTAATATTTAAGGGGACGATGTTCTCCTTCTGGAAAATCGACTTTCCCATGCAGGATTTCTTCAAGAGACGAGGTTTTAAGACTCCATCCGTTGCGGATATTAAGATACTCCCTGAAAGAAAGTCCAGGCATTTCATAAGGTACGCTGCGTCTGCTGAGGTCCGCTTTGTTTCCTCTCTTCAGTGCCAACAGGCTGCTCCCGGAATATACCACACAAAGAGTAGGGAAATCATCGTAGATGTTTTTTATTTCTGTTGACCACCCCTTGTACTTATGTATCTCATCGATGTACAAGCGCTTCCCGCCTTGAGCGAAAAACATCCCGGCAAGTTCATAGAGAGTGTGCCCGGCAAAATACATATTGTCCGCTGTCACGTATAGCGTCTCCTCAGGGTTGTCATACTTCTTGATATGTTGAAGAATCATAGTGGACTTCCCGACACCTTTCTGTCCCATGATGCAGACCAGACGGCTCTTCCAATTCACCTGCTCGTGGAAACTGCGCAGATAAGCCATCGGCGTGAGTGCAAGTTTAATGCGAAACGTATTATATAAGCCTTCCATCAAAAGTCATCATTTTTTGCAAATATAATATACTGCACAAAAAAAAGTGCATATTTTGGCAAAAACTGCACAAAAAAAAGTGCATACTATCTGTTACAACCACACATCAACTTTCACTCAAACAGATGTATAGGCACGAGAACGCCTATGCTCCAAGCAGAAACTCCCTCATGCCTTTGATGTCGTCCTTCGGGAAGTTCTTCTGCTCGCCGGAAGAGAGGTTTTTGATGTTCACCGTGCCGGCTTCGACCTCGGAACCTCCGTTTATTGAGAGGAACGGGATGAACTTGCGGTCTGCATATTCGAACTGCTTCTTGAGTTTGGTCTGGTCAGGATAGATTTCGACGGCGACACCCTCCGAACGAAGAGCTGATGCCACAGGGAGAATGTACTTCAACTCTTCCGCGCCCATGTTTGCGAAAAGCACGGTGGTGCTGCTACGCAGATCCTTCGGGAATTTATCCAGCCCCATGAGTACATCATATATACGGTCTGCACCGAAACTGATTCCGACACCGGACATGTCCGGCAGGCCGAAAATACCGGTAAGATTGTCATAACGCCCGCCCCCGCAGATACTTCCGATCTGCCAGTCGAGAGCCTTGACCTCAAATATGGCTCCAGTATAATAGTTGAGGCCACGGGCGAGCGAGAGGTCAAGTTCGACCGGAGTCCTGATTCCGGCTGCTTCTATGTATCCGAAAAGTTCCTCCAGCTCGTCCAGACCTTTAAGCCCGGTCGGAGAAGAACCCATCATTGAGCGCATGACTGCTATCTTTTCTGAAGTGCTGCCGCTAAGGGTGAGCACAGGCTCAAGCATCTGCACAGCCTCCGGGGTCAGTCCCTTGGTAAGCATCTCTCCCTTGACGGCATCGAGTCCTATCTTGTCAAGCTTGTCTATGGCCACGGTAATGTCCACGACCTTGTCAGGGAATCCGCAGATTTCAGCCAGACCGGTAAGAACCTTGCGGTTGTTGATTTTCAGAAGCACACGGATACCGAGTTTCTCGAACACCTTGTCTACTATCTGCACAAGTTCAAGTTCACAGAGCTGGCTCTTGCTTCCGATAGCGTCCACATCACACTGATAGAACTCACGGTAGCGTCCTTTCTGAGGCCGGTCGGCACGCCATACCGGCTGTATCTGGAAACGCTTGAACGGGAATGTCAGTTCATCGCGGTGCTGCACCACATAACGGGCGAACGGCACCGTCAGGTCGTAACGGAGTCCTTTCTCGCATACTTGAGGTGTGAGCGGCTTGTCAAAGTCCACACCGGAGAAAGCGTCGCCCGAATTGAGTATCCGGAAAAGGAGCTTGTCTCCCTCCTCACCATATTTGCCCAGCAGGGTGGAGAGATTCTCCATGGCCGGAGTCTCTATCTGTGAATAACCGTATGTGCGGAACACGGAGCGGACGGTGTCGAAAATATAGTTGCGCGCAGCCATCTCGCGCTGTCCGAAATCCCTTGTGCCCTTTGGTATTGAAGGTTTCTGTGCCATAGACATTTGTTTTATCTTGCGAATTTAGTACTTTTGACAAAATTTACACTTATTTATACGATGAAAGATTTTGTAAAGATGACCTTGGCTGTGATCTGCGGTCTGGTCATTATGGGCATACTGGTGTTCATACTCGGATTCGGGATGCTCGGTGCCCTTCTGGCGGCAGGCAGTTCCACCCCCGTTCTACCCAAATCCGGCGTCCTCGTGATGGACATGTCACGGTTTGTAATCGGCGAGCAGAGCCAGGAGTCCAACCCCCTCTCTTCATTCAGCGGCAGCGGAGAATTGCAGACCATAGGCATATGGGATGCGGTGCAGGCCATCAACTCCGCAGCAACAGACCCGGCTGTGCAATACATATATCTCAAAACAGACGGCTCCATGAGCGGGATAGCTTCCCTTGAGGAAATCCGCAAGTCCCTGGCGAAGTTCCGGCAGACCAGCGGCAAGCCGGTAGTGTCCTATATCGAGGCCCCGACCACAGGCGGCTATTACCTCGCATCGGTGGCCGACAAAATCTATATGACCTCACACATAGGCGGGACCGTCCCTCTCACGGGAGTTTCCAGCCAGACGGTTTTCCTCGGAGACCTTCTGGGCAGGCTCGGGATCAATGTTCAACTGATCAAGCACGGAAAATACAAGTCAGCCGGCGAGATGTTTACCAAATCCAAGTCAAGCCCCGAGAACAGGGAGCAGTACCAGAGGATGGTGGACTCCATGTGGGAGAGCATGTCGGAAAGCATCGCGCAGAGCCGGGAACTCTCAGTTGATGACCTTGACGATGCCATAAACAACTTGAAGCTCAACCTGCCTCAGGATTTCGTGGAGTGCGGCCTTGTGGATGAACTTCTGACAAAAAATGAACTTGAAGACAAGCTGGCTGTACTGGCGGTAAAGGACAGCTTCGATGAAGTCAGCCTCATCCCTTTTGCCGATTATGTGGCCAACATAGTGCCGCCGTTCAACGCCAAGCAGCAGATCGCCATCATCTATGCCGACGGCGAAATCATTGACGGGCATGACAAGACGGCAGTGGCCGGAGACAGGTTCGCATCAATCATAGCAGGCGTCAGGGCCGACTCCACCGTCAAGGCCGTGGTGCTCAGGGTCAACTCTCCTGGAGGAAGCGTACTCGCTTCAGAGAAGATAAAGAACGAACTCGACCTTTTGCAGAAGGACAAACCGGTAGTCGCTTCATACGGAGAATATGCGGCATCCGGCGGGTACTGGATCTCCAACGGCAGCAATGTCGTTTTCACTGATGCCACCACCCTTACCGGCTCCATCGGTGTGTTCGGGATGATCCCGGATTTCTCGAAAACAGCCAGAGATGTTCTCCACATAGGGGTAGAAAGCGTAAATTCACACAAGCACGGGGATATGTTCGGACTGATGAGGCCTTTCGACCAGAGCGAATTCAACTATATGACAAGGTCAATTGAAAACATATATGACCGCTTTGTCAGCATAGTCTCCAACAGCCGCTCCCTGACCAGGGAAAGGGTTGATGAAATCGCCCAGGGACGTGTCTGGACGGGGGCCGATGCATTGCCTATAGATCTTGTGGATGAGATAGGCACACTCGAAGATGCCGTAAATTATGCGGCATCGATAGCCGGGGATCCGGACTTGAGCAACTGGTCCGTCTGCGGATACCCAAGTCCGCAGACGATGATGGAAAAAGTTCTTGAGATGTTCTACGGTTCTTCAGATGAAAATGCGCTTCTGGGCCGTCTGAAGGACTGCACCGAAGCCAAGGTGCTTGCGCGAATGGATACACAATTAGAAGTCCGCTAAAGAACCCGCTTGAGAAAAATTTGCTTTTTTAAAAATAACTCTCTACCTTTGCATCCACAAACATCGCGGGGTAGAGCAGTTGGTAGCTCGTCGGGCTCATAACCCGGAGGCCAGAGGTTCGAGTCCTCTCCCCGCTACCAATGAGAAGGTCGGCTGATTTTCAGCCGGCCTTTTTGAAGTTCAGGTTACAGCATAATAGCATAAAAACTCTATAACCTGAGACATCCGCCGGCGCGTGGCGCAATGCCATGCGCACCGGGGGCGTTTCCACAGCGGCAGATTTCATAAACCCACTTGCGCAAAAAGGCGTCTAGTGCGCACGGGACAAGAAAGGGCCGGCCAAACGGCCAGCCCCCTGATAATGCCGGGAAGCCATATCGAAAAGTCAAGCGGCTCCCCCTATGTCTGTGAAGAGGCTAGAATACCTCTTCGTTGCTTTCCTTGTAGCCATCGGACTGCGGAGCCTCGGAGCGAGAACCTTCGCTGCGGCGAGGGCGGTCATCACGACGGTCACGGCGATCGTCCCTGCGACGGTCATCCCTGCGGTCATCGCGACGGTCGCGGCGATCTCCTCCACGGCGGTCATCTCGTCCTCCTCTACGGTCGTCCCTTCCGCGATCACCTCCGCGAGGACGGCGCTCAGGCTCGACATAGCCCTCAGGCTTCTCGGTCAGGGCACGCATGGAGAGGCGCATCTTGCCGCTCTTAGGGTCAATCTCAAGCAGCTTGACATCGACCTCATCGCCGACATGGAGCACATCCTCCACGTTCTCAGTCTTGTTCCAAGCGATCTCGGACACGTGCAGAAGCCCCTCCTTGCCTGGAAGAATCTCCACGAATGCGCCGAAGTCAAGGATGGAAACGACTTTGCCATGGTATACCTTACCGACCTCAGGCACAGCACAGATGCCCTTGATCCACTCGAGAGCCTTCTGCATATTCTCCTTGTTGTCGGAAGCGACATCCACAACTCCCTCGGTAAGATTGGTACCCGGTATAGGCTGCTCGTCGATGGTGATGGTGGTGCCGGTCTCCTTCTGGATCTTCTGGATGGTCTCGCCTCCCTTGCCGATCACGGCGCCGATGAACTCGGCAGCGATGCGGATCTGCTCGATGCGAGGCACGAACGGCTTGTAGTCCTCACGTGGAGCGCTGATGGTCTTTAGCATCTCGCCCATGATGTGCATACGTCCCTGACGGGCCTGTTCAAGGGCCTTGGCAAGGACATCATAAGAGAGTCCGTTGACCTTGATGTCCATCTGGGTGGCGGTGATGCCGTCGGCAGTACCTGTCACCTTGAAGTCCATATCTCCGAGGTGGTCCTCATCTCCGAGGATATCGGTGAGGATGGCATAGCGGTCATTAGGATGGATCTCATCGGTGATGAGGCCCATGGCCACACCGGCCACCGGCTTGCGGATCTTCACACCGGCGTCCATCAGCGCGAGGCAGCCGCCGCACACTGAAGCCATTGAGGAAGAGCCGTTTGACTCAAGAATATCTGATACTACGCGGACAGCGTAAGGATTCTCAGGGGCGAGAGGAACTACAGGCTTGAGCGCCCTCATGGCAAGGTTGCCATGTCCGATCTCGCGACGTCCCACACCCCTTTGAGGCTTGGCCTCGCCGGTAGCGAACGGAGGGAAGTTGTAGTGCAGCACGAACTGCTGGTCATCCTGGATGAGCACTTCATCGGTCTCTTTCATGTCCATCTTGGTGCCGAGGGTGACAGTCGCTAGGGACTGGGTCTCACCGCGGGTGAAGATGGCGGAGCCGTGAGCGCAAGGAAGGTAATCAACCTCGCACCAGATAGGACGCACCTCATTGCATACACGTCCGTCGAGACGCACACCCTCGTCGAGGATCATGTTGCGCATGGCCTCTTTCTCCTCGGCATGGTAGTATCTTTCCACGAGAGGAGTCTTCTCTTCGAGCTGCTCCTCGGGGATGGTGGCAAGGAACTCCTCCTTGATGGCCTTGAACCCGGCCTCGCGCTCCTTCTTTGGCTTCGCTGCCTTGGCAAGGGCATAGCACTTGTCGTAGCAGAAATCGTGGACGGCCTTCTTGAGCACCTCGTCCTCGACATCGTGAGGATAGTCACGCTTGTTGACATCCGTCCCGAGCTCCTTCATGAGCTCCTTCTGCACACGGCAGTGTTTCTTTATCTCCTCATGGGCAAACTTGATGGCCTCAAGCATGTCGTGCTCGCTGACCTCGTTCATCTCGCCCTCGACCATCATGATGTTCTCCTCGGTGGCGGCGACCATGAGCTCAAGGTCGGAGTCCTTCATCTGGGAGAAGGTCGGGTTGATCACGAACTCGCCGTTGATGCGGCTGACACGTACCTCGGAAATCGGGCCTCCGAACGGAAGGTCGGAAGTGGCCAGTGCGCATGAAGCCGCAAGTCCGGCAAGCGCGTCGGGCTGGATATCCTTCTCCGCCGAGATGAGGGTCACGTTGACAAACACCTCAAGGTGGAAATCATCCGGCCAGAGAGGACGGATAGGGCGGTCGATCAGGCGTGAGATGAGAATCTCATAATCGCTTGATTTCCCCTCCCTCTTCATGAATCCGCCCGGGAAACGTCCGGCGGAGTAATATTTTTCCTTATAATCGACCGTGAGCGGCATGAAGTCGGTCCCTTCCTTGACTTCTTCCGCGCAGGTCACGGTGGCGAGAAGCATAGTGCCACCCATCTTGACTACGGCTGATCCTGCTGCCTGCTTCGCGAGCTTGCCGGTCTCGATCTCTATGACGCGACCGTCTGAAAGCTCAATCTTTTTGTTGATGATATTCATTACTGTTTTTCTTAACGTCCTTTCCAAAAAAGGGATGGCCCCTTCAGGAACCATCCCCGGATCTTCCCTATCTTGACTATCGGCGGAGACCGAGCTCCTTGACGATATTCCTGTATCTCTCGATGTCAACTTTCTGGAGGTAATCCAGAATCTGACGCCTCTTACCTACAAGGCGGAGAAGAGAACGGCGGGTTACCACATCCTTCTTGTTCTTCTTCACATGCTCGGTAAGGTGAGCGATACGGTAGGAAAATAAAGCAACTTGACTCTCTGGTGAGCCGGTGTCCTTATTAGACTTCCCGTACTTCGCGAAAATCTCTTGCTTCTTCTCAGGCATCAAATATTCAGCCATCTTAGCAAAAAATTAAAAGTTAATATTTCAAATCCTCTGCCTACAAAAGACAAAGCCTGCAAATTTAGGCAAAAATTTGATACAATCCAAATTACCGCACTATTCCTCTATTATCTTCGCAATAAGAGGGAGACCCCGGCTGGAGAGAAGGTCGTTGTAGCGGCGGAGCACCTCATCCACGCAGTCCTCCCAAGAGCGGACAATGGTCCTGGAAGCCTGAAGACCGACCCGGCGGATTTTCTCCCGGTCGGAGGACAGGGAGCGCAGAAGCGCGGCCATCTCGTCCGGGTCATTGTCCACAAGGAAGCCGTTGACCCCGTCCGTCAAGATTGCCGAGGCGGTAGATCCCTTGGCCATGACGGCAGGGGTATGGAGGGCGGCAGCCTCGCGTACCACGAGCGGAGCATTGTCGTACAGTGACGGGAAGAGGAAGAGATCCGCTGCCGCGTAGTACTTCTTCAGCAGTTCGCGGTCGTGGATGCATCCCACGAACGTCACCTTGTCCGAGAGCCCCAGCTCGTCCGACATTTCCTTCATGGCGTCCGCCGCATATCCCGTACCGATAAAATACATCCTGTACGGAAGATCCCTCAACCTGGAGAGGGCCTCCAGGATCAGTTTCGGATTCTTCTCCCAGATGTGCTGCCCGACGAAGAGGAGTACGAAATCGTCCTTGCCGATGCCAAGCTGCCGGCGCGCATCGGCAAAGTAGCTGTCAGGATAGTCGGCCACCAGGTCGGAACCGTTGTCCATCACCTCGACCTCGCCCTTGTAGCCGTATTCCCGTATGACATCGATCACGGAGGCCTGCGGCACCCACACCAGATCAGCCTTCTCATAGAAGTCTATGATATATCTGATGACCATGTCCACAGCAGCCTTGGGCAGCACGCGCGCGAAGTCATCACGGTACTTGGAGTGGAAAGTGGCCACGAGTGGAATCTTTTCAAGTCGGGAGATGTGCATCGCGGCGGCACCGGAAGTGAACGGGCAGTGCGCATGCACTATCTTGAAGCGCAGTTTTGCCACCTTGGCAAGGAAGCCGGGGTCTATGGTGGCAAGTCCGGTCACATAAGGCTTACGCCTCGGCACAGGCACAGAGAAATAGTCCAGGACCGTGTAGTCCAGGGACTCGTAGTCGGCACCGGGCACGTTAGGAGTGATCACATAAGTGCCGCCGACTTTCCTCTGCATCCACTCGGCATAGTTTTCCATGCAGACGGAGACCCCGTCCATCACAGGAGGGAAACAGTCACAGAAAAGTCCGACATTTACTTTTTCGGGAGAGAATATTGATGCCATGATTATCTTATTTTGAGACCGATGAATTCAAGTTTGCCCATAAAAAGAAGCACTGCCGCCACAACGAGCAGTACAAGGGCAAAAGCAAGCCACCATTTCCAGGCCGAAGATTTCTGCCTGTACGGGTCGGAGAGTTTGAGTTTCGGATACTGGGCAAGGCTGGTGAGTTTGGCGCCGAAGAGAATGTTGACCAGGACGTTGGAGTTGATCGCCCATCCGTTGGCATTGAGCACGGGGCCGAGATTGCGGCGGCGCAGCTTGCTCCACGCAAGGAAGCAGGACGGTCCGGAGATCACAAGCATTATCACGACAATCGCCACGAGGGTCTGCCACAGCGGAGTGTTCTGGATTCCGGTGACTATTTTGGTCAGAGCAGTACCTATATAACCCACGGCCATGCCCAAGGCGGCGAAGATGCCGGCGAACTTTGCGATATCGAAAACCTGCTTCTTGCCGCTGTCAACCCCGTCCGCCGCAGGAGAGGTTGCGGCTGCGGCCTTGGCCTGGAGGTCAGCCGTGATCTTGGCGTCCTTGTCGGCAGCCGACTTGTTGATGAGACCCACGCAGAAATCCCAGAACTTGCGGTAAGGCGCCCAAAACGCCTGACTGATGCTGACCGGGTTGTCCACTATCTTTGTGATTACGGCGTCCCAGTCGTTGCCTGCGCAGTCATAGAATATCCCGTTCTTGCCCGGACGCAGGGCGGCGGTGTCCCCTGCCGTCATCACGGCCACAATGTCCATAGTCCTGCCGAGCTTGCGCGAAGTGCATGCGCAGTAGATCAGAAACATCCCGCTGAGTTTGGCCATGTCCGCGTGCTTGGACATATCAGAGACCCTGATGCAGAGGTCGCAGCAGCGCTGGTCCACATACAACCGGCCCGCCTCGAAATCAGCACGCACACCCGGGGTTCTCGCATAGAAATCCGTGAATATCACATAGTTCTTGAGCAGCCGGTAGAAATCACGATAGAGGAGCATGAGTTTCTTCACCTCATCTATGGAGTCCGACTCGTCCTTGAGGGCCAGATCCTTGGAGACGAGTTCAAGAAGCGCGGCTTTCTGTCCGGCCGAAAGAATCTCCTGCACGCGGGAGGCCCCGAGGCTCTCCACAAGAGAACCTTTCTTGGCGGCAAGCCAAGAGGAATAAGGAGCAAAAGCGGCCAGCACAGCGTCCCACTCATCTTCAGTCAGGCTGTCCTTCCCGTCTTTCCAGACAAGTTTGCGGAAGGTGTCCACGCGAGCCTGCCAGGCCGGGTTGATCCTGTCGAAGCGCAGCACCCCGGACTCATCCGGAACCGAGAGCGGGCATTCACCTATCTTTGAAATGTCATCGACTTTGACGGCGACCTCATCGAAAGCGGACTTGTCATAGCGCAGCAGGCGGCAACGCTCAAAGAAATCTGCAACCTTGTCTTTGATGGCCGATACGGACCCGAAGGCAGCGGGGGTGTCGCCTCCGCAAGGAAGCACGGCCTTGTCGGAGTCCGCGGCATCAAGCCAGGCGACATAGTCGGCGCAAGCTGCATAGAAAGCATCTATCTTCTCCGAGCTCAAGCCAGGGGCGCCGCTGCGGTCGGTTTCAGCTCCGGATACGGCGATGCAGTCCTTGATCACCGCCTTGAGAGAAGCGTCATCGGTGCTGCCTTCCGTGATAAGGCCGTCCCCGTTGAAGCGCGTTCCCGAGAATATGGCCACGCTGTCGGAGGCTTCTTCCACCGTTATTCTGTTGCCCTCCCTGCCAAGATCGGTAAGGATGCGGGCTGCCGAGTCGCGCAGACGGCGCCCCGTCTCCGAGGCTGTATCGATATTTTCAATGTCAAGCACGCTCTCCCCCTTCAGGATGAGGTCCTTGTCCTTAATGACCGAGGTCAGCCACTGCGCTGCGGCCACGACCTCAGCCACCTTGATCTTCCCGTCTTTGTCCGTGTCGATGTAATCCAGTGTGCGCCTGTCAAATTCCAGCGAGTCCACCGGGCAGCTCAACACCGTCCAGAGCTTCTGGTCGAGTTCACCCAGATGGGCTATATCCTCACCTGAAGCGATATTGACGCGAATAGCTCCACCAAGGGAGCAATACTTCCATTCGTACTTCTTTTCCATATATATGTATTCCACCGCGAAAATACAGAAAATTCGGCAATATCGGACAATCCTCCCCACAGAGCAGGCCATCGGCACACGCAGGCCGGGTTAATAAAAATTTTGCTTTCAAACTGTAAGCGCCATGTCGGATTTTTCTGACAATTTTGCTGTAAAACATCTAGACAACCCTCAAAACTATTAGCAGACACCCCAAAATCCCCATAAATGGGGATGTGCGGTCTTTTGATTTGTTTTAGAGAAAGCATATTTTTGCATCCGAGTTATTACCGCAAAAATGAAGGTTGGTTCTATTATCCTTGCGACATTGGTCGCGATGGCTTACGGTTTGTTACCTGCCGGAGCCGCAACCCCCAAGAAAGGCGTCACCCTAAAAGGTGAAGTCGTCTCAGAGGCCGACGGGAAGCCTATTGACTTCGCGTCAGTAGTGCTGTCACCGTCCAAATTGTACTCGATGACCGATGAGAACGGCCGCTTCACCATCGAAGGTGCAGCCGCCGGCGAGATCACAGTCAGCGTGCAATATTACGGCATGGAGCAGAAAGACACCACTTTCCGCGCTGCCGCAGGCCAGACCGTGAGCCTCAGGTTCGCCCTCAAGGAGACATCGTTCAGGCTGGACAACGTGGTCGTCGTGGCCACAGCCAACAAGGCCGGCAGCAGCACGGCATCCACAATCTCAAGGCAGGCCATGGACCACATGCAGACGAGTTCACTCGCGGACGCGATGTCCCTGCTGGGGTCAACGCAGACAAGCAGTTCAAGTTCAAGAGCTCCTCACTTCTTGTCGGAGTGGACGGCGGATATGCCGCAGGGCTTGGAAGTGGATATACCTGCTTGAGTTCCAAAGCCTACGCCACCCCGAAAGCGGCGATGGCCGATCAGGCTGACTGGCTCAACGCCAGCTATATCAAAGCCGGCGGGCGGTTGGACTGGACTATCCAAGGCTCGGGCAAAGCGAACTGGGTTCTGGGCGCAAGAGCCAGCTGGCTCAAGCCGACATCCCTCGACAAGGACAGACTCGCCGTCACAGCCTCATTCGGCATAATCTTCTAATGACATGTTTTCAAAAAAGACAATAATCATGGCATGTGCCGCGGCTCTTTCTGCAGCCACGGCATTTGCCGCTTCTCCGGTGAAGCGTTCATTTGCCATCGTCACGGAGCCGGAAACCTACAAGCACTGCTCAGCAGAGCTTGAAATCTATAGGAAGGCTGTATGCACAGACGGCCTCGACGCTTTTCTCAGCGTCAAGGCTTGGTCCTGCCCGGATGAGCTCCGCGACAGCCTCAAAGCCTACTACAGCACAAGGGGGCTCGCAGGTGCCGTGTTCATCGGCGATGTGCCGATTGCCATGGTCCGCAAAGCCCAGCATCTGACATCAGCCTTCAAGATGGACGAAAACGGCCAGTTCCCGATGAGGGAGTCATCCGTCCCGTCCGACAGGTTCTATGATGATTTCGACTTGAGGTTCGACTATGTATGCAGAGACACTTCCGAGACGAATTTCTTCTACTACAATCTCGCACCGGAATCTCCGCAATACATAAACTGCGACATCTACACCGGACGCATCAAGCCTTCCGCCAAGAGAGGCGACCCTTATGGGGAAATCTCACGTTACCTTCTCAAGGCGGCAGCGGCCAAGAGCGAGAACAACCAGCTCGACCACCTGATGTCCTATAGCGGAAGCGGCTCGTTCTCCAACAGTCTCGCGGCTTGGAAAGACGAGACGATAACGCTCAAGGAACAGATACCTGCCGCATTCGGTAGTTCAGACGGGGCCAAGTTCTATGTCTTCGCAATGTATCCGAAGATGAAGGACATTCTTCTCAACGAGATTTCAAGGGATGCTCTGGATCTTGCAATCTTCCATGAGCACGGGGTTCCTGACAGACAATACCTGACAGATACACCTGACCCTGAGGATGTTGACGGGTATTATGCCGATGCCCGTTTCCGCCTGCGCAGGCAGCTGCGCTCAGCCGCACGCAGAGGCAAGGACATAGATACGCTGAAAGCGGAATATATCAGCAGATACGGCATCCCGTCGGAGTGGGTTGAAGACTGGGATGATCCGAAATACGAGGTGGAGGACTCTCTGCTGGATGCCTCCACCGGAATAATGCTCGATGATGTGGCAAAAACGGCCCCGGACGTGAGGATGACCATCTTCGATGCCTGCTACAACGGGGACTTCCGCGAAGACGACTGCATCGCGTCCCGCTATATCTTCTCTGACGGCAAGGCCCTCGTCGGAATAGGGAATTCCGTCAACGTGCTTCAGGACAAGTCTTCTTCCGACCTGCTCGGCATGCTGGCTCTGGGTTACTCTGCCGGAGAGTGGATGCAGCAGGTCAACATTCTGGAATCCCATATCCTCGGAGACCCGACATTCCACTTCTCAGCATCTTCTGATGCCGTGAAGCCGGATCTTTCCAGCACGGACATCAAATACTGGAAGAAATATACGGCGGAGAAGTACCCTTGCGATGTGCGCGGCCTCGCCCTGCACAAACTCTTCGCCCTCGATGCCCCGGGGCTGTCCGAACTTCTTCTCAAGACATGGAAGAACTCTGACGAATACATGCTCCGTCTCCAGTGCCTGCATCTTCTTGCACACTATGACGACGGCAACTACTCCAAAGTCCTCAAGGACGGAGCGGATGATCCTTATGAGTTCATACGCCGCAAATCCACTTTCTTCATGGGCAAGGTCGGCGAGGACTGGATGGCTGACGAATTGGCGGCATTGTACCTGCGCGACTACAACTCACTGAGAGTGGCGGCAAACGTGGGTTTCGTCTGCGCACATTTCGCAGACAGCCTCTTCCTCAAGAACTTCGACAAGAGGTTGAAGGAAGCCGGATGGATCTATGACAAAGAAACTTTCCGCAAGAAGGCGATGTCCACATTCAGTCTGGCGTACTCAATCGAGAGCGGCACAGGAAAGATCTTCACAGACAAGAACGCCTGGGGCAGAAACTTCTATATCAGCGGCATGCGCAACAACCCTTACCCTCAATATGCGATGCCTCTACTGTCTCTGGTGATGGACAATTCCGAGAGTACCGCACTGCGCACGGAGGGGGCCGAAGCTCTGGGATGGTTTGTCCGCTACCATGGCCGCCGCGAACTCATCTCTGCCATCAAAGACTACCTCGAATCGGGCAAGAGCATGCCGCGTGAAGTGCGGGACGAGCTCGTTAAGACAAGGGCAAGACTTGAATATTACACACGATGAAGAATATGAGACATTATATCATTGCCGCGGCCATTTCCTGCGCCCTGTCCCTGACAGCGTCCGCGCAGGTCAAGATAGACGGGTGCGGCATAAAATCCAGCACGTCATTTGCCGTAATCACCGACAGCGCGACATACGCCCAGTGCGGAGAGGAACTCAAGGCCTACAAGCAGGTGCTTGAAGAAGAGGGTCTCGGCACCTTGATAGTGAGCGCCGCATGGTCTTCGCCGGATGAAGTCAAGGCTGAAATCCTCAAACTCGCCTCAGGCAAGCCGGCCCTGGAAGGAATTGTCCTCGTGGGAGATGTCCCGATCGTCATGGTAAGGCAGGGACAGCACATGACCACCGCCTTCAAGATGAATGAGGAGATCTACCCGATCTTCGAATCCTCAGTGGCCTCGGACCGCTTCTACGATGACTTCGACCTTAAGTTCGATTTCATCAAGAGGGACAGCCTCAACACTGACCTCTTCTACTACCGCCTCTCCGAAGATGGTGCCCAGCATCTGCGTCCTGACATCTACTCAGCCAGAATGAAAGTGCCGGCGGTCATGAAAGGTGACAAATATGAGATAATGCGCAAATACCTGCGCAAGGTCGCCAAGGCACACAGGGAAGACAATCCTCTCGATGAACTCACCTACTTCGCCGGGCACGGCTACAACTCCGACTGCCTCACCATCTGGAGGCAGAAGCCGCTTGTCTTCAGGGAATACTTCCCTTATGCCTTCGACAAGGCCTCGCACAACCGCTTCCTCAACTTCCGCGAGGACGAACAGATGAAGTGGAATCTGCTCAGCGAGGTGGCAAGGCCGGATGTGGACCTGTTCGTCTTCAGCGAGCACGGAGCATACGACACCCAGTACATCAACGGCACCCCGATACCGAAGAACATAGAAGAGGATGTGGACCATCTCAAACGCTCGCTGGCCTCTTCATACAAGTATTACGGGCGCGGTGCCAACAGGGCAGCATTCCTCCATGAAGTGGACTCCCTGTTCCATATCGGGGAGGAAGCTTTTGCAGACTCAGCCCTCGCAGTCTATGACAGGCTCGACTCCATCGAGACGCGCGGCATCAACATCTACCTCGATGACATCATGAAGGGCCACAGCAGCGCGAAGATGATCGTGTTCAATGCCTGCTACAACGGCTCGTTCCACAACCCGGAAGGCTACGTGGCAGGATGCCACGTGTTCGGTGACGGAGAAAACATCGTGGCACAGGGCAACACAATCAATGTACTGCAGGACAAGTGGGAAGACAAGCTGATGGGATACCTCTCCATCGGCGAGAGAGTCGGTATGTGGCAGAAGGAAGTGCCGTATCTGGAATCCCACCTCATCGGAGACCCTACATGGCGCTTCACACCTCATTCCAAGGCTGAAGCCAAACTCCGCGACAAACTCCACAACGATCTGGTTTTCAAGGCTGGCGACTCCGCAGTCTGGGAGAAATACACCCACAGCAGCGAGCCGTTGCTGAGATGCGCCGGCATCACCCATCTAAGCTACATAGATGCCAAGGCGGCACACTCCCGCGCTGCGCAGATGCTTGACGACCCTTCCATGACCGTCAGAATCCATGCGTTCAACGCCCTCTGTGCCGACCCCGACCCGGAGTGCGCTGACTATGTAAGGACAGCCCTCAAGGACAGCTATGAACTCATGGCAAGAAGCGCCGTGAAGATGGCCGCAGTCCTGGGGGACACCACCCTCGTCAAGGATGTCGAAGCCTTCAGCGAGTCCCATCCGGAGATGCTCAGGGCATCCGACTACGCGTCACAAGATGCAGTGAGTGTCTTGAACGGCACACAATATTACAAGCAGTGCATCAAGAACGCGGGCGACAGAAGCCTTGCCGCAAACAGGAGGGTCAACGCCATACGGACATTCCGCAACTCACGTTATGTGCCGGCCATCCAGCCTCTTCTGTCAGTCGTAACAGACAGCACCGATGACAGTTATGTACGCACCGTAGCCTGCGAAGCTCTCGGCTGGTACAGCCAGTCCAACTTCAGGGGAGAAATCATTTCTTCCCTTGAGAATGCCCTTGAAAATGCACTGGACAAGGCCGGCTCCGAGAGAGTCGCAGCTGAGATCAAGAAAACCATAAAACGCCTCAGATGGCAATGATCCATAAAATTACAGCAACTCTGATTGCTGCGGGGCTGGCTCTCACCGGCCTCGCAGTTTTAGACTGCCGCGCACAGCAGACAGCCCCGTCTTCCGTGGACAATTCCCTGCTGAAATATTTTCCTCCGGTAATAGACCAGATAGGCGGGTCCTGCGCCCAGGCCTCGTACATCGGATACATGTTCACTTACGAGATGAACCGCCTGCTCGACAGGGACGGCAGCACACCGGAACACCAGTTCAGCTACCTCTATACCTGGAACTTCATCAACGGAGGCATCGATGACGGTTCCCTCGGGGAAGATGGACTCAGAATAGGCTTCGAAGGCGGCATCGCCACGGAGGCGGACTTTCCGTCACAATACACGAGTTCCCAGTTCAAGTGGACCAGCGGATATGACACCTACCTGCGCGCCATCCACCACAGGGTAAAGAAGATAACCCACTTTGATGTGCTTGACCGGAAGGGAGTGGACGCCGTCCGCAACTACCTTTGGAATCGGGGAGAGCCGGGAAAGAGCGGCGGAGTAGTCACATTCTCCTCCAGAGCCGAAGCATGGAAAATCAACACACATTACGAAGGGCCGTCGGAGACAGGCTACAAGGCCATGCTGACAGAACTCTCGCCGACCGGTGCCCACGCCATGACAATAGTGGGGTACGATGACCTTGTGGAATTCAACGCCCCTGACGGTACAGTAAGCAAAGGTGCGTTCATCGTCTGCAACACATACGGCACAGGCTACTGGATGCACGACAGGGGCCGTTTCTATCTTCCGTACTGGTTCTGGATGCAGCCGGACAGGGACACAGGGATGCTGAGCAGCCAGATGACAGGGGTCGATGTGGAGTACAGAGAGCCGAAAGTTGTGTTCAAAGTCGGAGTAGACTACAGTTCCCGCGATGACCTTTCGTTCCGAATAGGCCTCTCCAACAAGGCCTCGGACAATATCCCGATGCACGACTACGCAGTACCGATAGCACGCAACCAGGGCGGTGACTACCCGATGCAGGGCAACAACTCATCATCGAAGATTGAATTTGCTTTCGACTTCAGTTCTTATTCAGCCAACATAGATGACTCCGCGGAACCGAAGTTCTTCCTCACAGTCAGCCGCAACAACCGGGGAAAGGTCTACGGAAGCGGAAAGCTTACCGCGTTCTCCGTCTACGACTACCGCCATGACAGGGAGCACCCGAAGGTCTACAGCTGCCAGGACATTTCCGGCAAGGAACTCTCCGCCGGGGACAACATTTTCAGCATCTGCACCGTGGCCCCGAAAGTCTGCTCCTACTCCCCTGTCAAGTGGCTGTCAGCAGCCGGACAGCCGGTGTCAGCCCCTCTTGTGCTAAAGACAGCCCACGGCAAATACGCCAAAATCCGTCTTTCCGACTACGACAGGAAAGCCGGCACCATCAAGATCAAGTACACCTACGCCCCGGACGGGACAAGAAGATTCGAATAAGACATGAGACTGATAAGGACAATCGCAATCGCGGCAGTTGCCGTATTGGCACTCTCCTCCTGCCAGGGCAGCGGAAGCAGAGAAATGCCGGTAAGCGGAGAGATGACCATCCACGGACTTGAAGAAGGACGCTGGACCTACTTCTCTGTCGAAAACGGTGAGCCCGTCGGGTCCAGCACCTTCCTTTCCGAAGAGGAGGACGCCGCATGGGCGGAGCGTGAGGACTGGGACTTCGCCATCTGCGGAGACTACCTCAAGACCAACGGTGGCAGCTCCGGCAAAGGCGCCGGCGGCATCATGAGGGAGAACGAACACAGTTTCCAGACACTCACCGAAGCCCCTATACAGGGATATCTGATGGATGAAGCCGGAGTCGTCAAATAGCCGCTAAACAATTCCGTAACAATTTTTAACATTCTTTTAACGCGCGACCTTGATCTGGTCGCGTTTTTTTGTGTTCCTTTGCCGCTTGAAAAACAACGATAGATGAAAAGAATCATTCTGACTATTCTCTCTGCAGGTCTGGGTTTGACCGCAGCGGCGCAGAACAGCGAAAGTTTCACGGATACCAACGAGTATGGACAGTCAGTCGTTGCGCACAGGCTGACGCCCGAAGTGCAGGACGGCATCCTGGTGCTGAAGAACGACAATGTCGGCTACCGCTTCTGGTTTGATGTGCGTGTGCAGGCCGATGGAGCCGTGTTCTTCGGAAATGACAAAGACTATGACCCGATAGGAAACGGGATGAACATCCGCCGCGCGCGCTTCGCCGTCAAGGGAAGGTTCGATGACAAGTGGTACGGGGAGCTCGACACCGACTTTACGAGCGGCACCCTCGAACTCAAAGACGCCATCATCGCCTATACCGGACTCCCTTACACGGAATTCAGGGTCGGCAACTTCAAGGAGAACTTCTCCATCCAGAGGAACACATCCTCAAGATATCTGACCTTCATGGAGCGCCCGATGGTCACTTCCCTCGCGCCGTCAAGGCATCTGGGGGTCAACGCCACCTTCGCAAAGGACTGGCTCTACGCCTCTGCCGGCGTGTTCGGCCCGGAACTCAAGGGCGCTGAGGAGATGGAGACGATGGAGGACTACAACAAGGACTTCGGCTACAATGAGGGGCTCTCATACACCGGAAAACTTGCTTACCGTCCGCTCTACAAGCTGAAGGACGCGGCACTGCACATCGGGGCGGCATTCTCCTACAGGGAGCCGAAACTCACCTCGACCGACGGATACAGGGTGGCAAGGTACAGTTCACGCAACTCCACCAGCATCAACCGGAAGAAATACCTTGACACTGATGTCATAAAGGGTGTTGACCACGAGATCGCCTACACTTTCGAACTCGCCGGATACTGGAAAGCTCTTCGCTACGAGGGAGCATATATCGCACGTTCTGCCATCCTCGACAGGAGCGTCAACGACAAAGGCCCGCAGACCGCCGATGGCTGGTATGTCCAGGCGAGCTGGCTGCTCTTCGGCGGCGAGCACAGCTACGATCCAGACCGCGGCAAGTTCAACAGGATCACAAGAGGACGCGGCTGGGGGGACATCGAATACTGTCTCCGCTACGAATCCTGTGACTTCAACACGGCAGACTACTTCGGCGGCAGCGCAGACGCCTTCACGTTAGGCCTCAACTACTACCCGAGCTCCAACGTGAAGATCATGCTCAACTACCAGTTCACCAACAACGACCGCTACGCCAACGGCAAGGGCAAGTACTACGTCGGACACGATGCCTCCGGCAAACCGACCAAGGATTATAAGAAGGTGGTCGAGGAGGCCGGCCAAGGCGGAGTGGACTACAACATGGTTGCCCTCAGATTCCAGATTTCATTCTAGTAAATATAAATATTATAGAGATATGAAAAAGACTGTAAGATTCATTTCAGCTGCACTGCTTGCAGCACTCTCCATCTCATGCGAAAAGGACAAGGCCTACGATGGCCCTGCAGATGAGAACAATATCGACTATACCGGGCTTGTCCTCAACGAGCTCAACGGCAACGACAAGTTCATCGAGCTATACAACGGGGCCTCTGAGGCCATCGACATCACCGGCATCCAGATCAACAAGGATGACAACGGTATCGTCTGGACAGCTCCTTCACGCACCATAAAAGCCGGGGAATATCTGCTTCTCTACAGCGAGGACGTTGTGATCGCGGGAGAGGCACAGGAAGGTTACGACAAGACCCTGGTATTCGGCAGCGGACTCTCGTCCAAGAAGGCAGTGCATATAACTCTTTTCAAGCCTGACGGGAGTACCGTTGTGGACGACTTCAACCTTGTCAACCACCCGACCCCTGGCGAGAAGATAAAGGGCTCATACGGCCGCAACAAGGACGGCAAGTGGTACATCCAGCCTGAGGCTACCCCTGGCAAGGCCAACGTGGACGGCACGGAAGCGCTCAAACTCGGAGAATAATGTCTGACAAAGAACTGAAAATAGGCGAGGCCTCCAAGCCTCGCTTCGAGTTCCGCTCATTCGGACAGGATTTCAGCAAGGCACACTACCGGATGTCAAGGCTGTCCGTACCCGTACCGGAAAAGGTATGGGAGCGGGAGAGCGATGAAATATACATCATCTCAAGGGCCAACGACATCAACAACACCAAGATCCGCGGCGGCAAGATGGACATAAAGACTTACATCTGCACCGTGGACGGATTCGAGCAGTGGAATCCCCTGATGAAAGGAGAGTTCCCGATTTCCCGCCAAGTACTTGAGGATGAAGTATTCCCGGCTTTCATGGTACCGGTGCCGGCTCTTACTCAAGAAAACTACAACTGCGAGGAGTTCCTCTCTCTGGTAAAAGCCTGCCCTGATCTGGCAGCCGTCAGAGTACACAAGCAGCGTTTCGGATACATGGTCAACGGCACCATCTGCGAATTTGGCAATGTGCTGATCAACGGGGCAAAAGTGGAGACAATCAACTCCGAATCAACCGAGATAGAGGACATCCGCAAGACAGTGGCAGACTGCGGACTTGAAGGTGTGGAAAATATCAACTATCTTCAAGCCATCAAGAGGGTCATCGGAATGTCCGACAAACCCCTCGCAAACGAATAATATCACATGGGACAGGAAATTGAAAAGAAATTTCTGGTAAACGGCGACGGCTACAAGGCCGAAGCCACTAAGGCGGTAAGAATCACCCAAGGATACTTGTGCTCCGTACCCGAGAGGACGGTGCGCGTCAGGATCAAGGGAGACAAGGGCTACATCACAATCAAAGGAATAGGCAGCCAGAGCGGGGCGAGCCGCTTCGAATGGGAAAAGGAGATCCCGGTCGAGGATGTGCGCGAACTCCTTAAGTTGTGCGAACCCGGCATCATCGACAAGACAAGGTACATCATTCCCAAGGGCAACCACAACTTCGAGGTTGACGAGTTCTACGGCGACAACGATGGGCTCGTCGTGGCTGAAGTGGAGCTCGGGGCGGAGGATGAAAGCTTCGAGCGGCCGTCGTGGCTATCTGCCGAAGTCACCGGGGACAAGCGCTACTACAACTCGATGTTGATGAAGAACCCCTACAAGAACTGGAAATAAACATGACAGAGGCCCGCAGACGCGAACATGACCCTCTCGACATGGGAAACTACAATCTCGAGAAACTCCCGAAGATCCGCAAGTCCCGCTTTGAGAAAGGCATGGCCCGCATCGGCGGGCCTCTGGCAATCCTGCTCTTCATACTTTTCAACTGGGTGCTGGACATCGGTTTTCTCCAGACCCCGGAAGAGAAGTCGATGCTGGCGATATTTCTCGCCGGCATAGTGCTTTGGATGACAGAAGCCATCCCCAGCTATCTGACATCCCTCGTCATAATACTCGCCATAGTGCTGACAGGAGTCGTCCCTCAGAAGACGGCATTCGCCCAGCTCGGACATCCGGTGATGTGGCTCAACATCCTCTCGTTTGTCCTGGCCTCGATGCTGGTCAAGACAAGGGTCGCGAAGAGATTCGCGCTATGGTTCGTGCTCAAGTTCGGGCACACGGCCAAGGGTGTGTTTTTCAGTTTCATAGTCATCAACCTCGTCCTCTCGGCCTTCATCTCGGCCACCACAGCCAAGGCGACGATACTGCTGCCCATCTTCATGGTGGTCTGCGCCATATACGGAGCCAGCAACGGGAAACGAAACAATTTCGGGCGTAATCTGGTGCTGCAGAACCTCTTTGAAATCAATATCGGAGCCACCGGATTCCTCACCGGCTCTGGAGCCCATCTTCTTGCCATTTCCCTATTTATGGGAGCCTACGGCTCTTCCATAGGCTACAGCGACTGGTTCATCGCCTGCTTCCCGCTTACGGTGATTATGATCCTGCTCGGCTGGCTGGTTGCTCAGAAGTGGGTGTTCCCGATGAAAAAAGAAGAACAGCGCCCGCAGATCGAGGGAGGTCTTGCAAGGCTGCGTACCGAACTTGATGCCATGGGCAGGATGACTGCCGAAGAGTACAGGGCTGTGGCCATATTCCTCGGCGTGCTGCTGCTCTGGGCCACTGACAAACTTCACGGGATCGACGCTACGACAGTGGCATTCATAGGGGCCGTGATCGCTCTGCTTCCGGGTATCGGAGTGGTAAAGTGGAACGATGTGGACATCCCCTGGCACCTGATGCTTTTCTCCGCCGGAGCCTACACTCTCGGGGCCGGCCTTGATGCCACGAAACTGCCGGCCACCCTTGTCGATGTATGCTTCAACAGCCTCGGCGTCAGCGCGCAGACGCCCTTTTGGCTGCTCTATGTCATATTCACTTTCATGATGATGTACAGCGGTCTGGTCTTCCAGTCCAAGACCATGCGCACGATGATATTCATCCCCATCGCCCTCGGCGTGGAGCAGAAATTCAACCTCCCCCGGCTCAGCCTCGCATTCCCTATGGCGATGCTCATCGAGCATGTGTACGTGCTCCCGTTCAACAGCAAGCCGGCCGCCCTGCTCTACAATACCGGACAATACAGCTGGTCAGACACTTTCAAGTACGGCATCATAATGATGACCCTGTGCTGGCTGCTGATCCTCCTCTGGGGCTGCACTGTCCTCCACTGGCTCGGCTACACCCCTCTCCCCTTCTGAAGCGCAAATTTCACCTGACGGTGACATCTGCTTCAGCGCCCCATAGGCAGGATGCCCAGGCTCGCTGAGACAAGTGCCGCCTATTTCATGGTCGCCAGACAATGAGAGGAGGCTGAAGCCAAGAGCTTCCTCAAGTTTGGCGATGGTCTCCAATGTCATGTTTTCTCCTCCCTTGAGCAGTAGTGAGACATACTGCTGTGAGCATCCTATCTTGTCAGCAAGGCTCTTCTGTGTCATGCCAAGTGCACGCATTCTGGATCTCGTTCTGATGGCTATAAGGCTCGAATACTTCAACCAACCCCAGTTGTCCTTACGCCATAGGGCTTCGGATTTCCAGTTGCCGTCCGAACCCCCAGGGTTGGACCGCAAAAATTCAATCGTTTTACTCATAGTCAAGAAATATCTTTTATGCCTTCGACATCAAATGCACCGTTATAAATAAGATAGTTTCTCACCATCTCTAGTTTCATCAGTTCTTTCAACGTATGTTTCCGCTCTGCCATCGTCTTCGTAAGTTTTATTGAGCCCCCTGTGATCAAATAAGCTCCAGGTTCGAGTTTCAATGCATACAAGCGCAGCCATGACGTGTGTCCATGTCCAAAACGGCCCTTGGCCTTCTCTTTTCCAAGATGCATTTCTGATGAACGACAATTATCCAATGGGCGAAACATCTTATCCAGGTCAGCCTCCGGAGAAATGTCCAGAATGAGACATTGTAAAGAATGCGCATCTTGTATAGTATCATAAATGGCTGTATCCAAATCAGTAATGTGGAACCAGGACTCCATATCTGCCATATTATCCCTGAAGAAATTTTCCAGATAATCAATATCATACCAATCACGGAAGGTCAGAGTGAGAATATTCTCACTCTGACCTTCATACCTGACTGCCCAAAGCCGCCCGTCACCTGTCACATCATCAAATTTCACATGGCAAATATAATGACAAGTTTTAACTTGTACAAGTTGTATATTTAAATCACCTGACGGTGAATCCGGATTCGAGAAGATCGCGGGTGTTGCCGCCGACCCAAAGTTTGTAGTCGCCGCTTTCCTGGGCGAACTGACCGTCCGCACGGGAGAACTCAAGGTCCGAAGCCTTGATGGTGAAATCCAGTGTCCGTGACTCACCGGCCTTGAGAAAGACCTTGCGGAATCCTTTGAGTTCCATCACCGGACGTGTCGTACTGCCCACAAGATCCCTGACATAAAGCTGGGCGACCTCGCTTCCGTCACGACTCCCGCTGTTGGTCAGCTTGACGCGCACTTTCACATCCTCACCGACATTCACCGAAGGTGTAAGAACTTCAAGTCCGGAATAAGTGAACTCCGTATAGGACAGCCCGTCACCGAACCCGTAAAGCGGTCCGTTAGGAGTGAACATGTATTTGGAGATGTATTTCTCTCCGGCATTGTGTTCAGTCTTGGCGCGTCCTGTGCTCTTGTGATTATAGCGCATCGGCAACTGACCGACTTCGTAAGGGAACGAGAGGGTAAGTTTCCCGGAAGGATTGTAATCTCCGGAAAGCACATCCGCAAGTGCAGGGCCGGCCATGGTTCCCGGGTGCCAGGTGACAAGCAGGGCATCTGCACGGGCGGCCTGATCGGCTATGGTCATCCCTCGCCCAGTAACAAGAAGTACAACCAAAGGTTTGCCTGTAGCAGCGACGGCATCGAACAGCTCACGCTGCGGCTCAGGGAGATCCAGCGAAGTGAGACTTGCCGCTTCTCCGCTGCATTTGTTCGGCAGCCCCAAGGCCATCAGCACGACATCCGCTCCACGCGCCAGCGATACGGCCCTTGCAACCCCGCCAGGTATTGATTCCAGAGCCTTGCTGCCCTCACAACTCTCTATCCTGGCTTTCGGGAAACGTTTTTTCAAGCCTGTCAGGAAGGTCACAGTACTGTCCCCCTCACCGAAGCCGGACCAGGCACCGAGCATCTCATCACCATTGTCCGCAAATGGACCGATGAGCGCAAGGCGTTCCGTTCCGGAGAGAGGCAGTATTCCTCCCTCATTTTTCAGGAGCACCATGGACTTGCGTGCCACGTCACGCGCCACTTCCTTGTTTTCAGGAAGATACATCTCCACCTTCCAGCGTCCGTTGCCGTATCTGTACGGATCCTCGAACAATCCGAGCCTGTATTTCTGCACAAGCACCTCCCGGCACATCCGATCCACCAGCTTCTCGCTCACTATGCCCTCACGGACAAGTTCGGCACCATGCTCGCGATAGCCGCTCAGCACCATCCCCATATTCAGATGGGCGTTCATCGCCATCGCGGCAGCCTGCTTGTCGTCAGCCGCCACGCCATGGTTGACCAGTTCAAAGATGGAACTGTAGTCCGACACCACGAAGCCGTCGAAGCCAAGTTCCCCGCGGAGCAGATCCTCAAGAAGACGCTTGTTGCCGGAAGCCGGGATTCCGTCATAGTCATTGAAAGAAGACATGACGCTGCCCGCACCGGCGTCAATGGCAGCCTTATACGGCGGGAGATAGAGGTTGCGGAACATCATCTCAGACATGTCCACTGTATTATATTCCCTGCCCGCCTCGGCCGCACCATAAGCGGCGAAATGCTTGACACAGGCCAGAATCGTCGAAGGATCGGAAAGGTCATTCCCTTGATAACCGGCCACCATGCTCTCGGCCACGCGGCTTCCCAGATACGGATCTTCGCCAGCGCCTTCAGACACTCTTCCCCAGCGGGAATCCGCAGCGATGTCGCACATCGGAGAGAACGTCCACGGATAGCCGTAGGCGGCGGACTCTGCGGCGGCCACCTGGGCATAATCACGTATCGCATCCATATCCCAAGAAGAAGCCATACCGATATTCTCCGGGAAAATGATCCTGCATCCGTGTATGACATCGTAGCCGAAAAGAATCGGAATACCGAGCCGGCTGCTGTCCACGGCGAGTCTTTGGAACCTCATGATTTCTTCCGGATCCCTGATGCTCAATATGGACCCCACGCTTCCCGCTTTTATCAGGCCCTCTATGTCCGAGGACTCTCCGCCGGGACCTGTCACCATCCCGCCATGGACAGCCATCTGGCACATCTGACCAATCTTCTCTTCGAGAGTCATTCTAGACATGAGAGAGTCTACATACTTCTGCTCTTCGTTCCGCCTGTCGCACCCAAGCAGGGCGAGGAGCAAAAGAGAGAACAATAAAATCCGCTTTTTCATTTATATGTGGTGTTTTCATGCAAGATAAGGAAAATTCCCCGGGAGATGTTATTTTTGCACAAATTTTTACAATTCAACGAGATGAAAAAAGCACTGCTGGCCGCAGCCGTGATGCTCGCGGCACTCTGCTCCTGCACGAAGGAGGGGGCAAAAAGATTTGAAGGATACTACTCCTACAAGCTCAGTGGCACGATCGAGCTGAAAGCCACGGAAGAAGAGGGCGATGCCGACCAGGACGGCACCGTCACGATAGCGCCGGACCAGCTCACGCTCACAGTAAAAAATGAGGCCGGGCAGATGAACATCCTCACCAAAAACAAGGACAACGGGGAGATGCTCATCACGATGAACGCCATCGGAGGCGACGTGACGACCATGCAGGCGACTGCCGGCTCCGACAAATTGGACATCGCCCCGACAAGCCGCAGACTTCCCGTTGAAATAACCGCAGGAAGCAGCATCTGCAACGTCATGCTGAGCGGCACGGGAGAGAAACTGGAAGATGTCGTCATCATAAACTTCACCGCCGAATCCGGCGAATACAGCTATCTCGGACGCAAGTATGAGGTAGTCGCGAGCAAGATAGAGTGTGTAGCCAGATCCAACGACTGATGAAAAAGCAACTTATTCTTCTCGCAGCAGCCGGAAGCCTCTTCTTCGGCTGCAAAGACAGGGCAGCGGACACGGACAGGACAAGCACCCCTGTCCGGGTGAAAGTCATGAAAGTAAGCGCAGACAGCACCGTCTCCTCGAAAGCCTATGTCGGGACAGTGCAGGCCGGCAGGACCGTACTCCTCTCGGCAAGGCACTCCGGCACGCTGGCGGAGCTCGATGTGAAGAAAGGAGACAGGGTCAAGGCTGGCCAGATTCTGGCCAGAATAGAATCCCGGACTGTCAAGAGCGGCTATGAGATGGCGCACGCCACACTCGCCCAGGCCGAAGACGGATACCGGAGAGCCGCCCAGGTACACAGCAGCGGAAGCATCGCTGATGTCAAGATGGTGGAAGTGGAAACAAAGCTCAAGGAGGCCAGGGCGGCAGCCGCATCAGCAGATAAAGCCATGGAAGACTGCACAATAAAAGCACCGTTTGACGGGTATGCCGATGAGGTCTTCCCCGAAGAGGGCATAGAGCTCGACATCCTCAGTCCTCTGGTGCGCATTGTTGATCTTTCATCTTGCGAGGTTCACTTTTCCGTCCCGGAAGGCGAGGTGGGCAGTCTTAAAGTCGGGCAGAGAATCAGTCTGGATGTAAGCGCCACAGGCGCAGAAGGCCTGAAAGGCAGGATCACCTCAAAGGGGGTCAGCGCCTCGCCGCTGTCCCACTGCTACGACTGCATAGCAGTCCTTGACAACGGTTCCCATGGACTCATGCCCGGCATGGTCTGCAAGCTCAAACTCATAGAAGGCCTCTCACCCAGGATCATCATTCCGGCATCCGCCCTGCTCACAGACAGCGGGTGCAGATACCTCTGGCTTGCAAAGGACGGCAAGGCCATCAGGCAGGAGGTAAAGACAGGAGGGTTCGCCGGCAAGGGCGTGGTCATTACTGAAGGGCTGAAAGAAGGCGACCTGGTGATCGTGGAGGGTTATCAGAAAGTCTCTACCGGCATGGAAGTCAAGACAGAAGGGAGCCTGTGATGGAAAGCAGACGCAAATCCTTGATAGACGGGGTTATACGATATAAGCACATCGTATATCTTATCCTTGTGATGCTGATCGCTGCAGGAATCTGGGGCATCGGCAAGATGAACAAAGACGAATTCCCGACCTTCGAACTCACACAGGGCCTCGTGGCGGCAGTCTACCCCGGAGCATCCTCGCAGGAAGTCGAGCAGCAGGTGGCCAAACCCCTCGAACAGACCCTGTTCTCCATGAAGGAGGTCAACCGCAAGAACCTCCGTATAGTCTCCAAGGACGGAATATGCTACATATATGTGGATCTGACCTCCCCGATCAGCAAAAAAGACGAAGTCTGGTCCAAGATCCGCCTCAAGCTCGACGAGATCAAGTTGACCCTTCCCCCTGGGGTGCTGGCCATAATGGTGATGGACGATTTCTCCGCCATCTCCTCCAGCCTCATAGCTCTCGAATCTGAGGACAAGGGCTATGTGGAGATGAAAGAGTACGCTGACCGGCTCGCCGATGAGCTCAGGGAGATTCCGGAACTTGCGGCCGTCAAGATATACGGGGCCCAGGACGAGGAGATTGCGGTGACGCTCGATCTGGAAAGACTCTCCGCCTACGGGATCAGCCCATCTTCACTCACCCTCGGCTACCAGACATCCTCTCTCCAGGTGCCGAGCGGCAGTTTCAAGACGGGCTACACCGAATCACCGATCCATGTGAGTTCCCTTGCAAGCGATGAACAGCAGGTATCCGACCGCATAGTCTACAGCGACCCCGACGGCAACATCATACGCCTGTCCGACATCGCCACAGTGGAGCGCAGGCTCAAGGAAGCCACCTCGCTTGTGGAACAGGACGGCGGCACGGCCCTTATACTGTCAGTCGAGATGCGTCCCGACAATGACATTGTCGCTTTCGGAAAGAAACTCGACAAGGCCATAGGCGAATACGCCCGGACACTGCCTGACAGCGTCAGGCTCTCACGCATCACGGACCAGCCCAAGGTCGTGGGGACTTCGGTGTTCTCATTCCTGCGCGACCTGGTCATATCGATGCTCGTGGTCATCCTCGTGATGCTGATGCTCTTCCCGATGCGCTCGGCGCTCATTGCAAGTTCAGGTGTTCCGGTCTGCACGGCTGTGGCCCTGGCCATCATGTACCTCACCGGGATTGACCTCAACACAGTGACACTTGCCGCACTGATAGTGGTGCTGGGGATGATAGTGGACGACGCCATCATCACCATGGACGGCTACATGGACCATCTCGGCAGGGGCAAGACCCGCATCGATGCCGCCCGGGACAGTTTCCATGAACTCATCACCCCGATGTTCATGGCGACATCCTCGATAAGCCTGATGTTCTTCCCCATGCTGGGAATCATCTCCGGCTACCTCGGGGACTTCGTCCAACTGTTTCCATGGGTGATCGCCATAGCCCTGATGACTTCCCTGGCATACGCCACCTTCGTTGTACCGTCCCTCGAAACACGCTTCATCGGTGAGGCCAGGCCAAGCGGGGACAACATCATCACCCGGGCACAGAACAAGTTCTTCGGATGGATGCAGAACGCCTACGAGAAGGCACAGGATTTCTGTTTCCGTTTCCCGAAACTCACCATCCTCACGGGAATCGGGGCCATTGCCCTGGGACTGCTCATGTTCAGCCGTCTCAACGTCCAGATGATGCCTATGGCGGACAGGGACTTCTTCGCCGTGGAGGTCAACCTCGGAAGCGGGGCAAGGCTCTCCGAGACCCGGGAGGTGACGGATTCCCTCCAGATGATGATGCTCCGGGACGGGAGGATAAAGTCCGTGACGGCGTTCATAGGCAGCAGCGCCCCACGCTTCAACGCCACTTATGCCCCGTCGCTGCCGTCGGAAAGTTTCGCGCAGCTCATCGTCAAGACCAGTTCCACCACTGCCACCAAGGAGCTGCTGCCGCTCTTCGAAGAAAAATACGAACATTACTTCCCGCAGGCCCTCATCCGCATCAAGCAGATGGACTACCAGGGCTCCCTGCCTGTGGAGATCATGATCAAGGGCGATGAACCGGACTCGCTCAAGAAGGTGTCCGACAAGATTCTCGGATACATGCGCACCCTCGATGACGAGCTCAAGTGGGTGCACAGCACGGCCGATGACTGCATCAGCTGCGTGGAGGTGAAACTCGACCCTACAGCTGCAGCACAGCTCGGGGTCAACAAGGCCCTGACATCCCTCTCGCTCGCCGGAGCGTTCAACGGACAGAACATCGCCTCCGTCTGGGAAGGTGACAAGAAGATCCCGGTCAACCTCTACAGTTCTTCGGTCAGCGATGACATGGGCTACGGCACAATAGGTGACCAGCTGGTGGCGACCTCCGTGCCGGGTGTCTATGTGCCGCTCCGTCAGGTCGCGCAGATAGAGCCGGGGTTCGAACCTTCACAGAGGACACGCTATGCCGGTCAGGAGGCCGTCATCATCGCCGCCGACATGAAGTATCTCAAGAGCCAGCCGGTGTCGATGGCCAAGATCAAGAATTTCATCTCAACCATCGACATCCCCGATGGAGTGAGCATCGAGTATGCCGGCATGTCTGCCACCAACACGGCAGTAATCCCGCAGATCGCCCTCAGTTTCATCTGCGCCGTGATGGTCCTGTTCTTCTTCCTGCTCTTCCACTTCAAGAAGATCTCCCTCGCGATACTCACCATTGTGCTGAGTTCGCTCTGCCTGTTCGGAGCGTTCTTCGGGCTCTGGGTGTTCGGGCTTGATTTCAGCATAACTGCCGTCCTGGGACTCATAAGTCTGGTGGGCATCATAGTGCGCAACGGCATCATAATGTTCGAATACGCCGAGCAGCTCCGCTTCGAGGAAGGCGTTCCGGTCAAGGAAGCCGCGATGCTTGCGGGCAAGCGCAGGATGAGGCCGATATTCCTCACTTCCGCCACCACGGCCCTCGGAGTGCTGCCGATGATCATAAGCGGCGATCTGCTCTGGCTGCCGCTGGGAGTAGTGATCTGCTTCGGCACTATGCTCTCCGTATTTCTGATAACCCTCATCATGCCGGTGTCCTACTGGCAGATTTTCATCAAGGACAAGCGTTCCAAGGAGGTTGAAGCATGAAAAAGACACTGATCACACTTCTGGCCCTGATCTCCGCCACGGCCTTTTCCCAAGAGACGGTCAGGCTCACACTCGACGAATGCAGGGAAATGACACTGTCGGCAGACAGCCGGACCGCCAACGCCAGGCTGGACATCCGTGCGGCACAGTTGCTCAGACAGGAAGCGCAGGCCGAATACTTCCCTAAAATAAGTGCGATGTCGCTCGGCTACTACGCCCTTGACCCGATGATCAAGATAGGTCTCAAGGACATCCTGGGCAACAACGACCTGAGCAACAATATCCAGACCCTCATCGACGGCTACGCGGCGATGTACGGCATCACCCCGTATTACAGCGCTCTCCAGAACGCCTACGGCGCCTCTGTCAGCGTGATGCAGCCGCTCTACGCAGGAGGCAGGATAGTGACGGGCAACCGTCTGGCCGCCCTCGGGGAAGAAGCCGCACGCCTCAAACTCAAAGTACAGGAGCGGAAGAGCGGCGAACAGAGTGACGGGCTCTTCTGGCAGGTCGTCTCCTTGGAAGAGAAACAACGCACCCTCGGAGAATTCGTGCAGCTGCTCGACACCTTGTGCAAGGATGCCGAATCCGCCTGCCGCGCAGGGCTGATGACAGAAAACGAACTGCTGCAGGCCAGGCTCAAGCGCAACGAACTGCTCACAACGGGTGTGAAGCTGCGCAACGGTATCAGGCTCAGCAAGATGAACCTGTTCAACAACATCGGACAACCCTACTGCATCGTACAGGGGGCCGCGACCCGGGACAAGCCCTTCATAGACTCGATCATACTCGACGGAACCGGAGGGGAGCCGCAGCCTCCGGACATGTACTACATCGATGAGGAGAAAGTTGCCGCATCGATGGAGGAGGCCAGGCTGCTTGAACTCAATGTCGAGTCCAAACGCCTGGAGAAGAGGATGGAACTCGGCAACACCCTGCCCCAGCTGGCCGTAGGTGCGACATACGGATACTCCCGTACCATCGGGGACGGAAGGTTCAACGGCGGGGCATTCGCAATGCTCCAGATCCCCATCTCCGACTGGTGGAAGGCATCACGCAGGCTGAAAAGACTCCAGCTGGAAGTGGACAAGGCCAGCAACGAAAAAGAACTGCTGGACAAACAGGTGCTGCTGCTCGTACGCAAAAGCTGGCTGGATCTGGGCACCGCATGGGAGGAATACCTCCTCTCGTCAGAATCCGTACAGACGGCAGACCGGTCCATGCGCAGTACCAGAAGCCACTACGAAGCCGGCATGGTGCCGATGTCAGACCTGCTTCAGGCGCAGGCCTCGCTCCAGCAGGCCCTGAACTCGCAGACCGATGCACGCATATCTTACCTCAAAGCCCTGAAGACTTGGCAGGATATTTCGTATCTTTGCAGGACTGACAATTGAGACACATGATTATTTCCCCGCTGCAAGTTGCGACACCTTCCGTTGAAGATATTGCGGTCAAGGCCGACTCGGCCAAGGTGACCCTCGAGGAGTTCGCCGAGAACCTCGCCAAAGATCCCAGCACCACGCTCCAGAACCTCGGGCAGGAGGCCATCCAGTTCGGGCTCAAGATTTTGGCAGCCCTGCTTATATATCTTGTCGGAGCCTGGCTCATCAAGAAAGTCAAGAAGATGCTCTCGGCGATGTTCTCCAGAAAAAAGACGGACAAGACCCTGGCCTCGTTCGTCACGAGCCTGACGACCATCACGCTTACCATCCTGCTGATCACGGTCACCATAGGCACCCTCGGGATCAACACCACCTCGTTCGCGGCGCTTTTGGCCGCAGGAGGAATGGCCATAGGTATGGCCATGAGCGGCACGGTGCAGAACTTTGCGGGAGGGATCATGATCCTGGCTTTCAAGCCGTTCAAGGCCGGGGACTTCATCGAGGCGCAAGGCTACTCGGGAACCGTCAGTGCAGTCTCCATCACCAGCACCTACCTTACCACAATAGACAACAAGGCAGTCATCATCCCGAACGGGGCTCTGTTCAACGGCAACATCAACAACTACTCCGCCAACCCGGTACGGCGTGTGGACTGGAACGTGTGCGTCGAGTACGGGACGGACGCGAAGCGTTGTTCGGACAAGCTTCTTGAACTGGTGAAAGCGGACCCGCGGGTGATAGACAGTTCAGTAAAGGGCGCGGCAGAGCCGAGCGTTGTCCTGTCTAACCTCGGGGACAGTGCGGTGGTATTCACCGTGCGTGCCTGGGTCAAGACTGAGGACTACTGGAATGTGCTCTACGACTACAACGCCACCGTCTACACCGAACTACCTAAAGTCGGCATCAGTTTCCCTTATCCTCAGATGGACGTCCACGTCCACCATGAATCATAGTACCATGGCCACAACCCCAGAAAGCCCGAGGAAGGCATAGACGATTTTTCTGAGGACTTCCGCCTTGATCCTGTCGAAGAGCCTGGCTCCTATCCACAGGCCTGCCAGCACCGCCGGAACACCCACCAGCCAGCCCTCAATCACAGCCGGCGTGACAAGGCCGGCCCTCGCCCTGAAAATGGACATCATAAGATTGCCCGAGAAGAAATACCACTGGGTGAGGGCAATATACTCCCTCTTGTCTGAAGATGCGGACATGAAATATATCACTGCCGGCGGCCCCTGCATGGCGAACAGCCCGCCCATCATTCCTGACAAGGTGCCCAGACCTATCTGAAGCGGCACCGTAGGGCGGATATGGATCCTGTCACTGAGGAAGAAGAAATACAGGCTTATCAGGATCAGCACCAGACCCAGTATATGTTTGAGATCGCGGCTGTCCACCCTTGTCACTATATGCACGGCCACAAATGATACCGCCAAGAAAGTCAACAATATAGGAGCCAGCTTTTTCCAAGGGACATACTTTGCAGTGCGCAGCGCCGGGAGCATGGCCGTCACCACTGCCAGCAGTCCAGAGAGAGCGGTAGCCTCACCATAGGAGGGCAGCAGATACGGGAACATCGTCATCACTATTATCCCGAAACCGAAGCCGGTGACCCTCTGCACGCTGCTCGCGAGCAGCGTGAACAGAAACAGGATTATGATGGTCGTCGTCTCCACGGCTTCTGCAAATATCACAAATAATTCGTATCTTGCACTGATTTTTCGCACAAAATTTTTTAACCAGTCATACACACAATGAAGCAAATTGCACTTATTCTTTCATCTCTGGCACTCGCTGCAGGCGTATCTTCCTGCGGACAGGGTGGCCAGGACACGAAGACCGCCACAGTCAACGACACCAACACGCCGCTGCACCTTCTGGCTCCGGACTATAATGTCCCTTACGGAGTTCCGGCTAAAGAGGCCGTGAAAGCCGATCTTGACAGGGTGCTCAAGTTCCTCGATGCCAACACACCTATAGGCGTCAAGGAGGACGGCACGCTGGAGAAGGGAGCCTTCCGTCTGGCCAGCTATGAGTGGGGCGTGACATATTCCGGCATGCTCAAGGCAGGAGAAACCACCGGCGATGCAGCTTTCACCAAATATACGACCGACCGCCACAGTTTCCTCGCAGAGCAGGCTCCGAAGTGGACAAAAGTGCTTAAGGACGGAGGAAAGGTCGATGCTCAGATGCGCCAGGTAGTGGATCCGCAGGTGCTTGATGATGCCGGGGCTGTATGCGTGTCCATGATCAGGGCCCAGGTCGCCGACCCGCAGCTCAACCTGCGCAGCCTCATTGACAACTACATGGACCTCATCCTCAACCGCGAGTACCGCCTCGCTGACGGGACATTCGCCAGAATGAGGCCGCTTGCCAACGCCGTATGGCTCGATGACATGTTCATGGGCGTGCCTGCCATCGCATGGTACGGCAAACTCACAGGAGAGAAAAAATACTACGATGAGGCCATCCGCCAGATCATGCTCTTCAAGGACAAGATGTGGGTTCCGGAGAAGCAGCTCTTCCGTCACGGGTGGATCGAGTCCATGGACCAGCACCCTTCATTCCACTGGGGCCGCGCCAACGGCTGGGCCATCCTCACCATGAGCGAAGTGCTCGATGTGCTCCCTGAGGGATACCCGGGAAGAGACAAGGTCCTCGAACTTTTCAGGCAGCACGCCTTCGGCCTCGCCGCCCTCCAGAGCGGAGAGGGATTCTGGCACCAGCTCCTCGACCGCAACGACTCCTACCTTGAGACTTCGGCCACAGCCATCTACGCCTACTGCTTCGCGCACGGTATCAACGAGGGCTGGCTCAACCCTCTCACCTACGGGCCTGAAACCTGCCTGGCATGGAACGCCGTATCCACGATGATCGATGAGGAAGGCAAGGTCAACGGCACCTGTGTCGGCACGGGCATGGCCTTCGACCCGGCATTCTACTACTACCGCCCTGTCAGCCCGTATGCGGCACACGGCTACGGTCCTGTGGTCCTCGCCGGAGCCGAGCTCATCAGACTGCTCGACAAGACTTACCCTCGCCTCAACGACAACGCCGTGCAGTTCTACAGCAAGGACTACTCAAGCCAGGGCCCGATCTTCTCAGAAGAATAAAAACACTTATAATGAAACAGATATCAGTTATGGTATCATCGGCACTGCTGCTCCTCGGGGCAGCAGTCGCCGTTGTACAGCCACACTCGTTTGCCCAAATCCAAAAAAGTGGCGATATTTTAGGAATTAAATCCCAAAAAGTGGCGAGTTTTTGGGATTTTGATTAATTTTGCAGCAAAATAGGCGTGACAATGATCTACCGAATCCAGTCCAATAAAATAAAACCCCTCATAGGTTCAGGGAAAGCCATAACTCTTATGGGAGCACGGCAAGTTGGAAAGTCAACCATACTGCATAACCTTCTGCAATCAGACAACAACGTCTTATGGTTAAACGGGGACGATGAGGACGTGCGTGACCTCTTTCGGAAGATCACCTCCACTCGACTCAAATCCATAATAGGCAGCAAGACTATCGTTGTGATAGACGAGGCTCAGCGGATTGAAGAAATTGGACTCAAAATGAAGTTGATAACAGACCAGATACCTGGAGTTCAAGTAATCGCAACCGGCAGCAGCAGCTTTGAGCTGGCATCAAAGATCAACGAATCCTTGACCGGAAGGAAAAGGGAACTGAAGCTGTATCCTGTATCTTTCACCGAAATGGTCGCGCAAACATCTTTTCTAGAAGAACAACGGATGATCCAACACAGGCTGGTTTACGGCTATTATCCGGAAGTGGTCTGCAGCCCTTCAGAAGAGAAAGTAGTCTTGAAAGAACTTACTGACAGTTACTTGTACAAAGATCTCCTCGCCATTGACCGACTCAGGAAACCCGATGTTCTTGTCCAGCTCCTGAAGGCATTGTCCCTGCAAGTAGGTAATCAGGTATCATATAATGAACTGGCACAGTTACTGGGAGTTGACCCCAAAACTGTGGAGAAATATATAGATGCCTTGGAGAAATCATATATCATTTTTCGGCTTGGCTCTTTCTCAAGGAACTTGAGGAATGAACTAAAACATAGCCGCAAGGTCTACTTTTGGGACCTCGGCATAAGAAACGCTGTCATAGGCAATTTCTCCAGTATGGAAAACAGGACGGATTGCGGGGTCCTATGGGAGAACTTCGTAATCTCCGAAAGAATGAAGTTGAAAGAATATGCCAACTCCTTTGCGCAATCATACTTCTGGAGAACGAAAGACCAAAGTGAAGTTGACTACATGGAAGAGGAAGACGGACACATCAACGCTTTTGAATTCAAATGGAACCCGGCCAAATCCAAAACAAAATGCCCCGATTCATTTTCCTCGGCCTACTCCGAAGCCTCCTTCAAAGTAATAACCCCTGACAATGTCGAAGAGTTCCTAATGACCGGAGAACAATCTCAATTATAGACAATGGCACAGTACAACGACACCATACAGGAAGTTCTGGACTTTCTGGACAAGCACGGCATCAGCTACGAGATCTACACCCATCCACCCCTCTTCACCGTGGAGGAGGGACTTGAATACTGGAAGAAAATAGACGAGTCACACTGCGATGGCAGCGGCCCGGTTCACTGCAAGAACCTCTTCCTGCGCAACCACAAGGGCAACCGGCACTACCTCGTGTCATTCGACTGCCACAAGACATTGGACATCCATTCTCTGGAGCACCTTCTCGGACAGGGAAAACTCTCATTTGCCTCTCCGGAGAGAATGTGGCGCTGCCTGCGGCTCAAGCCAGGCTCCGTGTCAGTCTTCGGGCTGATACATGACATTGACCTGCCCGAGGCCGACCCGAAAGAACTCTTCGACAACGGCCACAGGGTCAAGTTCTTCTATGACTCTGACCTGCTGAAAGCCCCGGCCGTCAGCTTCCACCCCTGCGACAACACCGCCACCGTGGTCATCTCCTCCGCAGATTTCAAGCGCTTCCTGCAGATCTGGGGCGGCGAGGCCGAAGCCCTGAAGATATAAATCTTGGAAAAACGGCAGAATTACCTTAGTTTTGCCATAGAAAAAAGGCGCGGCAGAATTGCCCCCACCTTAACGGTCGAATATGCAAGAAGAGGCTATGATAAAAAGAAAGATAGACGATTACATACGTAACTATTACGCAAATACCCGTAACGCCTTGCTCATTACTGGGGCACGGCAAACAGGCAAGACATATTCAATCCGCCAGTTCGGTAAAACGTTCAAGAGCTTTATCGAAATCAATTTCATCGAGATGCCTGAAGCCGTGGCTTTATTTAAAGGTGCGACGAGCAGCAGCGATATTCTCTTCCGCCTGTCGGCAATTACTTCTGCGCCGCTCATCAAAGGTGAAACACTAATCTTTTTTGATGAAGTGCAGCAATGTCCCGACATAGTTACAGCAATCAAGTTCCTGGTGGATGACGGTTCGTATCGCTACATCTTGAGCGGTTCGCTGTTAGGGGTAGAACTGAAGGATTTGCGGTCTGAACCGGTAGGATATATGGGGGTCAAGAATATGTTTCCTCTTGATTTTGAAGAGTTCATTTCGTGCGTAGGTATCAGCGTCTCCATAATCGGGTCGCTGCGCGAAGCATGGAAGAACTGTACCGCCGTCGATGAATTTGTACACGGCAAAATCATGGAGCTGTTCCGGCTCTATCTTATTGTAGGCGGCATGCCTGCGGCAGTAAGCAAATACATCGAGAGCAACAACCTGCAAGAAGTGATGGCCGTTCAGCAGGACATCATACGTCTGTACAAACGGGATATCGCAAAGTATGATCCGGACAACAAACTTTATATCGAAGAGATTTTCAACCTTATTCCACCCGAATTGAATACCAAAAACAAACGCTTCATCTTAAAACGGCTCAATGAACACACAAAATTCGACCGGATCGAGAACAGTTTTCTGTGGTTGACAAATGCAGGCGTGGCATTGCCCGTCTATAATGTGGAAGAGCCGAAAATGCCGCTTCTGCTTGCCCGCTCACGCAATTTGTTCAAACTTTTCCAAAGCGACATCGGACTGTTGGCCTGCCAATATGCCGAGGGGATTCAGATAAGGATCATCAGAGGGGACAAAGACATCAACTTCGGTTCGATTTATGAGAATGCCGTTGCGCAAGAGCTGGTGGCGCACGGCATCACTCCCTACTATTACAACAATAAAAAGCGCGGCGAATTGGATTTCGTAATTGAACTTGATGGTAAGGTTCTGCCTATCGAGGTGAAATCCGGCAAGGATTACGAGACACACCATGCTCTGTCCAACATTATGGATTGCCCCGAATATGATCTCCCTAAAGCCGTTGTATTCAATAACGACAATATGCATGCCGCAGGCAAGATCATCTATGCCCCTATCTACATGACGATGTTTCTCGAGAAAAACAATGCGGCTCCGACTTTTTATAAAGTAGATATTTCAGGATTATAACGCGTCAGCGAACCTTCGGAAACCCGGAAGACAGCTTAGCAAAAGTGATTCTGTTTCCAAAATTCACTATATTTGTAGAACTTTAGAAACAGAATTGATGCTGGCATCACCGCGACAATATTTCAGGTTATATTGAAATCCAGACAATAGACTATAACCTGAACCCAGATACGCCACAGGACAGCATTCTCCATGCAAGGTTATAGCATACCAGCCGTTTTACTCTATAACCCGGACAGAAAACCAGCCAGATTGCCCGACATTCGGCAAAAAGATGTATTTTAGCACCATTATGGAAAGATTATCTGAACTCTACGAGTCCCGATTCGGCGTACGGCCGGAGGAGACAGAACTGCTTCCGCTCTCCGGAAGCGCCCGCAAATACTACAGGATCAGCGGTGAGGGCGGCACGGTCATCGGCTGCATAGGCACAAACCCCGCCGAAAACAGAGCCTTTCTCACCATTGACGCGAAGTTCCGCGATGCGGGCCTGCATGCCCCGGAGGTCTACGCCGTCTCCTCGGACGGGATGGCCTATATCCAGGAAGACCTCGGCGACGGGCAGCTGTTCTCGCTTCTGCGCCCCGGCATCGCAAAAGGCAACTTCACAGGAGAGCAGCTCGACTGGCTGCATGACACCATCGCCCTGCTCCCGGCAGTGCAGTTCAAGGTGGGGCAAGGGATGGACTGGAGCGTGTGTTTCCCGGACAGGGAGTTCAATGCACGAATGGTCAATTTCGACCTCAGTTATTTCAAATACGATTTCCTGAAACTCACCGGGCTGGAGTTCGACGAGATTCGCCTGCAGGATGACTTTGACCGGCTGCGTGACGATTCCCTCGACTTCAAGGGTAACACGTTCATGTATAGGGATTTCCAGGCGCGCAACATCATGATAAAGGACGGCGAGCCGTGCTTCATCGATTTCCAGGGCGGACGCAGAGGCCCGGTACAGTACGACCTCGCCTCTTTCCTCTGGAACGCCGGCACCCACTTCTCCCCTGCCCTGCGCTCAGAGCTTGAAGCCGTGTACATCAAGGCTTTGCAAGAATACGTCAAAGTGGACGAAGAAGAGTTCCTGGAAAAGTACAGGCTCATCACCCTTGTCCGTCTGCTGCAGGAGTTCGGGGCATACGGCTTCCGGGGACTGATAGAGCGCAAGCAGCTCTTCATCGACTGCATACCCACGGCACTCGGCTGCATCCGCGAACTCACACAAGAGCCGTTCAGGCGCTACCCGTACCTCAACTCCGTACTGCGCCGCCTGTGCGAAGACTGGGACGGACGCACCATCCTCCCCGGAGTCAAGATCAGCCTGTAAAAGTTTCGGTTATGACAGAAACTTTTTCTATATTTGCAGAAAGTTTCGGTTATGACAGAAAACATCAAGAACCTTTCGCGTTACAATCCGTGGAACGGGAACAACATCGCATCAGGATTCAGACGTGATGACTATCTACGGAAAATATCCGCTTTCACCGGAAACAATCTGGTGAAAGTGCTCACAGGTCAGCGCCGTGTCGGGAAGAGCTACATCCTCAGGCAAGTCGCGATGGATCTGGTCGCCAGCGGCATAGATGACCGGAACATCTTGTTCATCAGCAAGGAGTTTTCGAGCTTTGATTTTCTTGAAACGAATAAAGAGCTTGACGACCTCATCAAAGAATACCATACAGAACTGCGCCCCTCCGGCAAGACATATATTTTCATTGATGAAGTCCAGAATATAGAAGGTTGGGAAAAAAGCGTAAACTCGCTGTCCCAAGATTTTTCCTCTCCATGCGAAGTGTTCATCAGCGGTTCAAACTCAAAGATGCTGTCCGGCGAACTGGCTTCACTGCTTTCCGGCCGATATGTTGAATTGGAGGTTTTTTCCCTCTCCTACATCGAATGGATCGGGATCACCACAAGAGAGTCCGGACAGAAATCATACGGAGAATACCTGCAAGAAGGCGGACTTCCCGAACTGACACATCTGGGCACAGCGGAAGTCAAAAGGAACTACATATCAAGTTTGAGGGATACCATACTTTTGCGCGACATAATCTCGCGCTTCAAGATACGGGATGCCAGAACCCTTGAAGATCTGTTTGTGTATCTTGTGAATAATGCCACAAAACTCTTCACGCCCAATTCAATAGTGCGCTTTTACAAAGGTAAGGGAAAATCCGTCAACTACGAGACAGTGGCGACATACCTCGGTTACCTTACCGACACTTACCTGGTCCACAAGGCCGAAAGATACAACATTCAAGGAAGAGAGGTCATAGCCGGGAACTGCAAATATTACATCAACGACCTGTCATTCCGGAATTATCTGTATCGGGGCTTTGCCTTCGGCTACGGATATGAACTTGAGAACCTCATATATCTGGATTTGAGGCGGGCCGGATACGACGTTTATGTCGGGAACATCTCCAACACGACGGAGGAACGTCAGCTGGAAGTGGATTTTGTCGGCATAACCGGTGACAAGAAGATATATGTCCAGGTCGCTTACAAAATGGATGACCCGGAAACAATGAGGCGTGAATACACTCCGTTGAGCCTCATAAAAGACAGTTATCCGAAATATGTCGTCACTATGGACGAGTTCAGATTCCCCAGCAACAACGGAATCACCCATGTTCAAGCGTGGGACTTCCAGAATGAATTAAAAAAACAAGCATGACATCATATATAAAAACAGCCATGATCTTTGCGGCGGGGCTCGGGACGAGGCTGAGACCCATCACCGACTCCATGCCAAAGGCTCTCGTCAAGGTGGGCGGCGTGCCGATGCTTGAGAGGATTCTGCTGAAAATCAAAGACGCCGGAATAAAAGATGTTGTAGTCAACGTCCACCATTTCGCCTCGCAGATTGAGGATTTCCTCTCGGCCAACGCCGGCCTCGGGATGAAGATCGACATCTCCCGCGAGCCAGGTCAAGCCCTTGAGACCGGAGGCGGAATCCGCCATGCCTCACCGCTGCTCAAGGGATGCGGGCGTTTCCTCGTACACAACGTGGACATGCTCAGCGACCTGGATCTTGAATGGTTCTTCTCTCAAGACGACCCGTCTTCGCTTGCGACGCTGCTGCTGACAGAATCCGATGATGCCGACCGCTACCTGCTCTTCGATGAGGAGATGCTGCTGCGCGGATGGACAAATGTCCGCACCGGCGAGGTTCGCAGCCCGTTCCCGGATTTCGACCCCCTCTCCTGCCGGAAATACTCGTTCTGCGGGGTGCATATCCTCTCCGAGAGGGTACTGCGCCTGATGGAAAAGTGGCCGGAAAAGTTCTCCATAATCGACTTCTATCTGTCCGCCTGCGCCATGGAAGAAATAAGGGGGATTGTAGCCAAATCTTTGAAAATCATAGACATCGGCACTCCCGAAAAGCTCGCTGAGGCGGACACCCTTGTCCGTGGAGGAGCTTTTTGACCTGAGGTCTTGCCATTGCGCTCTTTTTGACCTATATTTGCAAGGTTGTTTTACCTCATCCCTTATGAGCTTGGATAAATTGAAGCGAAATCTTCGGACTATCCCTGATTTTCCGAAGAAAGGCATCCTTTTTTACGACATCACCACCCTGTTCAAGAGTGCTGATTGCCTTGCCGAACTGAGCGACATGCTCTACGGCATGTACAGGGACAAGGGCATCACCAAGGTCGTCGGGATCGAGTCCCGGGGCTACATCATGGGCTCCATTCTGGCCGCAAGGCTCGGTGCCGGCTTCGTACCGGTGCGCAAGGAGGGCAAGCTTCCGGCCGAGGTCTTCAAGGAAGAATACGAACTGGAGTACGGCAACGCCGCCATCGAGATCCACAAGGACGCCATCACTGAAGATGACGTGGTGCTTGTGCACGATGATCTGCTCGCCACGGGCGGCACCATGGAGGCGGCACGCAGGCTCGTGGAGAGGAACCACCCGAAAGCGGTGTACCTCAACTGCATAATCGAGCTCATGGAGCTTTCGGGCCGCAAGGCCTTCCCTTCCAATACAGAATTTACATCCATATTGCAACTGTAAGTATAAGGGGCCTGCACGCAGCAGGCCCTGCCTTTTTTGTTGCGGACATTTTTACTACATATAAAAATGATGAAAAAAGTACTCATTGCGGCAGCTGTTGCCACAGCGTTCTTCGCTCAAGGAGCCAAGGCGCAGACCAACCTTCAGACTTTCTGGGACTTCGGTCGCGGTCATGTCACCACCACCCTCGAGGGCTACTACGGAGACAACTGGGGAGACACCTTCTTCTTCGTTGACTACGACTACAACACCAAAAACCCCGACGGCAAGTTCATCGGCGTCAGCGGCAGCTACTTCGAGATCGCCCGCGGGCTCAACTTCTGGAAGAACACGTCTCTGGCAGACCTCAGCGCCCATGTCGAGTACAACGGCGGAGTAGGCTTCGGCAGCCAGAACTTCCTTTTCGGCGCCGATTACCTCCTGCACAACGCCGACTACTCCAACACCTTCAAGTTCTCCCTCATGTACAAGACCTTCAGCGGCAACGCCAGCAGCGACACCCCGCTCCAGTTCACCTTCGTATGGGGCATGAAGAACCTCTTCGGCGTGGACGGCCTCAATTTCAGCGGTTTCGCCGACATCTGGGGTGAGAACACCAAAAACTGGTACGCAGACCCTGTAGATGATCAGGCAGAAGAGGGCAAATTCATCTTCATCTCAGAGCCTCAGCTCTGGTACAATGTGGGCAAGCACTTCGGCGTGGACAACCTCAACATCGGCACCGAAATCGAGCTCAGCTACAACTTCGCCGGCAACCACGGCTTCTACTGCCGTCCTTGCCTCGGCACCAAGTGGGTATTCTAACAGTGCCGCAAGATGTCTCCATTCTTATGTAAACTGTTCGGCTTCGACCCGAAGACCAACAGCGTGCGTACCGAGATCGTAGCCGGTATCACCACTTTCCTCACGATGGCGTACATCCTCGCCGTCAACCCGGGGATCTTCAGCAACATCCAGGGCATGCCTAACGGCTCCGTATTCACAGCCACGGCCCTTGCCGCCATCGTCGGCACCCTTGCGATGTCCCTCTACGCCAAGAAGCCTTTCGGACTTGCTCCGGGCATGGGCCTCAACGCCTTCTTCGTGTTCACAGTGTGTCTGGGCATGGGCTACAGCTGGCAGTTCGCCCTGACGGCCATCCTCATTGAGGGCATCATCTTCATCATCCTCTCCGCCACCAAGGTGCGCGAGATGATAGTGAATGCGATCCCGGCATCCATCAAGAACGCCATCGGAGCCGGTATCGGCCTGTACATCGCCTTCATCGGCCTGCAGAACGCCGGCATCATAGTCAACGATGACTCGACCCTCGTCGGCCTCGGCGCCCTGGGATCCAAGACCAGCATCCTCTTCATCATCGGACTCTTCCTCACAGCCATCCTTGTGGTGCTCAAGGTCAAGGGCGGCATCCTCATCGGCATGCTCGCCACCACACTTGTCGGCATCCCGATGGGTGTGACCAAGTTCGCCGGATTAGTCTCCCTGCCGGAGTCCATCTCCCCGATCTTCTGCCAGTTCGAGTGGGGGCACATCTTCACCTGGGACATGCTCGTGGTTGTCTTCACCTTCCTGTTCATCGACATGTTCGACACCATCGGAACCGTGGTCGGCGTATCCGTGAAATCCGGGATGGTGGACAAGGACGGCCACGTGGACGGCATCAGCAAGATCCTCATGGCTGACGCCGTGGCCACCACGGCAGGCGCCTGCTTCGGCACCTCCACCACCACCACTTACATCGAGAGCGCGGCAGGTGTCGCTGAAGGCGGACGTACCGGCCTCACCTCATTCGTGATAGCCCTCTGCTTCGCCATCGCCCTGCTCTTCTCCCCTGTGTTCCTCGCCATCCCGAGCGCGGCCACCGGAGCGGTGCTCGTAATTGTGGGTGTGATGATGATGAGCCCTATCCGCAACATCGACTGGAACGACTACTCAGAGGCCATCCCGGCATTCGTGACAGCCGTCATGATGCCGCTCTCATACAGCATCGCGCACGGCATCATGCTCGGCATGATCACCTACGTGGTCATCAAGGCCCTCACAGGCAAGTTCAAGAGCATAAGCGTGATGATGTGGGTTCTCGCAGTGCTCTTCGTGCTGAGGTACATATTCATGTAGTCCATCTCTTAATCTTCTACAATGCCGACGGGATTCTTTCTGCCGGCATTGTTTTTTTCCGTATCTTTGCCGTTTGCAGAGATGAAATTGATGTCCCGCATATTTTTCCCGGCTGCCGTGATGGCCATTGCTGCCGCGGGGGTCATGGACTTCGGAGAGGCTCACCCGGGCCTGTCCGGGACGCTCTCCATATCCGAGAGCCGGGACACCGTGATCTACCCTCCGTACAACTACCGTCCGCGCGCCTCAAGGGGCGGAAGTTCCGAAGCGGACAGCCTGTACGAAGACATCTTCGAGGTTCCGGATTCATCCCTCTCCGTCAAGCGGCTGAGCCCGAGGGACTCGCTAAAGGCCCTTTTGGACTCCACCCTCTGGGACAAGCTCGACTCGATATACATCGCGGACTCCACCGCCAAGGCGAAGGCCAGGTTCGAGGCCTGGTACGCAGGACTTTCCAAAGAAGAAAGGAAGAAATACGACAGGGAGCAGCACGACAAAAAAATGATGGCCCGCGCCGACTCCATACGGGCCGTCAAGGAAGAGCAGAAAGCCATCCGCGACAGCATTCTGGAAGCCACCCCGAGAATCCTCGAGACCTACGCCGTCCCGGACTCGATGCAGTACAAGCGCATCATAGCCTGGACGCTCGACCGGGACTTCGGCAAACTAAAACCGTACATCCCGGACACGACATACAACTACCACTTCCACGACTACCCGTTCCAGCGCAACGACGTCAACGCCAGCTGGCTCGGCGTAGCCGGAAGCCCGGTCCAGTACTACAACTGGTTCAAGCGCGGCAGCACCGAAGGCGTGGAGTTCTACGATGCCCTCGAATCCTGGAGCTACTCCCCAGAGACCCTGCCCCACTACAACTCCAAGACCCCCTACACCGAACTCGCATACTTCGGCACCCTGTTCGCCGGGGATGACAAGGAATCCAACAACCTCCGCCTCTTCACCACCCAGAACATCACCCCCGCGCTGAATTTCGCCCTGCTCTATGAGAGATACGGGGGCGAGGGCATGCTGGAGAACGAGAACACGTCCAACTCCACCGCCGTAGCCCAGGTCAACTGGCTCGGGAAAAGATACACCGCCCACGCGGGCTACATCGGCAACAGCATCACGATGGGAGAGAACGGAGGAATGCAGGATCTGAAGTGGATACGGGACACGACGGTCAACTCCAGAGACATCCCAGTCAACCTCAAGACCGCGAAGAGCAAGGTCAAGAAGCGCAGTTTCTTCATAGACCAGCAGCTGCGCATCCCGTTCAGCTTCATCAACAGGATCAGGGCCGCGCGTGACAGCACCTACAGATACAACGCCGACAGCCTCGACCGCGACATCACCACCGCCTACATCGGCCACAGCGGCGAAGTGTCCATCTACTCCAGAAAATACACGGACGAGACCACCGACGAGGCATCCAAGGCGTTCTACAACAACGTCTTCAACCACGACCCTTCAGCGAGCGCCGACTCGCTCGGCGTGACGAAGATAGACAACAAGATCTACATCCGCCTCCAGCCGTGGTCCAGCGAGGCCGCAGTCTCCAAGCTCGACATCGGGATCGGAGACTACCTCAAGACCTATTTCGACAGCAGCTACGTCCGGGGAACCCGGCACAGGGAAAACTCCGTCTATGCCTACGCGGGCGTGGAGGGGCAGATCAGGAACAACTTCTTCTGGGATGCCAAGGGACGCTATGTGCTGCTCGGCCATGACTTCGGGGACTTCAGCCTCGAAGCCGACGCCCGCCTTGACCTGTACCCGTTCAGGCGGGCCCGGAAAAGTCCGCTGAGCCTCACAGCCCGGTTCGAGACCCGCCTGCAGGAGCCGACCTACTACCAGCAGCACATCAACGCCAACCACTTCGCCTGGGACAACGACTTCTCCAAGATCTCCACAACCCGCATTTCCGGAAGCCTGAACATCCCGCACTGGAAGACTTCCCTGTCCGCAGGCTACGCCCTTCTGGGCAACAACATCTACTACGATGCCCTCGGGGTGGTCCGCCAGCACGATAAAGTCATGAGCATCCTCTCGGCCGACATCCGCAAGGATTTCGTCTTCGGCCCGCTGCACCTCGACAACAGGGTGCTCCTCCAGTACTCTTCCGACCAGCAGGTCGTGCCTGTTCCGGCAGTCGCCCTCAACCTCAGGTACTACCTCCAGTTCACGGTCCAGAAAGTGCTCCAGATGCAGATCGGAGCTGACGGCTACTACAACACGTCCTGGAATTCTCCGATGTGGAATCCAAACGTCGGAGTGTTCTACAACCAGACGGAAAGAAGCTACACCAACGGCCCTTACTTCGACATCTTCGTCAACATGCAGTGGAAGAGGGCCTGCATATTCGTCAAATATCAGAACGCCGGAGGCGGCTGGCCGCTGGACAAGCACGATTTCTTCAGTTCCGACAGGCATACCGTCACATTCAGCGGCATGGGAGGATTGAAACTCGGCATCTTCTGGCCGTTCTACACCCAGCCTACAGGAAGACCGCCAGTAGGCGGAACAAACAGAAAATAAACCCTTTATGACCCGCAGAGACACTCCCGCCATCATAGTCGTTACGCTGACGGCAGCCCTGCTTGTCGCGACCCTGATCGCTTCATTTTTCAGTAAAAGCCCTGAGGAGGAAGGCATACGCCCCCATATCCGCAGCATCCTTGAGCTCGGACGCATGACAGACACGACCAAGGCCCTTGTGGTAGGCTACAACCATTATCTGCTCGAAAAGTATGCCGAGAGCAACGGACAGAGCATCGAGATAGACATCACCGGCAAGGACATATCATGGATAGACTCCCTCAAAGCCGGGAGGGTGGACATAGTGGTGGTGCCTTTTGAAGACAGCCTCGCGGTGGACAGTGTCCTGGTGTCCGTGCCCGTGGACAGCATCAGCGTCTGGCTCATGAGGCACGATGACCACGCCAACATGGAAGACGCCAACGCCTGGATTACCGACTGGCTGGCAAGCGAAGAGCACGACGGGATCAAGGACAGTTTCTTCAAGCGCTTCGATGCCTTCCGCAGCCGCCGCCGGGAGACCATCAGCCCCTACGACAGCCTGATACGCACCCACGCCGACTCCCTCGGCTGGGACTGGAGGCTTCTTGCCGCAGTCATATACCAGGAATCCCGCTTCCACATCGAGGCCCGCTCAAGACGTGGAGCGAGCGGCCTTATGCAGATGATGCCCAGGACAGCGGAGCGCTACGGCATCTCCGACCCCCTTTCCCCCGAGGAGAACATAAGGGCGGGGGCGCAGCTGCTGGGCACGCTCATCCGGCGGTACTACAAGGTCGGTGCAAACGACGGGGAGCGCTACAAATACGCCCTTGCCGCCTATAACGCCGGCGTGGGACGGGTGGACGACATCCTGAGCCTCGCGAGAGCACGGGGCGTGGACACCTCGCACTGGGACAATGTCAAGACAGTCATCCCGGACATGACCGATCAGGAAGTCCTGGACAGCGGAGCCGTCAAGCGGGGCCCGTTCAAGGGCAAGGAGACCATTGCCTATGTGGACAGGGTCATGGCCATTTACGGTGAATTCAAGAGGATTTGTCCCTGAAGCGGGGACACTTTGCCGCAATTATGCTTATCTTAGCGGCCAAAGTGTGTATTATTCACAATAAATCCATACAATGAAAAAGTTATTAGTGTTTATGATCCCTGTGATGATGCTGGCCTCAGCCTGCCAGTCAGGACAGAAGGGAGAGAAGGTCCCGGGCATAGATGTCACCGACATGGACCTTACCGTTTCCCCGGGAAAAGATTTCTACCAGTACGCTGACGGCGGCTGGATAAAGAAGCATCCGCTCAAGCCGGAGTACGCACGCTTCGGTTCATTCGACGCCCTCCGCGAAAACAATGTCGAGAGGCTCAACGCCCTCTTCGCCGAGATGGCCACCATGTCTCCGGCCAAGGGCACCACAGACCAGAAGATAGTTGACCTCTACAAGCAGGGTCTGGACTCCACAAGGCTCAACGCCGAGGGAGCGGCTCCGCTCAAGAAATACCTTGACGCCATCTACTCCGCAGCCGACAAGGCCGCCCTCATGGCTGAGCTCGCAGAACTCAACAAATATGGCGAAGGCGGATTCTTCAGCGTCGGAGTAAGCGCAGACCTTATGGACAGCAACAACCAGGTCCTCTACCTCGGACAGGGCGGGCTCGGCATGGGCGACCGCGACTACTACCTCGACGAGAGCAACGCAGCCCTCAAGAAGGGATACTGCGAACTGCTGGCCAAACTCTTCACCCTCAGCGGACTGGATAACGCGCAGAAAAGGGCTGACAACGCCCTCGCCACAGAGGATGCCATCGCAAAAGTATCTTGGACCAGCGTGGAGAACCGCGACTATACCAAGCAGTACAACCCTATGAGCGCCGGACAGATCGACAAGGAATATCCGGGCTTCGGCTTCGCAGCCTTCTTCAAGGCCCTCGGCATAGAGGACCCGGGCATGGTCATAGTACAGCAGCCTTCATATTTCAAGGGTTTCTCCAAGATCTGGTCCGGCTCAAGCCTCGACGCCCTCAAGGACTACCTCGCCGGACAGTTCATCAGCAGTTCCGCATCCGCCCTGTCAGATGACTTCTACGCAGCCAACTTCGATTTCTTCAGCACACAGATGAGCGGTGTGACTGAGCAGAAGCCAAGATGGAAGCGTGCCATGAGCGTGCCTAACAGCATCCTCGGAGAGGCCGTAGGCCAGATGTACGTCAAGAAATATTTCCCTGAAGCCTACAAAAACAAAGTCCTCGACCTCGTGAAGCAGCTCCAGGTATCTCTTGGCCAGCACATCGACAGCCTCGAATGGATGTCCGACAGCACCAAGACCTACGCAAGGGAGAAACTCGCCAACTTCACCGTAAAGATAGGATATCCTGACAAATGGAAGGACTACAGCACCCTGTCAGTCGATCCGGAGAAGAGCTATCTGGAGAACCTGATGGCCGCCAGCGCATGGTATGTACAGGACAATCTGGGCAAACTCGGCAAGCCGACCGACCGCAGCGAGTGGGGCATGACACCTCAGACCGTCAACGCCTACTACAATCCTACGACCAACGAGATCTGCTTCCCGGCAGCCATCCTCCAGCCGCCGTTCTTCAACGCCGACGCAGATGATGCCGTCAACTACGGAGCGATCGGAGTAGTCATAGGTCACGAGATGACCCACGGATTCGATGACCAGGGCCGCCTCTTCGACAAGGACGGCAACATGAACAACTGGTGGCGTCCGGAAGACGAAGCCGCATTCAAGGCCAAGACCGCAGTGCTCGTGGACCAGTACAGCGAGGTTGAGATCCTCCCGGGCGTACATGCCAACGGAGCCCTGTCCCTCGGAGAGAACATCGCCGACCACGGCGGACTCAGCATCGCCTACACCGCCCTGCACAACAAGCTGGCGGGCAAGGAACCTGCACCGATAGACGGATTCACCGCTGACCAGAGATTCTATATAGGTTATGCCCACCTCTGGGCGCAGAACGCCACCGACGAGGAGAAGGCGCGTCTGACCAAGCTCGATGTGCACTCCCTCGCGGAGAACAGGGTCAACGTGGCCGTGCGCAACTTCAAGACGTTCTTCGACGCCTTCGGCATCAAAGAGGGTGATCCAATGTGGAGGCCTGAAAGCGAAAGAGTAAGCATCTGGTAACATGAAAGCCGAAGGCTTCATAGCCGGACGACTTCGATTCAAGGGAAGGGTGGCCGTCGCAGCGACGGCCATCTCTTTCTTTATCATAATCCTTTCCGTCTGCATCTCCGAAGGATTCAGCCGGCAGATACGCAAGGGTGCAGCAGATATCACCGGAGACATCCTGATAACGGACCGGGGCGGCAACTTCTTCGGAGTCTCGGACCCCATAAGCGCTCACCCGTCATTTGCGGAAAGCGTCAAGGCAGTACGCGGAGTGGAGAGTCTGGAGCCCATAATCTGCCGGACCGGCATAGTCCGCAAAGGAGAGATGATAAGGGGCGTCATGTTCAAAGGTTCAGATGCGGACACTGTCAGGATGGGTGCGAGAGTACCTTCCGGGCTTGCCGCGCAGCTTGACCTGAAAGAAGGGGACCACCTCCAGGCCTGGTTCATCTCCGACAGGATAAAGGTCAGAAAATTCAAGATCATAGAGATCTACGGAAGCCTCATCGACAGCGACGAGGGGCTGGTCATAAAGACAAGCGCCTCCGACATGCGCAGGCTCAACGGCTGGACCGGCACGGACGCGTCCGCCCTTGAGGTCACTCTGGATCCCGCCTTCAGGGACCGGAGATCGATGGGAAAGGCCACAAGAGAGGTCGGGATGGCAATCGCGGCAAGTCACGATGAGGAGGAAAGCGGACTAGGAGCCCTCTCGGCAGCGGACAGGTTCCCGCAACTTTTCGACTGGCTTGACCTGATCGACTACAATGTGGTGGCAATCCTCGCTCTGATGACGGTCGTCGCAGGCTTCAATATGGTCTCGGGGCTGCTCATCCTTCTCTTCCGCAACATCTCGACCATCGGTACCCTGAAGACCCTCGGCATGAGGGACAGGGACATCGCCGGAGTGTTTCTCCGCGTAGGGGCAAGGATCAGCCTCAAGGGGATGCTGATCGGCAACGCCGCCGCCCTGATTTTCTGTATCTTCCAGGGGTTGACCGGAGTGATAAAGCTGGATCCGGCCAACTACTTCATCTCCTTCGTCCCGGTGAGCATCGATCCGTTGCGCATACTGCTCACGGACGCCGTTGCGTTTGCCTCCATCCAGCTCCTGCTGCTCCTTCCATCACTTTTCATTTCGAAGATCGACCCTTCTTTGACCGTGAAAGCTGAATGATGGAGATGTTCTTCTTGGCCACATAATCATCAGGGTCAATCTTCAAGGCCTTCTTATAGAATTTCATGGCCTTTCTGGCATTGCCGCGCGCCACCTGCCAGTACGAACCGATGTTGTCGATGAACACGGTGTTGCGCGGATAAAGTCTGTTCATCCTCTGCGAGACCTTGAGGAAATATTCATACCCCTGAGGGGTGCCTATATAGAAGAGGCTGTAGCAATACTCACCCACCGCCTGGCAGAAAATCTCCTCGTCCGCCGGCTTGCCGTCCAGAGTCCATCCCTCCCCCTTGGAGGAGGTGTACCCGTCTATCAGAGACATCAGCTCCTGGAATGCCATGTCGGGGCTTTCCCCCTCATATTCAATCAGTCCCGTAATCTTATAGAAACGGTAGCGCAGTTCCCCCGGGCGCAGGGAGATGGCCTTGTCGATAGCCCTCATCCCGTCCGCATAGAGTGAATCCACGAACAGTGGCACCTCGAAATAATTGACATCTTTTCCAAGAGAGTCCTTGAGGCTGAGCACCGGCGCCGCCCCGAGATACTTCGTTCCCTCCTTCACCACGACCTGAGTTCCCCGGGACTTGGCGAAGAAGAAGTTGAAACGCGCGGCAAACATGTCCGGATCCTGCGGGCACGCGGCCTCCCATCTGTCTATTATGGTCTCAACTCCGACACCCGAGGGGCCCACATTGCGCACCTGACGCTCGTAAGAAGCCTTGAAAGGGGCCGGATCCGCCTCCTGGGCGAAAGCCTGCATGCACAGCAGGGCAAGAACCATTGTTGAAAAAACTTTTCTCATATTCTCATACGTTCACGTTCATAAGTATTCTGCGGCCCTTGGGGAGCAGGTTGTTGCACCTTGAGCCTATGTTCTTCACAAACCCGAGAGGGTGACCGGCAAATGTCACCACATTGTAGCCCGGTGCCGCCCCGGCAAGGACAAGAGTGTCGCGGTGAAGGTATTTCAGGGCCGTCTGCATGTCCAGTTCCACGGAAGGATAATCTCCGGCGTAGGCTATGCTCAGGGCATAATCCGGATTCGGGATGAAATCTTTGCCCCTGTTCTCCCCTTTTCTTACCCCCGGTTCGCGCAGCGGATGCAGGTGCTTCAGATCAAGGCTGCGGGAGCGGCGCTGCGGGCCGTTTTTCCTCAACGCCCCGACCCACTGCCCTTCCCCGGGCACGCTTCCCGCACGGAGCAGGTTCCCCGCCCTGGTAACCTCCACCCCGTATCCGGGGAACTCGTCCAGCACCGGGAAGATTTCCCCTCCAAGATTGGAGGCTGCCCATTCCAGGTTGGCGTCGTTCTCCTCATCCTCATAAGTGCAGGTCGAATATATGAGCACCCCGCCTTCCCTCAGGGACGGCCATACATCGGCAAGGATACGTCTCTGGCGGGCCGCGCAGAGTTTCACCGTCTCGGGGCTCCATTCCTCGACCGCCCTGGGATCTTTGCGGAACATCCCCTCCCCGCTGCACGGCACGTCCGCCACGATCACGTCGAACCCGCCCTCAAGGCGGGAGAACGCTCCCGGATCCACGGATGTCACAGCCACGCACGGGTCTCCCCACCTTGCCACGTTGTCACATAGCACAGCGGCGCGCGCTTTAATCACCTCGTTGCTCACCAGCAGGAAGCCGTCTCCCAGCAGTTCCCGGCACGAGGCGGCGATGTCCGTGGTCTTACCGCCCGGGGCCGCGCACAGGTCCAGCACCCTCAGGGGGCCTGTACTTCCGGAAAGGAGCCTGCGGAAAATGTGTCCCACATACATGGCTGACGAGTCCTGCACGTAATAGCACCCGGCGTGAAAAAGAGGATCCAGGGTGAAAACGGGCCTGCTCTCAAGAATACGTCCATACCGGCTCCACGGGACAGGGTTTCCCTGCGGTCCGGCGCAGCCTTTGAAAGGGTTAAGCCTTACGGCGACTGAGGCGTCTGGCATCAGAGCATCCCCTCCGGCATCTGCGGCATCCTGCCTTCAGAGATGTCCACGAGGGTTTCCACAGCCTTGTCGAGGGCCTGCTGGATTTTGCCTCCAAGCATCGTCTTCATCATGAAATTGAGGTTGGCGTCAAGCACGATACTGAAATCGGTCTTGCCCGGAAGGGCTGAAGGGTCGAAGTGCAGTACGCCGACGAACTCCACCGGGGACTCCGTACTTATTAACCTGATCAGGCGATAGGGCTGCCTCTCGTCAACCTTGACGGCGATGCTGAAACCCTGGACCGTGACCTTGAGGTTGTCATAGTCGGCTTTTATATCCGCCTTCTGCTGCCCGGGCATGAGCCTTGTGAAATTGCTCATGTCACAGAAGGCCATGTACAGTTCTTCAGGGGTTTTGGACACCTGGCCGTGCTTGCTCGTATAGTGCGCTGTCATATCTCGTGTTATTTTGTTACTTTTGCACAGATGCAAATATAATCATTTTCCGATGCACAGGATATACTTCGAGAAGCGCTGCATAATCATCTGCAGGCCGGACGACCAGGCTCTCTCCGATCCCAACTCCGTCGAGTTCCATTTCGGGGAAAGCATCGGCATCCACTCCCTGGTGGCCATGTTCGAAGCCTCCGAGTCGCTCAGCCGCATATACATACCGACCGAGGACACGGAATGGATGTACCGCAAGGTCTGCGCCGAGTTCCGCGAAGTGGATGCTGCGGGCGGCCTTGTGTCAAACCGCCGCGGGGACTATCTTCTCATACGGCGCGGAGGCCTCTGGGACCTGCCGAAAGGGCATCGCGAAGAGGGCGAGGACATCACGGTCACAGCTATCCGGGAGGTGAGGGAGGAGACCGGCGTCGACCAGCTGGAGCTGGGGAGCCTCATCTGCGTCACGGACCACTGTTACCTGCGTGACGGGAGGTGGCACCTGAAGCACACCTGGTGGTACAACATGCTGTACACCGATCCGGTGGACCTGACCCCTCAGCGGGAGGAGGACATCACCAAGGCGGCCTGGGTCGCGAAGTCCAGCCTGCCCTCCTACCTCAAAAATACCTTCCCTTCCATAGTCGAAGTGTTCCGTGAGGCGAAAGTGTGAAACTTTTTGCATGATTTGTCCGTATAGATTCAGTATATAATTACGGATCAGACATGAAACTCTCACAATTCAATTTCGAGCTGCCCAAGGAAAGCATCGCCACAGAACTGATGCCCGAAGTCAACGGGCATACCCAATGGAGGGACGAGTGCCGCCTGATGGTGCTCCACAAGGACAGCGGAGAAATCGAGCACCGCAAGTTCAAGGACATCATAGACTATTTCGGCAAGGGCGACCGCTTCGTGCTCAACGACACCAAGGTCTTTCCGGCAAAACTTCTCGGCAAGAAGGAAAAGACGGGCGCGGACATAATGGTGTTCCTGCTCAGGGAGCTCAACAAGGAGCAGCGCCTCTGGGACGTGATAGTGGATCCCGCGCGCAAGATCCGCATCGGCAACAAGCTGTATTTCGGTGACGACGACAGCATGGTGGCCGAGGTGATCGACAACACGACCTCCCGCGGAAGGACCCTGCGCTTCCTCTATGACGGCCCTTACGAGGAGTTCAAGGAAGCCCTTTTCAAACTGGGAAAGACTCCTGTCCCCGAGTGGGTCAAAGAAAATCCAGACGAGAGGGATGCCGAAGAGTTCCAGACCATCTTCGCCGCGCACGAAGGAGCCGTCTCAGCCCCGGCCGCCGGACTCCATTTCAGCCGCGAACTCTTCAACAGAATGATCCTCAAGGACATTGACAAGACTTTCATCACCGTCCACATGGGCATAGGCCACTTCCGTACAGTCGATGTGGAGGATTTGTCCAAGCACAAGATGGACGGCGAGAGGTTCATCATCTCCGAGCAGGCCGCTGACGAGATCAACTCCACAAAGAGGGCCGGGCACAAGATCTGCGCTGTCGGCATCACCGTCATACGGGCCCTTGAGACCAACGTCACCACGGAGAACGAGGTCAGGCCGGCTGACAGCTGGACCAACAAGTTCATCTTCCCTCCCTACAAGTTCTCCATCCCGGATGCGATAGTGTCCAACTTCCACCTGCCGGAGTCCACCATGCTGATGACCGTGGCAGCATTCGGAGGCTACGACAAAGTGATGAACGCCTACAAGGTCGCCCTGGAGGAAGGCTACAAATTCGGCCCTTACGGGGACGCGATGCTCATCATATAAAAAATCCTTCCTATCTTTGTCCACAACTTGAATTGTGAAAAATGGACAAAGATCAACTTAGGCATGCAGGCGCGATAGCGCTCAATGCCATCTTCGGTAACAGACCGCGCATCGCGGCACAGATAGCGGAGACATTCTCATCGGCAGATGAATTATTTTCCCTCACCGAGAAGGAACAGGCGGAAATCTTCGGCCCCTGGTCAAGATTCAGCACCCGTCCGGCTGCAGACGTTCTCGAGGCGGCGCGCAGAGAATACCTTGACCTGTCCTCGAAAGGGGTCAGTTTCATAAGCATTTTCGACACGGACGCATACCCGCCGCTTCTGAGGGAATGCCCTGACGCTCCCCTGCTCCTGTATGTACGGGGGAATCCGTCTGTCCTTCTCAACCCCCACCCTGTCTCGATAGTCGGCACGCGCGACATGGACAGTTACGGACGTGATTGCAGCATAAAGGCAGTGAGAGAACTGGCGGAGACTTCAGAAAAACCTCTGATTGTCAGCGGACTGGCCTTCGGTGTGGACATCACCGCACACATGGCTTCCCTCTCCTGCGGGCTGCCTACAGCGGCGGTCATACCCGTAGGCATAGAGAGGATCTACCCTCCGAGCCATGCTACCGCCGCAGACAAGATCGTAGCCGCCGGCGGCGCCGTCATCACAGACTACCCTCCCGGGACAATCCCCATGCCGTACAATTTTCTGCGCCGCAACCGCATCATAGCGGGCCTTTCCGCCGCCACACTCCTTATCGAGTCCCGGAGGAAAGGCGGCGGCATGATGACTGCACGTCTAGCCCACGGCTACGGCAGGACGGTGCTCGCCATCCCCGGCCGTCTGGACGACCCCAGATCCGAAGGGTGCAACTCCTTGATAGCCGAAAAGACAGCCGAGGCCTACTGCGGGCAGGCATCGCTGCTCGAGGCCCTTGGCCTTCCTCTTCAGGGCAACAGAAAAGCCCCGAAAGCCGAAGACCTGCTGCGCGGCAGATTCGCCGGACGGCTTGACGAAAGCGAGATAATGGGCCTGGCGAGGATACTCTCCGCGATAAGGACGCACAGGGACATATCCGTCAGCGATCTGGCCGGGACTCTCGGGCTGGACTATCCGGCAGCCTCCCGCGCCGTCTGCCTGCTCGAAACTGAGGGCCTGATATGCACCGATGTGCTCCAGAGATGTAGCACGAATGTCATTTTTGTTTAATTTTGCACCGTATGGAATTCATCGACACTCATACGCACAACTCCGACGAGGCCTACCTCGGCTGCGAAGACGAGGTGATCCGCCGTGCGGAGCAGGCAGGAGTGACAGCCATGATACAGGCCGACATAGACTCCAGAGAGCGTACCAGGATGTACGAGCTCAGTTCCAAATATCCCGGCCTCCTATATAATATGCTCGGTCTGTACCCCGGTTCGGTGGACAAAGGCTGGAGGGACGAGATTGACGCCCTGATGCAGTGGAAGGACAGAGGCCCCGTGGCCGTAGGCGAGATCGGTCTTGACTACCACTTCGGCACAGAGTTCAAAGAAGAGCAGAAAGAGGCGTTCCGCACACAGCTGGAACTCGCTTCAGAGTGGGATCTGCCGGTCAACATCCACCTGCGGGACGCCACGGAGGACTTCTTCGCCATCATGGAGGACTGCCGCCATCTGCACCTGAGGGGCAACCTCCACGCATTCAGCGGAAGCTATGAAACGTTCGACAGACTCTCACGGCTCGGAGACTGGTACGTCGGGATCGGCGGGGTCGTCACCTTCAAGAAGTCCAGGATCGGAGAGGACATCAGCAGGATTCCCCTTGGACGCATCCTGCTTGAGACGGACTCCCCTTATCTGACCCCGGTCCCGCACAGGGGCGAACGCAACGAGAGCGCCTACCTGCCGCTCATCGCGGAGTTCATCGCCGCACGCAAAGGGATCTCCACTGAAGAGGTCGCCCTCGCCACAACCTCAAACGCCAAACAACTCTTCGCGATATGATGTTCAATCTTTTCAAGAAAGCAAAGGCCAGCAGGCCCGCCGTACTTCTCATATACACCGGCGGCACCATAGGCATGAAGGAAGACCCCACCGACGGCACCCTGAAGCCGTTCGACTTCAGCGCCCTCATGGAAGAAGTCCCGGAACTGCGCAAATTCGGCCTGGACATCGACACTTACAGTTTCTCCCCGCTCATCGACTCCTCGGATGTCGAGCCCTCGCTCTGGCAGTCACTTGCCACTCTGATCCGGGAGAAATATGATGAATACCTTGGATTCGTGATCCTCCACGGCACGGACACCATGGCCTACAGCGCCTCAGCCCTGAGTTTCATGCTGGACAACCTTGACAAGCCGGTCATCTTCACGGGAAGCCAGCTGCCCGTGGGACAGCCGCGCACCGACGGCAAAGAGAACCTCATATCGGCTGTGGAGATCGCCACGGCGAGGGACATCCAGAGCCGGTCCATCGTGCCGGAAGTCTGCATATACTTCAACTCCAAGCTCTTGCGCGGCAACCGCAGCACCAAGATCAACGCCACCGGCTTCGATGCGTTCAGTTCCCCGAACTACCCGCCGCTTGCCACGGCCGGCATCAGCATAAAGTACAACAGCACCTACATCCACTACCCGCAGAGCGGCCACAGGACATTCACCATACACACGGAACTCGACACCCGCGTCTCGATCCTCAAGATCCATCCCGGCATCACCGAGCAGGCGGTACGCGACATCCTTCTTGGCAGCGGCACGCGGGCCGTGATCCTCGAGACCTACGGGGCCGGGAACGCAATTTCCAAAGACTGGTTCATACGGATAGTCCGGGAAGCCGACAAGATGGGCAAGGTGCTCCTCAATGTGACACAATGCCTTAGCGGCGACGTCAACATGGATCTCTATGCCACGGGGCGGCATCTCAAGGACGCCGGCGTGGTCTCGGGACACGACTCCACCACCGAAAGCGCCCTCGGCAAACTCTTCTACCTGATGGGAAGCTACAGCGACAACAGCAAGGTCAAAGAGCTTCTGGAGAGGAATCTGAAAGGCGAAATCTCAAAATAAATATTGAATAATGAAATTTAATTGCTAAATTGCGCTGATTTTAGACATTAGAAAATAATTATTACAACTAATACATTATTAAAGTTCATTATGAAAAAGTTTTTCATGTTTTTGGCAGTTGCCGGCCTGATGGCTTTCTCTGCCGATGTAGCTTCCGCTCAGGAGGATTCAGCCCCTGCGGCTTCTGAGGTTGCCAGCCTTGCTGACCTCACTGCCGCCCAGCCAGAGGTTCCGCTTCACCAGGCCCTCAAGACCAAATTCATCGAAGGTGGTCCTGAGTTCATGTCCCTGATCATCCTCTGCCTTATCCTCGGACTTGCTCTCTCCATCGAGCGTATCCTCTACCTCACTTTCTCCAAGACCAACACCAAGAAACTTCTTGCTGACGTGGAGAAGGCTCTTGCCAACGGCGGCATCGAGGCTGCCAAGGACGTATGCCGCAACACCCGCGGACCTGTAGCCAGCATCTTCTACCAGGGACTCCTCCACTACGATCAGGGAGTTGACGTTGTCGAGAAGACCGTCGTTTCCTACGGCTCAGTACAGATGAGCGAGATGGAGAACGGACTTTCATGGATCTCCCTCTTCATCGCCCTCGCACCGTCTCTCGGATTCCTCGGAACCGTTATCGGTATGATCGAGGCCTTCGATGCCATCCAGGCTGCCGGTGACATTTCACCTAACGTCGTTGCCGGAGGTATGAAGGTCGCCCTTATCACTACCGTAGGCGGTTTGATCGTTGCGATGATTCTTCAGGTATTCTACAACTACATCCTTTCCAAGATTGACAACATCACCATCGACATGGAGGATTCTTCAATCTCACTCGTGGATGTACTCACGAAATACTCCCAGAAGAAATAATTTTGCAAACAGACAATCATGAAACTCAATAAATTGTTCAAATGGTGCATGGTGGTTCTCATCGTCATCAGCGCCGCTCTCATCGTCTGGGGCTTCTCTGCAGGCTTCACGACTGACAACGGGCGCGCCACTGACGTGCTGATCTACTGGGCATACGCGATGGTCGGCCTCGGACTCGTGTCCTGGGTTGTACTGGGCGGCATCATGAGCGTGAAGGCCAATCCGAAGTCCCTCGTCAAAGGAGGAATCGCATTGGCAGTCATCGCTGTGGTTGTCCTCATAGCGTATTTCCTGGCACCTGCACACCCTGCATTCGGCAGGGAGGGGATGGATTCCGTCTCCACGCTCAAACTTACTGATACCATGCTCAACCTCACGTATTTCGCAGGTGCAGCCGCCATCGTGGCCATCATCGCCGGTGAAATCCGTCTGGCTATCAACAATAGGAAATAAACATTATGTCCAGCAAGAAAACACCTGCAATCAATTCAAGTTCTACCGCGGACATAGCCTTCCTGCTTCTGTGCTACTTCCTGATGACCACCACCATGGGCACACAGACAGGTCTGGCGCGTCGTCTGCCTCCTATGCCGGCTGAAAACCAGAAGGCACAGGACCAGAAGGTGAACCGCCGCAACATCATCGTTGTGAGGATCAACTCTGCGGATAGGATTTTTGCCGGAGGTGACGTTCTTGATGTGAGTCAGGTCAAGGATAAAGTCAAGAACTTCTTGACCAACCCTCTGAACGACCCTTCTCTCCCTGAGAAGGAGGTCAAGGAAATCGAGGGACTCGGAGCATATCCAGTGTCAAAGGGTGTGATTTCCCTTCAGAATGACCGCGGTACCAGTTACCGTGCGTACATTGCAGTTCAGAATGAGCTGATGAAGGCGGTCAACGAACTCCGCGACGAATTCTCACAGAGCCACTACGGATGCAAGTTCGTGGCCCTCGACGAGGAGAAGCAGGATATTGTGAAGAAGGCCATCCCTTCCAACATTTCAGAGGCTGAACCTAAGGATATTGGTAAAAGAAGATAAAGGAGGACTGTAGTATGTCAATGTTCAAGAAAGAAGGGAAAAAAGACGTCCCTGCAATCGCATCAAGCTCGCTCTCCGATATCGTCTTCATGCTCTTGTTCTTCTTCATGGTGACCACGCAGCTGCGTGAGACCGAGAACAAAGTCATGGTGAATATCCCTGAGGCTTCCGAGGTCACGAAACTTGTCAGGAAGGATCTCAACTCATACATCAATATCGGAACCCCTATCAAGTCCCTCCAGGCCCAGTACGGCACAGAAGCACGTATCCAGCTCAACGATTCTTTCAGGACCACAGCTGAAATCCGTGACTTCGTGGCTGCTGAGCGTGACTCCAAGAGTGAGGCTGACCGTCAGTTCATGACCATCAGCATCAGAGCGGACCAGGATGTCAGAATGGGTATCGTGACCGATGTCAAGCAGGAGCTCAGAAGGTGCTCCGCACTGAGGATCATGTACTCTGCAAGAAAGCCGGCAGAATAATAATCTGCGGCCAGATTATAGAAGCAGCCCCCTTTGATGAGGGCTGCTTTTTTAAAAGTCATTCACAAGCCAAGAAGATGGAATTACTTCGCACCAAAGTCAAAGACCTGCTCAACATGCCCGCAGGCCAGGATGTCCTTGCGAAAGGTTGGGTAAGGACAAAAAGAGGAAACAAGGAAATAGCATTCATAGCCCTCAACGACGGCTCGACCATCAAGAATGTGCAGATCGTCGTGGACAAGAACCTTGAGACGGAGCCGCTGCTCGCAAAGATCAGCACCGGTGCATGCATCGGTGTGGAAGGCAAACTTGTGGAATCCGTCGGAAGCGGACAGGCGGTCGAGATAAAGGCTGACAAGATTGTCATCTACGGGGAATGCGACCCGATGCGATATCCGCTCCAGAAAAAAGACACTTCACTCGAATACCTGAGGTCCGTTGCGCACATGCGCCCAAGGACCAACACTTTCGGAGCGGTATTCCGTCTCAGGAGCCAGATGGCATTTGCCATCCACGAGTATTTCCACTCGAAAGGCTTCGTTTACCTCAACACCCCGCTCATCACGGCCGCAGATGCCGAAGGGGCGGGCCAGATGTTTCAGGTGACGACTCTGGATCTGAACAATGTCCCTAAAAACAAAAAGGGCGAGCCGGACTACACCAAGGACTTCTTCGGCAAGCAGACAAGCCTCACCGTGAGTGGACAGCTCGAAGGGGAGTTGGGAGCCACAGCCCTGGGCGAGATCTACACCTTCGGTCCGACTTTCCGCGCGGAGAACTCCAACACCCCACGTCACCTCGCGGAGTTCTGGATGATCGAGCCGGAAATGGCGTTCTACGATATCAAGGACAACATGGATCTCGCAGAAGATTTCATCAAGCACCTCGTCAAATACGCCCTTGACAACTGCGCCGATGACATACAGTTCCTCAACGACCGCTACGACCCGGAACTCATCGACAGGCTCAAGAGCGTGATCGGCACGGAGTTCGTGCGTCTGGAATACACCGAGGGCATCAAGATCCTCGAGCAGGCCGTCAAGGACGGTGTGAAGTTCGAATATCCTGTCTACTGGGGAGTGGATCTCCAGAGCGAACACGAGAGATACCTGGTCGAGCAGCACTTCGGCAAACCTGTCATCCTTACAGGCTATCCGAAAGATATCAAGGCCTTCTACATGAAACAGAACGAGGACGGTAAGACAGTCCGTGCCATGGACGTGCTCTTCCCGAAGATCGGGGAGATCATCGGAGGCTCCGAAAGGGAGGCTGACCTGCAGAAACTCGAGAACCGCATCAGCGAACTCAAGATGAGCCGGCGTACCCTGGAATGGTACATCGACACCCGCCGCTTCGGCAGCTGTCCTCACAGCGGCTTCGGGCTTGGATTCGAGAGACTCCTGCTCTTCATCACCGGCATGGCGAACATCCGCGATGTCATACCGTTCCCGCGCACCCCGAAGAACGCAGAATATTAGACCATGCTCGTAATCGGAATAGCCGGCGGATCAGGCTCCGGCAAAACCACTGTGGTAAAGGCCATCACCGAGAAGCTCAAAAACGAGAAGGTGGTGGTCATACCTCAGGACTCCTACTACAAGGACTCCAGCGATCTTACAGACGAGGAGAAGAGAGTCTACAACTTTGACCATCCAAACGCGATAGACTGGGAACTCTTGTGTGCCCAGCTCGCTGAACTGAAAAAAGGCAGAAGTGTCAGACAGCCCGTATATTCTTACATCTCCTGCTCGCGTTCCAAGACCGAGACGGTGGAAGTAGAGCCGGGAGATGTGATCATAATAGAGGGAATACTCATCTTCACCTGTGAGGAACTGCGCAAACAGTTGGACATCAAGATTTTCGTGGATGCTGATGACGATGACCGCCTGATGAGGGTCATGGCCCGCGACATCACCGAACGTGGCAAGGATGTCCGTTGGGTGATCGAGCGTTACTCGCGCACCGTGAAGCCGATGTATCTCCAGTTCATCGAGCCGAGCAAGCGCTATGCCGACATCATCATCCCGCAGGGAGGACACAACAAAGTGGCGATTGACATCATCACCAACACCATCGAGAAGTCCCTCAAGGAAGAGAAGGACAAGAACAAGTGAAATTCAAGCAGATACCGGAAGAAGACAAGGCGGGACTATACCTCACCGTGATAATCCATCTCGCGGTGCTGATAGTCCTGCTCGTCTCCGGTATAGGCTATTCCATGCACCATCAAGACAGTTTCGTGATCGATTTCAACCATGAAGCTGAAATAGAAAGGATGCAGCAGGAGATAGACCGTCTCCAGAAGGAAGCCGCTTTCAAGGAAAGCGTCAGTGAGAAACTCCAGAAACTCCTGTCCGACAACGGGGTGAGCAGCACCGCATCGCAGGTCAAGAATGTCGCCGTGGACCGCGGAGCCCTCAAGGACGACAGGGGCACGGATGCCGACGAGCTCTACAAGGAAGCCGAGCGGCTGCAGAGGGAGCTCAAGGGAGGTTACGAAATCCCCGATGAGAACAATGCTTCCCTCCCCCAGAAATCAGAACCGTCAGGACAGGGCAAGGCACAGAACTACAGCGGCCCGTCCGTAGTCTCATACGAACTGACGGGGCGCAAAGCCAGCAGCCTCCCCATTCCAGCCTACCGCTGCATGGGCGGTGGTCAGGTAAAAGTATTGATTACGGTCAACCCTAAAGGTCAGGTCATCGCCGCCAAAGTGGACGAATCCGCCTCATCCGAAGACCGCTGCCTGCGCTCCTTCGCCATCAGGGCCGCAAGACTCTCCAGATTCTCCATGAAAGCCGATGCCGCACCCAAACAGGGAGGCTACATAATCTACGAGTTCATCGCGCAGTGACACCTCCGGTCGAAATTATACATAGATGTATAATACATTTATGTATAATTGCTATATTTGTACGCAAACAACATTACTTGAACGATTATGGTAGAGTCCCCTTTCCAGTATGGCACACTTGCAACAAATGAAAATTTTATTGACCGGGTATCAGAACGCGCTTCACTCAAGCAGATGCTGTCCTCCGGCATCAATGTAGCCTTGATCTCTCCGAGAAGATGGGGAAAATCCTCCCTCGTAAAGATGGCGATGGATGAACTGACCACGGAGAGATCAGATATAAGAGTATGTTATCTCGATGCTTTCAGTATTGACAGCATTGAAGAATTTTATTCAAGATTCGCTTCGGCAGTGATATCCTGTGCAAGCAGTAAAATCGAAAAGGTCTGGAGCGACGCAAAAAAGTATCTTGGCGGAATAATTCCGGGATTCACAATATCTGACGGGTTGAACGACATTGTCTCCATAGACTTCCGGCATGATCCTCTGAAAAAGAATGATGCCCAAATCCTTGACCTTCCGGAAAAAATCGCATCAGACAAAGGGGTCAGAATAATCGTCTGTATAGATGAATTTCAGCAACTTGCCGAGATGGACGGCTACGCTGGACTTGAGGGGAAGATGCGGGCTGCATGGCAAAACCACAAGCATGTTTCTTATTGTTTCTATGGGAGCAAGAAGCACATGATGATGGAAATTTTCAGTGATTCGCAGAAGCCGTTTTACCGTTTTTCAGAGACCATGTTTCTGGGGAAGATTCCGAAATCCGACTGGATTCCATTCATCATGGGTGGATTCCAAAAGACAGGGAAGTCTATCGATGAATCATTTGCAGAAGAAATATGCGACAAAACAGATTGCCATTCCTGGTATCTCCAGCAGATGAGCTTCTTTGTATGGTCAGATACCGCCAAAGAAGTGACACGGGATATCATGGACCGCTCATTCAGACGTATCCTTGACACAAACGCCCCGATGTTCATGAATGATGTCGAGAAACTTTCGACAAGCCAAAGAGAAATGCTCAAAGCCATAAGTTCCGGAGAGAAAATGCTTTACTCAGAGATCACAAGGAAAAGATTCAAACTCGGGAATCTAACTACAATCACCCGGAACAAAAGAATTCTGGAAACAAAGTCATTCATTGACTCCAAAGATGGAGCCTTGGAAATCTTGGACCCCATATTCCGGGTCTGGTTCAATGAATTTTTTTGCAAGAGCCAAAATTGATCCTGCCCACCGACATGAAACGCCGTCTCCCCATACTGATGCTGATTGCCCTGCTGGTATCCTGTTCAGGGGTGTCCGACTCGCCGCAGCCATACGTGGTGCCGGAGTTCACCTCCGTGTCCAGCAATGTCTACGGTGACGGCTCCGCTCCTGTGGCAAGGCTCACGGCAAGACTCAACTCCAGCCACGGAGTGGAGAGGACCGGTTTCATGATAGGACTCTCGGAAACCACAATGAAATACTGCCCGGCCCTTCTGTCCGGCCTGACTTTCAGCCTGACACTGGACAGCATGGAAGAAGGACGATACGTTTACTGTGCCACAGCCGGAAACTCGAGCAATGAGATCCGCTCAGCCATTGACTGGTTCACCATCAGCATAAGCAGTTCCCAGATTCCTGACAGCGGGGACGATGACCCCTCGGAGCCACTGCCACCGCCCGGTGCCGATGGGATCACCATAAGTGACGAGAACTTCCGGGACTCGCTCCTGCTTCACTTCGACACTGACCGCAACGGCAGGCTGGAACTCTCCGAAGCCCTGGCAATAGAAGACATCCGCGTCACGACCACCAGAATAAAAACCCTTGACGGAGTGCAGTACATGAGCAATCTGAAAAACATCCGATGCTCAGGAACGCCGGATACCAGAAGCAGGCTCACTAAACTGGATTTCAGATACAACTCAAGGCTTGAGGCTCTTGAGTGCAGTTTCTCGAGCGTCGAGAGGATTTCAATCCCCTCTTCTATCAAAGAATTGAGATGCAGATACGGATCCCTCCCGCAAATCACGTTCCCCTCCGGATCTTGCCTGAAATACCTCGACGTGTTCGGGAATTGCCTCACCGCCCTTGACGTTTCAGCCCTCGCCGAACTCGAATATCTGGAGTGCGGACTCAACAGTTTCTCTACCCTCGATGTGTCCGGCAACCCAAAACTCAAGGTACTTGATCTGCGGAGCTCGCCCGAGCTGGAAGTTGTCTATCTGGCGGAGGGGCAGAAGATTGAGACCATCTACGCTGACGAGGGAGTCGGCTTCAGATACAAAGGCCGCTGAAGCGCCAATGAAATGAACCGTTATGGACTTGATTCATGACGGGTTTATTTTTATCTTAGCGTCATATTTGGAAAGAGACAGAAAATCAACATGAAGCGACCCGTAATTCTGACATTGGCCATCCTTGCAGTATCGGCTGTATCCTGCGGAAAGACTGCACCTGATGACGGGCCTGCCAAAGACAGAATCCCCATAAGGATAGCCACCTCACTCACCAAGGTCACCGACGACGCCTTCGAGACGGGAGACAAGGTCGGAATATATCTGGTCAACCGGCCTCTCCAACTCAAATCAAAAGGCAACCACATCGACAACGCCTGCTTCACTTTCAGCGGGAGCGAATGGAAGTCAGCCCAGGATTTTTACTGGCTTGACAGCGAGACGCGGGCCGACTTCTACTGCTACTTCCCCCATAGAGAAATGATCACCGACGCCCTGCAGCCTGTCAAGGCCAACGCCCTGCAGGACCAGAGCAGCGAAGCAGACTATAAAGCTTCTGATTACCTTTGGGGCAAAGCGGAAGACATAGCCCCGACCTCCGATCCTGTTGTCCTCAACTTAAGACATGTCATGAGCTGCATACAGGTCTCCCTCAAAGCCGGGACCGGCTGGAACGACGAAGAGTTGAAAAACGCCCAGGTGAGCCTGCACGGGCTTATGACATCCGCAAGCTTCAGTCTCGAGGACGGCAGCATCAGCGCAAACGGCGGCAGGAACACCGTCATCCCGTTCAAAACTTCAGACAGAAACTTCAGGGTCCTGGTTCCCCCGCAGATAATTGAGGACAGCGAACTCGTCACAATAAAGCTTGGCAATAAAGAATACAAGCGCAAAACAAGTGTCACACTGGAGTCCGGCAAGATACACCGCTGCTCCATAGTGGTCAACCGCATCGGAGAAGGGATTTACATCGGGGTGGACCCGTGGGAAGACGCAGGCGAAGATTTCGGAGGACCTGTAGAATGAAAAAAGCTCTCATAGCACTTTCAGCAGCGCTCGCACTCACCTCTTGCGGTCTGAGCGACCCCCTTTCGCAGCCTGGAATCCCAGAAGAAAGCGGCGGAAAGATCAGTCTCGGCGGCGAGATTGACCAAGTCTACCTCACAAGGGCCAATGACAGCGGATTTGCGGACAAGGACGAGATCGGAGTCTATATCGTCGACTACGAAGGCTCCACCCCGGGGGCACTGCGCAGCAGCGGCAACAGGGCCGACAATGTCAAGCATACATTCGACGAGGCCTCCTACAAATGGGTTCCCGCAAAGGACATCTACTGGAAAGACAAGCAGACGCACATCGACGTCTACGGCTACTACCCTTACGGTAGCGTGGGAGATGTGGACAACTACACATTCACCGTCAGCAGCGACCAGCGCTCCACCCCGAGGGACGGAGAACTTGGGGGCTACGAAAAGTCCGACTTCCTCTGGGGCAAGGTGACCGATGTCGCCCCGACGGACAAGCTCATCAAGATATCCTTCCATCACAGGATGGCCGGGATAAAAGTTTCCCTCACCGAAGGGGAGGGCTTTGCCGACGGCGAATGGGCATCGGCCGGCAAGAACGTGCTGGTCACCGGAGCCAGACTCCAGGCGAGCGCAAACCTTGCCACAGGCGAGGTGCATGCCACCGGGGACGCCGGGACAGGATACATCATCCCGCAGATCAAGGGAGACGAATACCGGGCCGTGGTCGCCCCTCAGCAGATCGCCGCAGGCGCACAGCTTCTCGCCATCAGCGTGGACGGCAGGACCTACAAGTTCAGCCGGGAGGAAACGACAGAGCTCAGCTCGGGCAAGCAGCACAACTTCACCATCAGCGTGAACAAGAAGCCCGACGGGGACTTTGAATTCACCCTTGCGGGCCAGAGCATCACAGAATGGGAGAACGATCCCGTCTCCCACGACGGCACGGCCAAAGAATACATCGTGGTCAATGTGGAGACGGCCGGCACGCTGGACGAATGCCTGAAAACCGCAGGCAAAGAAGCCTCCAAAGTCAAGAATCTCAAACTCACAGGCGCCATCAACGCAAGGGACTTCGCCGTGATGAAATATCGGATGACCAGCCTGAGCAGCCTCAACCTCAAGGAAGTGAGCATAGCGCGTTGCGGGAGCAGCTCCCTGGAATACTCTGAATCCGGCTTCAATACAGACTACTGGTACAACGGCAACGAGGCGGGCGAATTACCAAGTTCAGCCCTGTCAGACAAGAATACCCTGCTCCACCTCATCCTGCCGGACAGCATCACGAAAATCGGGCAGTATGCTTTAGGCAATTGCGAGAACCTCAGCGGAAGCCTGATCATCCCGGAAGGCGTCACAAGCATAGAGGCCACAGCTTTCTATGAGTGCCGCTCTCTCACCAGCATCACCCTCCCGATGAGCCTCAAGTACATCGGGGACAACGCATTCCAAAACTGCGGCTTCACCTGCGAGCTTTTGCTTCCGGAAAATCTTGAGCACATTGGCAGTTTCGCCTTTTACAGCTGCACCGGCCTGTATGGCAGCCTCAATCTCCCGGAGGGGATCAGGCATCTTGGCGAACATGCCTTCGGCAGCTGTTCCGGATTTAGCGGAAGCCTCTCGATTCCTGACGGGCTGACGGCAATAGCTTCAAACGCATTCGGCTCCTGCTCCGGGCTTGACGGATCTCTCACCCTTCCGGACAACCTCACTTCTATCGGTTCTTATGCTTTCGGAAGTACAAGCCTTACAGGGGAGCTTGTGCTTCCCGAGGGCCTGCTGTCCATCGGAAGCGGCGCATTCAGCAACAGCAAATTCAGCGGGAGGCTAGCACTCCCGGATGGACTCCAGATCATCAGCGACGAGGCCTTCTATGGTACAGAAAGGCTAAGCGGAACCCTGTTCATACCTGAAGATGTCGTGAGCATCGGGAAAAACGCTTTCGTGAACAGCGGAATCGAGTCGGTTGTCCTCCCCGCAAACCTTGAGGTCATAAAGGACGGAGCGTTTTACAATTGCTTCAACCTCGGCCGTATCGTCTGCAAGAGCGAGATACCTCCATACATCATGAACGGTGCGTTCGACGGCGTGTCCAAGGAGAACTTCACAGTCGAGGTGCCGGAGTCGGCAGTGGCCCAATACAGGACAGCCCCGGGATGGAACGAGTTCAAGCGCATCTCCGCCTACCGCAACCTTTCCGTGAGCCCTGCCATGCTAAGCGCCCTCAACAGCAAAGCCACGCGCAACCTTGTGCTCTATTCCGAAGGAGACTGGACAGTCGAGAGCAAACCCGACTGGGTGAGCCTCAGCCAGTCCGAGGGCAGCGGCAAGTCAAGCATAAGCCTTGAATTCTCGCAGAAGCCGTCCGGGGCACCACGTGAAGGAGAGGTTGTTTTCAAACTCAAGGACAAGGATTACCGCACGGTATGCAAAGTGTCCCAATACGACTTCGACCATTCTGAAGATGAGATACTGACCCTCCAGACCGCCAGCAAAGGCCCTGGAATCAACATGGTCCTGCTCGGTGACGGATACAGCGCCAAGGACATCTCCGAGGGGAAACTCCTCGCTGACATCAACGAAGCCGCCGGGCATTTCTTCAGCATCGAGCCGTACAGGACATACAAGGAGTATTTCAACGTCTATGCAGGGATAGTAGTCTCCCCGGAGTCCGGGATAGGCGGAGTCAACACCATAGTCTACAACCGCTTCAACACCACCGCCAAAGACGGAGGCGTGCTCGGAGGGAGAAACGGGACGGACGACCTTCTGGAGATCCTGAGATACGCTCTCAAGGCCCCGACCGTAAATGAGGGGAATCTTGCTCAAACACTTACAGTGATGATTACGAACACAGCCGAATACGGCGGCACGACATACCTCTTCGATGACGGCACTGCCATCAGCTACTGCCCGAAGAGCAGCCGCGCCTACCCTTATGACTTCCGCGGCATCATCCAGCATGAGGCCGGCGGACACGGCTTCGGCAAGCTCGGAGAGGAGTACATTGTGCACAATGCCTACATAGACGCCTGCTGCAACTCGTACTGGGATCTTCTGAAAGCATTCGAGAAAGGCTGGTTCAGCAACCTGTCACTTTCGGGCAACATAGGAGGGGTCAGCTGGAGCCACCTTCTCTTCCACGAGAAATACAAGGACTTCGTGGACATATACGAAGGAGGGTTCATGCACTCGCGCGGAGTCTTCCGCTCGGAGTACAACAGTTGCATGAACAACTGCATCCCGTACTACAGCACCATCAGCCGTGAGCTGATAGTCCGCAGGATAAAGTCTTACGCCGGCGAAGAATTCAGTTTCGAGGACTTTGTAGCCCTCGACAATATAGACGGGCGGCCGACGGTCACATCATCAAGCCTTTCCGAAGGCAGCACCCCTGCCGCTACAGACCGGCACGCCCCGGTCATGGTCGGCAAACGCCCATCAATCAAATAGTCAACAACTATGAAAAAATTACTATATCTGTCACTGCTCCTGCTCGCCGCAGCCTGCTCCAAGACCGGAAAGGACGAACTCTCCGTCCGGTTCAACCTCAGATATCCTGGGCAGGCCAAGGTAAGCGGAGCCTCTTTTGAGAGCGGGGACGTAACCGGACTGTATATGACAGAGTACAGTTCGGGCGTTGCCCTGCCTCTTATGATTTCCGGCAATGCTGCGGACAACGCCGCCCTCACTTTCGACGGCAGCCTTTGGACAGCAAGTCCCAAAGTATTCTGGGACAAGGGGATGAAATACGATGTCTACGGCTACTACCCCTACGGAGCCCCAAACTCGACGGACAGCTACGGATTCAGCGTACAGCAGGACCAGTCCACCCCGCGCGAGGGCGGCACCCCGGGAGGCTATGAGATGTCAGACTTCCTCTGGGCCAAGAGCGAGGGAGTCAAGTATCCGGATGTCGTAAGTCTGGATTTCAGCCACAGGATGAGCCGGCTTGTGATAAAACTGGTCAAAGGCAAGGATTTCAGTACAGAACTGCCAGATGACATCAGCGTACTGGTTCACGGGACAGTTACGGATGCGCTGATAGACCTCGAGAACGGTGCTGTCGAGAAAAGGCGCAATGCCGTCACGCACAGCATCACGATGCGCAAGGACGGCCCTGACACGTTCTCGGCCATAATAGTGCCTCAGCGCATCGAGAAAAAACAGCCGCTGATCGAAGTCCTTACCGGCGACGTGTCCTATCTTCTCGAGACCCGCTTCGTTTTCAAGACCGGTTTCCAGCACAACGCCGTCATCACCCTCAACGCAGATCCGGACAAGGTACGGATAGACATCGGCGGAGAGATCGAAGGCTGGAACTGACCTTACTTGTAAACTATAGCCGTATGCTCGTCCTTGAGTATCTCGGTGGTCTGGCCCAAGGCAACGGACACGCATGAGAGAGAGGGGTTGCCACGGCAGTCCAGAGTCTTCAGCAAGGGACAGCAACTTATGTCCAGAGACTCCAGAGCGGCATTGGAGCAGTCCAGCACCTTCAAGGCAGGATTTCCGCTCAAATCAAGAGTCTTGAGCGGAGAACGGGACAGATACGCCTCCTCCAGAGCCGGGTTTCCGCTCAAGTCCAGAGCTGTCAGCAAGGTGGACTGGCAATAGAGAGACTTCAGCGCATCATTACCTGTCAGATCAACGGATTTCAGCGGGTTGCTGTCGCACACCAGCACCTTCAAGGCAGCATTGGCTTCAAGAGCAAGGTTTTCAATGGACTGCCCCGGCACGCTCAGTCTCTCCAGAGAAGTGAACATCTGTATGCCCTCCAGCGACGCGATTCTCGTATACTTGGCCGGATCTATATTTATGTCACTTACAGCAGCAGCCTCCTGAAGAGAAATGAAAGAATCATAATCCTGATCGAAATTGTCCGTAAGGTAGCGTTTGAACTCGGCATCCCCCACCTCCGGGACATAGATGATCTTTGTAGACTCCGGAATATATCTCCGCTCTCCCCTGTTTATCCCGTCAATTTCATGTCCCTCCATAAGATACAGAGTCTCAAGCCCGTCACAAAGGCAACTCAAAAAGGAGACTTTCGGGTTGAGGGTCAGATTGAGGCTTCGAAGAGGACAGCCGTCCACATTGAGCGAGCGGAGCTGCGGACTATACCTCAAGTCAAGTTCAGTCACCTGACTTCCCGCACAGTCCAGAACCTCAAGCCCGGCAAGAATATACAGCCTCGTCTGGTCGGAGACTTTGCCGCGGGCGTACAGCCGCCGCAGACTGCGGTATTTACGCACTACATCATCAAGCGGCAGCGGACTGCCCTCGCAGTGCAGCTCCTCAAGCGCATCAGCGGGGATGGAAGAACTGATATAGTTGAGGGATGTATTGGAAATGTCCAGACTCCGTACCCGTGTCTGCGTGCGCAGCACAAAGGAAGTAACCGGATTACAGGAGACATTGACCGAAGTCAGGGCAGGAAAGTCCCCCAGTTCAAGGGTCGTCAAGGCATTGCCGCTCAGATCCAGTTCTTCCAGACTGGTCATGGGCTCCAGCACGACAGCCTCCAGACCGCCGCTCCCCCTTCCGTCTGACACAGACGAGCCGGTGCAGCTCAGCCTTCTCAGCGCCGTAAGATGTTCCACCCCGCCAAGAGAATGCAGATTGTCAGAGCAGATGTCGATATCCTCCACTTTCCCGGCCTCTTCAACGCTGATGTAACCGTCAGCATCCGCATCCCATACGGAAAGCATATACGCCTCAAGCACTTTGTCATCAAACACTACAGGCATGTAGAACTTCCTCTCTTCCCCGTATGCCACGCCCTTTCCGTTGATGGCGTATGCCCTGACATAGTAGGTCTGCCCGAGCACAAGGCCCGGAATCTCCACAGTGCGGGTCCCGTATTCCGAACTGTCTACCGTCTTGGTATTCAACTCTATAGTAGGATTCGGCGAAGTTGACCAGCACAAGCCGCACACAGCCAAAGAGCCGCTGAATGTCTCAGATACAGAATATGATACACTTACGGATGTCGAGCTCAGTATCACGGGCTGCCCGGTGCTTACACCGGGCAGCTGCTGCTCTATTTCTATGATCTCCGTCCGCGGCTCAAGTTCGGAGACACCGCCGCTGACATAAGGCCTATAACAATACCTGACACCGAATGTAAGATCCGGTATACGGCAAGAAAAAGAATTGCCACCCTCTACCGGGACATCTATGAACCTCTGCTCCCCTCCGGAAAGGCCGAAGAAAAAACCGCAACTGCGGACATTGTCCATACGCGAAAGCCTGCACGTCAGCACGAGCTCGTCTCCGTCCACCCGAGATGTCGTGCCGAGCACGGACGGGGCCAGATGCAGGGACGCCTCCGGGTCCCCGGTACAGGAGACGGCAAGCAGAAGCAAAGGGGCAATCACCTTACAGATTCTCATACAGATAACAAATATACGTTTTTCATTTAGAAGTTATTTTAAGTAATCGTTAAAAAATAAGTTGCCGTTTACTGAAATGAACCCCAATGAACTTGACAAGGCGGAGCATTATGTCTATTTTTGCTGAAATGGGTAAAGAATTGAGAAAAACTATTCCGGAGTTGAGCTATCTGCTCACGGAAGTCGAAAAAAGATACGGGAGACGGTTGGCGACATCATCTGATTTCGAAGCCCTCTCCGTCATAATCGAACACGAGTCCGGCGACGTGATCTCCGCATCGACACTCAAACGGCTCTGGGGCTATGTGACCATGAAGCCTGTCCCGCGACAGTCCACACTCGACGTGCTGTCCAGATATGTCGGCAACAAGAACTTCTATTCATTCTGCCAGCACATAAAAAACGACAATCTGTTCGAGTCACGCTTTTTTTCCACCAAATCAGTAATGTCTTCCGACCTTGAGCAGGGTGCTGAAATCCTGATCGGATGGGCCCCCGACAGGCTCGTCCAGCTCGAATACCTCGGGGGTGGCGAGTTCGTGGTGCGGAAGTCCGAGAACTCAAAACTCATGGTTGACGACAGGTTCATGGCCACCTGCTTCTATATAGGTTATCCCCTGCTCATACCGAGAATCCTCCGCAGCGGGGAATACACTCCATCATACATAGCCGGAGCGACAGAAGGACTTAACAGGCTGGAAATCATAGGGGGGGGAGAATCTCAGTAAGCCCGCTCCTCAATATCTGATCCCAACCGCTCAAGCACCCGCTCAAGCTGGGCCTTCTTCAAATACGAACGCACCTCAGGCATCAGGGCGGCGGTCAAAATCGAGAAAGCGATAAGAAGCCCTGCAACCGTGACAGCAATCATCCTGCGCCGTCCAGTAATGGCTGAACTGACCTCAGCGGCACTGGCATAGCGCTGCTCCCTGTCGTCCCTTGTGCACTTGGCCGCCACACGTGGATATTTCCCCATACGCTCCATGATGACCCCTAGGGAATAGATGTCGCTCCGGTTGTCCAGAACCTCCCCACGCCTCTGCTCCGGGGATGAATATGCCAGGGTTCCCGCAGGCTGCTTGAATATCGTGGATCTGTCCTCATCGGAAAGCCCGAAATCTATCAGCTTCACATTCTGTCCATTACGGGTTATGAGGATGTTGGACGGCTTGAGGTCACGGTGTATCACCTGCTTGTGGTGGATATAGTCCAGGGCGGCGCAAAGTTCAAGCAGTATCTTTTTCTCGGGGATTCTCTCCCGCTTTTCGAGCAGGGATTCCAGCGTGTCCCCCTCGACCCATTCCATCTCGATGCAGTCGCCAAGGCCGGGCAAGTTGACATAATCCAAAGTGCGGCAGACGCCCGGATGGTCAAGTTCCCTCCCCAGCTCATACTCCTTGCGCAGCAGCGCCCCGGACACGGGATCCCCCCAATACTCCGGTTTCAAAGATTTGAGTGCCACGAGCCTGCCACCGATCTCCGCGCGGCTTATCATCGAACAGCCTCCTTGCGAGACATACACCTGCCTCACCGCCTCCTGCAAAGGGGCGGAAATCTGCTCGGGCGAATCGAAAAAACAGGATGAATCTTCCATACTTTCAAATATAGCGATTTATTGATATATTTGCCTTGATGAGGACATCAGATCTCATAATAGCACTTCTCTGCCTTGCAGGCTGCCGCCAGTCCGGCGTGCAAACCGGCAGCATCCCGGAATATGACAGCGTAACCCCCTGCCTCAACGGCACCGGCATAGTGTCAAGAGACGGCAAGTTCGGAGTCATAGACAGCACGGGAGCGGAACTTGTCCCTCCTGTGTTCGACGACCTGTTCTATCTCACTGACGACATCTCCGCCGCCATATCAGGCGGAAGCTGCGAATTCTACGACCGGACGGGCAGGAGGCTCGCCCAGATCAGAACAGGAAACATGGATCCGGAAAGCCTGCTCGAAGCCTATGCCGACATCAGGGAAGATGCCAGACAAGACTGGGACGATATACTCGACGCCTACGAGGAACTGGGCAGGTACTGCGCGGAAAGCGATGCCGACCCGAAGCAGGCCACCCGGCTCGCCCTCAGCATAAGAACCGCCCTGGACAACACCTCCGGCCCCATGGACAAGGACCAGCAGGCAAGATTCGAGGCCCTAAGGAGGATCGGACAATGAAGAAACTGATTGCGGCCGTTGCAGGCCTCCTGTCTGTACTTTGCACCTGCCGGGCACAAGTCATATCAGACATCCGGACCGACAAGGCATATCTCTGCGCAGAAGGGAATGCGCAGAACGCGCGCATCGCGGACAGCCTGGCCCTGGACGCGCTGGCGGTGAAAGTCTCCGCCACAGTCAGTCTCCCCTACTCCGCCGCAGTCAAGGCATCGGTCCTCCGCACCTATCGCGATGACCTCGGCAGGGAATGCGACATGCTCTCCACCACCGGGGATGCAGGTACGACGGTACTCAGATATATCCGCAGGTCCGACGCCGGCAGGATCTTCGACAACCGCCGGGCCAAGGTCAAAGAAATGCTCAACATAGCCCTCACCGCCGAAGAGAAATTCCAGACCGACGTGGCACTGCGCTACTACTCCTGGGCAGCCACACTGCTGCGCAGCCTTCCCCCGCTCGACGCCGCCGCCATAGCTGACGCTGAAAGCCGCAGGGACTCCATCCTGGAAGGCCTCAACGTCAAGTTCGACAAGACCAGCAAATACAACAAGGAGATCGTCGAACTCACGTTCACCTACAAAGGCCATCCGGTCCGCAACATAGACTACAGTTTCTTCGACGGCAAACGCTGGAGCGGAATCCTCTCCGCCAAGGACGGCAAGGGATTCATAGAGGTCAGCCCGGATTCAAGGATAGACCGGTACCGCATCCGCTACGAGATCACTCCGTCCCACCTCCAGCACCTTTTTCGCGAGGTCAGTTCCGTGGAGCAGGCATTTGCAGCCTCCACAGCCACAGAAGAAGCATCTGAAAGACCGTCCTCGGAGCCGCGCAGATCCGCACCACGCAAAATAGACTTCTCGGACGTAAAGAGCAAAGTCATGTCCGTCATGGCAAGGGACGAATTCCAGACCGTCCCCGACACGCTCACCGCCGGTCTGGCACCTGTTCTGTACACCTCAAACTACGAAGACGCAGTCTCACAGGTGTGCGCCGGCATCAGCGGCAGCGGGCAGGATATCAGCGGACTCTTCACCGAAGAAGGCTACGCCACCTACCTCAAACTCATAGGCTACGGCAACGCCCGCGTGCTCAACTTCGACAAACTGGACTTCTACTCCCTCGGAGACGACGTCTTCTGCCGCAGCGTCCCTATGGTCTTCTCTTTCAAGGGCAACAGGCGCGAGTTCGTGGAGGACGTGGTGTTCACATTCGACCGCGACGGGAAGATAAGCAACCTCACATTCGCCCTTTCTTCCGACACGGTACGTGACATCATCTCCATGGACGGCTGGACCGAGGAGGCCAGACTCATCCTCATAGACTTCCTGGAAAACTACAAGACCGCCTACGCCCTCAAACGGCAGGACTACATAGCCTCCATATTCGATGACGACGCCCTGATCATAACCGGACGGGTGCTGCGCAATGTCAAGGGGCCCAACGAGTACGGCAACAACCGCTACGTCACCCTGACCCGACACAATAAAGAGAATTACATCAAGCAGTTGGGCAAGGTGTTCGCCAGCCAGGAGTACATCAACATCCAGTTCTCCGACTGCGAGGTCATGAAACTCGGCAAGGGAGAACAGCTCTTCGGCATCAAGATCCGCCAGGAATACTTCTCCGCCACATACTCCGACAGCGGCTATCTGTTCATCCTTGTGGACCTGAGGGACTATCACCGGCCGGTGATCCATGTCAGGACATGGCAGGACTCGCCGGACAAGGAATTCGGAGTCATCGGACCTTATAACTTCTAGCACATGAAAAGAGGAATCGCACTGTTGCTGCTTGCGCTCCTGTATGCCGCCACCGCCCTTGCCCAGGAAGACAGCACCGTCTTCAAAGTGGTGTCGTTCCGCAAACTGGACTGGGACCTGGACGCCCGCAGCAACTATCCCATGATTGACCAGAACGGCCGCAAAGCCGCGCTTATAAAAGTTGTCATCCCTGACGACAACTTCGATTTCGATGTGGGCGTGATGGGCATCGTCGGAGTCAAGCAGGAGATAGGAGAGACCTGGGTCTATGTGCCAGAGGGAGTGAGGAAAATCACCATACGACACAAGAACTACGGTATCATCCGCGACTACCGCTTCGACATCCCAATAGAATCGGCCACTGTCTACGAGATGACCCTTGAAGCTCACCGCCCGCTCCAGAGCAAGGTTGTGGTCAGGGACTCCATAGTCTATGTCCCGTCTCCCGCCACGGCCTCAGACACGCCAAAAAGGAAACCCGTCGGGATCTCGGCGCTCTTGACAGCCGGGGCACCGGACTTTCCGGTCGGGCTGATGCTGGTCTGGCAGCCCGGCAAGGCAGGAGGCTATGTCAAGTTCAGAAGCAACTTCACTCTTTCAGGCCATGCCTATACCTGCCGTTCCGACGGCACTTCTGGAGACGGATATATCTGGACCAATGGAGAGAGCCGCACCTCAAGGATGAGCGTTACCGCCGGGGCTCTGCTCAGACTCAACGGCTGGCTGTCGGCCTGCGCCGGAGCCGGATATGGCAGGAGGATACTCGCATGGGAGGATGTGGACAGCCGTTGGGCCAAGGTGGAGGACAAATCCGCAGGGGGACTGGCAGCAGAACTGGGCACGCTGCTCAATTTCTCACGTATCTCGCTCTATGCCGGAGCATCGACCGTGAACTTCCGCCGCTTTGATGCAGAGATAGGGATAGGGCTCAGATTCTGAGCGGCCCGTCTACTTCCCCATATTCAGGAACATGACATCACCCTCGCAGAGGACGGTGCCGCCGTTGGGGATGATGCTTGCGGTGCCGCGCTTTATCAGCACCACCTGATTGTGCCCGGACTCGCTGTACTCCCTGATGCTCATGCCGACAAGGCTGCTCGACTTGGACACCTCCTGCTCCACCAGACGGAAGCCGGAGTCGCTACGGAAAGCCTTGGTGCACATAATCACGCTGTCCCCCTCATGCAGGACAGTGTCCCCACGCGGCACCACTGACGTCCCGTCAGGACGCATGAGCATACAGAAGAGGATATTTTTCGGCAGACCTATCTCCTTTATGCTCATGTCTTTCCATGGATTGTCCGTACTGATCACTATCTTGCTGAAATGAAGATCGGTCTCCTCCGAGAAATCGTTGAAGGTCTTCATCACATCCGATTCATCATCAATCTGATCAAGTTTCCGCGCCACCAGCGGCAGAAGGAATCCCTGAATCGATATGGAAAGAAGCACTATGCAGAACACCACATTGAGTATGTCATTGTGCAGAGCATTGTTGCCCACAGTGGCGAAGATCGCGAACACGATAGATGCCGCCCCGCGCAAGCCCACGAACGAGATGAACATCTGCTGTCTGAACCCGTACTTGCGGAACGGGGAGAGTATGGCGCTGACCGCAACAGGCCGCGCCACCAGAAGCATGAATGCGAAAATCCCCAAGGCAGGAAGTATCACCTTGTGCATCAGCGACGGCCTGGCCAGCATGCCGAGCATGAAGAAGATCAGCACCTGCATCAAGCCCGTCACCCCGTCAAAGAAACTCACCAGGTTGCGTTTTCCCGGGAATTCTGCGTTGCCGAGCATTATCCCCACAAGATATGCGCTCAGATAGCCGTTGCCGCCGATAAGCGAGGGGACAGAATAGGACAGCAGGGCTATGGCCAGGATGAACAGGGAGTCAAACCCGGATGTCGGGAAGTGTATCCGCTTCAACGCCCATATCCCCACCTTGGCTATCAGGATTCCCAGACCGGCCCCGAAAGCAAGCTGGGAGAAGAGCATCCATGCCACCTTGCCGAAGCTTGTGCCCCCGCCTGTCATTATCGACAGCATTATGACGGTGAGCATATAGGAGCATGGGTCGTTGGACCCGCTCTCCACCTCAAGCATCGGGGCCGAATTGTTCTTGAGCCCCATCTTTCGCGAACGCAGTATCGAGAATACCGAGGCCGCATCAGTGGAACTGACCACCGACCCCATGAGAAAACTCTCCACCCAGCCCCAACGCAAGGCGAAGTGGCAGAAAAGTCCGGTCAGCCCCGCCGTCAGGAACACCCCGAGACTTGCCAGAAGACCGGCCGGCAGAGCCACACAGCGGGCCGACTCCCAGCGGGTGCCGAATCCGCCATAGAACATTATGAAAATAAGCGCGACCGTACAGATGTTCTCCGCGAAAGAGTAATCCTCGAAATGCACGGGAAACAGACCGTTGTTTCCGAACACTATACCAAGCAGGATGAAAGCCAGCAGGACCGGCATTCCAATCTTGAGCGAGGCATTGTTGAGCAGGACGCAGGTGATGATTATCACCGCCATGAGGCATATCAGTACTGTCATTCGCTTTTGTTTTTAATTTCGCATCGCAGCCTGGAAAGTCTTGTCCGTCTGGAGGAAAAGGTGATAATAGGCGTTGTCCCCGAGTTTGGAGTAGCGGCCCACAAGGGCGCGCACCTGAGTCATGATATACTGCCTTTCTACCTCCCACTCCCCAGCCTTAGGCGCTATGCCGTCCTTCGTCTTGGCGAAGTCAAGAAATCGTTTCTCCGTGACAGCACTGTCCAGATATCCGAGCAGCTCTGAATAATCATCGATCTCCGACAGTTCCGCGCTGTGTGCGTCGAAGAACGCCGAGGCGAAACGCATGGCTGTGGCCTTGCGGCTGCATGCCACATAGAACTGCCCGGCGCGCGTGGTGTCCGCAGGCACGAACACATCCGGGAGGATGCCTCCGTTCTCCACCTTCATGCTGTCGGCGGTGACCATCTCGCCCTCATCATAGCGACGATAAATCTCATAATCATAGTCCTCTGAATAAGGCTTCTGTATGCACCGGCCCGAAGGCGTATAGAAGCGCGCCACTGTGATGCGCATCCCGGAACCGTCGTTGAAATAGAACGGCTCCTGCACAAGGCCCTTGCCGAATGAGCGGCGTCCCACTATGGTTGCCCTCCTGTTGTCCTGCAGGGCGCCGGCGAGAATCTCGCTCGAAGATGCCGTCCCTTCGTTGATAAGAAGTTTAAGCCCGATATCCTGCATGAACCCGTTTCCGTCAGCTTTGAAATCCTGTCGCTTGCGATGCGCCCCCTGCATATATACGATCTGTTCATCCTTATGCAGGAACATGTTGGAAAGGCTCAGCGCCTGATCGAGAAAACCGCCGGAGTTGTCCCTCAGATCCAGCACGAGGCTCTTCATGCCCGAAGAGAGCAGGCTTAGTGCGGATCTGGTAACCTCAGTGTCGGATGTGCGTGAAAACTTGGAGAGCCTCAGATACCCTGTGGTGTCGTCCACCATGAAGGCGGCGTCAACGGAGTGTGTCGGAATCTTGCCGCGGGTGATTTCAAACGGTATGTCCTCCCCTCCCCTGCGCACCGTGACCGTGACCTTGGAGCCTGCCCGGCCCTTGATGCGCCGCACCATGCTGTCCTGAGGGAAATTGACTCCGGCTATATTGGTGGAGTCCACTTTCAGCAGCCTGTCCCCGGGCCTTAGCCCGATCTTCTCGGAAGGCCCGCCGGGGATGACTTCTATCACCACAGCCGTGTCGTTGGGGACATTGAACTGTATGCCTATCCCGTCGAAGTTGCCGGCAAGGCTCTCTTCCGTGGACTCAAGGGTCTGCGGAAGCATGTAGACCGAATGCGGGTCGAGCGCGGAAAGCGCCGCCGAGGCCACCTTGTCAGTCACTTTCTTGTGGTCTACGGTGTCCACATAGTTCTCGTCTATGCACTTGAGCACAAGGTCCACCTTCCTCCAGCCGGCTCCGCCGGCATCAAGGCGGTGGGATCGCCTTGAGATGCTCTGCACCGTGAGCACGCCAAGCACGCCCACGGCAATTCCGAGCGCCGCCACTATTATTGATGATGCGTTCTTCATGTTCTCAATCTACTTTTTCCACTTCCACCCCGGCCTTGCGGAGAAGTTCCACCCCGTCGGTGAGCCTGTATTCGTCCCTGTATACAACCCGTTTTATCCCGGCCTGTATGATGAGTTTCGAGCACTCTATACATGGGGATGCTGTGACATAGAGCGTCGCGCCGTCGGAACTGTTGCCGGACTTGGCGACCTTCGTGATGGCGTTGGCCTCGGCGTGCAGCACATACGGTTTCGTGATGCCGTTCTCGTCCTCGCACACGTTCTCAAACCCGGAAGGGGTGCCGTTATAGCCGTCGGAGATGATCATCCTGTCCTTGACGAGCAGGGCTCCGACCTGACGGCGCTTGCAATAGGAATTTCCGGCCCAGATGGCGGCCATGGCTATGTATTTCTCGTCGAACCTGTTCATTATTTGTTTCTTTGATAGAGGTAGCGTTTGATGCTCTTCTTAGGCGTGCGTTCGAAATCCTCAGGCATGAACTCGATCTTGCGGATCTGGGCATAAGCCGGCAGGAGTTTGTTGATCTCCGGGAGGCCCGAGCTGAGCCTGGACTCAAGTTCCTCACCGCTCATGCCGTCCATCTCGGCCTGATGGTAGTCCGGGTAGATCAGGGCTGTGAGCCCACCCTTGTCCTCGACCACCAGGGACTCTATGACATAGGTGACATTGTTGATCACGGCCTCGAGTTCCTCGGGGTAGATGTTCTGGCCCGACGGGCCGAGCACCATGCACTTGGAGCGGCCTCGAAGGTAGAGGTAGCCGTCGTTGTCAATCACCCCTATGTCTCCGGTCTTGAACCAGTTGTCGTTGGTGAACGCGGCACGTGTGGCCTCTTTGTTCTTGTAGTATCCGAGGAAGACGTTGTCGCCCTTGACCTGCACCTCACCTGGCTCCTTGTGCGGATTTTTGGAATCGATGCGGATCTTGCAACCGTTGATGGCCATCCCGCAGGAGCCCCTGCGGGCTTTCCACCACTTCGCGTAAGTGATGAGAGGGGCGCACTCGGTCATGCCGTAGCCTACCGTGAACGGGAAATGGATCTTGCGCATGAATTTCTCGACCTCGGGGTTGAACGCCGCACCGCCCAGGATCACCTCCTCGAAGCGTCCGCCGAAAGCATCGATCATGGCATTGCGTATCTTCTTGAGGACGAACTGGTCGAGGATCGGTATCCGCATGAAAGCCTTGTTGCGGTCCACCACAGGCTTTATCTGGCTCTTGTAGAGTTTCTCGATGATGAGAGGCACGGCTATGATGATGTCCGGATGGATCTCGGAGAATGCCTTCATTATCACCTTAGGGCTCGGGGTGCGGGTGAGGAAGTGGACATGGGCGCCGATTGTCATTTCGAAGAGGAACTCGAACATCATCCCGTACATGTGGGCGGACGGGAGCATGGCCACGACTTCAGACTCGCAGTTCATCTGCGGCTCAGCCACATTGGCCGCAAACCAGATATTGCACCAGAGGGCTCTATACGGGATCATCACACCCTTGGAGAAGCCGGAAGTGCCTGAGGTATAATTGATAAGCGCCAGTTCCTCCGGCTTGTCCTCCACATAGCTGACATCCTCCGGTCTAAATCCTTCCGGATACAGGCTCTTGAATGTCCTGGTAAGGTTTTCCCTGACTTCCACGCAATTGGCACTGCGGGAATAGATGAAATTGAGGGTATTCATCTGCACTATCACTTCGAGACCCGGCATCTCGCTCTCGGAAAGGCCTTCCCAGATGACCTCGTCCACGAAGAAGACCTTGGCTTCCGAATGATTGACAAGGTAATGGATATTTTCCGGCTTGAACTCGTGCAGAATCGGCACCGGCACCGCACCATAAGTCATTGAGGCCAGGAAGCACACGCCCCAGTTGGCCTGGTTGCGGGAGCAGAGGGCCACCTTGTCGCCCTTTTTGAGCCCGCACTGCTCGAATGCGATCTGAAGATAGCGGATGCGCTCCGCGAGATTCCTGTATCTGAGGGTTGCACCCTGGTAGTTGGACAGGGCGTCGCGGTCCCAGTTCTCCTTGATGCTCTTCTCTATGAGTTTGTTTACAGACTTGAATTCCATATTTTCATTCCTTTTTTGTTCCAGACCATATAATATCCCGAATAATACAGCACAAAATGGCTGGCCTTCCCGGGCCAGAGGCTGTCTTTGTTGATCTCTTCTCGCAGGACAAGCTCTTCCACGGCCTCCCTGCTGCCGATGGCGTACCAGCCGCACACGACGGCGCGGCAGGAGTCGTCCGGCAGGGCGAAAGCCTCTCCATACAAGGCCTGGATGAAGCCCCGGTACGGATTATCCTCCACTCCACTCATGGCGGCAGCCTTGCGCGGGCGCAGCAGCACCGCAGCCTTCCCGTCCCAGCGCACAAGGGCGATTTCCGCAGCATCCAACTCCTTCTCCCAATTGAGAGGATCCTTGCCGGAAGCCGACTTCAGAGCCGCAAGATGACGCCTGTACGCTGTCAGCTTGACAGATGCGTCCATATACCTCTCATAAGCCTCGCGCATCTGAGGCTGCACAAGAGGAAGCGCAAGGGCAAGATCGACGCTGTCCGGGAGGACCTCCCCAAGACGGCTTCCCTCCACCGGAAGCGAAGACAGGACATTGACGAAATAAGAGTCGGCACTCCCCTGCACCGTGCTGACACTGTAGGAATCATCGCCATCGGGTACAAGCACCGTCCAGTCCGCGGCCTTATGAAGAAAAGCGGCAAGACTCCTTGACGGAAAAGCACCTCCGAGAAATCCCTTGGGGATAAGATACCCGGCACCGGAATTACGCAATATGATGAAATCCTCTCCCGAGGTATGCGCTGCCGCATCAAGGAACCCCGGTGCATCAAGCACGGAACCTCCGTTGCCCAGATGGCGCCTGAGCGCGGCCATCTGGGATTCCGAAGCGGTAAAAGTCAGGAACCCTTGTCTCCCCGAGGCCGCATCTGGAGCGGAATATGCCGCAAAAACACCCTTGCGCCCGGCTTCCCGGAGAGCGGAAGTGACTGCACGGGAGGAGTCCCTCTCCCCGGTTCCTATCGTCAGAGACGGGACGAGGGAGCCGTTGTAACTCATCGAGAGCACAGCCGGCCGGGAGCGGAAAGCCTTGAGATCCAGGCTGCGGAGCCTGTCGGCGGAATCCAGCCGTGCAAGGGCGTCAGAACTCTCCGAAACGCAGAAGACAGCAAGCGCGTCTGACGGCACCGCACGCAGAAGATCAGGAAGTTCCTCGGGGCTTCGCCCCTCCCCGCCGCCCCCGCCGCATCCGGCAAGCAGGACGACAAACAGCAAGCATGCGTATATCAGACTTTTTTTGCACATATCTTACAAAGATAAGAAATATTTGGATTATGATTTTTTAAAGAAATCCGTAACTTTGCGCGTTTATTGGGTCCGCTCCCTGCCGAAACACATGCCGCCAAGTTGCGGGCCTGAAGCTGAAGCATCAGAAGATTATGCAGGAAATACGAAATATAGCGATCATCGCCCACGTCGACCACGGCAAGACGACTCTCGTCGACAGAATGATTTATCAGGCAAACCTTGTACGCCAGCCTGAAAATCTCGGGCAGCTGATCCTTGACAACAACGACCTCGAGCGCGAGCGTGGCATCACCATCCTTGCCAAGAACGTGTCCGTCACCTACAAAGGCGTCAAAATCAACATCATAGATACTCCTGGGCACAGCGACTTCGGAGGTGAGGTGGAGCGTGTGCTCAACATGTCCGACGGCGTGCTGCTGCTCGTGGACGCGTTTGAGGGCTGCATGCCGCAGACACGTTTCGTGCTTCAGAAAGCTCTCCAGCTCGGCAAAAAGCCTATTGTCGTCATCAACAAGGTGGACAAGCCCAACTGCCGCCCGGACGAGGTGCAGGAAGAGGTGTTCGACCTGATGTGCAACCTCAACGCCACGGACGACCAGCTCGACTTCGCCACAGTCTACGGTTCGGCAAAGCAGGGATGGATGTCCCTCGACTGGAGAAAGCCTACCACCGACATCACCCCGCTTCTCGACACCATCCTCAAGGAGATTCCAGCCCCGCCTATGGTGGAGGGCACTCCGCAGATGCTCATAACATCCTTGGAATACTCTCCTTATGTGGGCCGCATCGCCATAGGAAGGGTATCCAGAGGGACGCTGCACACCGGACAGCCGATCAGCCTGTGCAAAAGATATGATGTGGTGCAGAAGCAGAAAATCAAGCAGCTCATGGTATTCGAAGGTCTCGGCAAGACAAACGTCGATGAAGTGAACTGCGGAGACATCTGCGCAGTGGTCGGACTTGACGGCTTCGAAATCGGCGACACCATAGCGGATTTCGAGCACCCGGAGGCGCTCGCCCCTATCGCCATCGACGAGCCTACGATGAGCATGCTCTTCACCATCAACAACTCCCCGTTCTTCGGAAGGGACGGCAAGTTCGTGACATCAAGGCATCTCAAGGAGAGGCTCGAAAAAGAACTTGAAAAAAACCTCGCCCTGCGCGTAAAGCCGGGCCTCACCGCCGACTCGTTCATAGTATACGGACGCGGCGTGCTGCATCTCTCGGTGCTCATAGAGACCATGCGCCGCGAGGGGTTCGAGCTTCAGGTAGGCCAGCCTAAAGTGCTTGACAAGACAATCGGAGGCCAGAGATGCGAGCCTATCGAGGAACTCTCCATCGAAGTGCCTGAGCAGTTCGTGGGCGCCGCCATTGAGATCGCCACACGCCGCAAGGGAGCCCTCATCCACATGGAGCCGCGCGGAGACCGTACTCTGCTTGAATTTGAGATCCCGACCAGAGGCCTCATGGGGCTTCGTTCCAACCTGCTGACAGCCAGTCAGGGAGAGGCTATCGTCGCCCACCGTTTCAAAGAATACCAGCCATTCAAAGGCGAGATCGAGCGCCGCAACAACGGCTCTCTTGTCTCTCTCGAAACCGGACAGGCCATCGCCTACTCCATGAACAAGCTTCTTGACCGCGGCCGCTTCTTCGTTGAGCCGGGGGACGAGATCTATGCAGGGGAGGTGATCGGGGAACACACCCGCGAGCGCGACCTCAACATCAACATCTGCAAGACCAAGAAACTCACCAACGTCCGCGCCGCAGGCTCCGACGAGAAGATCGTGCTTCCTCCGGCCATCAAATTCTCCCTTGAAGAGGCTCTCGAATACATCCAGGAGGACGAACTCGTGGAAGTGACCCCTCATCACATGAGAATACGCAAGATTCTGCTCGATCCGATCGCCAGAAAAAGAAATAGCGATAACGAAGATTGATAATAGTAAAAAAATTGTTAACTTTGCAACCCTTTGTAGTCAGTCTGCCCGATTTGGGCAGCGGCCCGAAGCTCTACGAGTGGAAGGCCGGACGGGAGTTCTTTGACACTTTCGGCAACACCGAAATCCTTGATGCAGATTTGGTTGTGACCGCTGAAGTCTCCGGAAGGGGACTTACGGTCAAGGCGGACTGCAAGATTCACGGCAGCGTGACAGTCGCCTGCGACCGATGCCTCGAGGATCTGGTGATACCGGTGGACACATCTTTTGAGGAAACTTACACTCCGGAATCCGGAGAACTGGACTTGAGTCAGGACGTCTACGACTATGCCTGCACGTCCCTCCCCCTCCAGAGAGTCCACCCGGAAGGAGAATGCAACATTGAGACTACGAAGTATTTGAGTGAATAAATATTTAAAAGAATAAAAAATGGCACATCCGAAACACAAACTTTCAAAGCAGCGCAGGGACAAGCGTCGTACCCACGACTTCGCTCCGGTTCCTACCCTTGCTACCTGCCCCAACTGCGGCGCTACAGTGATGTATCATCGTGTATGCCCGGAGTGCGGTTACTACAGAGGCCGTCAGATCATCGTCAAGAACGCTGAGTAAGACACCGGCCTTGTGCGCGGTCCCTTAGTTCAACGGATAGAACGAAGGTTTCCTAAACCTTAAATACAGGTTCGATTCCTGTAGGGACTACCAGACAGAAGCCACGGAACGACATCGTTCCGTGGCTTCTGTTTTATCATGACCTGTTAGTGACCTTTCTTTCGGACGACAAAGCCTGCGGAGTGCACAAAAAAGGCCGACCTTCCGGTCAGCCCCTTTCTGTGCGCGGGATGAGAGTCGAACTCACACGTCGCAATTGACACTAGCTCCTGAAACTAGCGCGTCTACCATTTCGCCACCCGCGCCCGGTTTGGTAATGGAGTGCAAATATACAACTTTTTCAGAAAATATACGACAGTGCAAGCATTATGTCTGAAGGCAGGATGAAATATTTTCTTCCCTCATCGATTTTCCGACCGCAAGTCGGGCAGGAGTAGGTTTTGTATATGTCATATCCGGACCAAACACCGGCACCGATATCTATATTCAGTTTCGGGGAAAGCATATAGGTATAACCTATGCCGAGACTCCCGCCGAAGCGGTCGCCCTCTGAAGTCAAAGGCGATGACAGTCCCCCTTCATTATATTCCTGATACCTCACGGCGCCAGACAGCCACCAGCCGGAAAATATATGCCAGGGCCAGTACCTCGCGCCTCCGCTTACGGAGCGCTGCCGCTTCTGGGCCGTATTGTCACTGTCAGGGTTGAACGTGAACGGGTTGTACTTCACCCCGGCGACAAGACTCCAATGACGTGCGATGCCATAAGAAGCCTCAAGGTTCAGAGTGCCGAGATCCGCATAGTCGGCAAGGTTTGTGGAGACAGAGAATTCCTGCGCCTCTGCATGGTGCATGAAGCAGGCCAGTACTGCCAAAGTAATTGATGTGATTATTTTTTTCATTTTTCTACTTATATCGGCTGAACGCCAGGTTGATGGAGGACTTCGATTGGGGATAGAGGCTGGTGAGTTTCTTCTTTAGCTTGTCCCGATCAGCAATGTCCGAAGTCATGGCTGCGAATATCTTGTGCCGCGTCATCCCGCGTTCATCAAGATACATGAAGATCTGCGGGTAGAACCAGTAGCCTGTCCCATATACGCGAGGGTTATCAGGGTAACGCTCATTGTGCATCACCGTCTGCACATAATAGGCCCACATCTCCCCCACCTCACAATAACCGGAATCCTCCTCCGTACCCACACCATAAGTCACGAATCCGGATGAGATGAAAGACGTCAGTATATACTGTGCATACCGGTTCCAATAGTCCTTCCCGACCTGCATGAAATGGCTCGCATGTGCCAGTTCATGGACGGTGATGGCATAAATATCCTCATACGTCAGGCAATCCTTCAGCCCAAGCGCAATGTCGGGCAGGAAGACCTTGAGCAGAAAAGTATACTCACCGAGGAACTTCGCCAACTTGCTTCCGTCAATGATGGCGCCCTGCTGCATCATGACCGCGCTGCTCCAGCTCAGGTTCTGGAAAAGCCAGATCCTCAGATTGCCCGGCGGTGTCTTGATTGACTTGCTCGAACTCTTGCACTGCTCATAATAGTCGTATGCCGCGTTGTTCACCACGCAACGGGAGAAAAGCCTGCGGTCGGAATCGGACGTGACATTAAGGTCCGCACCATGCGGAGAGTGCTTCCCCATCGTGGAAAACGAAGCCGGACAGAACAGCAGGTTGAAGCCTATCCCGAAACCGAGCCGGTTCTTGAAGACAAGCCTGTACCGTGGATTTGAACGGAAAGACCGGGTCATCTGATAATAGCCGTCCTTGTCTGTATAGGCATGGGCGAACTTCACAAAACAGTTGCACGAGACCTTGACACCCTTGACACCGAAAGGCTCATCCCCCAATGCGGAGTCCACAATCGTGATCCGCCCAGAAGGTGTCCCCGATTCATCACCACGTGTCTTCGGAGAAAGCATGTCAGCATTGCCGGTAAGGCGGAATGCGGCCCGCTCCACCTCCTCCCAATCTATCCCGTCCGACTTCGTAGAAATATCATGTTCAGCTATGTAGCACTGCTCAAGCAGTTCGTATCTTATATGGCGGGGAAAACGGAAATCCTTGTCCACCACAGCATACTGCCAGGTGATCTTGTCTTCAGCAATGGAAGGGTCATGATAATAGTCACCTTCCCTGAGAATCCTGTAGTCCACCGGGTGATCAACGAGCATCAGACCCAAGTCCACCAGTTCATCATATTCATCCTCCCCTGACGGGAGAAAACGGACATAAAGATCCGTCGGTTCAAGCGGAACTCTGTCCGCCTTCGTGGGATAGACGGCATCAAGAGCCTTTTCCATATTCTCCACCGAATACGGATCCTCCAACCGGTCACCAAGCACGATCATCCCGTGCCCGATCTCATTGCCTTCGATATCCTCAGTATTCACACCCGCAGGCGTGAGCTTTCCGGAACACGAGGCAGCCAAAAGCAGCAACGCTGCAAACTTAAAGAAGTTTTTCATAGCCATATCGTTTTTTTCAGCTGCAAATCTCGCAACTCCTATCCGATTGGCCGCCCGCTTAATCGATTAAATCATAAAGAAACGTAAAAACATCTTCAAACCACACATACAACGCAACGAGGGGCGTCTCCTATAGAGCGGCCCCTCGACATTGTCCAGATAAAAAACAGATAAAAGAACTGTTTTCAGAAGTAATTTACCGTTTTCTGTTCTATCGCGCTCATCAGGCTGTTGCCCAGACGGCTGACCCCGAAACGGAACCAGCGCTTGTCAAGCCATTCTTTGCCCAGCACAAATGAAGCTATGCAGTAATAGCTGAGTGCATCCTTGGCGTTCGATATGCCGCCGGCAGCCTTGAACCCTACCTTACGCCCGGTGGCCTGATAATAGGCCCGTATGCTCTCGCACATGACGAAAGCAGCCTTCGGGGTGGCGTTCACCTCCACCTTGCCTGTGGAAGTCTTGATGAAATCGGCCCCGGCCTCCATGGCGAGGAACGAAGCATTGGCAATCCTTTCTCCCGTGACAAGCAGCCCCGTCTCCAGAATCACCTTAAGTATGACAGTCCTGTCCTCCTTCGCCGCCTCTTCATCTATAGCCGCACGGATCTCGGATATCTCACGGGAAGCGTTCTCATAGTCCCCGGCCATGAAATAATTGAGCGAGAGCACAATATCCACTTCGTCGGCCCCGTTTCTCACTGCCATGCGGCACTCCAGAAGCTTGACTTCCAGATAACTCTGGGACGAAGGGAAGCAACCGGCGACGGTAGTGACATGAAGTTCGTCCGAACACCTGTTCTCCCTCACCACAGAAGCGAAGTTCGGGTATACACACACCGATGCAGGGAGCGGATACCCCTCGAAAGACGAGCGGACACCGTTTGCCTTCTCCACAAGAGCCTTGACTGAGGCTTCCGTGTCGTTGGTATGAAGCGTTGTCAAATCCATCATGGAGAAGCAGCGCTTCAGGACTTCCGGAGACTCGGCAGTCGCAAGATTTGCGGCAAGTGTCTGAAGTTTAGATGCTATGGCTTCCCCATCAGGGGCATAGCCGTATTTCTGAAGAAAATCCATATATAATCCTCTATCTTAATTTAATGTCTTTCATCTCCACCCTCTCGAGGGTCTTTCCTGCCCTTTCAAATTGCGGCCTCCCCACTTCGGAGGCCTCGGGCTTTTCCTTGACCCGGAGCAACTCACCGGCCTCAAGGCTGTCGGGGCGCATATCCACACTGTCCTTGGCCGGCCAGAAGATATCTTTCGCCGCCCATACGGCGGAGTCTGCGGAGAAATCCACTGCCGTATATCCGGCCCTGTTTTTTTCATCCTCCTCCTTGGCCTTCCGGATGGCGGTGGAAATCTTCGAGTACCTTTCCGCCTGGCGCTTAAGTGCCGCTGAAGCGCTGTCCACTATACGGGAAAGCACCTCCGGCTCCCCCGAATAGAATTCAATGCTCCTTTCATAGTCCGCAAACGTGAAGCCATGCCTGGCGAAAATCGGGTCAAAGAACAGCGTGGTGTCAGCAGCCCGCTTTGCATCCGCATTCTCCTTGAGCCACTGATCGGAAAAGAACATGTCCGCATACAACTCCGCCATCTCCTTTTCGGGAATCACCCTCCCCTCTCTCCCGCCACAGGCGGAAAACAGCAAAAAGAGGACAAGCAGATACGGAAGATGCACCCTCATACATTACCTCAGCTGAGCCCCGAAGTTTTTGGTGAACATGGAAAGAAGCCGCTCCATCACCCTCTCGGTGTCCTGATCGGTAAGAGTCTTGTCCGCATCACGGATCACAAAACTGAGAGCGTACTGCTTCTTTCCCTCCGGAATCTTGTCCCCGCGGTAGACATCAAACAACCCGACCTGACGCAGCAGTTTCTTCTCCTGCTTGAACGCAGCCGCCCTGAGTTCAGCATAGCTGACAGCCTCGTCCAGAAGAAGCGCAAGGTCACGGCGCACCTCCGGGAATTTAGGCATCTCCGTGAACGCCACCTTGTCTCTCTTTACAAGCTCAAACAGCGCCGGCCAGTTTATCTCAGCTGCATAGACAGCCTGCCTTATTCCGAACTGTTTCGCCAGAGACGGATTGATTGTTCCCATGACCGCCAGCTGGCCGCAGCCAGGAACAGAGTATGCCATTCCCTCTGCGAAGATGTCAGAAGGAGCCGCATCCGTGCGCATGTTGCACAAATTGGCCCCATAACGCTTCAGAAGAAGTTCCAAATAGCCCTTCAACTGGAAGTAGTTGCTCTTTTCCGCTTCGACCCTCCAAGATTTTTCCGGGGTTCCGGTAAGCATCAGGCAGAAGCACTGGTGCTCCTCATACCCATCAAGTGTCTCGGGACTCTTCTCCGGAATCCGGCTGTATACGCTGCCGTACTCAAATGTACGCAGGTAACCCGTCTGGCGGTTGAGATTATAGGCCACAACCTCCAGGCCGCCAAGTATGAGAGTCTGCCTCATGACATTCAGATCCTGACTCAGAGGGTTCACTATCCTGACACATTTCTCCTCCGGGAATGTCCTGAGCTTTGAATAATAATCCGACTTCGTCAGGGAATTGTTCATCGTCTCTGTGAACCCGTTGGCTGCAAGGAAGTTGGAGATATTGTTCCTAATGGCTTCCGGGTCAGGTTTCGGAGTGGCGTTGACGGACATGAGCATCCTCTTCGGCAGCGGGATGTTGTTGTACCCGTAGATGCGGAGGATTTCCTCCACCACGTCGCACTCCCTGTAGACATCCACCATATATGAAGGAGCCGCCACAAGAGCGCCGCCTTCCCTCTTTTCCAGAAATTCATAGTCCAGCCAGCCGAGGATGTTCTCAATCACTTCATACCCGATATGGTAGCCGATAAGAGCCTCCATCCTGTTGTAATCCAAGTCTATGTGTTTACGCTCTATCAGCTCAGGATAGACTTCCTGTATCTTCCCGACAACCTCTCCGCCCGCGCACTCCTGAATGAGAGTCACGGCACGCTTCAAGGCATACGGTACTATCTGAGGGTCAGCACCGCGCTCATACCTGAACGAAGCATCGGTCTGAAGCCCCTGGCTCTTGGCGGTCTTACGCACTGAGGCCGGGTCGAAATATGCGCTTTCCACGAAGAGATTGACCGTAGTGTCCGACACCCCGCTGTCTTCGCCCCCGAACACGCCGGCGATACACATCGGGCCGTCTGCGTTGGCGATGACCATATCCGAGGCCGAAAGCTTGCGCTCCACCCCGTCGAGAGTCTTTATCTTTTCACCCTCGGATGCTCTGCGGACAATCACCTTGCCTCCCGTAATCTTGTCTGCATCAAATGTGTGCAAAGGCTGACCGAGCTCGAAAAGCACAAAATTGGATATGTCCACTATATTGTCGATCGGATGAAGCCCTATGCTCTGGAGCCTCTTCTGAAGCCACTCCGGAGAAGGTCCGGTCTTGACACCGCGCAGGGTGATACCGCTGTAGCGCGGGGCCCCCTTGCTGTCAAGCACCTCGACACCGACCCCTTCACCCTCACCCTCACGGAAAGCATCCACAGACGGGCGCGCGAGTTCGCAAGGAATATTGTTCAGCTTCATCCAGGCATAAAGATCCCTTGCCACACCCCAGTGCGAAGCCGCATCCACACGGTTGGCAGTTATCTCATACTCAATCACAGCCTCGGACTCAAGATGCAGGTACTCCTTGGCGGGAGTACCGACCACAGCATCCTCAGGGAGAACCATAATCCCGTCATGCCCGCTGCCTATGCCGAGCTCATCCTCGGCACATATCATACCGAATGACTCCACACCGCGGATCTTGGATTTCTTGATCTTGAAATCCCCGGGCAGCACCGTCCCGAGCTGGGCGAACAGCACCTTCTGCCCCGCCGCCACATTCGGAGCCCCGCATACGACGGTGAGCGGTTCCCCCACGCCAGGGTCAACCTTAGTTATATGGAGATGATCCGAATCAGGATGTGCCACACATTCAAGAACTTTAGCGACAACAACCCCGGCAAGTCCGCCGCTCACCTGCTCGCTCTCCTCCACACCGTCAACCTCGATTCCGATGGATGTCATGGCATCCGCAATCTGCTGGACGGAAAGGTCGCACTTCAAATAATCCTTAAGCCAATTGTAACTGAGCTTCATATAGTGTAATGTTTTTATTTCAAATCTTCAGGAGCAAAAAGTTTCGAGACGAAGTCTTCTTTGTCAAATACCTTCAGGTCAGAAATCCCCTCCCCGACCCCGATGAACTTGACCGGTATGTGGAACTGGTCGGAGACCCCCACCACGACGCCACCCTTGGCTGTCCCGTCGAGCTTGGTCACCACAAGGGAAGTTATGTCCGTAGCGCGGGAGAACTCCTTCGCCTGCTGGAAAGCATTCTGGCCCGTAGAAGCATCGATCACCAGCATGACATCATGGGGAGCGTCAGGGACAACCTTGCGCACGACATTCCTGATCTTAGTCAACTCGTTCATGAGGTCAAGCCGGTTATGAAGGCGACCGGCTGTATCGATAATGGCGACATCAGCACCACGGGCCACCGCCGCATTCACAGTATCAAAAGCCACAGAAGCCGGATCGGAACCCATGCCCTGCTTGACGATATCAACTCCGGCCCTCTCCGCCCATATTGTCAACTGGTCAACAGCCGCAGCCCGGAACGTGTCCGCAGCCCCGAGTATCACCTTTTTGCCTTGAGCGCGGAGCATGTAGGCCAACTTTCCGATAGTTGTGGTCTTCCCGACACCATTCACTCCCACGACAAGTATCACATATGGTTTCTTGGAAAAGTCAAAAGGCTCACCCCCGGCATCAATGAGACCGGAAATCTCGGAGCGCAGCATCCCGACAAGCTCGTCGAAAGACATATACTTATCTTTGGCAACCTTCTCCTCAAGTGCGTCAATAACTTTAAGGGTCGTGTCAACCCCCATGTCAGACTCCACGAGTGCCTCCTCGATAGCGTCAAGTGTGTCGTCATCCACCCTTGACCGGCCGATGACGGCCCTGCTTATCCTTTGAAAGAAACTTAATGCCATAACTCACAAAGATAATAATTTTCCACAATATGTGAGCCCGGCACAGACGTCCGACACACTATCACAAAGGCCGGTCAGGACAGAAACGTCCCGACCGGCCTTCATTATCATTTGCTCCAGGTTTATTTCTTTGCGAAAAAATCCTTGGCCTTGTCAGCTTCAACGAGCTGCTCAGAGAAGACATAAGCTCCAGTTTTCGGAGACTTCTCCATACGGATGCACTTTACCATGCTCTTAGCACCGGCCTTGGCCGCGAAGGTAGCGACTGCTTTCTTTGCCATAATTCAAACTCCTCTGATTATTTAATTTCACGGTGAACGGTAACCTTCTTGAGGTAAGGGTTGTATTTCTTGCGCTCGAGACGGTCCGGAGTGTTCTTCTTGTTCTTGGTGGTGATGTAACGAGACATACCAGGTACACCTGAAGCTTTCTGTTCAGTGCACTCGAGGATGACCTGCACCCTGTTTCCTTTTGATTTCTTTGCCATATCTCTGAAAATTAAACAAGGTTGATCAATCCTTTCTTCTGGGCTTCACGAAGAGTAGCCTCAAGGCCATTCTTCTCGATGATCCTCATACCCTTGCATGAAACTTTAAGGGTTACGAACCTCTGCTCCTCCTCGCTCCAGAAACGCTTGTTCTTGAGGTTGAGAGAGAAGTCGCGCTTGGTGCGCAGCTTTGAATGGGCAACATTGTTGCCTTTCATTCTCTTCCTTCCGGTTATTTGACAAACTTTTGCCATAATTATTTCTTTTTTCTTTCTTGTCTTGATATGAGGCGTGCAAATATCGCTGATAATTTTCTGATTTCCAAGTCGAAACCTATACAAATTTCAGGAATCTGCCCCACCTTATGTTCTTGGGGAAACCCTTCCCCGCATCAGTTGAGAGCCATATCAGCACAGGTCTTCCGACTATGTGATCTTCCGGTACGAACCCCCAGTATCTCGAGTCAAGGGAGTTGTGCCTGTTGTCTCCCATCATGAAGTAATAGTCTTGTCTGAAAGTATATCTTCCTTCTTTCAAAGCCTCCCGAACATTTCCACCCTCATATACAGAGATTATACGCTCGTAGAGCGGAAGCGTCTCCTCCGTAATCTCCACGCTTTCTCCTTTCTTCGGTATGCGAAGCGGACCGAAATAATCCCGTGTCCAACCGCTCTGCTCCGAGAATGGGAAAATCTCCTTGCTCACAGCCTTGGGGTCCCGCTCGAAATTATCCTCGATACGGACAACGTTCGGCAGCGTCCGGACCGTCTCAAGCATCTCCGATGTGAGAATCATGGCCGGATACCCCGGCATAGAAGGGTCGAAATAGACCTCGGAAGCATTAAGCCCCAATTTCTCTATGGTTTTCGCGTTGATTCTCTGACCGTCGGTATAGACTTTCCAAGAAAGCTGAAGTCCCGGGTAATCCTGTTCCTTCTCCCCGTTGATCCATACCCTTCCGTCCTTGACCTCAAGCACGTCACCTGGTATACCCACGCAGCGCTTGACATAGTGGTCTTTCTTGTCCATCGGACGCACTACCTTCTCTCCAAGCCCATCGACAGTCTTCTGACCGAGAACCCGCACAAGAGCGTGATAATCTTCAGCAGGAGCCCTGCGGAGAACCGTGTCCCCGTTAGGGAATCCGAACACCACCATATCCCCGCGCTCCACCTGCCTGAATCCTTTCAGACGACGGTATTTGTTCTGGATCAGGGTAGAGTAAGACTCTTTACCGAAGATGGTGTTATGGGTAAAAGGAATGGTAAGCGGTGTCTGCGGCAGGCGCGGCCCATAAGTGAGCTTGCTCACGAAGAGGTGATCTCCAGTATAGAGAGTTCTCTCCATTGAAGAAGAAGGAATCTTGAAGGCCTGAAAGAAGAAGATGTTTATGAAAGTGACAACAATCACAGCGAAGATGACGGCATCAAGCCATTCGTTCCATGCGCTGCGTTTCTCACCCTCCTTGTAACGCTTCTTCCAGAAATTCCATCTGACTTTGCGGCTGATGAAGATGTCGAATATCACCACCAGTCCGAAAAGCCACCAGAAATTCCCGAGCCAGATCACCCACAGCACATAGAGCAAAGCCCAGAAAGTGAACTTTGTCCATTTGTTGTGTGCGAACTCCTTCAGACTCACTTCAGACTACTTTACGGAGTTGATGATAGCCTCGAATGCCTGCGGGTTGTTCATGGCGAGGTCTGCGAGCACCTTGCGGTTAAGCCCTATGTTCTGAGCATTGAGCTTTCCCATGAACTGTGAGTAGGACATGCCGTACTGGCGGGCGGCAGCGTTGATACGCTGAATCCAGAGAGCGCGGAAATTGCGCTTCTTGGCCTTGCGGTCACGATAGGCATAAGTTAGTCCTTTCTCGTAGGTGTTCTTAGCTACTGTCCAGACATTCTTTCTTGACAGAAAATTACCGCGGGTTCTCTTGAGAATCTTCTTGCGGCGAGCCCTTGAGGCTACTGAATTGACTGATCTTGGCATAATTCGATACTTTTAGAGAACCAACATTTCCTTTACTCTGTGCACATCGACCTTCTCGATGAGAGCGAAGTGGTCAAGATTTCTCTTGCGCTTCTTGGTCTTCTTGGTGAGGATGTGGCTGTGGTAAGCATGCTTCCTCTTGATTTTTCCCGATCCGGTAAGCGTGAAACGCTTTTTGGCACCGGAATTGGTCTTAAGCTTTGCCATTGTTTTAATTAATTAATTGTTAATAATATATGATGCCCTACTTCTTTTTGTTAGGGGCAATCATCATCGACATGCGCTTTCCTTCAAGCACAGGCAGATTCTCGGCATGGCCGAGATCCTCAAGCTCCACCGCAAAACGCAGCAGCTGCTTTTCACCCTGATCCTTGAACATGATCGAGCGCCCGCGGAAGAAAATCGAAGCCTTGACCTTGGAGCCTTCTTCCAGAAATCCCCTTGCATGCTTGAGCTTGAACTGGAAGTCATGCTCGTCAGTATTGGGGCCGAAACGGATCTCCTTGATCACGACCTTGGCGGCGTTGGACTTCATCTCCTTCGCCTTCTTCTTTCGCTGATAGAGGTACTTCTGATAATCGAGAATCTTACATACCGGAGGATCGGCCTGGGCGCTTATCTCCACCAGGTCAAGTTCGAGCTCATCAGCAAGCTGAAGCGCCTTTGCAATCGGATAGACACCCGGCTCAGGAATATTGTCCCCGACGAGACGCACCTGATGCGCAGTGATCTGCTCGTTTATGTTGAGTTCGTTCTCGTCGCGCTTCTGCGCCTGACGAGGATCCGGACGGCGTCCGCCGGGTTTGAAGCCCGAAGGCTTCGGTTTGTAAGGTAATGCGATAGCTTTTCCTCCTAATTCTTTAATTCATCAGCCACAGCTGATTTGATATACTGTATAAACTGGTCGACAGGCATGCTGCCCTGATCCGCCCCTTCTCTGCGGACTGATACAGTGCCGTCGGCAACTTCTTTTTCTCCGACTATAGCGAGAATCGGAACGCGAAGCAGGGCTATCTCACGGATCCTCTTGCCCAACGTCTCGTTACGCGAGTCAACGGAAGCGCGAATTTCGGAATTTTTCAGGGATTCGCAAACTTTTTCCGCATAATCAGCATATTTTTCACTGACTGGCAGGACCTTAACCTGCTCAGGGGAGAGCCACACCGGAAGGTGTCCGGCTGTGTGCTCAAGCACCACGGCAGTAAACCTTTCAATGGATCCGAACGGGGCACGATGTATCATCACAGGGCGCTGCTTTGAACCGTCGGCATCCGTATACTCAAGCTGGAAGCGCTCCGGCAAGTTGTAATCCACCTGGATGGTACCGAGCTGCCACTGGCGTCCGATGGCATCCTTGACCATAAAATCAAGCTTCGGACCGTAGAAAGCCGCCTCTCCAAGTTCGACGACAGTCTTTAGCCCCTTCTTGGCGGCGGCATCAATGATGGCCTGCTCCGCTTTGCCCCAGTTCTCATCGCTGCCGATGTACTTCTCCTTGTCGTTCGGATCACGGAGAGAGATTTGAGCCATATACTCGGTCAAATTGAGGGTCTTGAAGACGTAAAGGATCAAGTCTATCACCTTCTCGAACTCATCTTGGAGCTGATCCGGACGGCAGAACAAGTGGGCATCATCCTGGGTGAATCCACGAACTCTGGTCAACCCATGGAGCTCACCGCTCTGCTCATAACGGTACACCGTGCCGAACTCCGCGAAACGGAGTGGAAGATCACGGTATGAGCGAGGAGAACTGCGGTATATCTCACAGTGGTGAGGGCAGTTCATCGGCTTGAGCATATACTCCTCCCCTTCCTGCGGGGTGCGTATCGGCTGGAACGAATCCTTGCCGTATTTGGCATAATGACCGGATGTCACGTACAGTTCCTTGCTTCCGATATGAGGGGTGACGACAGGCAGATACCCAAGTTCACCCTGCTTGCGGCGCAGGAAATTCTCCAGCGTGTTGCGCATAACTGCACCACGGGGAAGCCACATAGGGAGTCCCAGACCGACGCGGCTGGAGAAAGTGAAAAGTTCCATCTCCTTGCCGAGTTTGCGATGGTCGCGCTTCTTTGCCTCCTCCAGCATGGCCAGATACTCGTCCAGCATGCTTTTTTTAGGGAAAGTGATACCATATATACGGGTCAGCTGCTCGCGATTCTGATCGCCTTTCCAATAAGCCCCGGCGATGGATGTCAACTTGACCGCCTTGATGTCATCAACGTGCTTGATATGCGGACCACGGCATAGATCTGTGAAATGTCCATTGGTATAGAATGTGATCTTACCGTCTTCCAAGTCCTTGATGAGCTCGCATTTGTACTTGTCGCCCTTCTCTTCAAAATACTTGAGGGCATCGGCCTTGGAGACTTCCTTACGCTCGAAAGTCTCCTTGGTGCGGGCAAGTTCGATCATCTTCTTCTCTATCTCCTTGAGATCAGATTCGGAAATCTGCCTGCCTCCAAGATCGACATCGTAATAGAACCCGTTCTCCACAGCCGGTCCAACCCCGAACTTGACTCCAGGGTAGAGCGACTCCAAAGCTTCCGCCATAAGGTGCGCGGAAGAGTGCCAGAATATCTTTTTGGCCTCCGGATCGTCCCAAGGACGGACGGTACCGTCAGTAAAAGCAATCGTCAACATACTGTTCTCTGTTTGTTAAGCCTGCAAAATTAGGAATTATTTTTCATTATAACCTCATTCTGAGGACAAATAGTATTATATTTGTCAATACTATGACAGACAAGAAATCAATATGGGACAGTGCCGCCAAGGCGGGACTGGCGCTTGGGGGCATCAGCGTGGCCTACTTGGCTTTGACCTCCCTGCTCAGCCTGATGTCAAGCAGCAGCAAGGCGGCTGCCATAACAATCAGCATTGTCAGCACACTTCTGTGGATGGCCAAATTCGCGGTATGCCTCCTGCTTCTGCGTTTCTTCATGCTGCGATGGTCGGCAGCCAATCCTGACGCCGACAACTCCGACACTTTCAGGTTCGGACGCAGAACTGCACTTCTTTCAGCCCTGGTCTATTCGGGCTGCTATCTGGCGTACACGACATTCATAAATCCAGGCATTTACGAGGAGGCTTTCGAAATTCTGAAGAGCAATCCGATGATGAACAATAACGCATCGCTTCAGGCCATGCAGAATATGCTCCCGATGATGCCGACGTACACATTTTTCGGCAACCTGATCTACTGCTGGCTTTTCGGCGTGATACTCTCAGCCATCTACTCAAGGAACATTCCTTCCAAGAACCCGTTCTGACAAAATGGACATATCTGTAATAGTACCTTCATTCAACGAAAGGGAAAGCCTTCCTGAACTCACAGCATGGATTGCTCGGGTAATGAAAGCCCATGGATACACTTATGAAATAATAATCGTGGACGACGGGAGCACGGACGGGAGCTGGGAGACCGTCAAAGACCTTTCAAAAGTCAATCCCGACATCCACGGCATACGTTTCAGACGGAACTACGGAAAATCGGCCGCGCTTTACTGCGGATTCGAAAAAGCCCAAGGGGACGTGGTTTTCACCATGGACGCAGATTTGCAGGATTCTCCAGACGAAATCCCGGAGATGTACAGGATGATACGCGAAGACGGATATGACCTTGTGTCAGGCTGGAAACAGCACCGCAAAGACAACGCGATCACCAAAAATCTACCGTCGAAACTCTACAATGCCACGGCTCGCCGCATCACAGGAATAAAACTGCACGATATGAACTGCGGCTTGAAAGCCTATCGAAACGAGGTGGTAAAGAGCATAGAAGTCTATGGCGAAATGCACAGGTACATCCCATATCTTGCCAAGAACGCAGGCTTCACCAGAATAGGCGAGAAACCAGTACATCACGAGAAACGCAAATATGGGAAAAGCAAATTCGGAATCGAAAGGTTCATAAACGGGTTTCTCGACCTTCAGTCTCTATGGTTCCTGAGCACTTTTGGCAAAAAACCTATGCATTTCTTCGGTTATAGCGGCCTCTTCATGTTTTTCGTAGGCTTCGTGATGACCATCTGGATCATAGCAGCCAAACTCGTGCACCAAGCCCAAGGTGTCAAATTCAGGGACGTGACAGACCAACCGCTCTTCTACCTTGCGCTGCTCGCCGTAGTGCTCGGTGTGATGCTCTTCCTGGCCGGTTTCATCGGGGAGATGATAGCGCGTTCGTCAGGCGACAGGAACAGATACAACATAAAAGAAGAAATCTGAAAAACACCAAAAAGACCGGCGTGTATGCCGGTCTTTTTTGATGCGATATATATACGGAAGAAGTCCCGGGGAGGGTCG
>DJQV01000010.1 GCA_002438805.1 Bacteroidales bacterium UBA6377
CACTGTCAAGTTGAATTCGGCTCTAAAATGAGCGACGGTTCCGCGCTTTTGGATAGGGCGGCATTGCTAATGACGCGAATTACTGTTAATTACTAATAATCATGTTGTACATAAATGATTGGAGCGTCAAGATGCTCCGAGATAAGTATCCGGATTACTCTCTGAGTTCATATAGTCCTTCCGGGACGTGGCAGACAAGCCGTTATGTCCAGATATTTATTGATGGATATGACCGCGACCTGCATTATGAATACAGAATCGATGGCGGATGGAACGGAAGGGTGGAGCTTCATTTTGAAGGGGAGGACTGGGAAACGAAATATGGAGCGTTGATTGACCGGTTGATGAACGACACACAAAACTCCGATGACCTCACGTGGTCAGAATGGGGTTATGGCTATCGTTGCCAACATACAAAGACGATTGATAATATTGAGGATTTGTTTCAGGCAATGTCATATATGATGGAACTCTTTGGAAAACTCATCCGGGATTTTACTAAGGAGACACCAACAATCGAGACTCGGACGATCTTGAGTGATATGGCACTTCCTTCGGAGGATGTCAAGGAAGAACCTGCTGTCGAACTTTTTGAAAAGAAATATGGTGAGATATTACGGCTTCCTCTGACCATACCAGATTATCAGAGAATATATTGTTGGGAAGAGAACAATGTCAAATGTTTGCTTGAGGATGTGTTTGAGCATATTAGTGCTAATGGCAAGACCCCGTACCGTTTAGGGACGATAATACTTCATTCACACGACGGCAAGTATGATGTCATCGATGGACAACAGAGGCTTGTGACATTGGCCTTGTTGCTTTCAGAGACAGGAGTGAAAACCAGCCTGCTTAATGAAAAATTCTCATCACAGCTTTCTCAGGAATATGTCGCATACAACAAGCATATCATCCACGAATATGTCCATCGGCATCTGAGCATATGCTACAATGTGGATAGATTGCTGAATCTTTTGGAGTTCAGTGTCCTTGTTTTGCAGAACACGTCCATAGATTTGGCATACACATTTTTCTCGAACCAGAACTCACGCGGCGTAGCTCTTACGGATTATGATCTCCTTAAGGCGCATCATCTCAGGTACATCCCGTCAAACGCGGAGCAGCAGTCAAGACGGGCGGCTGAACTGTGGAACAGAATGATAGAGGATGGCAGAGATGAAAAAGAACGGAGCGACATTCCTGATTATGTGCGAACATTAGACACTTACATCTATCGGCTCAGGAAATGGATGCGCAAGAATGAATGCGAAGACAGCACTGACAACTATAGGATTAAACGGGAATATGAGGCCGCTCCCGTTATGGATGAGATACCTCCGTTCGGAGAGAGATTTTATTTCAGTGAGCCTATTCAGGGCGGCATGCATTTCTTCTCATTTGTGGAGCAGCATCTGGGCAGATTCAGACAGTTCAGCAAGACTGAAGAGTACACGATTCTCCACAACACAATGCAAGGCGGCAGCGACCAATGGTATCGGGACGTTGTCGAGAGTGTGCTATTTTGCTATTTCCTGAAATTTGGGGAGTATTTCCTTTCCGACGCGCTTGTCGTAATAATGAGAGTCCTGCTGCAACACAGGTATGAAAATATGAGGGCCGTCAAAGCTTCCATCGTGCAATATGCGGGAAATTCTGAACTTGTGCTTATGATCGATCAGGCAACATCCCCTACTTTCTTCTTTGCGGAGGCAAGAAACGTTGCAAAAGAACTGTCGTATCCGGCTCGTCAAAGAATGTCGCCGATAATGCGTTCAATGAGAACAAAAGCGGCGAATATCACCGGTCAACTTAGACATAACATTGTTGTTGAATCATTTAAAAATCTGAATCGATGAAATACACTCCTGAAGAGATAACAAGAGAAAACCTGTTCTTCACAATTCCAATCTATCAAAGATTATTTGAGTGGGACACCGAAAACATAGTCACTCTCCTTGAGGACTTGATTAAAGGGTATGACCAAACCGGAGGGCAAGGGGACTACTACATAGGAATGTTGACATCTACGAAGAACAATGAATTGGTGGATGGACAGCAGAGATTTACGGTGCTGATGCTTTTGGGCAGTGTGTTGCAGGAGTATTATGCTGAAAAGCCTAATGAATGGAGCAACTTTCTGATAAATAAGAGCAAGCCACGCCTCGATTTCACATCGCGCCCCTTGGACAACGCTTACCTGAGATTTCTTATAGAGAATAAAGCTGATGAATGTCGCTCTTACAAGAACTCCAAAATGCAAAATGGGTATAAGCAGGTCAGAATCTTCATGGATGAGAAAGTTCCGAAAGAAAAACGGTGCTCCTTTGCTTCATATATTTTCCATCACTTGTGCTTCTTCATATCCAATCTTCCGGAAGAGTACAGTCCAAGAGATCTCAACAAATATTTCGAGAGGATGAACACGACCGGAAAGAATCTTGAACAGCACGAGATCCTTAAAGTCAAGCTTTTGAGTAATCTGGATAATGATGTTGACAAATACATGCTGCTGTGGAACAAACTTGCGGATGTCGATACTTTGTTAATCCGAGAAAGGAAAGACGAGAACTTGGAAGATGTCAAACGACAGGCCTTGACGTCCGATATCACGGCTATCTTTTCCGGCAGCCTCATAAACGGGATGAATGGAGATGTTCACGATGACGCCATCTCAATCGACGAGATACCGGAGTCAGACTCAGCACCGAAAAAAGAGCGTGAATTAATCAAGGATTCACATTGTGCGCTGTCTTTCCCATACTTGTTGCTGCAGGTGCTTTACAGAAAACTGGACGGAAAGATAAAGTGTGCTGTCAGTGATTTCTTTAAACCCAACAATCTGCTGAGCATATTTGAAGAATATCTGCCTTTCAGTGGCAAGGATGTCAATAAGGAAGATATAAAAGATTTTATGGAGCGGCTGTTCAGGTCACGCCTTGCCCTTGACATCTGTTTTATCCGGCCAACTGAATACGGATATTCCCTTGACATGAATCTTCCGGAGGACAATGTTGCACTAAAAAATCTGTTGATGCTTCAATCTATGATATATGTGTCTTCATCCAATTATACTAATTACAGATGGTTCAACTGGTTGATGGATGCCGTGGATAAAGCGGGAATACCGGATGCCGAGGTTTTTTACAGGACACTGTTGGATGAAATTGATAAGGAATTTGAGGTTCCTCCTTATGAAAAATTGACATATAAGGGCGATATCCGTTACTGGTTCTGGCGGCTTGATTTTTACATTTGGCAACATCGAGACGAATTGTTTGGAAAAGGCTCTCCGGAATGGCACATCGCGGACAATTATGTATTCAGACGTAACCGAAGTATAGAGCATATAGCGCCGCAGACACCACAAACCCAATCTGCATTACAGTGGACGGACAGTGATGATGATGCGAGATTACGTGACAGTTTTGGAAATTTGGTGATGATTTCACAAGGATTGAACTCTTCGTTAAGTAACGAGTCGTACGAAGTCAAGGCCGCTCACGTACAGTCTTTCTGCAATGGATCAAAATCTGGTTCCATAGAAAGTTTGAAACTGTTGGTTGCATATAAAGACTATCCAGACGGATGGTCAAAGGATGCAATTAAGGAGCATGGGAAGAAGATGTATGATTTGCTTGCTAAAAGCCGCAGTTGAGACTTCTCCGAGAGAGTCAGATGTCAAAAATCTTCGCAATAGGTTAGAATGCCTGAAAAACTTGAATACTATTAGGATGGGAAAGACATTGCATATTATGCCTTCCGGCGCGTCATGGAGCAGGATCGCCTACGGGTGGATAGGAAGAGAGTTGGATCAACACGACATTTTGCAGTACCCGGTCCGGACTAATATTCATTATTTGCCGGAAGATTTTTCAGAAGTGGAAATGATGAAGGTCGCCATTTCTTGGAATGATGCCAAGCTATATGATGACTTGAAGGTTTTTGCACGGAAGCTGTCGGAGATTCCGAACTACGATAAGGTCATTGTCTGGCATGCCGAAGACGCTGATTCGAGGTTGCTGTTTTGTACGATTGTCAATGCAGTGCGGCAAACGCTGTACGAAATCGACATTACTCCAGAGGAGAGACGCTCAATATGGAAAGAGGTGAAAGAAGATGAGCCTGAGCCAGAGCGGGATGTAGATGTTTTTTATGTGGGGCATGTCGTCGGCATAGATGGCACCCGGTCCAGCTATCCCGCGAAGCGAGTAACTGCAAAAATGAGAGAGACGCTTCTGACCGAATGGAGACGATGGGGCGGGGAAGATGCTCAGGATTGTCCTGTTTTGGTCAGCCAGTATGGGGAGTTGTTCCATACGTATCGTACGTATTTGTACCAAAGCATTTTTGAGTTCACGCCGAAAACCGAAGCGGCATCCATTGCAAGGATTGCTGGGCAAGTCCTCTGCAAACACCCGCAAGTGTGGGATCAGTATGTCTGCGACACAGTAGTCAAGATGGCTGATGAGGGCATGATCAAATGGGTGAAAAAGGATGATGATCCATACCAAAGTCTTGTACAGCAGTACAAATACGATGTGGAGGAAGACTGGCTTGGCTACCCGCGGGACTTCCTGTATCATTTCATCGATGAATGCGGGAAAAAGATCACCATGTCCGAGGATGACCTTAAGGCAGAATACCGCCGTGATATAAAAGATTGTGACGACTTATGGGGGCATGGTCATCTTACCCGGGAATATCGACAGATGAGAAAGAAACAGTGGAAAGAGACACTGGTCGTGAGATGGGCGGCCGCCTTCAATGAAAACTGGGGCTGGTATCACTTGCTGTCGGTCATCAAGGTGAAACTGGAGATGATGGCGGAATATATGCGCCAATGGACCTCAATCGAGCGCGGTGCGGTTTACGCAGCCCAGATGGAACGCACCGTCAGCCTGATTCGGATCATTCTTGACCATGGAGGCGAATCCGACTATGCGCACGCCGATGATGAGGATGAATATCTTGATGCCGGACATTTCTCCCACTATGTCAACTTCCGTAATCGCAGTCGCATCCCGAGCCCGGACTATTGCGGTGAATTGTTCTGGTGCGAGGCGCAGCGCCTCCGTTTCGACAAGGCCTGGAATCTCCTATGGGAGATATTCCGCACGAGACTGCTTTCATGGGAGGATTGATTCCTCTCTGGGTGACAATGAAACTGTAGTCTCTGATTTCTTGAAAAATTATAAGCGGCAGTCTTGTTTTTCAAAGATGAGTATGTACCTTTACGCAACATATTCGAAAACACGGAAGTGTAGGTTTATTCTCGAATACGAATCTGGAAAATTCACTTGGAAGAGAGTAAGCGGACATTTTGGGAATTATATACCTGATTACCCACAATAACACAAAAAACAAAAGAATCTTGAGACCATAATCTCAAGACTCTTTCACATCTGCAACCATTCTATTGATGACTTTCTTCTGGGTTAGTATTTGTGGTCTTTTCCCCTTTCAGATCTTCACAGAACTTCTTGAAATCTATCCCACCTTTTGCAAACTTGTCAATGAGATCTTGGTGCTTTATTGCAAACTCTTTGAATGCCTTCAGTTCAGCACTTGAAATATCAGTCTTGCTTATATCAGGTATCAACTTCAGTTCAGGTATGGTCAATACTGCCCATTCATTAGAGTTATGACTTCCTTCTGGGTGTTGAATCTTGATTCTCAAATAATGTCTTGTCTTGTCATATGGACCGATCCATATCACCCTGCTCAGATTTGTATCTGATGGATGCATTCTTTTTGAGTCCTCTGTGATTTCTGCAATGTTTTCACACTTATCTACAAGGGACATAAATGAGCTGTATCCAAACTCTCCATCTGCATATTTCAGCAGATTTGTCTTGTTTGTCTTCACAAAATTGCTTACCCAGTACATGTCTTCATCACTGATGGTCTGTTCAAATGAGTATGGGACATAAGGTGTGTCTGATATCATCATCGGCAAAAAATCGGACTCACCTTCACCAATCCTGAAATATATACAGGGCTTGTGTCTTGAGTTTTCATAAACATAATAGTTGTCAAATCTCATATCCACTTTGAACTCATGGTTGATGGAAGTCTCCTCGAAATCCATCTTCATGATTCTTTCCCATCTTTTTTCTTCTGTGATGCTGTCTTTCAGGACTTCATCTATTGAGGGTATTGAATTGTCATTTATGAACTCATCAAAAGTTTTAATCTTTGACATATCTATGATTTTAAAATTAATACATAGTAAAAATAACAAACAACTCAAGAAATGGACTGTTGTTGCAGGAAAATCCTTCATCATATTTATGCTGCCATCCTCACATCCCTGTACTGAACCCTGCAAATGGCTCTGGAGAACATATATGAGAATCTGTCTCCACCTTTCATGTCCTTGGTGTTGAACCTGTATACAGCCTCATCAATATACCTTTCAAGATATGCCCTTGAGACGGAATGATATGTCCCGAATATCATCCTCTTGAAATGCCCCCAGAACCCTTCTATCCCATTTGTTGTGCAGGATCCAACTGAATACTCCTTTTCTCTGTGGCAGACAAAGACATGTGTGTATCATGTGTCAAGCCCATTATATATTGAAGATTCATCTGTGACAACTGTGCTTCCCTCTGCAACAAAATGACTTATGATGGGAAGTATTGTGCTTGACCTTGTATCAACAACCTTCTTTGCAACAATAATAGGCATGTGTCTTCTCATAAATCTCACCAGTGGTCTTCTTGACCTCCTCTGTCTTCCATCTCATCACACTCCACAACACCTTCAAGGACAACATCTTCATCCTGCTTGAAAAGGGCCCTGACCTTGTGGAGAATGTGCCATGCTGTCTTCTGGGTAACATCCATGTCAGTGGCAATCTGAACAGTCCATCTTTTCTGACATAGCAGTGATGTCTGCCACAAAAAGGGCACACAACATCATCTTTGTCCCACCTGGATTCAAAGACTGCCTTCCTGCATTTTGTCTCACTGTCAAAATATCCGGTGGGGGCATATATGGAGTTGAACCGGCTGAAATCCATCATAATAACAGTGCCTTATCCATTATTATATACTCAAGACACTGTCATTTCTTTCAATAAAATCAATAGATTTTTATGTGTATATCAGGATGTTACGATGATTCTGGGTAGTCAGGTATATAGTTCCCGACATTTTCCCCCGTCATATCCCGCATCTGCGGGGTTGTGCGTGGGACTGCTGCTTATTTTAGAAGTTGTTTTGAAATGATTCCCGAATTTTATTATGAAGATTTACGAGGCAGTTTCGACTTTGTAGGAAGAAGTGTATTGCAGGTACTCGACGTGAGTTTGTTGCGGTGCAGTGCTTGCTTAGGTTAGAGACAATCTATGGAATTAAGCTATAACCTATGCATGAGAAGCCCGTTTTAGGCCCGTTTTGCAGACGGGTTATAGCATAACCGCAGATAGTGTCCCAAAAAGTGTGTCTGGATAGATAAAAAGAAGAAAGGTCAATAACTTTTAAGATATTTGTAAAAGGAAACAAAACAATCTTAAAAATCATTGACCATGAAGTTTACAAAGGAACAAATTTCCGAGATAATGTGCAAGCACTCGGAGCGAGAAAATGGCCTGCACGACCTGTTGGAGATAATGCTGGAGAGCATGATGGTAGCCGAGAGAGGCGAATATCTGCGGACCGCTGGAGAGGGCAACAAAGGCAACGGCTACCGTCTGGGGCATACATACGGACAGGGGCGCAAGCTGGAGTTCAAGATACCAAGGGATCGTTACGGCAACTTCCATCCGCGCATCCTTGCGGTCCTGAAGAACCAGGAGGAGGAATGCGACCGCCTTGCCGGTGCGCTGTACTCAAAGGGACTGACGCAGTCTCAGGTGGGAGACATCTTCGACGAGATATACGGAGAGCACTACAGCAAGTCGAGCATATCGAGGATGATCCAGTATATGCGAGAAGATGTGTCCAAATGGCTTGACAGGCCGCTTGAGCGATATTACCCTATAGTCTTCATCGACTGCGTGTTCATCAAGGTCAGGCGAGCGAGGAGCTGTTCCGCGGAGGCTTTCTATGTGATCATGGCCGTGAAGGAGGACAAGACCCGCGAGGTTCTGGGCATATACAACAACCCGGAGGAGAGCGCCTCCGGCTGGGGTGAGATGCTGAAGAAGATCAAGGGACGAGGCGTGGAGAAGATAGGGCTGATAGTGGCGGACGGCCTCAAGGGCCTTGACACGGCCGTGGGTGATCCGTTCCCCAATGTGCCGCTGCAGAGGTGCACTACGCACCTGAAGCGCAACCTTCTCGGCAAGGTGAAGCATGGGGACAAGATGTCACTGTCGGAGGATCTGCGGGACGTTTTCCGCACGGGAGACAGAAGCTACACGCGCGATGACGCCTGGCGCAAATGGCAGGGGCTCTGTGACAAGTGGGGTGCCTCATACAGGTCATTCAAGACGATGAGGGATGACCTCTATTACATGGACTACTTCACATATCTGGACTATGACAGCCGCATACAGTCGATGATATACACGACTAACTGGATAGAGCGTCTTCAGAAGGACTTCCGCCGCGTGACGAGGATGCGCGGGGCGATGCCCAATGACGAGTCCGTGCTGACGCTTATGGGAAAGACTGCGATGGACAAGGACAGTTACGGAAGGCAGCTTCCGAGGATAGATTGCGACAAGACTCTCTTCCCTGACTGAAAAAGTCAAGGCGGGCTAGCCCGCCTTGACAGAAATATTGATATATTTGCAGAATCTTAGAAGTTGATGGGCCTGTGTCCAGACACACTTTTTGAAACAGTACCTAACCGCAAGGATTTGCTATAACCTAAACGGTGCCTGCATCCATGGCACGCACCACGGGGACGCAAAAACGCTTGCCGAATTGGCCGCCTGAAGCCTTCGCCGCTCCTTGAGAAACCCTCGGATCCCGACGGGTCAAAGATTCCGGTCATCGTAGGGGATGATACATTCCATTCTGACAAGGCTCCGGTCGAGCTCTATTCTCTTGGGATTGCCGGCATAACCTGTGATGTAGTATTCTTTCGCCAACCTGTCATCGAAGCGTGAGATGAAAGCGGCGCGGATGCGTGCGCATTTCTCGTTGATGGAGTTGTTGGTCGGGTCAAGCACCCTGTCGATGCTCTGCTGTATCGCGATGTCGTCTCCCCGCTTGGTAATAGCCATGTAGATGGATTCGAACTCAGTTCTGAACCCCGGCAGGTGCTTGAACATTATTCCCTCCGGGTGGCGCAGGAACAGCAGGTACACTGCTTTCGGCAGCGGTTCCATCTTGATTTCCAGCCCGTTGTAGTCCGGAAGCAGGATGCGGAAGTCTTCCGTCACCACAAGCCTGCTCAATTCCGGTTTCTGGAGGAAAATAGATTCTATGATTTTTTCTTCCAGACCGTATGCCCGAAGTTTCTTGACTCTGTTCTCGATTTCAGCGGTGAGCCTGCGGACTTCAGAGCTGAACTCGTCATCGGCGAAGTCCCTAGGATCTTTTTCTGGTATCTCTATGTGGATTGATGAGACTTCTCCGCTGAAATCGGTATGAAACACGTAATCGTCTATGTCCGACTTTGCTTGCTCCACCTCCTCCCGCACACCCCTCAGCATCTCCTCAAATCCTGTAAGCCAGTCTTCAGCCGATGAATTGCTGAACTCGAAGATCAGGTCTCTCCTCTCGAAATCCGGGACCAGAATGGCGCCGTATTCCGGCCACGGTCTGCCTGTATCGAACTTCTCCCAGATTCTCATATAGAATTCACTCCATTTCCGGCACTGTCTATCCCTGTCGAGATTCGGCAAGTTATAGAAGCATTTCCAGTCGGTATGGAATACGTCCTCCGTGATGTACCGAAGATTCAAAATCTCGGAATCGTAAGCGTAATCATATTTGTCCGCCAGACGGGAGAAGTCGTCTAATAAACCGCTTGCCCGACAAGCCGGTTCCTTATAGCGCCCGGGAACGTACAACATCCCCCTGATGCCCCATTCGGCATCCGATACTTTTACTATTCTCCCACCTGTGCAGGCCTTGTCTGTAAATTTTGCCTTCATGCTATCATTCATTTTGTCCTCTGTGTCCGCAAATTGGTTGAAATAGCTGTGAAAATACACAGAATAATTCTAACGGCAAAGCCGCTGGTTTGGGGTAGAGGGAAGGGTGTGCCTTCGAAACGGTGAACTGTCACGCCGAACAGGTTGGGCTATATCTTTGAGATGGTTGAGATGGTTGAGATGAGGTGGCGGATAATGCCTTGATAGTCAGATTGTTCGCATAAAGGCCTCCGTCAATATTCAGGTAGGCTAAAAGCTCTTTTGCTTGATTATCAGAGTGTTATTCGCCACCGCGCGCCATCGTCGTCGCTCGCATCGTCATCGCTCGCATCGTCATCGCTCGCCGCCCGCCACTGCTCACCGCCCGCCACCGTCATCGCTCATCTCCGCCGCTTCCCCTCATCGCCTGCCCCCTCCCCCAGATGCATTGTGACGAACTTCCGGATGTCATCCCTCAAGGCATCAGCGTTTTCCGAATCGAGGATCTTGACCTGGTCGGCAAGGCCGATGCAGAAACGCCGTGCGGCACCGAGACCATGGAGCCGGGTGTCCAGAATCCATGTTCCGGCTTCTGTCTGGTATAGTTCTTCCGGAGGAAGTTTGCAGGCGTCATGGTATTCCTCGCGTAGACTGTTGAGGGCTGCGATGGTCATCTCCAGTCTGATGTGCAGGTTGACTTTGGGGTTGATCCATCTGAAGACGTCGGCCTCGCCTTTCGGGAAGGCGTGCGGATATTCCGGATCGTCGATATTCGTCTCGATGCTGCCGATACGTGCCAGCCTGAATTCTTTCAACGCCTTGTCTTGCAGGTCGTATGCCCAGAGGTTCTCATTGTCGCAGACGAGATTGACCGGGACTACAAGGCGGTCCCGGATCTCGTTGCTGTTGGAGCTAGCATAGCCTTTCAGCATGACTTTTCTCTGCTGGTCGATGGCTTCCTCCAGGGCGATGATGAATTTTTCCACTTTCCCGACGGAGCGGAGCTCCATGAGCCTCTGCTCTTGGGCATGTATGCTCATCGGGACGGTCTCCTCGCCGTTGCGGATATAGACGGTCCCGTCTTTCCAGTCGTTGCCGGTGTAGAGTTTTGCGATTTCAAATTCGGACGGCTTCGCGATTATCATGATTGCGTCCTGGTCTTTTGTCGGGGTGACCGTAATGCATCTTCTGATTGCCGGCTTGAAATACAGTTCCATCTCATCGTTGAGGAAGCGGCAATAGCTGTCCAGGTCCTTCGGCTGCGGGACGGGGTGGCCGAGCTGCTTAAGGCGTTCGTTCGCGAGCGTGGTGAAGTTGCTGCGGAACCAGGACAGGTCGGCTCCCAGTCCGTAGGATTCGTTCAAGATCGGGTCTCCGTGGTCGTTGACGCCCAGATAAACCGTCCCGCCGTCACGGTTGAGGAAGCCGCAGACTGCCTCCCACACTTGGCCCCGCCCCTGTTGGTAGATGTCTGGCTTGCCGTCACGGTTGCTGAATACATACGAGGACTTGAACTCCACGTCGGCGAGTTCCCCGAGTCCGTATTTCCCTCCTCCACGATCTTCCGTCTCCCGGAAATGGTCTTCTACTCCGAGTATGCGGCAGATCCGGCGGCGTATGACGGCAGGGGATGCCGAGATCTCGTCGGGGTATCTTTTTGCGAGCGCACACGCATCGAGCAGGTCCAGAATTTCCTTTTCCTCCGGGCTGAGGTCAGAGTCGCCTCTCATCTGATCGGGATTTGCGAGCACTCCGATGATGCGCTGTTCGCGTTCCCGCATCAATCCCGGCCCGGAGCGGGCGCGGACCTTGTGCCCCTCTGCCAGCCGTAGGCATTCAATGAGAAAACGTGCCCCGGAGAGGACCTCATCCCTTGATTCATCGTCCCCGAGGGCGTTGAAGATGAACGCCGATGTCAACAGATCCCGCAGCCTCCCGGTTGAACTTTTATCTCTGGAACGGGAAAGCATGGCTGCAATGCTCCGGAAAACCCCGTCACGGCTGTTTTCCGCCCGTGCAGCCGGCTTGTCGAGCCGGGCCTGAGCTTCCTCCCGGCTCAGGATGACCCCGTCCAGGACATGCTCCGCATCGAATTTTTCGGGCTCTTCGCTATAGGAGGACGGTTCATCCAGGTTGATGTAGGTTTCCCCGTTTATGGTATTTATGGATTGCGTATATGTGGTGATGATGTCTCCCGGCTGGTATTTCCCCGAGTCCCGCATGAGGCATGCGTAGCCGTTGTCGGAGATGAGCCTGAGCCTGTCCTTGTCCGGGGTGATGCCATGGAAAACGCTGAGCACCAGTGATTCGTGAAGCCTGTGAGTGCGTTTGTCATCCTTTGCCGGCGGGAGGGCGAAGTCCAGATAGGCTTTCTTGATGGAAAAGAGCGGCGGTTCGCTTTCATCCTCGAGCACTGCTCCCTCTATGCAGTCACCGTCATACAGGAAATGGGCCAGTTCGCCGGTGGTGATGCCTTTCAGAAGTTCTTCGTCCTTGATCTCCCCCGGGCCGTCGTAGAATGCTTTGAGCGGAGAGCAGCTGATGTAGTCTTCATCGCCTTCTTTGTATTCTATAGTGTATGTCCTGTCCAATGGCGAAGCATCAGGGCTGGATTCGTCAGCCTGCGCTCTCATGAATGCGTCGGCAAATGATTCCAGTGATTCGCAGTCGTCCGCCCTTCCTTCCTTGAGCTTCTCGTCCTTGTGGTTGCGGCTCAGCACTTCGACCCTTCCATGGTGAGCATCGAATGCTTTGGTCTCTGCGGAGACTGATGAGCGGACGGTGAGTTTGCCTCCTCCAAGTCTCAGGCTGTGACAGTCGGAGGCGGCGAATGGGGTGCTCCTGTCGAATGCGGCGCCTTCCAGCATCTTGAAGACAAGGAGGTCTGTGCCGATGGCCTTTTCTACCATGGAGCGGGTGAATCCTGGGGCGGTCATGGGATATGAACCGCAGTCCACGGCCAGTTTTACTATGTCATAGTTGGAGCGGCTCAGGTATGAGGCATATTCGAGGAAGAGCAGTGCCCGGGTGCTGGCTTCCCTATAAGAGCGTGTGTCACACAGCAGGATGAGCAGGCAGGCGGTGAGTTTGGCTGAGAACTCCATGGCGGCCCGCTCGTCGCTGCTCATCTGTGATCCTTTGCGGGCCATGGCCCTGCGGCACTGGATTTCGGAGTCGAGGATGTTGCCCAGCACGGAGATGAGTTCCAGCGGAGGAATCGGGGCGTTCCAGATGGTGTTGATGAATTTGGCGGCCTGCCCGGGGGAGGTCGCAAGGTATCGCTGATGAAGTTCCTTGCCTGTCATGGTATAGTAGTGAAAATGGTCATTGGTGCAGCGTTCTTCTAGAATTGCCGCTTACTGCAAATCTATGAAAATCCCTGCTCATCTGCAAGTCTCCGCCCGGACGCGGCGTGGCGTCATGCCGGGAATACAGTCCGGAACAATTATTATATTTGCACCTATGAAACGAACCTTATCACTTATAGCCCTCCTCTGCCTCAGCCTCTGTGCCGGGGCGCAGTCCGGCAACTTCACACTCGGCAAGTGGACCGAGATCCACGCCGCACTCCTCAAGGAACTTTCCAGATCCTACGTGGACTCTCTTCCCGTGGACAAAATAGAGCGCCGCGGGGTTGATGCCATGCTCTCCGGGCTCGATCCGTATACGGTCTATATTCCCGAAGAGGAGAATGAAGACCTCCAGATGCTCATCCACAAAACTTATGGAGGCGTGGGGGCAGTGATCTACAAACCCGAGACCTCTGGCAACGTCATCATCAACGAACCGTATGAGGGAAGCCCCGCCTCGAAGAGCGGACTTGTGTGCGGGGACGAGATAATGGAAATAGACGGGCAGACCGTGGTCGGGCTCACATCCCAGCAATGCAGCGAGAAGATGCGCGGCGACCCGGGAACGACGGTCAAGTTCAAGGTCAAGAAAATCCGCGGCGGCGAGATTACCGAGGTGACGGTGCTGCGCGAGAAGATACGCATCCCGGACATCGAGTTCGCGGGGCTGATCGGTGACGGAGTGGGGTACATCTCCCAGACCGGGTTCACCGAGGGCGTCGGCAAGGAGATGAGGGAAGCTGTCATTAGGCTCAAGAAAGAGGGCATGCAGACCCTTGTCCTGGATCTTCGTGGCAACGGTGGTGGCCTCATGAACGAAGCGGCCGAGATCGTGTCAATCTTCGTCCCGAAAGGCTCCCTTGTCGTGTCGGCCAAAGGCCGCGAGGCGGACTCCAACTACGAACTCCGCACCCGGCGCGATCCTGTAGATACCGAGATGCCTCTGATCGTGCTTGTGGATTCCGGCTCGGCATCATCTTCCGAGATAGTGTCGGGTGCGCTTCAGGACATGGACAGGGCAACGATAATGGGGCAGCGCACCTTCGGCAAGGGCCTCGTGCAGAGCATCAAATCCCTCCCTTACGGGGGAGAGCTAAAGGTCACGACGGCCAAATATTACACCCCTTCCGGACGTTGCGTCCAGGCGCTTGACTACAGCCACCGCAACGAGGACGGAAGCGTCAGCCAGATTCCGGACTCGCTCACCCGCGAGTTCAAGACCGCCCACGGGCGCACGGTGCGCGACGGCGGCGGCATCACCCCCGATGTCAAACTCGCAGAGAAGAACTACAGCCGCCTGACCTATGCCCTTGTGGCATACGGGATAATGGAATACTATGCTCTGGAATATGTCAGGGCACACGACAGCATACCCCCGGTGGACGAGTTCCACCTCAGCGATGCGGACTATGATGATTTCGTGAAATTCGCCTGCGGCAAAGAGTTCGACTACCGCTCCTCAGCAAAGACATATTTCGACAAGGTCAAAGAAGAGCTTGAAAAAGACGGTCTTAAGGAAACTCTCGCACCTCAGATAGAGGCGCTCGACAAGGCCATTGACATGGAGAAGGAGGAGTTCCTGCGTCTCAAGAAAGACGAGATCGTCCCTTTCATAGAGGAGGAGATAGTGGTCCGCTATTATTTCCAACAGGCCGGCGTCAAGATCCGCATCCGCTACGATGATGCCCTCAAGGAGGCTTTGCGCAGCCCGAGGATACAGCAGTATTGATGACATTCAGTACGGAACTTATAGTTCTCAGCACGACCAAACTCGGAGAGAAGAGTCTGGTCGTGCATTGTTTGACACCTTCTTTGGGGCGGCGGAGTTTCATTGCATCCGTCCCGTCAGGAGGGGGGATGGCCCTGTTCCTGCCGCTCAACATCCTGGAGGGGGAAGTCAGTGAGAACCCGCGTTCGGATCTGTGGAGAGTGCGTCATCTGACGGCCGTCAGCCCGCTTGGCGGAATCCGTTCCAGCGTCAGCAAAAACTCCATCACTCTTTTTATGAGCGAAGTCCTGTACCGGACTGTGCGTGACGGGGCTTTGGAGGAGGGCCTTTTCGACTGGTGCAAACGGTCAATCATGACTCTTGACGCCCTGCAGAGTGACTTCAGCAACTTTCATCTGCGTTTCCTCCTGGAGTTCGCCGTCGCGCTCGGCTTCTCTCCGTCGCTTCCTGACCTTGCCCCGTTCGCCGGTGAACACCTCGCCGATGTCCGCGCCCTGCTTGAAAGCGATTTCGGACAGTCCATGCTCATTCCGCTAAACGGGCTGACCCGCAATGAGATAGCGGAGATCCTCCTACAATATATCGGCTACCACTCCGACTGCCGGCTCAACATCCGTTCCCTTGCAGTTTTGCGGGAACTCTGGCGGTGAAGTTCTCCGACTGCCGGCTCTGTTCTCGTCCCCGTCTCCGTCCCTACCGCGAAGCGAAGAGCAGCAGAGCAAGACCGGCGAGCAATATCGCGAGGTCCACGGCCTTGTCTTTGATGTGGTTTTCCTTGAAAAGCAGCGCCCCGAAGATGAAGGTGATGACGACACTGCTGCGCCGTATCATCGAGATGACGGAGAGCAGCGCCCCCTCGTCCTTGACCGCGTAAAAGTAGAACGCATCGGATATGGTGATCAGCACCGCTATGAGCACCAGCCTCCAGTCCCAGCGGAACTTCTGGAAGCCCGGAGTCGCACCTGCATCAACCCCCGAAGCAGGCCTGGCCCCCGAACCGTCCGCAGCGCCCTTGGCAATCCCCGAAGCAGCCGCCTGCCCCTTCCGTGCCTTAAGATATTGTGCCAAAACCAGCAGCGCCAGCACGCCGGTTATGTACACATTGGTCCAGCTCTGCACGAACATCGGCTGGAGATGGCCCAGTATATGCTTGTCATACAGCGCGCTGGCTGCTCCGGTGAGCACCGACACCACCATCCATGCGATGCCCTTGTCAGAGGTGAACGAGATTCCCTCCTTCTTGCTGGAGCGCGCCAGCAGCAGGAGCGCCGCCATCACCAGAGCAACGCCGGCCCACTGAAGCAGACTCAGCCTTTCGCCGAACAGGATTATGGAAAAAATCACCACGAACATCGGTCGCGACGCCTTGATCGTGCTTGCCGTCGTAAGCGGCAGAAGCTTGAGTGCGACCAGCCCCGAGACCCATGAAGATGTCACCAGAAAAGCCTTGAACACCAGACTCAGGTGATCCTCAAGCGGACCGCTTGACAGGAAGGGACAGAGAAACAGCGCCGACATGGCGGTGGCGCCCAGCAGGACCCACAGGACACTGTTCTTTTTGAGAGCCTGCTTCTTCTCCACATCATAGATGCCGAGCAGGAAGGCGGAACAAACGGATAACCAAACCCACATAAGGATGTACAAGTCTAAAAACGGGGGTCAAAGATACAATAAATTCGTAACTTTGCCGCCGCTTATGGATAAGGACAGATTCATTGAAGTGCGCGGAGCCAGGGCAAACAACCTGAAGAACATCGATGTAGACATACCGCGCGGCAAACTTGTCGTAATCACGGGATTGAGCGGCAGCGGCAAGTCTTCTCTCGCCTTCGACACCATCTACGCCGAGGGTCAGCGCCGCTATATGAACACCCTTTCCCCCTACGCCAAGCACTTTGTGGGAGTTCTTGAAAAACCGGCGGTGGAGAGCATCACGGGCCTGAGCCCGGTCATAGCGATCGAGCAGAAGACCACCGGCAACAATCCCCGCTCCACAGTGGGCACCATAACCGAAATCTCCGATTTTCTCCGCCTTCTCTTCGCCAGAGCTTCGACCGCATATTCTCCGGTGACCGGCAAGCCGATGGTACGATACACCGATGCAGCCATCGTGGACTTGATCATGAAAGAATACCATGGCAAGAAATGCCTGCTGCTCGCCCCGTTGGTGCGCGGACGCAAGGGCAGCTACAAGGAGCTCTTCGAGCAGATGCGCAAAAAAGGCTATACGGAAATCCGTATAGACGGGGAGACAGTCTCTCTTCAGGAAGCCGATGCCCTCGACCGCTACAAGGCCCATTTCATCGAGCTTGTCGTGGACAAGCTCAAGCCCGAAGACGGCGATGACAAACGGATCAGGACATCTGTCCAGACAGCCCTTTCCCTGGGCAAAGGTTCGCTTGCTGTGCTGGACGCGCAGAGCGGCAGCCTGCACCATTATTCCCGTCATCTGGTTGACCCGGAGACCGGGATTTCCCTCCAGGAGCCGGCTCCGCACTCATTCTCGTTCAACTCGCCGGAAGGCTACTGCCCGCACTGCAAGGGACTTGGCACGGTGCCGGACGACAACATCGACGCCATCATCCCCGACCGCAGCCGGTCGATAGCCGACGGGGCCATAGTCCCTTTGGGGCCTGTCCGCAACGGCCGCAAATATGATATTGTCAAGGCCATTGCCCGCAAGCATTCCTTCTCCATCTATGACCCCATAGGCACCCTTCCGGATGATGTGGTGTCGCTGCTCATCTACGGCTCGGACGAGTTCTTCCGGATAGGGGAGGGCACCATGGCCGAGATGGTCAACTGGTCCGGCGTGGTCGGGGACACCGAGGACAAGATAGTCTGCCCCGTCTGTCACGGCACCCGTCTCAATGAGCAGACGAAGTGTTTCCGTATCGATGGCAAAGATATTTCTGAAGTCAGCGCAATGGAGATTTCCGCCTTGTCGGAGTGGCTCAAGACACTTCCCTCCAAACTCGGCCTAAGAGAACAGGCCATAGCCCGGGACATCATCCGCGAACTCGGGGACAGGGTGCAGTTCCTGCTCGACGTGGGACTTGACTACCTCAGTCTGGACCGCCCCTCCGCGACCCTTTCCGGGGGCGAGGGCCAACGCATCCGCCTTGCCACCCAGATCGGTTCCAAGCTGGTCAATGTCATATACATACTCGACGAACCGAGCATCGGCCTGCACCAGAGGGACAACCGCAAACTGATAGCTTCCCTCAAGAAACTCCGCGATGAGGGCAATACCGTGATGGTCGTGGAGCACGACGAGGAGACGGTCAACTCCGCCGACTGGACCGTGGAAGTCGGGCCCGGGGCGGGGGAGAACGGGGGAAACATCATCTACAGCGGCCCGGCCCGCCCCCTGCACAACCCCAACATGACCCCTCAGACGCGACGAGCCGGGAGCGGCAAGTTCCTCACGATACACGGGGCCAGCGGCAACAACCTCAAGGACATAGATGTCACCATCCCGCTCGGGATGTTGGTTGGCATCAGCGGTGTGAGCGGCAGCGGCAAGTCAACCCTTGTCAACGAGACCCTGATGCCTGCCTTGAAGGGGAAGTTTACCCGTCTGAAACAGAAGCCGTTGCCGTACAAGTCACTGGATGGGGTGGAGAACATCGACAAGGTGATCGAGATAGACCAGAGCCCGATAGGCCGTACGCCGCGCTCCAACCCGGCCACATACACCGGAGTGTTCGACGACATCCGCAAACTCTTCGAGGACACCCCGGACGCCAAGGTGCGCGGGTTCAAGGCCGGCAGGTTCTCGTTCAACGTCTCCGGCGGCCGCTGCGAAGAGTGCAAGGGTGCCGGTATCAAGGTGATAGAGATGAACTTCCTGCCTTCGGTCAACGTGGTCTGCGATGCCTGCGGCGGCCGCCGTTACAAAGAGGACACCCTGGCCGTCAAATACCGTGGCAAGGACATCAGCCAGGTGCTGGACATGTCCATCAGTGAAGCTTATGAGTTCTTCAAGCCTTTCCCGAAGATCGCCCCCAAGCTCAAGGCCCTCGTGGACGTGGGGCTCGGGTATGTCCGCCTCGGCCAGTCCGCCGTGACCCTTTCCGGGGGCGAGAGCCAGAGGATGAAGCTTGCCACCGAACTGTCCCGCAAAGCCACGGGTAGCACGCTCTACATGCTCGATGAACCCACCACCGGCCTGCATCCCGAAGACATCAAGGTTCTATTGGGAGTACTGGAACGCCTCGTTGACCAGGGCAACACAGTCATGGTCATAGAGCACAACCTCGATGTGCTCAAGAGCATGGACTACATCATCGACATGGGCCCCGACGGGGGTGCGCGGGGCGGCAGGATTATTGCAGAAGGCACCCCGGAGCAGCTCGCCTGCAACCCGTCATCCGTGACAGGACAATATCTTAAAGAAATATTATGACAAAAATCGAAGCCGCAAGGCAGGAATACATGGACTGGTGCCACGCAGTGGGCATCGACACAATCGAGAAACTCAACGAAGCCCTCTTCCTGGGGAAGGGGATAGAACTCATCAACCTCTGCGAGGCGCGTCAGGAGCGCAAATACGCCGACGCTGCCGACCAGATATTCTGGAACCGCCGCAGCTGCCGCATCGTGATGATGTCGGGCCCGTCTTCCAGCGGCAAGACGAGTTCCTCCCTGCGCATAGCGCAGCAGGCCAGAGTTCTCGGGCTCAACCCGAAAGTCATAGAACTGGACAACTATTTCGTGGACAGGGACAAAACTCCACGGGACGAGAACGGAGAATACGATTTCGAGGCCCTTGAAGCCATGGATGTGAAGTATCTTAACGAACAGCTCACCGCCCTGCTTCGGGGCGAGGAGATAGAGATTCCGAAGTTCGACTTCGCCGCCGGCTGCCGCCGCCCTTCAGGCAACCGCCTCTCCCTTCGGGACAACGACATCCTGTTCATGGAAGGCATCCATGCCCTCAACCCGGCCCTAACCCCGGCCATCCCGCAGGATAAGATATTTCGCATCTACATCTCGGCGCTTTCCGCTCTGCCGGGAGGCACCAAGGACCACAATTCCACCACCGACAAGCGGCTTCTGCGCCGTATCGTCAGGGACAACCGCACACGCGGCATCTCCCCGGAGCAGAACATCCTGCGCTGGCCGTCAGTGCGTCGCGGCGAGGTGAAGTACATCTTCCCTTTCGAGGAGAACGCCAACCTCGTCTTCAACTCCTCCACCCTCTACGACCTGCCGCTTCTGAAATACTACGCCGAGCCGCTTCTCTGCGGCATAAGCGAGTCCTCTCCGGCCTACGCCAAGGCGCAGGAGCTTCTGGAGTTCGTGGCCATGGTCACCCCGCTCAAGCCGGCGGAGATAGCGGCCATACCTCCGACTTCGATCATGCGTGAATTCATCGGTGGACAAACTTTATAATACTATGGATAAAAGCAGATTCTATTCAGGCCTTGCCATAATGGCGGGCCTCATCATCCTCGGGGCGATGTTCCCGAAGGCAGTCAGGGAGTTCCGCTCCTTCGACCGTACTGTCAATGTCAAGGGCCTTTGTGAAAGGGAGGTCAAAGCCGACAAGGTCATCTGGCCGATCTCCTACAAGGTTGTGGCCAATGATGTCCAGTCTATCTACGACATGACGGACAGCGGCAACGCCAAGATCCTGGAGTTCCTCAAGTCGGGCGGCATCCCGGAGAGCGAGATCAGCGTCTCCGTGCCGCAGATTTCAGATAAGTATGCCAACGAATACGGCAGCAACGACCGCACTTACCGCTACATTGCCACCAATGTCGTCACCGTCTGCACTGACAAGGTGGACAGCGTCCTTGCCCTGATGAACCGGCAGTCCGAACTCCTGCGCAAAGGAGTCGTCGTAGTCGGCAGCAATTGGGAGAACCCTGTGGAGTTCCGTTATGAAGCTCTCAACGCTCTGAAGCCCGAGATGGTTGAGGAAGCCACCAAGAACGCACGCGAGGTCGCACAGAAGTTCGCAAGCGATTCCGGCAGCCGCCTCGGCAAGATCAAGACCGCCAGTCAGGGCGTGTTCTCCATCGAGAACCGCGACAGCAACACCCCTTACATCAAGAAGGTCCGCGTCGTGACCTCCGTCACCTATTATTTGAAGAACTAAGCATTTTTGCATTCAACGCACGTTGCGGGTGGCAGCAGAGCTCAACACAAAATATCGCTCTGCTGCCACCCGTAACGGCGTTATCGTTTAATTGCCTGAAGATCTGATTGATACCGGTTCGGCCTCGGAGTCTGTTTCCTCCGGCTCGTTGAAGGGCTCTAGGAAAGGGTTGCCCGTCCTTTCCTTGCCTATGGTCGTATCCGGGCCATGCCCCGGCAGGACTCTGATGCCGGGATCCAGGAAAATCAGTTTTTCCATGATGGAGCTGATCTCGTCATCGTATTCCCCGTACTTGAAGTCCGTGCGGCCTATCGCGCCGGCGAAGAGCGTGTCCCCGGTAAACATGACACTGTCTTCCCTGTCCAGATAGCAAACCCCTCCCGGGGTGTGGCCCGGAGTGGTGATGACCTCAAATTCAAGCCCTGCGGCGCTGATCTTCTCCCCGTCCGAGATGTCCGTCGTGGTGAAGCTGCAATCGGGGGCCGGCAGGCCGAAGCGGGATGTCATCTCCTTGTCGTATTCAAGTATCACCTTGTCTGCCGGGTTCATATAGACGGGCATGCCGTATATGTCCTGAAGGGCCTTGACCCCGTAGATGTGGTCGAAGTGCGCGTGGGTCAGCAGTATGGCCTCCGGCTTGAGGGATTTTTCCGTAAGGGTGTCGAGCACCGCTTTCTTTTCCTCTTCGCAGCAGAACCCGGGGTCCACGATGGCGCAGCGGCCCTCTTTCTTCCAGACTATGTAGGCCTTTTCCCCGAAAAGGTTGAAGTCGAATTGTACTATGTTAAGCATTTCTTTGTCGTTCAGCCTCCAAAAATACGAAATAATGCCTAATTTTGTCTCATGCATATAGGAATAGCAGGTAACATAGGCAGTGGCAAGACCACCCTCACCGGGATGCTTGCCGCGCATTACGGTTGGACTCCGAAATACGAGTCCGTCACATTCAATCCTTATCTCGAAGATTACTACAAAGATATACCGCGCTGGTCCTACAATCTGGAGACTTACTTCCTTGCGCAGCGTTTCAAGGATGTACTGGAGATAGCGCGTTCCAAGGAGGTGATAGTCCAGGACCGCACCATACTGGAGGGCGTGCATATCTTCGTGACCAACAACCTTGAGATGGGCAACCTCTCGGCCCGTGACTACGACACCTATATGCAGCTTTTCCGCCTGATGATGTCCATGGTCCGTCCGCCGGATCTGCTGATATACCTCCGGTGCTCGGTGCCGCACCTTGTCTCGCAGATACAGAAGCGGGGGCGTGACTACGAGCAGACCATGAGTCTGGAGTACCTCAGCAGGCTCAACGAGAAGTATGAGCAGTGGATCGCGGGGTACAGCGGAAACCTTCTTGTCATAGATGCCGACAGCCTCGATTTCGCAGGGCGTCCGGAGGATTTTGAGACTGTCACCGACAAGATTGACTCCCGCCTCTATGGACTCTTCAGGTAATTTATTAAATTTGTAGGCTGTTAGTCAGAATAATATGCATATCGCAATAGCAGGCAACATAGGCAGCGGCAAGACCACTCTCACAAAGATGCTCGCCGCCCATTACGGCTGGACTCCCAAGTACGAGTCGGTCGATTTCAATCCATATCTTGCGGATTTCTACGAAGACATGGCCAGATGGTCGTTCAATCTGCAGATCTATTTCCTCAACAAGCGTTTCAAAGATGTGGTCGAGATCGCCAAGGGAGATGCGGTCATAGTGCAGGACCGGACCATCTATGAGGATGCCCGCATCTTCGCCCCGAACCTGCACGACATGGGGCTGATGAGCAGCCGCGACTTCGAGAACTACTCCGACCTCTTCGACCTGATGATGTCGCTTGTGGGCACGCCTGACCTTCTGATCTACCTCAAGTCTTCCGTCCCGGCGCTGATATCGAAGATCCAGAAGCGCGGACGCGACTATGAGAAGAGCATCCGCATAGACTATCTTACAGGCCTCAACGACAAATATGAAGACTGGATAAAGGACTACAAGGGCAATCTACTGGTCATCGACGCCGACAATATAGACTTCGCGAGCCGTCCGGAGGACTTCGACAAGGTCACCGACATGATAGATGCGCAGCTCTACGGCCTTTTCCCCTCAACCGAAAAATAATCACGATCAATATGGCAGCAGACAGCAAAAGACCGACAATCATTGACTTTGTCAATGCAAACACGGCAAAATACGCAGACTCGACCTTCCTTCGCGAAAAGGTGGACGGGGTCTGGACCGAGACATCATTCACGACGACCCGCGAGCGCGGACGCCGGCTTGCGGCCGGGTTCATGGCCCTGGGCCTCGGAAAGGGGGACAAGGTTGCCCTGATTTCCGAGGGACGCAACGAGTGGATTTTCTGTGAACTGGGTATCCTTCATGCCGGCGCTGTCAATGTGCCTCTTTCGTTCAAGCTGGAATCCGATCAGGACCTGCTTTTCCGCATCAACCACTCCGATTCCCGCTTTGTCATAGCCTCCGAGAGCCAGATTTCCAAGGTCCGCAGGGTCATAGACAGATGCCCTGAGGTGGAGAAGGTGATAGTGATAGACGATATCGACCTTCAGGACAACGAGATGCACCTCAAGGACATATATGCGATGGGAGACGAGTTCCTTAAGGACCGCTCAGCCGAGCTTGAGGAGCGCATCGCTTCTGTGGGCCCTGACGATTATGCCAACATCAGTTACACATCAGGTACTACAGCCGACCCTAAAGGCATACTTCTCACTCACCGCAACTACACCGCCAATGTGGAGCAGTGCCGCTCCGTGGTCAAGATCGATGAGGGCTGGACAATGCTCATCATCCTACCGCTTGACCACTGCTTCGCGCATGTTGCGGGATTCTATGTGATGATGAGTTACGGCGGCAGCATAGCCACCGTGCCAGGAGGGAAGAACGCAGTGACGATGCTCAAGAACATCCCGATCGCCATCAATGAGGTGCGTCCGGAGGTTATGCTTTCAGTCCCGGCACTGTCAAGAAGCTTCCGCAAGAGTTTCGAGACCGCCATCAGGAAGAAAGGCCCGACCGTGGAGAAACTCTACGAAATCGGCCTCAAGAACGCGATAGCCTATAACCGCGAATACTACAATGCCGGCAGGCCATGGTGGAAACTCTGGTGGCGCAAGCCGATAAAGTCCGTTCTTGACAAGCTTGTGTTCTCCAAGATACGTGAAGGCTTCGGCGGCAGGCTGAAGTTCTTCGTGGGAGGGGGCGCCCTTCTTGACATCGAACTCCAGAGATATTTCTGCGCCATCGGCATGCCGATTTTCCAGGGTTACGGTCTCTCGGAGGCCACACCTGTCATCTGCGCCAATTCCATGGGACATGCCCGTTTCGGCTCATCCGGCCGCATAGTCCAGCCTCTGGACCTCAAGATATGCGATGAAGAGGGCAATTCCCTTCCTGTGGGGGAGACCGGAGAGATCGTCATCCGCGGAGAGAACGTCATGGCAGGGTACTGGAAGAATCCCGAGTCCACAGCCAAGACCATTGTAGACGGGTGGCTTCACACCGGAGACCGTGGCTACCTGTGCAAGGAGGATCCGAGGTATCTATATGTGACAGGGCGTTTCAAGAGCCTGCTCATCTCCTCGGACGGCGAGAAATACTCTCCTGAAGGCTTCGAGGACAGTCTTGCCGACGGCTCCAAATATATAGAAGCATCCGTCCTGTACAACAACCAGAGCCCTTATACGGTAGTGCTCGTGGTGCCGAACAAGCAGGCCCTTGCCGATGCCGTGCAGAAGCAGGGCCTTGACCCGCAGAGCGTCGAGGGCCGTAAAGCACAGCTTCAGATTCTTCAGGGCGAGGTCGATTCATACCGCCCGGGCGGACGCCATGCCGGCCTTTTCCCGGAGAAATGGCTTCCTGCCGCCATCATAGTCTGCGACACTCCGTTCACGGAGCAGAACGGCATGCTCAACACCACGGCCAAGATGGTGCGCGGCAAGGTGGAGAAATTCTACGCCGACCGCATCGAGTATGCCATGACCCCGGAGGGCAAGCAGCTCTTCAACGACAGGAACCTCAAATCACTGGAATAACACAAAAGAGTAAAACTATAACCTTTTTATCATTCATCTTCTATTATGGAAAAAAAACGTAATATGGTGGCCATTGTGACGATGTGCTTCATATTTGCAATGATTTCTTTCGTCACGAACATGGCCGCTCCGTTCGGCAACATCTGGAAACACAACTACAGCTGGGCCGGCATGATGGGCAACATGATGAACTTTGCCGCATACCTTTTCATGGGTATCCCCGCCGGTAAGATGCTGGTCAAGATCGGCTACAAGAAGACCACCCTGGTCGCGCTGGCTGTCGGATTCTTAGGCATCGTTGTCCAGTGGCTCTCTAGCCGCACCTTCCTCGGCGGATCGGCTATCTATGTCTATCTGCTCGGGGCCTTCATCTGCGGCTTCTGCGTCTGCATGCTCAACACTGTCGTCAATCCGATGCTCAACATCCTCGGCGGCGGCGGCAACAAGGGCAACCAGTACATACAGATAGGCGGCACCATGAACTCCCTGACCGCCACTCTCACCCCGCTCCTTGTGGGCGTGCTGATCGGCACGGTGACCGAGGACACCAAGATGGTCGATGTGGAGCCTCTCCTGTATATAGCCATGGCTGTGTTCGCCATAGCATTCATCATCATTTCATTTGTCAACATCCCTGAACCGGCCGCTTCCCGCAAGAGCACCAAGCTTGAGTCAAGCGCCTGGATGTTCCGTCATTGCGCGCTTGGAGTCGTGGCCATATTCTTCTATGTCGGTATAGAGATCGGCATCCCGGCCCAGCTCAACTTCTACCTCTCCGACGCTTCTGCCAAGGGAGCCGGCATCGCCATCGGCGGAGCTGCCATCGGCGGAGCCATCGCCGCAGTATACTGGCTGCTCATGATGGTTGGACGCGCCTTGAGCTCAGCCATCTCCGGCAAGGTCAGCACACGCACCCAGATCATAGTCGTGAGTGCCGCCGCCATCGTATTCATCCTTATAGCGATATTCCTGCCTAAGACACTTACCGTCTCAATGCCTGGCTATAGTGCGGCCAACGGTTTCGAGATGTTCCAGGTTCCGGCTAGCGCCCTTTTCCTTGTGCTGTGCGGACTCTGCACCTCTGTGATGTGGGGCGGTATCTTCAACCTCTCCACCGAGGGTCTTGGCAAGTACACCGAGCAGGCTTCAGGCATCTTCATGATGATGGTTGTCGGCGGCGGCATCATGCCTCTCCTCCAGGATGTGATTGCGAAGAACGTGGGTTACATGGCCAGCTACTGGCTCGTGATCGCTATGCTCTGCTACATTCTCTACTATGCCCTGTTCGGCTGCAAGAATGTCAACCCTGAAATCTCCGTAGACTAGTCATGGACAAGCAGTTTGTAGTCGGTGTGGATGTCGGGGGGCAGACTTCCAAAATAGGGGTCGTAAATGCCCGCGGGGATGTTCTGTCCCAGTCCGTGATACGGACGGACACTTTTGGCGAAGATTACGCCGCCTATATATATGCCCTCGCGCAGGCCATCAAGGCCTGCGTGGAGGAAAGTGGAAAGAGCGGTGAGATCCGCGGCATCGGTGTCGGGGCTCCGAACGGCAACTATTATACCGGCAGGATTTCTTATGCTCCCAACATCGCGTGGGCAGCCAAAAACGAGGTTGATTTCTCCAGGATGCTGAGCGAGTGCCTCGGCGGGATTCCCGTTTCCCTGACCAATGACGCCAACGCGGCGGCGGTGGGCGAGATGACCTACGGGGCTGCACGGGGGATGAAGGATTTCATCATGATCACTCTCGGCACCGGAGTCGGCAGCGGCATTGTGATCGACGGCAAGGTGGTCTACGGACATGACGGCAATGCCGGTGAACTCGGACACACCTGCGCCGTCCGTTACAACGGCCGCCCGTGCGGCTGCGGCAAGACCGGCTGTCTGGAGACTTACTGCTCCGCGACCGGTGTCACCAGGACTGCCCGAGAGTGGCTCGAAGCAAGTTCTGAACCTTCCTCCCTGCGCCTTGTTGATGACATAACTTCCAAGGCTGTCTATGAAGCTGCCAAAGAAGGGGATGCCCTTGCCCGCAGGGTGCTTGAATACACTGGCCGGATGCTCGGGCACAGCCTTGCCGACTTCGTGCTTTTCAGTTCTCCTGAGGCCATTGTCCTCTTCGGAGGGCTGGCCAGGGCCAAGGAGTTCCTCTATGAGCCGACATTACAGGCGATGGAGGATAACCTGATGCCGCATTGGCGTGGTCAGGTAAAGATAGTGTTCTCACAGCTCAGGGAGTCCGACGCGGCGATACTTGGCGCATCGGCACTGGCCTGGGAATTGTAGTGACTTTTTTAAGTTTTTAGTGTAATAAGATGAAAATGTACAAACTTTTTGCCGCCCTTATTCTGGGCGGTGCGGTAGTGGCCTGCAACGGTTCAGCACCCGCAGCAAAGACTGAGGACGGGGTTCCTGCCGCAAAGACGGCCAAGGATTATCTTCCTTCCAAGGCCCAGAAGGATTCGGTAAGCTACCTTCTCGGCATCAATTTCGGCAGCTTCATGAAGAACTACAACTTCGGTGATGACCTTGACTACAACACCATCATCAAGGGAATGAAGGATTTCATGAAGGCTGAGGGTGATTTCCGTTCAGAAGATTTCACCAAGCAGTTCAAGTATGACCCGAACAGCATGAACAGTGTGTTCAACTCATATCTGGAGAACAGAAACCAGTACACCACCCTTGTCAACAAGGAGAAAGAGGAGAAGTTCCTTGCTGAAAACGCAAAGAAGGCCGGTGTGCAGAAGACGGAGTCAGGACTTCAGTATGAAATCATCGAGGCCGGCAACGATGTCAAGCCGGGCGATGCCGACACAGTCTGGGTTCACTACAAGGGGACCTTCACCGATGGCACCACCTTCGACGAGGTCACTGAGGAGGTTGACCCTATCAGCTTCCCTCTTTCAGGTGTTGTCGCGGGATGGCGTGAGGGCCTTCAACTCGTAGGCGAGGGCGGACATATCAAACTCTATGTCCCTTCAGCTCTCGGATACGGCGAACAGGGCAACAACGGCATCCCTCCGTACTCCACCCTCGTGTTTGACGTAAAACTCGATAAGGTCGGCAAGGCAGCTGCCGCCGAGACTCCTGCGGAGAAAAAGTAAAAAGCGGATCATAAAAAAAGAAGAGAGGAGGCCCTTAAGCCTCCTCTTCTTCGTATACTATCTCCTCCTCGTCCTTGTCGTCCTCATCATCATCGTCCTCGTCATCGTCATCCTCATCGTCGTCATCATCAGATGGTGATTCGCCAGGGAGCCTGCGGCGTTCTGCCGGGAGGTCTTCGAAGGCCACGTATCCGTTCTCGAATTCCTGCGGTATCGGACCTTTGGAGTCGATCAGCTTAGGGGACTGCACCTTGGCGTCTTTTTCCTCGCCCTCAAGGGTGATTATGACGCTCTTTTTTGCCTGTATGTCGTAGAAATATATGAAACTTGTGGCGCCTGCCTTGATAGTGTCGGCGATTGTGACAGCGTCCACTGCTCCGTGTCCGATGTCAACCAGGGCATATCTGGCCACCACCTGCCCCTCGTTGTCCAGTGCCTTGAAGAGGATGGGCTGATCGACCGGAAACTCCAGATCGGAGCGTATCTGCTTGTGGAATGTGTAGAGAGTATTCTCACCGTTGACCAGATACACCCGATAAAAGCCCTTTATCCCCTGCAGGGTGATTCTATATTTGTAAACCATGTTGCGAAGATACTAAATAATCGCTAATTTTGGTTTGTCGTGCCCTCAAATGATACATACAAGAGCATAGCAGAGCAGTCCCGGGGGCAGTTCCGGGACAAAGGCAGCCGTTTCCTGGCATTCGCCTATCCGGTAGATGGCGAGGAGCAGGTCAAGCAGATTGTCGCCTCCCTGAAGAAGGAGTATCATGATGCGAGGCACCACTGCTACGCCTACCGCATCGGCAAGGACGGCCAGCAGTGGAGGGCCAACGATGACGGGGAACCATCAGGTTCGGCTGGGCGTCCGATCTTGGGCCAGATAGATTCGGCTGGCCTTAGTGATGTGCTGGTCGTGGTGGTGCGCTATTTCGGCGGCATCAAGCTAGGTATCCCGGGGCTGATCAGGGCATATAAGACTTCCACGGCCGAGGCCCTCGCTTCCGCCGTCGTGAAAGAGAAAATCGCAGGCGAATGGCATACTCTTCAGTTCCCGTACTCGTCACTTCCGGCAGTCATGAAGATGGTAAAGGATCTTGATCTGCCCCAGCGCAGGCAGTCATTTATGGAGCGATGCTCGCTGGAGGTGTTCGTCCGTCTCTCCCTTTTGCCGGACTTTGGTGAAAGAATCAAAAAAATGGATATATTTGACGAACATTAAAAACTAATATCAGACATGAGCAAATTGCATATCTTCAACGCCGGTCCTTGCCTGCTTCCGCAGGTGGCCATCGACAACGCTATCGAGGCTCTCAAGGATTTCAAAGGCACGGGCGTCTCCCTTATATCAATCTCTCACCGCACCAAGGGCTGGGAAGAGACCATGGACGAGTGCCGCGCCCTGTGGAAGGAGCTCCTGGGAATGCCTGACACGCACGAGGTCGTCTTCCTCGGTGGCGGTGCCAGCATGGAGTTCCTCTATGTGGCGATGAACTATCTCGAACATAAGGCCGGCTATCTTGACACCGGTGTCTGGGCGCACAAGGCCCTCAAGGAGGCCCAGGGTCTGGGCAATGCCGTGGCGGTGGCCTGCTCCGCTGACAAGAACTATTCCTATATCCCCAAGGGATACGAGATCCCTTCCGACTTGGACTATTTCCATATCACCACCAACAATACTATCTACGGTACCGAGATCCGCGAGGACATCGACTGTCCGGTGCCTCTCATCGCCGACATGTCATCCGACATCCTCACCCGCAGGGTGGACGTGAGCAGGTACGCCCTCATCTACGGCGGAGCACAGAAGAATGCCGGGCCTGCCGGCGTCGCATTCGCCATCATCCGAAAGGACTCTCTCGGCAAGGTCAGCCGCTACATCCCTACGATGCTTGACTATCGTGTCCACATCGAAAAGAAGTCCATGTTCAACACCCCGCCGGTGTTCCCGATATTCGTGATGAACGAGACCCTCAAGTGGCTCAAGAGCGTGGGCGGCATCGACGCCATCCACAAGCTTGATGTCAAGAAGGCTGAGACACTCTATGCCGAGATCGACCGCAACCCTCTCTTCGTCGGCACCGCCGCCAAGGAGGACCGTTCGATAATGAACGTTTGCTTCGTGATGGCCCCGGGCTACGAGGCTCTGCAGGACGAGTTCCTTGAGTTCTCCAAGGCCCGTGACATCGTCGGCATCAAGGGACACCGCTCCGTGGGAGGCTTCCGCGCATCCATCTACAACGCCTGCACCCAGGAGGATGTCGAAGCCCTTGTGGCCTGCATGAAAGAGTTTGAAGCCCAGCACAAGTAAGCCATGAAAGTCCTTCTTGCAACTCAGAAGCCCTTTGCCGCAGCAGCTGTGGCGGGTATCAGAGGGATAGTCGAAGAGGCCGGTTATCAGCTTGCTGTTCTCGAAAAATATGCGGATCAGCAGGAGCTCGTCGTCGCAGCGGCAGATGCCGATGCCCTCATCGTGCGTTCTGACAAGGTGACTGCCGAGGTGGTCGAGGCCGCGAAGAAGCTCAAGATCGTGGTGCGTGCCGGAGCGGGGTATGACAATCTGGACCTTGACGCCTGCACCGCCCATGGAGTGGTGGCGATGAACACGCCGGGACAGAACTCCAACGCGGTGGCCGAACTTGCCGTCGCGATGATGATCTACATGGCCCGTTGCCAGTTCACCCCGGTGACAGGCTCCGAGATAATGGGCAAGACCCTCGGCATCCAGGCTTTCGGCAATGTCGGAAGGCTTGTCGGTGCCAAGGGGGTGGCTCTAGGGATGAAAGTCAAGGCTTTGGACCCGTTCATGACCCCGGAGCAGATTGCAGCCGGCGGTGCTGAACCCGTGTCAAGTCTCGAAGAACTCTATGGGAGCTGCGATTATGTAAGTGTCCACATCCCGGCCACGCCGCAGACTGTCGGCTCCATCGGATATGACCTGATCAGCCGCATGCCGAAAGGGGCGACCCTCGTCAACACGGCCCGCAAGGAAGTCATGGATGAAGCGGGACTTGAGAAGGCTCTTGAAGACAGGCCGGATCTGAAATACGTCACCGATGTGGCTCCGGACAATATCGCCGTTCTCAAGGAGAAGTTCGGTCTGAGAGTCTTTGCCACACCTAAGAAGATGGGTGCCCAGACCGCTGAAGCCAACATCAATGCCGGTCTCGCCGCCGCCCGGCAGATCGTCTCCTTCCTCAAGGACGGAGTCCGCAAGTTCCAGCTCAACAAATAAAAATTCTTTGTACCTTTATGAGGCCGTCCGGATAGTCCGGGCGGCCTCATTTTGAAGTTGGTATGTGTATAAAAAAACTTTTCGGGGCGGCCGCGGTACTGCTCGCTGTCCTATGCTCATGTGATTCACATAAGGATGAACCGGTGACTCCTCCGGAGCCGCAGATTCCTGCGGTCGACCTGACTGCGGAGGGTAAGTATGCAAATTGTTTTATCGTCTCTCAGGCCGGGACTTATGATTTCGCGGCTTTCCGTCCTGACGGGACGGAGGTTTCCGGCATCGCCTCGGCGGACTGGCTCTGGTCTGAAGGCGGCTCAGCCGCTGCGGCGCTTGTGCAGGATGTCTCTTATTCAGATGGACGTATCAGGTTCACGGCTTCTTCAGGACGCGGCAACGCCCTTGTCGCCGCTCTTGATGCTGATGGTGAGATAGTCTGGAGCTGGCATATCTGGATGACGGAGCAGCCGTCTTTGCAGACCATGGACAACGGCACGGTCTTCATGGACCGCAATCTTGGGGCGACGGCCTCCAAGCCTTCTGATGGGGCTGCAACTTACGGGCTGAAGTACCAGTGGGGCCGCAAGGACCCCTTCTATGGCGGTGCCGCCAACGAGACGGACAGGGATGACAGCGGAAATTACATCTATCAGGCATTCGACAGGGCTAAAGGTTATACCGTGTTCAACCCCTCTCTTGGCCGGGAGTGGTCCACGGTGCTTTGCAGTGCACAGACCGGTACTGTGGATTATGCCGTGAAACACCCTTCTGCATTTATCTACACCACGCCCGAAATCTATGGTGACGATGCTGATGTGCGTGATTGGATGTGGGTGAGAAACAGTTACTTGTGGTCAGCCAAGAGCACCGGCGCCAAGACGGCCTACGACCCGTGTCCGGCGGGGTACCGTGTCCCTGACGACGATGCCTGGGAGGGTACCGGCTACTACAATATCTTTGATAAGGGTGACGGGGGCAAGACCCACACCACCGCTGCCGGCGAAGTGTTCTGGTGGCCTCTGTGCGGTACACGCTGGGGAGACAAGGATGCGGGCCGGCTCGGATATGTTTATCAGGCCGAGAATGGCGGCCAGCTGATCAGCTGGATGCGTACCACCAACATGTGCGGCACCAATGCGGCCTGTTTCTACACCCTCGGCGGCACCTATGCCGATGCAAGCTACGGGATGTACCGGGCTCACGGTGGGGCTGTCCGCTGCGTCCAGGAGCAGGATGCCGAGTGACGGGATAGTTTTTGTCCGGCAGAATGCTGTTCTGCCGGACATTTTTTTATCCAGTCGGGTGGCGGTTTACTTTACTTCCAACCCGTCGATTTTTCCGGTGAAGGCTCCGTGGAAATCGGTCCCGTCATCGATTTTGAGACGGACATCGATGGTGTAGGTCTTGTCATCGTTTACGGCTACAGTCATCTTGCCGGAGACGAGTTTGTTAGTCTTGTTGTTGTAGTAGAAGTAACTGTACATCGTTCCGATGGTCTGGCCTGCCTGCTCATCGGTAACGGTGTATGTGCCCGGCTGGAGGTATGTAGCCGTTGTGTTGACAAAGTCGTAGATGTCCAGAGAGAGTTCATAGTCCTGACCGTTCTCTTCGGTACGCAAGGTCACGCTGAAGTTAGGGGTCGCCCCGCCATACTGACGGCCTGATGCGCGGTCGGCATCGAACTGCACTGCCGGGATGTCGGCTGTGGTGGCCTTCTCCACGAAGAGAGACACTCCGTTGTTGCCCTGAGCCGCTACGGCGAACTGGTACTCGGTGTTCGGCTCAAGTCCGCTTACCGTCACGGTCGATGCTTCGTTGGCGTGCGCCGGAGTGCCGTTGAGGAGAATCTCTTCTGCCGTGGCGACTTCCGCGTCAGAAGCATAGAGGACGTAGGAGCATTTGTAGGCGTTTGACGGGTTGATTGTGAATGTGAGAGATTTGCTCTCCGCGCTCTCGAGGGCGGCGCTTACCTCTGTGGCGGCCTCTTCTTTGCTGCAGCCGGTGAATACTGCGGCTACAGCCAGTGTGGCCAGTGCTGAATAAACTGTTTTCTTCATAATGATATTGTGTTTGAAGTTTCTAGAAGCAGAACACCGCTCTGGTGTCTGAAAGGCCGAAGGTGCTGTAGCTGATTACGGAGAAGCTTCCGTATGTCAGCACCTGCCTTGCTGCGTATGAAATGGAGCCGTTGGAAAAATATGCCCAACTGAATGATGAGGACCAGAGGGCGTTGTTGGACGGGGCGTGAAGATCCCTGTCTGGCTCCGGCAGTTTGGACAGCAGCGCGTCAAGATTGGCGATCATGGTGCCGCAGTGGTCGGAGCTTACCTCAAAGTCTCCGCCTCCATTGAAGTCGGCGGCATTATCGACAGTGATGCCGGCCTTTCCGAGGTTGCGGAACACATCCATCAGCTGTCCCACAGAAGGAAGATACCATCCTGAGTTCGGGAAGGAAGGCAGGGCTGTCGTGTTGGCGAAGTCTGCGGCAGCGGCGAATGCCGGATACCAGCCTTTCTTGATGTCTTCGGCCCTGCGGGTGCGGATTACCACGTTGTTCTGGTATCCGTTGATGTCAGCATCGTTGAGTTTGAATGAGTTGGCGTAACTCTCCTTGTCCACCACGAACGGCAGTGTCATCCCCGGGTAATTCGGGTCTTCCTCGTTCTCGTTGCGGTTGCCGTTGTCCTTGCCCTCAGGGTAGTCGTCGAACCACTTCATGTCGGTGTCGTTCTTGTATCGCGGCATTTTGGCGGAGAGCACGAGGGCGTGCACATTGCAAAGGAGTGCCTTCTCGGCGTCGGAGATGCGTGACTTGTCTGTCTGGAATATGATGCCGGCGGCTCCTGCCGGGGCTTTGCCGTCTTCAAGGCTTGATGCTGCCTCTGCCGGGAGTATGCTGCCGTCGCTGTAGACTATGTCGCCGATGCTCAGCTCGCGTGTGCCACCGTCCACGGCACCCTTGCCGGCCTTGACGAGGCTTGCGGTGCCGCTCTTCCCGTTGAGGGCCACTTCAAATGATTTGCTCTCGCCGGCATCGGTGTAACTTACTGTGATTTTTGAGCCGTCACTTTTTGGCACATAGTAGAATGCCTTGTATGATGACACTCCGCACGGCTTCACTTCCTGTCCGTCCAGAGTGGCCTTGATGCCGGTATAGCTTGACGGGGTATTGTAACTGAAGCCGTCGGCGGTGGTGTAGCGCGTCCCGTCGGTCAATTCCCACATTGCAATCGCGAGGAGATGGTCGAGAGCCGTGTCGATTTTGAGCGCGGCATCAGTCTTGATAGGATAAACCTCGGCGAAGCAGATGTCGTTCATGCGTACAGAAGCATGGTCGCTCTGGTCGAAGACATATTTGCCGGAGCCGAGCAGAGGGAGGAAGAAGTCGGCTGCATTGTCAGCGGTATAGTCCACCACAGCGGAGGCGTTCTGTCTGTATGGGGTGTAGACGAAGCATGTTTCTTCTCCGTTCACCCTGACCGTCTTCTCGCTGGTCCAACTCTGGCCGTCGTAGGTCAGAGGGATGTTTTCGGCCACGGCCTGACCGTCCCGGAGCAGGAACACTCCGGCCTGATCGCCTGCGGTGAAACTTCTTGTGCCGACCTTTTCCCCGTTTCCGGCGAGGAAGCCATTGTCGGAAAGAACTGTCTCAAGAGGGAGTTCCGTCTCCGGATCGGTCTCTTTTTTGTCACATCCGGCAAGTATGGAGGATGCGAGAATAAATGCCAGCATGCCCGGCAATACCGGACAGCGGCGCGAATTAAGCGCGGTGATTTTCATTATACACTACTTTTATTAGCGGTTGGCGCAAATATAAGAAAAAACTGCCGAATGCTGACTCCGGACAAAAAAATCCGCAGGCGGAAGAAACCGTCTGCGGATAAAGACATGAGTGCCGCAACTACTTCCCTGCGGTGAAATTGAGCGTCACGCTGAACTCCGTGGTGGAGTTCCAGAGCGTAGCGAGTTCGGACGGCTTGCTGATGCCCAGGAAATGGAAAGCATAGTTGATTAATTCCGCCGTTGCCTTCTGCTCCGGATCCTGAAGTATGCCTTCCACCACCTTGTCAAGGGTCGGGAGAGCCGGGATGAACGCCTGCATCGCAGGGTCAAGGATGGCCTTGTCGGCAGTGACTGACAGCCCGCCTTCCGCCACCTCGTATTTGAGAGCGACGCCGTTGTTCATGATGTCAATCAGCACGGCGGCAAGCTTCTGGGTATCAACCCCGTATTGCTTGAGGTCATTGAGTTCGCCCATAAGTTCCTCCAGACTCACGACTTCCGTGTCATCGCCTGCGACTGCGGCTATCGTGGCCGGGTCAGGAACCAGGTGAAGATATCCGTCACATGCATACCAGAGCGCGCATCCTATGGCCGGCAGCTCAGCCCAGGTGTTGTGGCTGGCTTTGAACTCGTAACCGTCCTCTACTTCTTCCGGTACGTTGATTTCAGGGACGCCGTCACCGCTATAGTATTTTGCGGTGAAGTTGCCGTCCTCAAGGAATGAAATCCTGTCCAGCAGGTTGGCTATGGCGGAGCCGCCGAATATTTTGGCGAGACCCTCGACAGTGACCATTTTCTCCTCTTTTCCCGGAACGGTCCATTTCAGCACGAGCGGGGATGTGGCAAGGGTTTCGTCTTCGTTGACACCGGACTTGCGCAGGATGTCCCACTTGCCGGTCAGGCCTCCTTGGTAATCTTCCGATACGGACGTGGCCACGTTGACGGTGATCTTGCCGTCGAGCGTGACATTGCCTTCCGCAGTAAGGAAGTATACGGCCGGGACTTGATTGTTCTTGGTGAGATTGATTTTCGGTGCGGCGAGGGCGGAGGTTCCGTAGAAATCATAGGATTCCCCGTCTTCGGCTTTGGTCATCTCCACAGGGAGCACCACTTCCCCGTATCCCGGGATGAAATTGTCAAGTTTCAGGCTGGCCTTGTCAGAGGCGCTGGCGGTGAGTTGGACCGTACCCCTGGAACTCGTGACTCCGTTGACGCTCAGCGCGGCGTTGCCGCTCTCGTGACTGATTTCTCCGGTTGGAAGTTCTTTCCAGCTGTTGTCTGCGTTGTTCTCCTTGTTGCAGGAGACTGCCATAAGCAGAGAGGCTGCCGCGGCTATGGCGGCAAAAACTTTCAGATTCATAGCATTCAAAATTTGCGGCAATTATACGAAGTTTCGTAAGAATATCAAATGTCCAAGGTTTGGTTTTGTGGCAAATTGTTACTATCTTCGGTAATATTATCCAACGAATCGCTTATGGTACGTGTTAAACCTTTCGCGGCATTGCGCCCGCCAAAAGACATCGTCACTCAGGTGGCGGCCCCTCCTTATGATGTCCTCAATTCTCAGGAAGCGGCAAAGATGGCCGGGGAGAAGTCCCTGCTGCACATCACGAAGCCTGAAATTGATTTCGACCCGATCCTCCAGGACCACGACCCGCGCGTCTATGACGAGGCAGTCAAGAATTTCCGCGAGTGGCAGAAGCGGGGCTGGCTGGTCCGGGACCCGAAGCCTTGCTATTATGTGTACGCGCAGACAATGGGCGGACGTACACAGTACGGACTCGTGCTCTGCGCGCATACCGATGACTATGCCTCCGGGCGGATCAAGAAACATGAGCTCACCCGCAAGGACAAGGAGGACGACAGGATGGTGCATGTACGCATCCAGAACGCCAACATCGAGCCGGTGTTCTTCTCATATAAGGATAATTCCGAACTTGCTGACATCGTCACCAAGGCTGTGGCGGTCCCGTCCGAGTACAAGTTTACGGATGAAAACGGGTTCGGACACGAGTTCTGGGTCATAGACGATGATGCGGTGATCTCCCGCATATCGGAAATATTCTCAAAGGACATAGATGCCTTCTATGTGGCGGACGGACATCACCGCACCGCCGCTGCAGCGCGCGTGGGAGCGGAGAAGAAGGCGCAAAATCCCCACCATACGGGGAATGAGGAATACAATTATTTCATGGCAGTCTGCTTCCCGGAGAGCCAGCTCAAGATAATAGATTACAACCGTGTGGTAAAGGATCTCAACGGGATGACCCCGGAGGAGTTCCTGGACAGGCTGTCCGGAGATTTTGATGTTGCCCTGAAGGGTGAAGAGGAATACCGGCCTGAGCGTTTGCACAATTTCTCCATGTACCTCGGGGGCAAGTGGTATTCTCTCACTGCCAAGCCAGGACGCTATGATGATTCCGACCCGATCGGGGTGCTGGATGTGACAGTGCTCTCGAATCTGGTGCTTGACAAGCTTCTGGGCATCAAGGATCTGCGCACGGACAAGCGGATTGATTTCGTGGGAGGGATCAGAGGTCTCGGAGAGCTGAAGAGAAGAGTGGACAGCGGAGAGATGAAGGTGGCCTTCGCTCTCTACCCCGTGTCCATGAAGCAGTTGATCAACATAGCCGACAGCGGCATGATCATGCCGCCGAAGACCACCTGGTTCGAGCCGAAGCTCCGGTCCGGCCTTGCCATACACACTTTGGATTGACAATTATGAAACCTGATTCGGCGCAGATACACAAGACTCTCAAGGAGTTCTTCGGCTATGACACTTTCAAGGGCGATCAGGAAGCGATCATCCGGCATCTGATGGGTGGCGGAGACGCTTTCGTGCTCATGCCTACGGGCGGGGGGAAGTCCCTCTGCTACCAGCTCCCGGCCATCATGATGGACGGGACGGCCATTGTGATATCTCCGCTGATCGCGCTGATGAAGAACCAGGTCGATCTGCTGCGCGGATTCGAGGCCGGGTCGGGGAGCATCGCCCATTTTCTTAACTCCTCCCTCTCCCGTCAGCAGATGGACACGGTCCGGGAGGACCTTCTGGCCGGGAGGACCAAGCTGCTGTATGTGGCCCCGGAGTCCCTGACCAAGGAGGATAATGTGGCTCTGCTGCGCGAGGTGAAGATATCCTTTTATGCCGTGGACGAGGCGCACTGCATCTCCGAGTGGGGCCATGACTTCCGCCCCGAGTACAGGCGTATACGCTCGCTTGTGGACCAGATCGGCAGGGCACCGATAATCGCCCTCACCGCCACCGCCACCCCAAAGGTGCAGAGCGACATCCTCAAGAATCTCGGCATCCCTGACGCCACGGTGTTCAAGTCCTCGTTCAACCGTCCCAACCTCTACTATGAGGTGCGGGACAAGGTCGAGCCGGAGAAGGACATCATCAAGTATATCCGCCAGAATCCGGGAAAGTCCGGGATAATATATTGTCTCAGCCGCAAGAAGGTCGAAGAACTTGCCCGGCTGCTCAACATCAACGGGGTAAAGGCCCTGCCGTACCATGCCGGGCTGGACGCAAAGACCAGGGCTGAAAACCAGGACCGCTTCCTCATGGAGGACGTGGATGTGATAGTGGCCACGATAGCGTTCGGCATGGGCATCGACAAACCCGATGTGCGCTTCGTGATACATTATGACATCCCGAAGAGCATAGAGAGCTACTATCAGGAGACGGGCCGGGCCGGGCGCGACGGGCAGGAAGGCAACTGCATAGCCTATTACAGCAACAAAGACGTCCATAAGCTGGAGAAGTTCATGCAAGGAAAGCCGGTATCCGAGCAGGAGATAAGCCGCCAGCTACTCTCCGAAGTCGTCGCCTACGCGGAGTCCGGCCAATGCCGCAGGAAACTGCTGCTCAACTATTTCGGTGAGGAGTATAAAAAAGACAGCTGCGGTTGCTGCGACAACTGTCTGCATCCGAAGCCGACCTTTGACGGGCGTGCCGAGATGAAGCTTGTCATAGACTTGATAGAGTCTTTGCCGGAGCATTTCAAGATCGACCATCTTGCCAATATTCTTGCCGGGGAGTCCAATGCCATCATAAAGTCCTACCGCCATGACGAACTCAAATTCTTCGGGGCCGGGTCGTCCCATTCCGTGAAATTCTGGTGCGCGGTGATCCATCAGGGCCTGATAGCCAGGCTCCTCGGCAAGGAGATAGAGACCTATGGCCTTATATATGTCACCGAACTTGGACGGGAGTTCGCGCGGAACCCGTGGAAAATCGAGCTCGTCGAGGACGGGGTATTCTCCGGAGACGGTGACTCAGAGGAAGAAGAGGGTGAAGACACGGCTGCCTCCGCCGTGCGGCCGGGCGGCGGTGGCGATCCGGTGCTGCTCTCGATGCTCAAGGACCTGCGCAAAGACCTCTCCCGCCGTCTCAAACTTCAGCCGTGGATCATCTTCGGCGACCCTTCGCTTGAGGACATGTCCATCCTGTATCCGGTGACATTTGAAGAACTCAAGAACTGCCAGGGGGTCGGCGAAGGCAAAGCACGCAAATTCGGAGCCGAGTTCATCAGCTTGATAAAGAGATATGTAGAGGAGAACGAAATAGTCCGTCCCGATGACTTTGTGGTCAAGACCACCCCGAGCAAATCGGCCGACAAGCCGTTCATCATCCAGAGCATCGACCGCAGGATGTCTCTTGAGGACATAGCCGAGGCCCGGAACCTGGACATGGAGGAGCTGATGGGTGAGATCGAGTCCATCGTCGCCAGCGGGATGAAGCTCAACCTTGACTATTATATAGAAGAGAAGCTTGACCCGGAGATAGTGGATGACATATACCGCTATTTCAAGGAGGACGCCACCTCTGATGACGTGCAGGCAGCCATGGATGCGCTCGGCCCCGACTATTATGAAGAAGAGATCCGCCTTGTGCGTATAAAATTCCTCTGTGAGATAGCATCGTGATACCCCAGGAGACAGTCAGCCTGATACTCGACACCGCCAAGATAGAGGATGTGGTCGGGGATTACGTGACGCTGAAGCGCCGCGGGGCCAATTATGTGGCCTGCTGTCCCTTCCACAACGAGAAGACGCCCTCGTTCTACGTTTCCCCGTCCAAGGGCATATACAAATGCTTCGGCTGCGGCAAGTCCGGTACTGCCGTCGGCTTCGTGATGGAGGAGGAGCACTGCTCGTATGTCGAGGCCCTGCGTTATCTTGCGAAGAAATATCACATAGAGATACAGGAAGAGGAGGAGAGCGCGGAGGATATCGCCAGGAGGCAGCGCAGCGAAAGTCTGCTTCTGGTGTCGGAGTTCGCCGAGAAGTTCTTCGTCTCCCAGCTTGACACCGAAGAGGGCCGTGCTGTGGGGCGGGCATATTTCCGAAAGCGCGGGCTCGAGGACGAGACTGTGCGGAAGTTCGGCCTGGGGTGGGCTCCATCCGGGAGGACCGCTCTCGTTGACGCGGCGCTTGCCGCAGGTTACAAGACGGAATACCTCCTCGCCGCCGGGGTTGCCGTCCAGCATGAGGACGGGGGAGTCACGGACAAGTTCCGCGAGAGGGTGATGTTTCCGATACATTCCGTGAGCGGAAGGGTGATCGCATTCAGCGGACGCACGCTCCGCTCGGACAATCCTGCCAAATATGTCAACTCCCCGGAGACGGAGATCTACATAAAGAGCCGCAACCTGCTCGGGATCTTCTTCGCCAAATCCGAGATTTCACGCCTTGACGAGTGCATACTGGTGGAGGGCAACATCGACATGGTGATGATGCACCAGCTGGGCATACGCAATGTCGTGGCCTCCTGCGGAACATCACTTACCGTAGAGCAGATCCGTCTGATACGCAAGTTCACCGAGAACGTCACCATCATGTACGACGGGGATTCCGCCGGGATACACGCGGCCCTGAGGGGCATCACCATGGTGCTTTCCGAAGGGATGAACGTCAAGGTGGTGCTTCTGCCTGACGGGGACGATCCCGATTCGTTCTGCCGCAAGCACACACTTGATCAGGTAAGGGAGTTCATGGCGTCATCAGGTCAGGACTTCATCTCGTTCAAATCCGAGCTCCTGCTCAAGCAGGCCGGAGACGACCCGCTCAAGAGGGCGAACCTCATCAATGACATCGCCGACACCATCGCCGCAATCCCCGATCCGGTGAAGCGGTCCACCTACGTGGCTGCCACCGCAGACAAATTCAAGGTGGAGTCCTCGATCCTCTTCGACCGCATCGTGGCCACCAGACGCAAGATGCTGGAGGAGAAGGCCCGGGAAGAGTCCCGGGAAGGCCGGCGCCGGGAGTTGCCGGACCGTCCCGTGGCTGCGGAATCCCCAGTGGCCGCCGGCGCGCAGCCGTGGACTGAGGAGAACAGGACTCTCGCCGCTGCGGAGAAGGACCTGCTGTATTTCCTTCTGACCCACGGGTGTGACGAACTTGATTTCGAGAGCGACTCCGAGTACTACAGCGGTGACGAAGGCTGCAAGCCCACGGTCTGCGACTTCATCAGGGACGCGCTTGAGAGTGACGGCACGAAAATGGCAAACAGCGCATACGCGGCAGTCTATGACGCCTACACCTCACTCTATGACCGCGGGCTTCCGCAGGACGTGATAGTGAAGACGCTGCTGGATTCGCCGAACCGCACAGTGGCTGCCGTCACCGCCGCCCTCTCCGAGGAGAAGTACAAGATCTCGGTGAGCGCGCTCAAGGATGCGATGACCACGGTTCCCTCGTGGCTTGTGGCCCAGCTGCCCAAGGCTATAATGCTCTACGCCGAGCGCCGTATCCAGGACAGGATCAACATCATACGCAAAGCCCTGCCGGATGCCGACGAGCAGGAGCAGATACAGCTTCTGCAGGAGATGAAAAGGCTCAGGGACGCGCAGCTGCGCATAAAGAAAAAGACAGGAAGAGAAAAGTAAACAATATATGGAAAAGAATTTCAAGAGGACGCTTGTCACATGTGCGTTGCCGTACGCCAACGGCCCCGTGCACATTGGACATCTTGCCGGAGTGTATGTGCCGGCCGACATTTATGTGAGATACCTCAGGATGCGGGGCCGGGATGTGCTCTACGTCTGCGGGTCCGATGAGCACGGGGTGCCCATCACAATCAAGGCCCGCCAGCAGGGCTGTTCCCCGCAGGACATAGTGGACAAGTACGACGCCATAATCAGCGAGTCATTCAGGGGGCTGGGCATCAACTTCGACATCTACGGCCGCACCACCTCCAAGGTGCACGAGAAGAACGCATCGGACTTCTTCCTCAAGCTCTACAACGACGGCAAGTTCATCACCCGCGAGAGCGAGCAGTACTATGACCCCGAGGCCAAGTGCTTCCTTGCCGACCGATACATAGTGGGCACCTGCCCGAAATGCGGGGCGGAAGGTGCCTATGGAGACCAGTGCGAGAAGTGCGGCAGCACGCTGAGCCCCGAGGAACTGATCAACCCCAAGAGCAAGCTCAGCGGGGCCGTCCCGATCAAAAAGAAGACAACCCACTGGTATCTGCCTCTGCAGGACTATGAGCAGTGGCTCCGCGAGTGGATACTTGACGGTCACAAGGAGTGGCGCAGCAACGTCTACGGCCAGGTCAAGAGCTGGCTCGACGGGGGACTCCAGCCGCGTGCCGTCACCCGCGACCTCGACTGGGGCGTGCCAGTACCGCTCAAGGGTGCCGAGGGCAAGGTGCTCTATGTCTGGTTCGATGCCCCGATAGGCTATATCTCCAACACCCGGGAGCTCCTCCCCGACAGCTGGGAGAAGTGGTGGAAGTCCCCTGACACCAAGCTGGTGCACTTCATCGGCAAGGACAACATAGTCTTCCACTGCATCGTCTTCCCATCCATGCTCAAAGCCTACGGCGACGGTTACATCCTGCCGGAGAACGTCCCGGCCAACGAGTTCCTCAACCTTGAGGGTGACAAGATCTCCACATCCCGCAACTGGGCGGTATGGGCCCACGAATACCTCAGGGATTTCCCGGGCAAGGAGGACGTGCTCCGCTACGTGCTCACGGCCAACGCCCCGGAGACCAAGGACAACGACTTCAGCTGGAAAGATTTCCAGCAGCGCAACAACAGCGAGCTGGTGGCCGTCTTCGGCAACTTCGTCAACCGTGCCGTGGTGCTGACCCACAAGTACTTCGGCGGCAGGGTGCCGCCGTGCGGCCCGCTCCAGGAGATGGACAGGGAGGTCCTTGCCCGGATTCCGATACTGAAGGCGTCCCTGGAGAAGAATGTGGAAGAGTACCATTTCCGCGAGGCTCTCAAGGATGCCATGTCCCTGGCGCGTCTGGGCAACAAGTACATCTCCGACAGCGAGCCGTGGAAGGTTGCCAAGACCGACCTTGACCGCACCGCCACCATACTGAACATATCCTTGCAGATATGCGCCGACCTGGCCATAGCTTTCGAGCCGTTCACCCCTTTCGCAGCGGAAAGGCTGCGCCGTATGCTGGGTGTGGGCCTGAAGGCCGGCACCGACCACAGGCCGCAGAGGGACGGGACTGCAATGCATACCGTGCTGGAAGGTTCCGCAGCGGAAGAAGGCGCGCTTCTCAAACTCGACTGGGAAGTCTTCGGAAGCCAGCAGATTCTCCCTGCCGGACATCAGATAGGGGAGGCCGAACTCCTCTTCGCAAAGATAGAGGATGAGGCCATCAACGAGCAGCTTGCAAGGCTTGACAGGATCCGCGCCGAGAGGGAGGCCGCAGCCAGGGCCGAGGCCGCAAGGCAGGTCGCTCCGCAGAAAGCCGAGTGCAGCTTCGAGGACTTTGACAAGATGGACATACGCACCGCCACGGTCCTTGAGGCCGAAAGGGTGCCGAAGACCGACAAACTCCTCAAACTCACCATCGACACGGGTCTCGACCGCCGCGTGATAGTGTCCGGCATCGCCGAATATTACAGTCCGCAGGACATGGTGGGCAGGCAGATCTGCATACTCGCCAACCTCAAGCCGCGCACCATCAAGGGGATCGAAAGCAAGGGCATGATCCTGATGGCACGTCAGGGCGACGGGAAGATGCGTTTCATCACTCCGCAGGAGGCGCTTGCCAATGGGGCGGAGATAGGCTAAAAGATATAGAAATGAAGATATTGATAGTTGATGACGAGAGAGCCATCCGCAACTCTCTCAAAGAGATACTCACCGATGAAGGATACGATGCCGAGACTGCCGAAGACGGGGCCGACGCATTGCGTAAGGTGGAGAAAGAGAAGTTTGATGTGATCTTCTGCGACATCAAGATGCCGGGAATGGACGGCATCGAGGTGCTGGACAAGCTTGTGGAGATGGGGGTTGACGCGGCGGTGGTCATGATCTCCGGCCACGGGGACATCGACACGGCGGTGGAGTGCATAAAGAAAGGGGCCTTTGACTTCGTCCAGAAGCCGCTTGACCTCAACAGGATCCTTATCACCGTCAAGAACGCATCCGAGCGCCAGACCCTGGCCAGCCAGAACAAGGTGCTCAAGAAGAAGGTCTACGGCGCGGACATGATAGGGCAGTCCGCTCCGATGCAGCGCATCCGGGAGATGATAGACAAGGTGGCCCCGACCGATGCGCGCGTGCTCATCACCGGGCCCAACGGCTCCGGCAAGGAGCTTGTGGCGCGCAACCTGCACCAGCAGAGCCGCAGGAGCGCCATGCCTTTTGTCGAGGTCAACTGTGCCGCCATTCCGGGCGAGCTCATAGAGAGTGAGCTCTTCGGCCACGAGAAAGGTTCGTTCACATCGGCCATCAAGCAGCACAAGGGCAAGTTTGAGCAGGCTGACGGGGGGACGCTCTTCCTGGACGAGATTGGAGACATGAGTCTGGCCGCCCAGGCGAAGGTCCTGCGTGTGCTTCAGGAGAAGAAGCTCTCCCGTGTGGGGTCCGACAAGGACATCGAGGTGGATGTGCGCGTGATAGCCGCCACCAACAAGGATCTGCAGAAGGAGATAGCCGCCGGTAATTTCCGCGAAGATCTCTACCACAGGCTCAGCGTCATACTCATCAGGGTTCCGTCCCTTGACGAGCGCAAGGACGACATCCCGATGCTGATACAGCATTTCCTGGAGAAATATACCGACGGCGGCAAGGCCAGGAGCTTTTCTCCGGAAGCAGTGGATCTGCTTGTCCACAAGAGCTGGCCTGGCAACATCCGCGAACTGGACAATGTCGTGGACAGGCTTCTTATACTTGGTGACGAGGTGATATCAGCCCAGAATGTCAGGGATTATGTAAATCTGTAGAAGCATGAGACGTTTTCTCGCCATTTCACTTCTCGCCGTCCTGTTCTGCCTCGGGGCTTCGGCGCAAGGAAAGCTCTATACGCGCAAGGCCAGGCTTGAGGACTTCCCGACGAGGACCGTCAAGGTCGTAGTCGGGGGCGAATCTTTTCTGGACCTGTCTTTCCGTGAAGAGATCACGACCCGATGGAGGATTTCCCCGTATGAGTTCTGCTCCCCTGCTGAGTATGAGTCACTGAAGTCCGACAACTCCCTTTATTTCCTGAGGATAGTCTCTGACGAGGGGGTGGCTTTCATTCTTCTGTCCAAAGGCGGCAGGGAGGATGAGAAGGACAATCTCAAAAAGCCTTTCGAGGTGATACGCGTGCCTATTGCCAGCATTGACGACCCGAGCGGCAAGGAACTGATGTTCATGGGGGCGTTTGTCGATATTCTCCAGGCTTTCGTGGAAGATGCCATGGTCTCCGACAAGGCCGCGTACTCGGGTCTCAAATGGTATAATTCAAGAAAGTTCTCGGGCAGGAGGATCTACCTCAACGATCCTGACCTCGTGGATGAGAAGTATCTCTCAAGTGAGGAGGGCGCCCTGGTCGGCATCTGCATAGCTCCGACACTCGTCTCATTCGGGAGCAGGTGCTACAAGATGGTGATATCGGCTGATACCCACGAACTTTATTATTTCAGCTCCTCGAAGTACAGCGGCCCGCGCGACAGGGAGTTCACGGAACGGGAGATCAAGAAGATCAACAAGAGAAATGGAGTCAGCTCTCAACCGGTATATCAGGAAACATAGTTCTCTCCCGTCCGAAGCCCTGCTCTGGATTGAGAAGCAGACCAACATCCGCACCAATTACCCGCGGATGCTGTCCGGACCTGTGCAGGGCGAGCTTCTGAAGATGCTTGTGGAGATCTCCGGAGCGCGACGGGTGCTCGAGATAGGTACTTTTACAGGGTATTCAAGCACCTGCATGGCCCTCGGGCTTCCGGAAGGAGGGCACATCGATGCCCTTGAACTCAATGACGAGCTGGAGGAGCTGATGCGTGAGGGATGGGAGAGGGCCGGCGTGCAGGACAGGATAAGCCTGCACATCGGTGACGCCCTCCAGACCCTTGAAAGCCTGGGCGGGGAGTATGATTTCGTCTTTGTCGATGCCAACAAACGCCAGTATCTTGAATATTACGAGCTTGTACTGCCTCTGCTGCGCCATGGTGGGCTGATGGTGGCGGATGATGTGCTTTGGGACGGCAAGGTCTATGCGGACACGCCTTCCTCAGATGCGCAGACGCGCGCCCTGCTGGAGTTCAACGGGTTTGTGGCTTCGGACCCCCGGGTTGAGGTCGTGATGCTCCCGCTGCGTGACGGACTGTCTCTCATACGGAAAAAGTAAAATTTATTTTTACTATTTTTGTACTTTATGTCAGATTATATCGTATCAGCCCGAAAATACCGTCCGGACAGCTTCGAATCACTTATAGGTCAGGATAATATAGCCCGTACGCTCAAGAACTCCATACGTAGGGGACAGTTGGCGCACGCCTATCTGTTCTGTGGCCCGAGGGGAGTTGGCAAGACTACGGCGGCCCGCATATTCGCCAAGACCATCAACTGCGCCCACCCCACTCCGGACATGGATCCTTGCGGGGAGTGTGACTCGTGCCGTTCGTTCCAGGAGGGCAGGTCCTACTGCATACATGAGCTTGATGCGGCGTCCAACAACGGAGTGGACGATATCAAGGCCCTGATGGACCAGGTGCAGATACCCCCTCAGGTAGGGAAGTATTCGGTGTACATCATCGATGAGGTCCACATGCTGACGCAGTCGGCGTTCAACGCTTTCCTAAAGACCCTTGAGGAGCCGCCGGCGCACGCGATATTCATTCTGGCCACCACGGAGAAGCACAAGATCATCCCGACGATCCTCAGCCGTTGCCAGACCTACGATTTCAACCGCATAAGCATCCCTGACATAGTCCGCAACCTCAAGGACATAGCGGGCAAGGAGGGGATTACGATAGACGACGAGTCCCTGCATATCATAGCCCACAAGGCTGACGGGGCCATGCGTGATGCTCTGACCATCTTCGACCAGACGGTGGCGTTCTGCGGTACCGATGTCAGGTGCGAGGATGTGATGCGCAATCTCAATGTCCTTGACTATGAGTACAGTTTCCGCCTCGTGGACGCTTTCCTTGCGGGGGATTATGCCACGGCACTCCTGATCTTTGACGAGGTGCTCTCAAAGGGCTTCAACGCCCAGCATTTCGTGGCTGCCCTGAGTTCGCATCTGAGGGATCTTCTCGTCAGCAGGACAGGCGGGCTGGAGGCGCTTCTCGACCTGCCTGACTCTTTGAGGCGGCGCTATGCCGAGCAGGCGTCGAGGTGTTCTGTGAAGTTCATCTATGACGCTCTCGGCATCACCACCCAGTGCGATGCCGGCTACAGGGCATCGACCAACCAGAGACTCCACATTGAGTTTGCTCTGATGAGGCTGTCGTTTCTCTGTGCGGCTCCTTCCGTGGCTGCCGCTCCATCAGCAAGTCAGCCTGTCGCCCGACCGGAAGCGGAGACGGCACCTGCTCCTGACCGTACCGTTGCGGCTCCTGCAGTCAAGCAGCCTGCTGTCCCGCCAAAGACGGAACCGGCGGCTCCCGGGGCTGTACCGGTGCAGGCCGCGGCCGCTCCTTCCCGCCGCCGCCCAGCCAAGTCCGCCTCGAGCCTTTCGTTCTCCTCTCTGATGAGCGGGGAGGTGCAGCGGGGGCCTGCGGAGGAGAAGGAAGTGGAGGGTGCTCTTCCGGATGAGGAGCTGCTGCGTGCAAAATGGACTGAACTTGCCGCGGCATATCCGGACAAACCCCGCCTTACGAGTCTGCTTGCGGGGTCTGTACCGAAGATTTCGGAGGAAGATGGCCGCAAACTTGTGGAATTTACTGTGACCAACGAGGCCCAGAAGCGTTGGGTGGAGGAGAGGGTTCTGCGCGAACTCGAGATGAAATACTGTGAGCTTGTCGGCAGCTCTGCCATAAGGCTCTCGCTGTCCGTGCTGCCCGACGAACAGAAGGAAGAGATAAAATATATGCCCGCGGAGAAGGCCGAAGACCTTATGGGCAAGAACGAGGAGGTCAGAAACCTTGTGATGGACCTTTCTCTGGATGTAAAGTGATTTGAAATGAAGCTTCGCTGCGAAAATCTCATAAAGAAATACGGACTCCGCACGGTCGTCAAGGGCGTGTCCATGGAAGTCAACCAGGGGGAGATCGTGGGGTTTCTGGGGCCTAACGGGGCCGGGAAGACCACGAGTTTCTACATGATAACGGGGCAGATAGTCCCCAACGGCGGTAAGGTCTACCTCGATGACGAGGACATAACCGGACTGCCTATGTACAAGCGTGCCCAGAAGGGTGTAGGATATCTGCCGCAGGACGCCTCGGTGTTCCGCAAGATGTCCGTCGAGGACAACATAGTCTCCGTTATGGAGATGAAGGGCATACCCAAGGCTGAGCGTGAGAAGCGCACCGAAGCCCTGATAGACGAGTTCAACCTCTCCAAAGTGCGCAAGTCCTTGGGAATACAGCTCTCCGGGGGTGAACGCCGACGCTGCGAGATAGCCAGGGCTCTGGCCATCGACCCGAAATTCATCCTGCTGGATGAGCCGTTCGCCGGTGTGGACCCGATCGCGGTGGAGGATATCCAGTATATCATAGCCAAGTTGAAATACCGCAACATAGGGGTGATCATCACCGACCACAACGTGGGCGAGACCCTTGCCATCACCGACAGGGCCTACCTGCTATACGAGGGCACCATCCTCCAGGAGGGCACCCCGCAGCAGCTCGCAGCCGACGAGGATGTCCGCACCAAGTACCTCGGTTCGGGCTTTGTGCTCAAGAGATCCGTCTCCGTACAGCGTGCTTTTGATGAACATCAGGCTGTGCTGCGTACCAGGGTGGTGGAAGAGGAGGATGTGAAGATATGAGAGTTCCCGATATAATAATAGCCGTGGACGGATATTCATCCACAGGCAAAAGCACTTTCGCCAGACTTGTCGCAAAGAGATTCTCCTTCCGGTATCTGGACTCCGGGGCGTTGTACCGCGGCGTGACCCTGTACGCGCAGGAGAACGGTCTCATCTCGCCGGACAACGTGATCCTGCCTTCACTTGAGGAAGCCCTCGGGAGTCTTGACCTCCACTTCGGAGAGGAAGGGACATATATGGGGGAGAGATGCATAGAAAAGGAAATACGGACCATGAAGGTCTCTTCTCAGGTCAGCCCTGTCGCGGCGGTGCCTTATGTCCGTAGATATGTGGACGCGTGCCTGCACTCTTTTGCCGAGGAAGGCAGGGTTGTTATGGACGGACGTGACATAGGCACGACTGTATTTCCCCAGGCGCAACTCAAGATATTCATGACAGCCAGCGTTCAGGTGCGGGCGCGGCGCCGTTATGATGAACTCAGGGCCAAGGGGCAGGAGCCGGTGCTCGAAGAAGTGCTCCGCAACCTTCAGGAACGGGATTATATAGATTCGCACCGCGAGGCTTCCCCGCTCCGGCGTGCCGGGGACTCGTTTGAGCTCGACAACTCCGCGATGAGCCTTGAAGATGAACTGGTCTGGATTGAAGGGCTCATAAGGGGGAGGTTCACCATATATGATCAGGAAGGTTGAGGTTGACCCGAACTCGGGTTTCTGCGGCGGTGTGATCCGTGCCATCAGCACCGCTGAGGCATACCTGCGCGGCAAGGGTTCTCCGCTTTTCTCGCTCGGGGCCATAGTCCACAATGAAGAGGAACTCTCAAGGCTTCACGGTATGGGGCTTGAGACGGTCGGCAGCATAGCGCAGATGGCGTCCAGACCTCATGGAAGCCCTCTGCTAATCCGTGCCCATGGGGAGCCGCCGGCGGTGTATGCCGAGGCCGGGCGGCTGGGGCTCGATGTCATTGACTGCACCTGCCCGGTTGTGTTGAAACTTCAGAAGATGATCCGTGACGCCTATGCTGACGTGCGTCTCAAAGGCGGTCAGCTGCTCTTGTTCGGCAAGAGCGGGCATCCGGAGGTTCTGGGGCTTGTCGGGCAGGTGGAGGGGGACGTCACTGTCTTTCAGACTCCTGAGGAGCTCGCCGGTCTGATTTCTGGTGGCGCTGTCCGCCCGTGGCACGATATTGAACTGTTTTCCCAGACCACCATGAGCCCTTCGGAATACCATCGTGCCTCGGAGATCCTCGCTTCCCGTATGACAGACGGCGCACACTTGAACGTGCACGACACGATATGCTCGCAGGTGGCATCCCGCCACAGGGAGCTTGCCGGCTTCGCCGGCAGCCATGACGTGATACTGTTCGTCTCCGGCAACGCCAGCTCAAACGGCAAGGTGCTCTTCGAACTCTGCCGGGGCGTCAATCCCCGTTCTTATCATATCGGCAGCGCCGCGGATCTCAGGCCGGAGTGGCTGGAGGGGGCGGAAAGTGTCGGGGTGTGCGGGGCTACTTCCACGCCCAAATGGCTGCTGGAGCATGTGGCGTGTGCTGCGGAAAATTTGCAATAGTTGCGGCATTTGACTAAATTTGCCGCACAATTCGCGAAATCAATACAATACTACAATATTTTATGGCAACAACAGCTGATTTCAAAAACGGCCTTTATCTCAAGTTCAACGACAAGCCTTGCCAGATCGTGTGGTTCCAGCACGTGAAGCCGGGCAAGGGTCCTGCTTTCGTGAAGACCAAGCTTCGCAATCTTGAGAACGGACGTATTCTCGAGAACACTTTCACCGCCGGCGCAAAGATCGAGACCATCGATGTGGAGCGTCGTCCATATCAGTTCCTCTATGCCGAGGAGGACGGATTCAACTTCATGCACGAGGAGACCTACGAGCAGATCCTTCTCCCGAAGGATGTCGTGGAGAACGCCGACCTGATGAAGGAGGGCCAGCATGTGGAGATGATGTTCGTGGTGGGCGAGGAGAAGTGCCTCACCTGCGAGCTTCCTACCTACGTGACCCTCGAAGTGACATATTCAGAGCCTGCCGTCAAGGGCAACACCGCATCCACTTCGGCTCTCAAGGAGGTGACCCTCGAGACAGGGGCCAAGATCATGGTTCCTCTCTTTATCGAGACGGGGGAGAAGATCACCGTCAACACCTCCGACCGCTCATACGGCCAGAGGGTATAAGGACCGGTGTCGGGACAAAAAGAAAAGAGCGTCTGTCATCACAGGCGCTCTATTTTTATCTGTTGTATCTTGTAGCCGTCGTCCTTGGCGCTCACGAATATCGTGACTGAGAATGTCTCTCCTCCTGCGCTCAGGGTTCCGAGAGCATATTTCATGTTGGCCCTCTCTGCCGTATGCGTGATATTGAAGGAGCGCGGGGTGTAGGCTTCAAAGAAAGTCTTGAGAATCTGTCGCGCCTGGGCTCTGCTGGCATTGCTTTCCTGTGAGGCCACGCTGATCTCGAGATTGTCGTCGAACCAGGCGGAGAGGCATTCGGCGTCTCCCTTGACCATGTACTTGCTTATGGGGGTGAAGACATCGTTGCGCTCCGTCTGCGCCTGCATCTGTCCGCAAAGCAGGACAGGCAGGAACATTGCCGCTATTTTGGTGATTACTCGCACGGAGCGGCAATGTTGCAAATATCAAGCCACGTGTATATATTTGCAATACGCTGAAGACAATGACATTCTATATGAAGAAACCGGTTTTGACGTTTTTGCTTGCGCTGTCGGCGCTGTCCAGTCTGTCTGCGGAGCAGATAGAGATTGTCAACCTGTCCGGCCGTGGGGCCGCCGTGAGGCAGGGAAGTTCATGGGGAGTTCCTTTTGAGAAAGGTGCGGCACGTCCGGATGCCGTGTTTGAACTCTCCTCCGGAGGGATTTCTGTCCCTGTCTCCACCTGGCCGTTGGCATATTGGCCTGACGGGTCGCTGAAATGGCTCGGACTCGCCACTCTATCGGAGCCGGGGATGGATTCGCTCATGCTGAGCGTGAAGCCGTCTCCGAAGAAACGCCGCGGGACGGAGTCTGCCGGCGAGTCTGCCGGAATCGCGGAACAGACGCCTGAGGGCATCAGGGTCAACACCGGCGCGATGTCGTGCCTTTTCCCGGCGTCAGGTGTCAACTTTATGAGGGATATGAAACTTGGAGACGGCACTGTGGTGTCCGGGGCCGTCCTTGTGGCCATGCTCGAAAAGCGTGAAGGCCGGATGGTGGAATATGAGGATTTCGAGAGTTCGGTCTCTTCGGTGAGCCTTGTCCAGAACAGTCCGCTGCGGGCAGTGGTCAAGGTAGAAGGTAGACACAAGTCCCTGACAGGAAGCCGCGAGTGGCTGCCGTTCAAGCTTTTCTGCGTGATGTACAAGGATATGCCCACAGTCAGCCTTACCCATTCGTTTCTGTTTGACAGCGACGGCAGGCAGGATTTCATAAAAGGAATCGGAGTCCGGTTCGATGTGCCTTTCCGTGATGAGGCCCACAACAGGCATGTCAGGTTTGCCGGAGACGGCAGGGGTGGTGCGGGCTTCTGGTGCCAGCCTGTGCGTCTGGCTCCGGGGTACCGTCCGTCTGCCGGCAGGGTATTCTCGGACAATTATGCGGAATATCTGCGCGGCAAAAAGCTTCCGTCTCTTGAAGAACTCGGAGAGAGGGAGCGGAGTGCCCTTCTCACCTGCCCTGTATGGGGTGACATGCGTCTGGTGCAGTCCGGGCCTAACGGTTTCTCGATAGATAAACGTACTGCTGACAAGAGTTCCTGGGTGCATGTCACAGACGGCGGACGTTCACTCGGCGGTGCGCTCCTTGGTGATACCGGCGGCAGCGTGTTTGTCGGGGTCAAGGATTTCTGGCAGAACTGCCCTTCAGCGCTTCATGTGGACGGGGCCGGTGAAGATGAGGGCCATCTTACGGCCTGGCTCTGGGCTCCTGACGGTGAGGCGATGGACATGCGTCATTATGATACTGAAGGCCATGACCTCAAGATAAATTATGAGGATTTCAAGGAAGGATGGGAGTCCCCTTACGGGGTCGGGCATCGTTCTACATTGGAAATCAGGCTATTCGATAGCATCCCGTCTGGAGATGAACTGCTCGCTGTGGCCAAGGCTGTGCAGAAACCGGTGCAGTACAGCTGTACTCCTGAGTATTTCAGCTCCGTCAACGCTTTCGGCGCATATTGGGGGCTGCCGGATCTCTCCAACCTGCTTACCGCCGGCATAGAGAAGCAGCTTGACGACATGTTGGAGTTCTATAAGGAGCAGGTGGACGAGCGTTCATGGTACGGCTTCTGGAACTATGGAGATGTGATGCACAACTATGATTTCACCCGTCACGACTGGCGATATGACATAGGCGGCTGGGCGTGGAACAATGTCGAGCTCGCGCCGAATGTCCTGCTTTGGACCTGTTTCCTGCGTACTGGAAGAGAGGACATCTGGACTATGGCCGAGGCTATGGAGAAGCATGCAAGCGAAGTGGACGTGCACCATATCGGGCGTTTCGCCCCGCTCGGCTCGCGACACAATGTCAAGCATTGGGGCGACGGATGCAAGCAGCCGCGTATCGAGTATGCTGCGATGAAGCGCTATCTCTATTATCTCACAGGCGGCGATGCCTTGACGGGAGAGCGTATGACCGAGCAGATCGGCTCGGAGAAAGCCTACGAATATGCACGCCGCGTAAGCACATGGGGTGCCGTTTCCGGCACATACCTCAAGGGCAGCCTCAACGACTGGGCGTATTACGCCAGCAACTGGATGCTTGAGTGGGAGCGCACCGGCAGCACATATTATCGCGACAGGCTCTTGAACTCTATGAAGGACATTGTTGCCCTCGGGAGCTTGAGCGGGCGCCTTGTTTTTGATTACTTCGATACGGAAACCGGCCGCTTCATGGTGTATCTCAAGGAGGATCCTTCATACAAGGGATTCGTGGATGCGCCCAAGAGCGATTTCGTGCCGGCTTCCAGCCTGGGCAGGAGAAAACTTGAGAAAATAGTCGGCTACAGGCTCTCAAATGTAAGGGGCGATACTTTCGGCCTGCTCTTCGGCTCTCCGGAACTGCTTTCGGATATGCGGATGACTGTGGACATGCCTGAATTCTGGAAGCTTGCTGACAACTTCCTCGCTGATGTCTCCGCTTCGAAGGGAGGCAACATGACCGGTCCGAGGGCTGCCGCGTGGGTGGCTGATTCGCGCAAGGATGCCGCTATGGGCGCGCTTGCATGGAAGAACTTGCTGGACAATGGCTTCACCGCAACGGAAAGCGACGGCACGAAGGTGGTACGGCACCCTCTCGGGGACAAGGTGGCCACTCCGTATATTGTCAAGCCTGTCGGGGAGCCTGATTTCCGGGGGCAGACAGCCGGATGGCAGCGCCACACGCCCTCCACCACGCAGTGGCTGCTGAACGCAATCGAAGTCATGTACTGGGCAAAACCCTATATGCCCAAGCAATGAAGATAACTCTTCTCACAATGGGGAGAACCGACATCCCTTGGGTCCGTGAGGGGCTTCAGACCTATGTCTCCAGGCTTGAGCATTATGTGCGTTTCTCGCTTGTCGAGATACCGGAGCTTAAGAATGTGTCGGCTCTCTCCCTCGGAAATATCAAGTCCCGGGAAGGTGAGCTCCTGCTCAAGAATGTAAAGGCTTCGGACTGTCTTGTGCTACTGGATGAGCACGGGAGGGAACTGCGGTCGCTTGAGTTCGCTTCTGAACTTTCGGATATGCTGTCTCACGGCGGCAAGGATATAGTATTCGCCATAGGCGGGGCTTACGGGTTCAGCCCGGATGTATACGGCAGGGCGGACAGGAAGCTGTCGCTTTCCCGCATGACTTTCTCCCACCAGATGGTGAGAACGATTTTTGCAGAACAACTATACCGCGCTTTCACCATAATGCGGGGAGAGCCGTACCATCACGAATGAGATTCGATAGGAAGATACGTTCTCTGGTCAGCGCCGCGCTGTTTCTTGCCGGCGCTGTGGTGTTCGTATCTTCGGTTCTGGAGTCCCGGGCGGGAGCCAGCGGAGATGCGGCGGCACGGCGGCTGTCCCATGTTCTGGAGAGCCGGATTTCCGGACTTGACGCCTATGTGGAAAAGGCCCTCGACACGGCTCCGGACAAGTGGCTGGATCTTGGAGGGCTGCCGCAGGATGTGGTGATATACCGTTATTGCCGCGATACGCTCCAGTCCTGGTGCAATCAGTTTCCGGTCTCCAACGATGACATACGCAACCGTTTCTATGTCCCGTTCATCTCTGATCCGAGGCGCATGCCGGCCTCGCCTCTGCTGCAGGTCGAGGATTCTCTGCGGTATGTGAACCTGGGATTCAAATGGTATCTTGCCAAATCGGCATCGCGCGGTGAAGTAAAGGTCATCGCGGGTCTGGAGATTGTGGATATGCAGAACCCGGTGTCCAGGAACGGGGTCAATCCGGCCCTGCACCTGCCGTCCGAGTTCAGTGTGCTGCCGCTTTCGTCCGGAGGCGGGGCTGTGGTTTCACTTGGAGGCAGGCCGCAGTTCGAACTGCTCATGGAGACCCTCCGGACTCCGGCGCCGGTTGATCCGTTGAACCTGTTCATAGCCTTGCTTCTCCTGATATCATCCGGGCTGGTTTTCCTGTCCGCCGAGCGGTCTGCGCGACGCTTTGTGCCGGTGCTCCTGTCCCTGTCGGCTGTGATGCTGGCGTTCTACTTCTGGGGCCTGTCGCTGAGGGGGAGTTTTGCCATGTTCTCGCCTGTCCTTTATGCCGGAGGCAATGTGCTGTATTCCCTGGCGGCGGTTTTCATAATCAATCTCTGGATCCTGGTATTCGCGCTGTGCGTGTATATGTGCCGGGAGGCCTTGACTTCAAGGGCAAGGGGAAAGGTTCCGGCAGTGGTATGGCTGCTGCTGTCGTCCGCCGCCGTGGCGGGGATACTTTTCTATACCCAGGCCACGCTCAGAAGCATCATTCTCAATTCCGGCATCTCACTGGAACTGTACAAGTTCTCGGATCTCTCGTCTTTCGGGGTACTCATCTATGCTTCGTTCATCACGATGCTCGTGAGCGTCCCGCTGCTTCTCCAGTCTTCGCAACCGCTTGCGCGCAGGGTCTTCGGTCTCAGTTTCGATGCCTTTTCCCTCAACAGCAGGCTCATATTCTCGGTCGTCATAGCGGCTTTCCTGATCGGCTCGTCTTCGGTGATAGGCTTCCGCAAGGAGAGGGACAGGATGGAGGTGCTGGCCAACCGTATAGCTTTCGACCGGGACATTTCTTTGGAGTTGAGGCTCAAGAGCATAGAGGCGCAGATTGCGGATGACATGGTGATCTCCGCCCTTTCGGTGTTCAACAACACCGAATCCACCATACAGAACCGCATCACCGACTATTATTTCTCCCGCAACGACCAGGATTACACGGTCACGGCGTACGTCTTCAACGACAGCAACAACAGCAAGGCTGCCGCTGCGCAGTACAGTGACCTCATAAAGGACGGTGTGCCGATAGCGGACAACTCACGTTTCCTCTATGTCAAGAGGGAGGGGGGACACTCGTACTATATCGGGGTGTTCCTTTATCTAATCGAGGGCAGCGGACTGTCAAGGGTCCTGGTGAGGCTGGAGTCCAAGGATACGAGAGGCAACAAGGGTTACGCCGGCATTTTCGGCATAACTCCTCCGGGCAAGGTGACCCTTCCGGCCGGGTATTCCTATGCCCGCTACGAGGGAGATGTCCTCAAGTCTTATCGCGGCAGTTATGCATACCCGACCAGGATAGACAGGGACCGTGGCGAAAGGATATACTCCCGGCGGCTGCGAACCATGAACGGGGAGGGTTATACGCATTTCTTTACGGTGATCGGGGACAAGGAGATGATCGTCCTTTCCCGTCCGAGGGTGACGCCGGTCACTTACGGGGTTTCCTCTGTGTTTGTCGGGCTGCTCGCTTTTCTTGTCCTCTCCCTTGTGGTGTCCGGAAAGCGCAGGGGGGCGGCATTCGCGCATGGCTATTTCCGCTCGCGGATCTACGGGGTGCTGCTTCTGTCACTGGTGCTGACGCTTGTTGCCATGGCTTCGGTGAGCGTGTTTTTCGTGTATTCGCGCAACGACAGCAACATGCACACTGTGATGTCGGACAAGATTGGCTCCATCACCTCGATGATAGAGGCCGGGACGCATGATGCGCACGGGTTCAGCCGCCGGGCGGTCCGCCGGCTGGTCGAGCAGGTCGGCAATGACACTTATTCCGACATCACACTTTATTCCCTTTCAGGCAAGATGCTCGTCTCCACTGTGCCGGTGGTGTTCGAACGGCAGTTCCTCGACGAGCGTATCAACGGGGATGCTTACGGGCAGATTGTCTACGAGCATAGGCGGTACTGCATCCAGCAGGAGAGTGTGGGGAGAGTGAAGTTCTACAGCATGTACGCCCCGATAATGAATGACGACGGGGAGATGATAGCGATAATATGCTCTCCGTACAATGAGGACAACTATGATTTCGAGGAGGATGCCGTGACGCATTCCATGACCATAGTTTCTCTTTTCATAGTCCTGCTGCTCATAGCGCTGCTTATGGTGTCCAGGGTGGTCGACAGGATGTTCAAGCCGCTGAGCGAGATGAGCCGCAAGATGGACAGCGCCGGCTTGGAGAGTCTGGAATACATCAGTTATGACAGGGAGGATGAGATCAGTTCCATCGTGCAGGCCTACAACAGGATGGTGACGGAACTCTCCGAGAGCACCAAGAAACTTGCACAGGCGGAGCGCGACAAGGCGTGGAGCGAGATGGCGCGGCAGGTGGCGCATGAGATCAAGAACCCTCTCACGCCGATGAAACTCCAGATACAGAGGATAATAAGGCTTAAGCAGAAGGGTGATCCGTCATGGCAGGCCCGCTTCGACGAGGCGAGCAAGGTGCTCCTCGACCACATCGACATCCTGACTGATACGGCCAACGAGTTTTCGACTTTCGCGAAGCTCTATACGGAGGAGCCGACGGAGATTGCGCTTGACCTCGTGCTGCAGGAGGAGATCGCGATGTTTGACAGCAAGGACAATATCCGGTTTGACTACCTCGGTTTGAGCGAGGTGATGGTGACGGGGCCTAAGCCGCAGCTGACCCGCGTGTTCGTAAACCTTATCAACAACGCGGTACAGGCCGTGGGGGACCGTCCGGACGGGAGGATCATAGTGTCCCTGCGCAATTCGATGCGTGATGGGTATTATGACATAGTCTTCGAGGACAACGGGCCCGGGGTGTCCGAGGAGAATGTCGGAAAGCTTTTCACGCCGAATTTCACCACCAAGAACGGCGGCTCCGGCTTGGGGCTGGCCATCAGCCGCAGCATTCTGGAGAGGTGCGGGGCGAGCATAGTCTACAGCCGCTCCTTCTCGCTTGGCGGCGCATGCTTTACGATAACGTATCCTAAGAGGTTGCCGTAGGGGGGCTCTGTGTATTTTCTCTGTCCCGTGCGCACGGGGCGGCGGTCTGAAGTCCTGGGACAGAGTCTGAGCCTGCGTACGGAACGAGGTTCACTCGCGGACGGAAAATTGTTGCGCAGGACAGAGGTGGCAGGGGCGAGGCTTTTGTGTTGAGCCCCTGCCACCTCTGCCACCCCTGTCCCTTCGCCGTCGGCCAACGCCCCTTTCCAACAGGAGCACACCGGCCGTTTGCAGCGCTCTGTGACACCACGCTGCTGAAGGTTGGGGTGTTTTTCGCACTTTCTTCCCCTACCTTCGGGGGACACTGCCCCTGCACGGCTTTCTGCGGCATCCCACCGGCAAAGGTATGGGTATTTTTCGCTATTTTCTCCCCTACCTCCGGACGACCTTGCAGGTGTCTCCCGTACAGCAGGGGGCCTTTTTCTGTACCGGACGTGCCTAAAAGCGGCTCGCGTACAGGAGAGGGCTCTTTTCTGTACTGGACGGAGAATCGCCTCAAGGT
>DJQV01000017.1:0-39124 GCA_002438805.1 Bacteroidales bacterium UBA6377
GTTTCTTTGTTGCGCGGAAGCCGGGAATGCGCTATCATTGCGGGGTAAAAACTAAATGTGATGAAAGACTTCAAGAAGGATTCTGCCGCCGGAGGCCAGGGTCAAGGACATCGTCGAATACCTCGACCGCGAGACCGGGCCTGACTTTCTCGACGGCAAGACTACAAGAATGGACCTCGTCTGCCGGGGAGAGGACAGCAGGACCTTCATAGTGGAGATGCAGCGCAGGCCCGAGAACGCCTTCTTCGAGAGATGCGTGTACTACGGCGCCGGAGTCTACCATACAGGACTTCAACATAGTCTCCTGCTACCGCTTCATCGAGAGCCGCACGGGAGAAGTTGCGCCCGACACTATTTTGTGTATATTTGCGGAGTTGGAGAGGTTCAACAAGAGTGCTGCCGAGTGCGTGGACGACAGGGATGCGCTGTTCTGGCTGTTCCGCCACAGCGGGGTGATGGAGGAACTGCCGGAGGAGCTGAGGCACAGCAGCTTAGCCGAGGGCGTCACCGATGCCTGCGAGATAGCTGGCTTCTCCGTCGACAAGAGGATTTTATACGAGAAAGATATGGTTACAGAACTTGATTTGGCACTGCAATACGACTATGCGCGGGCGGAAGGCGAAGCCATCGGGGAGGCAAGAGAAAAATCCGCCATCGCCCGGCGGATGCTGGAGGACGGTGTCCCGGCGGAGACCGTGGCAAAATACTCCGGACTAAGTGAAGAGGATGTCATGAAGTTGGCGTAAATACGACTATTTGCGGAACTGGAGAGTGCGCACCAGAGGCTTTCCCATGCACGGGATTGACTTCGTGCGCACGGGGTTCACCGCCATTCGCAAGGGATTTGCGCGCTGGACAGAGGTGGCAGGGGCGAGGCTTTTGTGTTGAACCCCTGCCACCTCTGCCACCCCTGTCCCTTCGCCGTCGGCCAACGCCCCTTTCCAACAGGAGCACACCGGCCGTTTGCAGCGCTCTGTGACACCACGCTGCTGAAGGTTGGGGTGTTTTCTGCGATTTCCTCCCCAACCTTTCGGGGGCACAGGCCATGTACGGCACCCTGCGGCACCACGCTGCTGAAGGTTGGGGTGTTTTTGGCTATTTCCTCCCCGACCTTTGGCGGACGCTGGCCATCAAGCAGGTCTCCCGTACACCACAGCGCCGTTTTCTGTACCGGACGGTCTTGCAAGTGCCTCGCGTACAGAAAGAGGTCGGTTTTCTGTACCGCGCGGCCCTGCAAAGGCATGCCGTACAGCAGAAGGCCTTTTTCTGTACGGCGGGAGATCCGGGTGCAGGTTAGAGTGGAACAGCGGGGAAATGCTATACCCCGGCTTGTAAAACGTTGTCCTGTGGCATTTTGTGGCGCAGGTTATAGGGTGAAGGCCGTGGAATGGCTAGAACCTGGACTGCGCTGCGGGCGAAAGGTGCGCGGCATTCGTGCTGCGGAATGGAGCAGCATCTTAAGAGACGCAAGAAGGGCTGCCCGCGCAAACGGACAGCCCTCTCCATGAAATAGCGCTATATGCTAATTGATTTCCGTACCGTTAATGGTGAGTTTGCCGGTTTTGCCAGGGACAAAGCGGCCATAGAGGTTTCTCTTCTGACCCTCCGGAGCGGTCTTGCCGTCTTGGGTAAGAGTGTTTTCGGATGCTTTTGTGCTGCTGATGGTCACTTCGCCGACATTCGCGGTTCCTACCACTACGCCTACGCGCCAATCGCCGCTATCAGTTGAATGGAGAGTACAGCCGGTGACGGTATTGCTCTCTATTGTATGGTAGGTTGTAGGATTTGATCCGGCGTGGCCGATTATTCCACCGACAGAAGCTTTCGCGGTGATCGTACATTTCTCTACTGAACAGTTCTTTATGGTCACATAGGTGTCGACAGGGCCGTCGTTTTTTACGTTGTATCCAGTAGTGTATCCGATGAGACCTCCAACACGTGCGTCATCTACAGATTTTATCTCAGAATTCGTAAGGTGGCAGTTTTCAAGCTCAATCTTCGGCATTGAGTCAACATTGCCTATGAAAGCACCAAAGCCAGTTTTACCGTATTCGCTGCCGTTCTCGAAATTAATTTGGGATTTGTCAAGTGTAAGATCCTTGATAACTATGCCGGACTTCCCTCCAAAGCCACCCTTGAAAAGTGGGGCATCAAGTCCTGAGATGGTGTGTCCGTTGCCGTAAATCGTAATGATGCCAGCGCCATTATATCCATCCACGTACACTGGAGACCATTTCTCACTCTCTCCGAGGCTCATGTCATTATTGATCCAGATGATGCTGTTTCCGGCACCTGCTTTTGCCGCCTCGTTGAGCACTTTCTGCAATCCCGCTACAGTTGTGACTGGGGTCACACCTACCTTGGTGACAACATAGGTGGCAGGGTTGTCTGAGACTTTGGTGGACTTGTAACCGGTGGCTACGAAGCTGCCACCATGGTTGTCATCTCCAGTAGAAGGGTCATAGTTGATGAATGTTCCGCCTGTTACAGTGATCGTACTTTGTGGTGTATCATTATTCTTGTTAAGCACATAATACTTGCCGTTCCATGGTTGTTCGGAGCTGAATGTGCCTCCATTAATCACAATGTCTCCACCATAGGCATACACACAGGAATTACCCAAACCGTTTGCGTCTTTCCCGACAGAATACTCGCCACCATTGATAGTGACTTTGCCTCCTTGAGCCGCCCATACAGCTACATTGTCTCCTCCTGTTCCTCCAGATACACTGCCTTCACCATTGATTTCAAGATCTCCTGAAACAAATATGGCTGCGTTTGTACCGTTGTTCGTTATCTTTTTCCCGTTGAGGTTGAGAACGGCATTCTTGCCGGCAGCGAGGACAAGAGGTTCGCTGATCTCAATGTCTTCCACAAGAGTGGCGGAGCCGCCGTTGACAAAGAGAGCCTGGAGGGCGGATGTGGTGCTGATGTTCTTCAGATCCTCGTTATTAGTTCCATCAAATCCCGGTTCAACGGTGATGTTGAAGTTCTGGGTAGAGGTGAGGAGATTGCCGTAGATGTTGGTGCGCCAGTTGGCCTGGAGAGGGGCGTTAGGCACAACGATGTCAGCATCCGGGAGACCGTACTTGGTCAGTGTGATGTTGTGGATGGATGACTTGTCCTTGCCTGCAAGCACGTAAGTTGTGGCGAGGTAACGGTATGAATCGGTGCCGATTACAAGAGCCTCCTTTGAGGCATCAGGGATGTTGTTGGCCTTGAATTCAATAACGGCAGTGGCAGGCTCGCTAGCTTCTCCGTTTGTAAAGTCGAGTTTCGTCGCCGCTCCGCTGACCTTGATGCCGGTTTTATCGATAGTCCCACCAGCTGTTTTAAATGCATTCCACTCAGCTTCCGTCACCCCGAAGTTAATCTGCGCGAAAGGCCTTTTGAGCTTTATTTCCTCTGTCTTGTCTCCTGTGACCTCATATGACGCCACATAGTTGTAGAACGCATCGCGGTTCTCATCGTTGGCGGAAACATTAGAGTAATCCACAGTCAGAGTCTTATTGGCAGCATCAACCGTATATCCGGTAACCCCATCCTTATACGCCCAGAAGAGGAACTGATAGGTCTTGCCGGTGACGAGCGTGGCGGAGAAGGTGGCCTTGCCTCCATTCATGTCCTCAACCTTGTCAAGGGCTTCAATATGGTTGCCGTCTGCATCATAGATGTAGCAGGCGACCTTGGTCACGGTGTTGCCATCGGCGATTGCCTTGGTCCCTATGACAGGCGAGGTGACGCTGAAGCTGACGGTAGCCTCATTGCCTTCGGCCGTCCCGTTCAGGTCCTTTGTGCAGGAGGCGGCTGCGAGTCCAGCGAGGGCCGTCACTGCAAGAAGTTTAAAAATGTTCTTCATAAATTGTTGTTATTAAAGTTGTTGATAATTATTCTATCCTGATGTCGAAGTTCCCGTCGAAGCCCGGGTCCACCCCGATGCCGCCGCCCACTTCCTGCGTGAGGAAACGGCCCCGCACCGTGGTAAGGTGCGCCCTCTTGAGCGGCACTTCGATCGAGCCGCTGCGTGAGAGGGTTTCCCCGGAGAGGTTCTGGAGTTCCACGGCCATCATCACCGAGGCTTCGGTCCCGTTTGTGAGCACATAGTCGAATCCGAGCAGGGCTTCGTTTTCCCCGGACGGGGTGATTTCCGAGGTGAGGCTGACTCCGACCGACGAGTCGAACGGTTTGGCTGTGAAGATGTTGTACGCTGACGGGAGATACCCGGTGTAGCGTAGGTATACCCGGTAGGCGGAGAAGTCGATGTCCGTGGCCTCAGGTCTTCCGACTTCTGATTTGCGTGCCTCCATCACCTTTGTTATGAAGTCCTCGAGGTCGGTGGAGATGAAGCGAACCTTGGCAAGAGGCCTCTCGAGCCTGACCGGCACGACCGTCCGCGCGCCGGACCTGCCCCGTGCGACAGAGGCCTCGGCCGTGCCCCGGAACGCGTCCTTGTAGTCGGTGCACCCGCGTTCGCTGCAGTCCAGGCGTATGTCCGAGAAATCATCTATGTCATAGAAAGCCCCCGTCCCGTCGGCTCCGGAAAAGTCGGCCCAGACGGCGAACATGTACCTGCCATCCGGGATGCTGAGCCTGAACTCCATCCTCTTCTCGAACTGCGTCCCGCGCAGGAAAGTCTGGCTGTAGCGCGGTGTCTGTTCGGACGATCCGTCCGGCAGAAGCCTGTATGCCCTGACGGTATAGCGGACAAGCCGTTCTTCCCGCGAGCCGCCTTTGGTGCTGTATTCAATGGTCTTGTAATCCCCGAAGCCCGAGAGGTCGAGATCCAGAACGACGGTGACTCCGGCCGGGTCGCTGTCCGGCCACTCGTGCACGCTGCAAGCCGACAGGGCAAGCATCACCGGGACGAGAAGCAGAACTTGTTTCAATAAACTTCTCATCTCAGCGGAAATTTATAAGTGATTGAAATGCAGGCGTTGTCCAAGCCGGCCCATGTGGTGCTGCCGCTTCCTGCCCAGGCACCGCCCGGCTCGTTGTAGAAACGGTCATAATCAATGGAGTAAACGCCCGCGCCGAGCGAAAATTCGAGTTCCCAGCGCGAACCGCTCCCCAGTGGAAGCCTGTAGCCTATGCCGAGCCCGCCTCCCATGAGAGGGGAGTGCCCGTCCTTGTCCTGATAACGCCAGTCGCCGCCCGTTGCCACGTTGAACCATGCGAGGCCGAAGTGCGCCCCGGCGAAAAGCCCCCGGACACGGGAGAAATTGTATCGTAGCTCCGGCTGGATGGCGAAGTTGCGGAACTTGACGGTATTTCTGAACCAGTCAAGGGCGGTATAGTGTACAGGAAAATGCAGGGAAACCGGTCCGAAAAGGTCAATCTCCGCAGCCACATTGCCGCTGAGCAGGAAGAGTTCGGGGATGTTGGTCTTGAGACGGAAAACCCTCCCTTCCTGCGGGCCGGAACGGGGTGCAGACCCAGAACCGGAATTGGCCAGATCCCGGGATGAGGAAAACTCGGCCACGTCTGCCGGAAACTGTGAGTCAGAGAGCCCCGGGAGCTTGGAAGCTCTTCTCCTGACGCTGATCCGGAAAGCCCGCTGGTCTGGTAAATACTTAAGTTCTAGATATTTCCATGCTCTACCCCCCCTATGCGCTTGAGAGCGGCTTCCTTGCCGCGCGCTCCGAGAGAGCTTGAGCCCATGATAGCGAGAACTTCATCCCGTCCGGGGAAAGCGCTGTCGCGCGAAACAGTATCGGAAAGTGATTTCCAGTCGAAAGCTGTGGAGCGGGAAGATGTGGGAGAGAGTCTGCCCCGGAGTAATTCTGTCATTGTGGCGAGCCTTGCCTTGGCGAGGCGGGTGTTGATCCACGAAGGCCCGTCCGGAGAGGCGCCGGCGCTGAAGTCCACGGCGACTATCTCCCATAGTCCTGACTGCCTGTCTTCCTCTATGTCACGCAGAAAAGCCTCCAGACGTGCACCGTTCTCCTTGAACTCCGGTTCGTACACAGACGAGCCGAGACGGAAGTAAACCACATCGGATTTCTCAAGATCGGGCTGTGCGTAGACGCAGAGGGCTGTGGTCATCAAAGTCAATGCGGTCAGAATGCCCCTGCATGTCCTTGCCAGCCTATGTGAGAGGCTATTAGTCATAGGACTTCTTGCTTGTTTTCCAATTCCGGGTGCAAATTTTAAAATTATTTCCGAGGAAAACAAATCTTTCGTGGTTCATTATGGTTCGTAACGCCCTTTTCGGTAATTTAATTATTTTTGTAAGGATTGTCCGGGAGTAAAACCACAGACTCTCTGGGCCGAATAAAATGAAAGCCATAAATAAACTGACGCTCATCGCCCTGTCCGCCGCAGCGCTGGCCGGCTGCTCCCGCGATGCCGGGCTCGAGAACTACAAGTCGCTCTGCCGGGACCATATATATGCTGACTATAAGCAGATGTACCGTGAAGGTGGCCGTGGCGCATTTATCCATCCTTTCCTCACGCCGGGCAGCTCGGACTGGACAAGGGGAAATATGACGACATGGCCGAATCCCTCGCGGAAGCCGTGAGAACATGGTGCTGGGACGAAAAGGACGGGTTCTATTATTCGGTTGATCTCAATCTCCGTCCAGTGGATCTCAAGCCTCAGATAATATTCGGACATTCCATGATCCTTCACAAGGGGGCGCCGCGTGCGTATCTATGTCTGATACAGAGGTTTGGAGTCTGGTCGGGATTCATGGCGATGTGGGCCGGTCTGGGGCATATCAAACTACCTGACTTTCTGCGGCCTGCTCAACTACGGATTCGACAGGGAGGCAAAGGATCTTGCCGAGGCCACGGTGCGGCTGTTCGGCCGGGATCTTGAGAGTTGCGGGGCGCTCCACGAATATTACGATCCCGATAGCGGAGAGCCTATAATCAACAAAGGTTTCCAGAACTGGAACTATCTTGTCCTCAATATGATAGACTATCTTGACGGGCGGGGGAGCGTAAGCCCGTTCTGACCCTTATTTCTGCCTGAAGTAGATCTGGACAGGACAGCCGGTGAGGCTGAAACATTTGCGCAGCTGGTTCTCGACGAATCGCCTGTACGGTTCCTTGACATATTGCGGAAGGTTGCAGAAGAACGCGAAAGCCGGGAAGCGTGTAGGCAGCTGGGTGATGTATTTGATTTTCACGTATTTCCCCTTCCATGCCGGCGGCGGTGTCTCCTCCACTATAGGGAGCAGCGCCTCGTTGAGGCGTGCTGTAGGAATCTTGCGGCTGTAGTTGGCATAGACTTCTGTGGCTGCGCTGAGCACGTCCTGGATGCGCTGCATGTTAAGCACTGAGGTGAAGACCACAGGCACATCGTTGAACGGTGCCAGACGCTCCTGAAGGGCCTGCCGGTACTCTTTCATCGTGTTGGAGTCCTTGGTGAAGAGATCCCACTTGTTGACCACGACCACGCAGCCCTTGCGGTTGCGGACGATGAGGTTGAAGATGTTCATGTCCTGGGCCTCCATGCCGCTCGTGGCATCGATCATCAGGATGCAGACGTCGGAGTTCTCGATGGCGCGGATGGACCTCATCACGGAGTAGAACTCCAGGTCTTCGTGGACCTTGGCCTTGCGGCGTATGCCGGCCGTGTCCACGAGCATGAACTCGAACCCGAATTTGTTGTAATGGGTCTCGATGGAGTCGCGCGTTGTGCCGGCCACCGGGGTGACGATGTTCCTTTCCTGCCCCAGAAGTGCGTTGGTAAGGGATGATTTGCCCACGTTAGGCTTGCCGACTATTGTGATGCGCGGCAGCCCGGCATACGGGTCGGGGGTCTCCTCCTCCTTGGGAAGCGCTGCGCAGACGGCATCCAGAAGGTCACCGGTGCCGCTTCCGTTGGCTGCGGAGATGCTGTAGATCTCCCCGAGCCCGAGAGAATAGAACTGGTAGGCGTCGAACATCTTGTCCCCGGTGTCCACCTTGTTGACGCAGAGGATCACGGGCTTGCGGGTCCGGCGCAGGATGTCGGCAATCTCGGTGTCGTAGTCGGTGATGCCGGTGGCGGCCTCTACCATGAAGATGATCAGGTCGGCCTCGTCGATGGCTATCTGGACCTGGGAGCGGATCGCGCTCTCGAAGACATCGTCCGAGTTGGTGGTGTAGCCGCCGGTGTCCACCACTGAGAACTCGCGGCCGCACCAGTCACAGCGACCGTAGTGACGGTCACGTGTCACACCGGCAGTGTCGTCCACGATGGCCTTGCGCATTCCGACAAGGCGGTTGAAGAGTGTCGATTTGCCTACGTTAGGCCTTCCTACTATCGCTACTATGCTCATATAACTTACATTCTTTGCAGGCTTCCGTCTCTGTGCCGCCGCAGGACCTGCGCTGCAGCGCGGCATCTTCATCTTTATAGCAGCGGATGCCTCTCCTGCGCATCTCCTCGTTGGAGCCCACATCATAGTGCGGGAAGTCCTTCTTGCGGAAGAGGATGTTGAAGCAGAGCCCCACCACACAAAGGAGCAGTATCACTGCCGTCAGGAGAAACACCGCCATAATTACCTAAAATACGAAATCTTTGCTGATGGACTCGTAGTTGTAGACCTTGTGGATCATGTCGGCAAACACCTTGGTCATAGTCACGATCCTGATCTTGGGGTCGTCCACGAGTTCCGGATGAGGAATGGTGTCTGTGACGAAGACTTCCTTGAGCGCGGAGTTGTGGATGCGCTCGATGGCGCTGCCGGAGAAGATTCCGTGGGTGGCGCAGGCGCACACGCTCGCCGCCCCCTTGCCCATCAGCACCTCGGCTGCCTTGCACAGGGTTCCGGCGGTGTCGATCATGTCATCGACTATGATGATGTTCTTGCCCTCCACATCGCCGATGGCCGTGATGGAGCCGACCACATTGGCCTTTTCCCTGGTCTTGTGACAGATGATCACCGATGCGTCAAGCTCCTTGGCGTAGGTGTTGGCCCTCTTGGCCCCGCCCATGTCAGGTGCTGCTATCGCGAGGTTCTCGATGCCCAGGCTCTGGATGTACGGGATGAACACCCTGCTGGCGTAGATGTGGTCGAGCGGGAAGTCGAAGAATCCCTGGATCTGCTCGGCGTGAAGGTCGCAGGCCATCACCCTGTCGGCGCCGGCGGCACGCAGGAGGTTGGCCACGAGCTTGGCTCCGATGGCCACGCGCGGACGGTCCTTGCGGTCCTGGCGTGCCCATCCGAAGTATGGCATCACCGCGATCACCTTGTCGGCTGAGGCCCTCTTGGCGGCGTCGATGGTGAGCAGGAGCTCCATCAGGTTGTCTGCAGGCGGGATAGTGGACTGCAGGATATAGACCGCCGCGCCGCGGACGCTCTCGGTGAACTGCGGCTGGAACTCTCCGTCACTGAAAGGTGTCACTTCAATCTTGCCAAGGTGCAGCTCCGGCTCGTCCGGATTCCTCAGCTGGTTGAAGTTGTCGAGGACTTTGCGGGCGAAATCCTCGGATGCCCGGCAGGCAAACAGTTCCAGTCTGTGTGAATGTAGCATAACTATATATCAATTAAAGTGTGTCCAGTATTTTCCCGATGTGCCCGAGAATCTCCTCCCTCCCGAGCCCGGTCTGCGATGAGCTGCAGAATATCTCCGGAAGCTCTTCCCAGTCCTGAAGCAGGATCTGCCTGTCTTTCTCCACTTGTGCTGCGAGGGCGACCGGGCCTTTCTTGTCGCACTTGGTCATTATCAGGGAAAAAGGTATCCCGTGTTCCCCGAGTTCCGCGATGAAGTCCGTGTCGATGTGGGTGATGTCGTATCTGGAGTCGATCAGCACGAAGAGAGAAACCAGTTGGGCGGAGTTCATGATGTAGTCTCTTATCACCTCCGCGATGGCCTCGCGTCCCGCCCTGTCAGTCTTGGCGTAGCCGTAGCCCGGAAGATCGACAAGATACCAGCTGTCGTTGATGAGGAAATGGTTGATGAGCCTGGTTTTCCCGGGGGTTGCGGATGTCATGGCTAGTTTGCGGTTGTTGCACAGCATGTTGATAAGGGACGATTTCCCTACATTGGACCGCCCTATGAACGCGAATTCGGGCAAGCTCCTCTCCGGCTTGCCTGAGACTCTTGTGCTGCTACCGACGAACTTGGCCTCGGAGATTTTCATAAAAAAGAATACTGCTATCTTGACGGCTGCAAATATAGCAATTCTTTGCCATTTTTCTTATTTTTGCCTGAGATGGACTATGTGGAATTAATAGAGCTTCAGCACATGATGCGTGAGGGCATCGGGGAACTCTTCCCCGGGAAGATATGGGTGCGCGCCGAACTCTCGTCCGTGCAGGCCAAGGCCAACGGGCACTGCTACATGGATCTTGCCGGCAGCGAGGACGGCCGGGTCGTGGCCCGTGCCAAGGCCGTGATCTGGCGCAGCCGCTTCCTCCCGCTCTCCGCCAAGTTCCGCGAGGCGACCGGGGAGGACATCAGACCGGGCATCGAGGTGCTGGTGCAGGTCATGGTGAGCTACAGCGAACTCTACGGCCTCACCCTGACAGTAGATGACATTGAGCCTTGCTTCACAGTGGGGGCGGCTGAACTGCTGCGGCGGCAGACCATAGACCGTCTCGCCGCCGAAGGGCTGCTCGACAGGCAGAAGAGCCTCTCCCTGCCCGAACTCCCCCGGCGTCTTGCGGTCATATCGGCCCGCGATGCGGCCGGATACGGGGATTTCAAAAGGCATCTGGAGGACAATGAGTTCGGCTTCGCCTTCGATGTCCATCTTCTGGAGGCTACCATGCAGGGGGAGGGGGCTCCGGCATCTATATGTGACGCCATCTCAGTGGCCGAGACGGCAGCAGTGCCGTACGATGCGATACTCATTCTGCGGGGTGGCGGTTCTTCGTTTGACCTCTCATGTTTCGATGACTACGGGCTGGCGTTCACCATAGCGAATTGCCCGTTGCCTGTGTTTACGGCCATCGGACATGAGCGGGACTACCATGTTGCAGACATGGTCGCGCATGATTTCGTCAAGACCCCGACGGCTCTCGCGGACAGGTTCATAGATGCTCTGGCATCCGAAGACGAACGCATCAGCTCATACAGCACCAGGCTCCGTCTAGCCTTTTCATCAAGAATCTCCACGATGGGGGCGGCGCTGGAGATGATGGCGGCAAGAATACGTTCCGCTGACCCGAGAGCCGTGCTTGCAAGGGGCTACACCCTCGTCGCCGATGCGCGGGGCGTGGTGCTCAAATCCGCCGCGTCCATCAGGGAGGGAGACAGGATAAGCGTCCTCTTTGAGGACGGTACAATCAACGCGACAGTATATGGAAGAGAACTTTGACTACTCCAAGGCCATGGCCGAACTTGAACTTATAGCCGGGAAGGTGGAAGACCCTTCCACGGCCTTGGGGGACATTGAAAAATACATACGGCGCTCCGATGAACTCATCGCGCAGTGCCGGGAATACCTCAGGACGATGAAAACCATAACTGATGATCTATGACAGCCTGTAAACAAATCTACGAGACGGATCCCTGGCTTGAGCCCTACAGGGGGGCGATAGACGCCAGGCACAAGCACATCCTCTCCGATCTGGAGAAACTCTCCCGGGGCGGCAGACTCACCGATGCCGTCAACAACCACCTCTACTATCCGCTCCACAAGGAAGGGGAGACATGGGTGATAAGGGAATGGGCCCCCAATGCCACAAGAATCTATCTTATAGGGGAGTGCAACAACTGGAAGCGTACCGAAGGCTATGCCTTTTCCCCTGTGGGCGAGGGCAACTGGGAACTGCGCCTGCCGGAGATGTTTCTGCGGCACGGGGAACTGTACAAACTCTGGATCGAATGGCCCGGAGGCGGCGGTGAGAGGCTCCCGGCCTATGTGACCCGCGTGGTGCAGGACCCCGACACGAAGATCTTTTCGGCCCAGGTCTGGACGCCGCCGCAGGGATATGTGTGGAAAAGCCGCAAACCCGGGCGCAGGCCGCACCCACTCATCTATGAGTGCCATATCGGGATGAGCTCCGAGCAGGAGAAAGTGTCCACCTTCGATGAGTTCAGGCGCACCGTGCTGCCGCGTGTCAAGGCTCTTGGGTACAATGTGCTCCAGATCATGGCTCTGCAGGAGCACCCCTACTACGGTTCGTTCGGCTACCAGGTGTCCAACTTCTTCGCCCTCAGTTCGCGCTTCGGCACGCCGGAGGAGTTCAAGCATCTGGTCGATGAGGCCCACCGTCTCGGCATAGCCGTGGTGATGGACATAGTCCACTCGCACGCCGTGGACAACGAGGCCGAGGGGCTCAGTCGTCTGGACGGCAGGGACGACCTGTATTTCTACTCCGGCCCGCAGGGGCACCATCCCGCCTGGGGTTCAAGATGTTTCGACTATGGCAAGGATGAGGTCAAATATTTCCTCCTGTCCAACTGCAAGTACTGGATGGAGGAATACCATATTGACGGGTTCCGCTTCGACGGGGTGACAAGCATGATTTACTGGGATCACGGGCTTGGCAAGGCTTTCGGGGATTATTCCCTGTATTTCGACCGGGGCGTGGACGAGAACGCCATAAGCTATCTGGCGCTTGCCAACATGCTCATCCACGAGATCAACCCGGATGCCCTCACCATAGCCGAGGACGTAAGCGGGATGGCCGGTCTGGCCGCCCCGTTCAAGTCCGGTGGTGTGGGTTTTGATTTCCGAATGGCGATGGGGATAGCAGACCACTGGATCAAGTGGATAAAGGAGCTGCGCGACGAGCAGTGGAGTATGGGTGCGATCTGGTGGGAACTCACCAACAAGCGTTCCGATGAGAAGACCATATCCTATGCCGAGTGTCACGACCAGGCTCTTGTGGGGGACAAGACCATCATCTTCCGCCTTATGGACAAGGAGATGTACTACGGGATGGAACTCGGTTCGCAGAACATGACAGTGGACCGGGGGATCGCGCTTCACAAGATGATCCGCCTGGTGACTCTCGCCACCTGCGGGGGAGGCTACCTCAACTTCATGGGCAACGAGTTCGGCCACCCGGAGTGGATAGACTTCCCGCGCGAGGGCAACGGCTGGTCCTACAAGTATGCCAGGCGTCAATGGTCGCTCGCCGACAACCCCGCCTTGCGCTATGCTCCGCTGCAGCGCTTCGACTCCGCCATGATACATTATGTCAAGAAAGAAAAGGTGCTTGATGACGTCCCGCGTCAGCTGTATGTGGACGAAGATAGGAAAGTCTTGATATTCAAGCGAGGAAATAGTATATTTGCATTCAATTTCAGTCCGGCTGCCTCATACCGGGATTTCAGGTTCGGGGCACCCGACGGAGAATATGTCCTGGCGCTGGATTCTGACGAAACCGAGTTCGATGGATTCTCGCGTCTGGAGATGGATGAGAGGCATTCCACCGTGGACGGGCAGCTCTCCCTGTATCTCCCGAGCAGAGTGGCGGTCGTGCTGAAAAAATTATAAAAAGAAGATGGCAATCTTAAAATTCAACAAGTCTGAACTGGTCAATCTAGCCTATTCGCTCAAGAGAGAGATCATCTGTGCGAACAAGACCGGGGCATATTGCAACACTACCATCATCACTTGCAATACCCGGCGCTATCACGGGCTTCTGGCAGTTACCCTGGACCGTTTCGGGGGAGACCGCTATCTGCTTCTTTCCGCTTTGGACGAAAGCCTCATTGTGGACGGCAAGCAGTTCAACCTCGGCATCCATTGCTATGGAGACATCTACGAGCCGCGCGGCCACAAGTATATTGTGGATTTCTGCGCGGATTCTGTTCCTCAGATCACCTACAAGGTGGGCGAGGTCCTTTTCCGCAAGACCATCCTCCTGTCCCATGAGAGGGACCAGGTGATGATAAAGTACGAACTGCTGTCCTCCCCGGCACCGGTGAAGCTCCAGCTCCGTCCGTACTTGGCTTTCCGCAACATCCATGACCTCACTCATCAGAACCCTGAGGCCTGCACGGAGGGTTCCGCCATCCAGGGTGGCATGTCATTCAGGATGTATCCGAATTTCCCTGACCTCAATCTCCAGTTGAGCGATGCCCGTGCCAAGTACACCGCCGCTCCGGCCTGGAACCTGAATGTCACCTATTCTGACGAATACCGCCGCGGCTTCGACTGCCGTGAGGATCTGCTTGTCCCGGGCTGCTTCGAGACTACTCTCAGGCCGGGCGGGTCCGTGGTGTTCTCCGCATCGGTGATGCAGGAGGATCCGTCAGAGTTCAAGCGCAAGTTCGCATCCGGGGTCAAGGCCGCCGGGGAGATCACCGGTTATCGCGACCAGCTGCGCCGCTGCGCAGACTCTCTCATCACCGAGCACAACGGACGCAAGAAGATAGAGGCCGGTTATTCCTGGATGTACACCGGGCTTCTCCGCGAGTCGCTGCTCGCCCTGCCTGGTCTTGCCTTATGCGGTCTGGACAGCGCCAGGACTTTCGAGGAGGTGCTCGACAATCTGATAGCCGACCAGCAGGAGAGGCTTTTCCGCAGGACCACTCAGGTGGAGGCCCCGCTTCTTATCGCCTCCTGCCTCCAGAGCTATATGGACTACGGGGCTGACCCGAAGGCGGTATGGAAAAAGTACGGCATAATCCTGCGCGGAGTGCTCGAAAGCTATCTTCCCGGGGAGCGCGCCGAAGTGGCCATGCAGCCCAACGGCCTGCTCTGGGAGCAGAAGGACGGTGTGGCCCTCTCATGGATGAACGCCTACGCCGGCGGACATCCTGTCACCGAGCGTGCCGGATATCAGGTTGAGACCAATGCGTTCTGGTACAACGCCATCTGCTTCGCCGTGGATATGGAGTCCCGCTACGGCTCCAAGAAGAGCACATTCGTCTCAAAGTGGTCCGCCATACGCGACCTTGTGAGGGCGAACTACCAGAAAGTGTTCTGGAATCCGGAGTACGGCTGTCTTGCCGACTATGTGGACAATTCGGGGCAGAACATGGACATAAGGCCGAATCAGCTCGCCTCCTTCTGGTGTGACTATTCCCCGATTGACGAAGATCTTGTCCCGTCCATCCTCAGGGTGGTCGAGAACGAGCTTGTCACCTCCCGTGGAATCCGCACCTTGTCGCCTCGCGACAGCAAGTACAAGGGAGTTTACGAGGGGACGCAGGTGGAGCGTGACCTTGCCTACCATCAGGGTAGCACCCGTCCGTTCCTCCTTGAGTATTATGTGAGGGTATGCCTGAGAGTTAGGGGCGCGGCGTTCGTCAAAAAGGCCGAGTGGCTGGTCGAGGGCTTCTATGATGACCTCAGCAAACATGGTGTCGGGGCGTTCTCCGAACTTTATGACGGAGACCCTCCTCATGAGCCGCACGGGGCCATTTCTTCGGCGCTCAGCACGGCGGCCCTGCTTTCAGTAGAGAACATGTTGGACAAATATAGAGAGAAAGGCAAATGACAGTATTGATGTTCGGCTGGGAGTTTCCTCCCCATATCGCCGGCGGTCTCGGGACGGCCTGCGAGGGAATAGTCAAGGGCTTGGCCCACAACGGGGTCAAGGTGCTTTTCGTGATGCCGTCGGCCTCGGGTGATGAGGATCAGAGCTGCGCTAAGATCATTAGCGCCAGCGACGTGGCGGTGAACAATGTCTGCGACAGCGTGGACGAGTTTCTTGAAAAGGTCAAGTTCATCAATGTGGACTCCAGCATAGTCCCTTATGTGGACCCGGAAGAGTATTTCGAGGCCATCGAGGAGATGAAGAAGAAGAAGCTCAACGAGACCACCGTGGGCTTCGGGCAGAAGTTCAAGTTCTCCGGCAAGTACGGGGCCAACCTTCTGGAGGAGGTGTCCCGCTATGCCCAGGTGGCCGCGACGATAGCGATGCGGTACGCCGGGCAGTTTGATGTCATCCATGCACACGACTGGCTCACATATCTTGCCGGCATAGCCGCCAAGGAAGTCAGCGGAAAGCCTCTGGTGGTGCATGTGCACGCCACATCCTTCGACCGCGGTACAGATGATATGGTGGACTCCAGAGTATATGCCATAGAGAAAAGGGGCATGGAGGCGGCCGACCGCGTGGTGACGGTGAGCGACCTGACCAGAAACATAGTCATCAACAAATACGGCATAGATCCCGCCAAGGTCATCACGGTCCACAATGCCGTGGATTTCAGCGGCAGGGACAATGTCGAGGTCGATAGGGGAGTGAAGGACAAGGTCGTCACCTTCCTGGGGCGCATCACCTATCAGAAAGGCCCCGAGTACTTCATCGAGGCGGCATCCAAGGTCCTCAAGCGTATGGACAACGTGCGCTTCGTGATGGCCGGAAGCGGGGACATGATGAACCGCGCGATCCGCCAGGTGGCCCGTCTCGGGATTTCGGACCGCTTCCACTTCACCGGCTTCCTGCGCGGAGGTGAGGTACAGGAGATGTTCGCACTCTCGGATGTGTATATAATGCCTTCCGTGTCGGAACCATTCGGAATTTCTCCGCTTGAGGCCATGAGGTCCAACGTCCCGACAGTCATATCGTATCAGTCCGGTGCTGCGGAAGTGCTCAAATATGCGCTGAAAGTGGATTTCTGGGATGTGGACGCAATGGCTGACGACATCTACGCGCTTCTCAAGTATCCTGCGCTCTCTGATTTCGCGGCAAAGCAGGGCTACGAGGAAGTCAACGCCCTCAAGTGGAACAACGCCACCGCGAAACTCAAGAATATTTACGAATCTCTGGTAAAAGAATAATATGAAGAAGTCTATCTGCCTGTATTTCCAGGTGCATCAGCCGACAAGGCTCCGTCTCTACCGTTTCTTCGACATCGGCAAGGACTCACATTACTACGACGATTTCACCAACAGGACCATCCTCAAGAGGGTCGCCACCAAGTGCTACCTCCCTATGAACAAGATGCTCCTTGAACTCATCAAGGAGAGCAAGGGAAAACTCAAGTTGGCCTTCTCCATATCCGGATCCGCGCTCGAGCAGTTCGAGCGCTATGCGCCGGAGGTTACCGGGAGCTTCAAGGCGCTTGCCGACACCGGCTGTGTGGAGTTCCTCTGCGAGACCTATTACCATTCGCTCGCCTCACTGGCGTCCCGTCAGGAGTTTGAACACCAGGTGCTCAAGCACAAGGCGGCGGTAGAGCAGTATTTCGGCGTCACTCCTAAGACTTTCCGCAACACCGAGCTCATCTATTCCGACAGTATCGGCAAGGACGTATATGATCTCGGTTTCAAGGCCATGCTCACCGAGGGCGCACGCCACATAATGGGCTGGATGAGCCCTGATTATGTCTACAACAACGAGTTCAAGAGCGGTCTCAAACTGCTCCTGCGCAACTATGCGCTCAGCGACGACATCGCTTTCCGCTTCTCCAACCGCAACTGGTCCGAGTGGCCGCTGACCGCGGAGAAGTACACCGGATGGATCAAGGCGTCCGAGGGCGACATCGTCAACCTCTTCATGGACTATGAGACCTTCGGGGAACATCAGGGTGCCGATTGCGGGATCTTCGACTTTATGGAGGCTTTCGTAAAGCAGGCTCTCAAGGATCCGGAACTCGACTTCGTCATCCCTGCCCGTGCCGTGGCCAAGTACAAGTCCGTGGGCGATCTTTCCGTGCCGGAGCCTATTTCCTGGGCGGATGAGGAGCGCGACCTTTCCGCATGGCTCGGCAACGAGCTCCAGCAGGATGCGTTCCGCAAGCTTTATGCGCTCCAGGAGAAGCTTTCCCTGGTGGATGATGCTGCCCTCTGGGCTGATTTCGGACATCTCCAGGAGAGCGATCACCTATATTATATGTGCACCAAATTCTTCTCCGATGGGGAGGTGCACAGCCGCTTCAACCCGTATGCGACACCGTACGAGGCATTCATCAACTATATGAATGTCCTCAGCGATTTTACAATAAGAGTTAACAATGCAGTAGCAGAAAAACATCAGTAGTGTATGAATATCAATGAAATGGGGGTGCCGTCCTGGAAAAGTGTGATGGTGACCCGACACTTGCCGGAGAAGCTCTCGGGGCTTGAGACCCTGTGCAAGAATCTCTGGTGGTGCTGGAACGACAACGCCAAGGCACTTTTCAAGAGTGTGGATTACGATATCTGGCACAAGTCAGGACATAATCCTATGGAAATTCTTGACAAGGTCAGCCTGAAGAGATACATGGAGCTGGCGCAGGATGATGTCTTCATCGCCCGCCTCGGAGAGGTTATGGCCGAGTTCAACTCCTATATGGCCAAGAAATCCGAGCGCAAGGAGCCGTCCATCGGCTATTTCTGTATGGAATATGGTCTCGACACATCGCTCAAGATCTATTCCGGGGGACTCGGCATCTTGGCCGGTGACTACCTCAAGGAGACCAGTGACATGAACGTAAACCTCGTTGCTGTAGGTCTCCTATATCGTTACGGCTACTTCACGCAGAGGCTCACCCCACAGGGCAACCAGGTGGCCGAGTATCAGGCTCAGGATTTCATGAAAATCCCTGCTGAGCCGGTATTTGACGAGAACGGCGTGTGGAAGACCGTCAAGGTGTCCATCGCCGGTCGTGATCTTCATGCCAGGATATGGAAAGTGGCTGTCGGGCGCACCGACCTCTACCTGCTGGATACGGACTACGAGGACAACATCCCTGAAGACAGGCAGGTCACCCACCAGCTTTATGGTGGAGATTGGGAGAACCGTCTCAAGCAGGAGATTCTGCTCGGCATCGGCGGCGTGAGGGCTCTGAGGGCCCTCGGTCTTCACCCTACCATTTACCATTACAATGAGGGACACGCCGCGTTCGCCGGTCTGGAGAGGCTCCGCGAGTGCATGCGCGAGCAGCAGCTGACGTTCTCCGAGTCAATGGAACTTATCCGGGCATCCGGCCTGTTCACGACCCACACCCCTGTACCGGCCGGCCACGATGCATTTACAGAAGAGCTCCTCGGCCGCTACATAGGCTATTATCCTCAAACTATCGGCATCGACTGGAGGACGATGATGAGTCTCGGCAAGGTCAACCCTGACGATCACAACGAGGAGTTCTCCATGAGTTTCCTCGCAGCGAACATGTCGCAGAACGTCAACGGCGTCTCCATGCTCCATGGCAAGGTGAGCCGCGAGATATTCTCCAGGATGTATCCGGGATATCTTCCGGAAGAACTGTATATCAGTTATGTGACCAATGGTGTGCATTATCCTACCTGGGCTGCCAGAGACTGGAAGATTGTCCACGCTGACGTGTTCGGTGAGGAGTTCAAGACCCACCACTATGACATAAGTTGCTTCGAGGGCATATATAATGTGCCGGACAAGCAGGTGTGGGATACACGCAAGTCTCTCAAAAAGGAGCTTATCGGGGCCATCCGCGAGAGGCTTTCCGATCCTCAGCAGAGCGCGCATTACACCCCGAGCCAGATCGTTACGATCAAGGAACAGCTCAGGGACGATGTGCTCACAATAGGCTTCGCCCGCCGTTTCGCCACCTACAAGCGTGCGACCCTCCTTTTCAGCGACCTTGACAGGCTTGATGCGATAGTCAACAACCCTAAGCGTCCCGTGCAGTTCATATTCGCCGGCAAGGCGCACCCGGCTGACGGTGCCGGCCAGGATCTCATCAAGGACATTATCGAGATTTCCAAGCAGGAAAGGTTCCTCGGGAAGATCGTCTTCGTCCCGGGCTACGACATCACGCTCGCCAAGAGGCTCGTCCAGGGTGTGGACGTATGGCTCAACAACCCTACACGTCCTCTTGAGGCGTCCGGCACGTCCGGAGAGAAGGCCGCGATGAACGGTGTCATGCATTTCTCCGTGCTTGACGGCTGGTGGGTCGAGGGCTACAAGCCGGGAGCCGGCTGGGCACTTCCGCAGGAGAGGACATACGATGACCAGAACTACCAGAACGAGCTCGATGCCGCCACCATCTATTCCACCATCGAGAACGACATAGCCCCGTCATACTACGAGACCGATCCCGCTACCGGGCTTTCTCCGAAGTGGATCACGTATATCAAGAACACCATCGCCGAAGTTGCCTGCAACTTCACGACCAACCGCATGCTGAGCGACTACTGCCGTCAGTATTATGACCCGCAGAGCGTCCGCTTCGGGGAACTGGCTGCTGACGGAGCCAAGGTGGCCAAGGAGATTGCCGCATGGAAGCAGCTGGTCAGCGACGAGTGGAACAATATCCGCATCGTATCCTACACCCAGCCTGACGCCTCCTATGTGCTTTCCCCTGAGAACAAGCTCAAGTGTGAGGTCGTGCTCGATCTCGGCCGTCTCAAGCCGGAGGACATCGGAGTGGAGATGATATTCACCTCTTCCGATGCCAAGGGAGAACTGCACATCCAGAATGTCTGCGAACTTGCGGTCGTCTCCGTCGCCGACGGCAAGGTCACCTATCAGGCTGAAGTGCTGCCGGAGAGGACCGGAATGTATCAGGTGGGTACCCGTATCTACCCGAAGAACCCGCGTCTTCCGCACAGGCAGGACTTCCCTCTCGTGAAATGGCTGTAGTAGCCACAGGTTTTTTTGACGGTGTCCATCTTGGGCACCGTCAGGTCATAAGTTCGCTCGTCTCCTCGGCCCGTCAAAGGGGTGAGGAGGCGATTGTCGTTACATTCTCCACACACCCGCGTGCCGTGCTCCAGCAGGATGCAAGGACTCTCAGGCTCTTGTCTTCTCCGGCGGAGAAGGTGAGGATGCTTGAAGAACTCGGGGTGGACAGGGTGGAGGTGCTGGAGTTCACCAGGGATTTCGCACGCATGACGGCTGAAGAATATCTGTCCGGCATGGTGCGTGACCGCTTCGGCGGCACCGCCGTGCTTATGGGCTATGACAATACTCTCGGCTCCGATCTTCTCTCTCCCGAGCAGTTGCGCCCTTTGGCGGAGCGGCTTGGACTTGATGTCATAGTGGTGCCCCCGGCCCGTCTGGGGTCGGGGCTGATTGTGAGCTCCACAAAGATCCGTGCGGCCTTGTCGGAAGGGCATGTGGAGGATGCGGCGGCCATGCTCGGCTACGAATACCCGTTGAGCGGAGTCGTGGTGGGCGGCAAGCAGCTGGGGCGCACCATCGGTTTCCCTACCGCCAATATGCAGCTTTACGAGCCTCTCAAGATGATCCCGAAGCGCGGAGTGTACCTATCCGAAGTCGATACGGTGGGATGCCGTTTCTATGGCATGACCAATGTCGGGGACATCATCGAGACCAATATTTTCGACTTTTCGGAATACATATACGGGCTTGACATCACTGTGAAATTCAAAAAGCGCCTCCGTGACGGGAAGCGCTTGAGTTCTGTGGATGAGCTGAAGGCCCAGCTTACTTGCGACCGAGCTCTCTGTCGAGAACTTTGCGAAGGCCTGCCGCGCCTTTGACAGGTTCGGTGCTGAGCTCTCCGTTGATTATCAGCAGTGAATTCGGCAGTGAGGTCACGCCATAGGTGACCACTGCCGGAGAAGCTGTGCCGAGACCGTCATTGAGGTTGATCCACGGAAGTTTCTGTGAGTTGACGATGGAGCCCCAGGCTGCCTTGTCAGGTGAGACGCAGACGGCGTATATCTCAAATCCCCTGTCATGGTATTCCTTCCATACCGGGAGGAGTGTGTCGATGTTGAGCATCTTCTGAGCGGCATCGGAAGCATCCCAGAAATGGAGCATCACCACTTTCGCGTCCACGGAGCTGAGGGCGCGCTTTTCTCCCTTGATGTCTGGAAGGGTGATGTCCGGATAGCCGCGCTGCTCGGCGGTGCGTATCATCCCGTCAAGTTCGAGGATCTTCATCCTGCGGGAAGCTTCCTTGTCGAGTGCCTTGACATAGCGGGAATCAGGGTATACGGTCTTGAGCGAGTCCGCCGCTGCGCGGAAGAACAGCGCATCTGTAGGCTGGTTGAAGACGGAAGTGCCCTCGCCGATATTCTCATAGAGCACCGGGATGGTGGTCATGGAGTAGGGGTTGCTCATCACGTACTTGACGCTTGCCCTGTAGTGGTCAAGATAGGCCTTGGCCATCTCGGGGCCGTTTCCGCTGGCGGCGAGCATGGACTTGATGAAGTCCGCGTAGGCCTTGTCCACCTCGGCCAGCTTTGCAGAGCCTTCAGAGCCGGTGATGCTGTAATTGCCGAGAGTATCGGCGTCCACTACCGCTTTCTCCCCGGTCTCCAGCAGCAGGGCCGCGAGGCGTTTGTCCCCCTTGAAAAGGTAGATAAACTCCGGCTGGCCTTTTTTGACCTTTACCTTGTACTTGAATGAGCCGTCAGCTCCGGTCCTGATGGTGTCGAGGACGGTGTAGACGTTGACATCCAGCTGGCGGACTTCTATCTGGCTGCCAGCTGCACCCTCGATCCTGCCGCTTATGCTTGCCTGCTGTGCGCAGGAGGCAAGCGCAAATGCCGCAGCGGCTGCGGCGAATATCTTATAACTTCTCATATTCAGCGAGTATCGCATCTGCTGTCTGCTGCATCTCTTCTTTTGTGAATGAAGGGCGTGTCTTGCGGAAATCCATATCCCCCTCGGTCTGGAGCGGGATGAGGTGTATGTGCGTGTGAGGCACTTCCATGCCGAGCACGGCCACTCCCACCCTCTTGCACGGCACTGCGGCCTTGAGGGCTGTGGCGACCTCGCGGGCAAAGTTCCACAGGCCCTGGTAAGTCACAGGGTCAAGGTTGAAGATGTAGTCGTCCTCCACCTTCTTCGGGATGACGAGGGTATGCCCGAGGGTGAGCGGGCTGATGTCAAGGAAGGCGTAGAAATCCTCGTTCTCCGCCACCTTGTAGGACGGGATGAGCCCCATCGCGATTTTTGTGAAGAGAGTAGCCATCAGAGTGAGATGTCGAGAATTTCAAACTTGATGATGCCTGACGGGGCCTTGGCTTCCACGGTCTCGCCTTTGCCGTGTCCGAGCAGGGCTTTGGCGATAGGGGTGGTGGCGGCGAGCTTGCCTTTGGAGAAGTCGGCCTCGCTCTCGCCCACGATGGTGAACTCCATCTCGCGGCCGTTGTTGAGGTTCTTGACTTTCACCTTGTTGAGCATCTGCACTTTATCGGTGCTGAGCTGGGAGCTGTCCAGAACTTTGGCGTTGACGATCATGTTCTGGAGATTGGCTATCTTGAGTTCGAGCAGGCCCTGGGCCTCCCGGGCTGATTCATATTCCGCGTTTTCAGAAAGGTCGCCCTTCTCACGGGCCTCACCGATGGCTGCCGAGATGACAGGCCTCTGGGCCAACGCCTCCGCCAGCTCTTTCTTGATTTTGTCGAGCCCTTCCTGGCTCATATAGTGTACTTCTGCCATAGTAATAGTTTGTTAATTAAGCAAATGTCAAAAAACAAGGAGTCCCGCCTGTGGGGCGGAACCCTTGTCTTGTGCAAAGATAGTCAAAGCCTGACGAAAAACAAATTCTGCCGCCTATTCGCTGTCGAATTTAGGAGTCATTATCTCTTTGTAGAGGATCAGCTTGCGCCTGTCCCGGCGGATTTCTTCCGCTGTGGGATAATGTTCTGTGTCCCTTTTCTTTATGGTTTTCCGTGAGGGCTTGTTGTGTTGCGTCTTCGCTACCGGTGCCGCCGGTGATGGTGCCGCTGCGACTGTGGCGGCCGGTGTCATGGCTGCTGCAGGCTGCGGCATTGCAGGCTGTGCTGCGACCACCTGTGGCCCGTCGTCTGTTTTCCAAGGGTCTTCGGAAAGCTCACGCACTACTGCACGTGCCGGTTTTTCTTCCTCCTCCTCTTCGTCCTCGAAAATTACGGGCTCGGCATGGACCATGGGGCGTGCTTTCCTTGCGGCCTTGAGCCTCTTGTCGATGATCGCCGCCAGCACCGGGACGGAGAACATCAGGACAGTTATGAGAAAACCTTCCATATCATCAGAATAATTTCTTCTTGCTTGTCGTGGCTATGAACTGCTTGAGATAGAACGGCTCGAAGTACGCGCAGTCCTTGAATTCGCCCGCTTTGAATGCTTCTTCCGCGAGGGAGGCCATTGCGGATGCCTTGGGGCAGGTCTGCACGAAGACTGACTCGGGGGATGCGATCGCTTTCATGCACTTCAGCGCCCCGTCCCCGATGAAGACAGCCGGCCCTCCGGAGAGGACTTCCCTGAAAGTCTCCCCGTCCACCACCTTCGGTTCCACTTCTGTGAGACGCTTGCCGTCAGTGGAGTATATGGCTGTGTAGACCTCCATTCTGCGGGCATCCACCATAGGGATTATATGCCTGATGTTCTCGGGGATGCCTTCTTCCATGGCCTGTCTGGCGAGGATGTCGAGAGTCCCGACGGCCAGAAGCGGAAGCCCGGCTGCAAAGCACAGCCCCTTGGCGGTGGACACCCCCACCCTGAGCCCGGTGTAGGAGCCTGGGCCGGCGCTGACGCACACTGCATCGCAGTCCTTGACCGTCAGTCCCGTTTCTTCCAGCACCTGCCCTATGAACGGGGCCGTCATGGCCGCATGGGCTTTGGGTGCGTCACTCTCCCTTGAAGCGATGATCTTCCCGTCCTGCTCCAGAGCCACGGAGCACAGGGAAGTCGAGGTTTCTATAAGTATGATTCTGCTCATATCATATATGCTGTCTGTCCGAGTCCGGTCACATAATTCTTGATGTACGGGAAAACCTTTCCTGCAAGGTCCCTCAGGGCGTGGTAGACTGTGGCGTTGTCAAGGCTGGACGGGTCCACGATGTGGGCCGATGCGTTGACGCTCTCGAAGAGCAATATCAGCAGGCCCAGCACGACCGCCACCTTGAAGACCCCTATCACCAGGCCGAGCAGGCCGTTGATCCACCCGAGAAACACTATCTTCAGAAGCCTTGTCAACAGTGAACCCAGAAGCCCCATGAGGAATACCACCAGCACAACGATCAGTATGAAACTGACGATGTGCAGGATGACCTTGTCGATGCTGATGTATTGTGCGAGCCAGATGCTCAGCGAAGATGAGAAATAGAATGCCGCCCACACCCCGACGATTATGGAGACGAGTTCGACCACCTGCTTGACGAAACCCTTGCGGATCCCGTAGACGATGGCGGGGACGAAACATATAAGCAGTACTATATCTATGATTGCCATGAATTCAAAACAATTTCTTAACTTTGCAAATTGTTCAGTCTGCGTCCGGAAGCCCGGAGCGGACGAGCGTAAACGCAAAATTAGTAAAAAATATGATATTCAAAGAGTATGGCGGACTTGATCTCGTGGCCGCGGCCGACGAGGTACTGAAGAAGTGGAAGGGCATTGATGCCTTCGGCAAATCTCTCCGGCTCCGTGACGGGGCTCCGGAATTCATATTTTTTGAGGGGCCGCCTTCCGCCAACGGTATGCCGGGCATCCACCATGTCATGGCCCGCTCCATCAAGGATGCCGTCTGCCGCTACAAGACCCAGTCCGGCTACAAGGTGCGCCGCCGCGCCGGATGGGACACCCATGGTCTGCCTGTGGAGCTCGGGGTGGAGAAGAAACTCGGCATCACCAAAGATGACATAGGCAAGAAGATCAGCGTAGAAGAGTACAACCGCACCTGCCGCGCTGAAGTGATGAAATATACCGCCGAGTGGCGCACTCTCACGGAGCGCATCGGCTACTGGGTTGATATGGACGACCCTTATGTGACTTATGACAATCGCTATATCGAGACCCTCTGGTGGCTTCTCAAGGATATCTACGGCAAGGGCCTGCTCTACAAGGGCAAGAGCATCCAGCCGTATTCTCCGGCTGCCGGCACGGGGCTGAGCAGCCACGAACTCAACCAGCCGGGCTGCTACCGTGACGTCAAGGACACCACCTGCACCGTGCAGTTCAAGGTTGTGGGGGAGGATGATCTCTATTTCCTCGCCTGGACAACCACCCCGTGGACTCTGCCGTCCAATACCGCTCTCTGCGTGGGCCCGAACATCGATTATGTCAAGGTGAAGTCTTCCAATCCGTACACCGGCAAGCCTGCTACATACATCGTGGCCGAGGCTCTGGTAGGTTCCCTTTTTAACGACAAGATTCCGTATGAGGTGCTGCCCGGCAGTTTCAAGGGATCCACGCTCGTTGGCATGCGCTACGAGCAGCTGATTCCGTGGTTCCGACCGGATGAGGGTGCGTTCAGGGTGATCAGCGGGGACTATGTCTCCACGGAGGAGGGTACCGGCATCGTGCATATAGCTCCGACCTTCGGTGCGGATGATGCCAAGGTGGCCAAGGCTGCCGGGGTGCCGGCGCTCATGGTGATCGACGCGGACGGCGCGCCCCAGGCCCAGGTTGACCTCAAGGGGCGTTTCTACCGCATCGAGGACATGGACCCGAAGTATGTGGCCGAGAGGGTTTCCCCTGATTATAAGGAGTGGGCGGGGCGTTATGTCAAGAATGCCTACGATGACTCCCTCCCGGCGGACGCTCCGACTCTGGACGTGGACATCTGCGTGATGCTCAAGCGTGAGGGAAAGGCTTTCCGCATCGAGAAGAAAGTCCACTCGTATCCACACTGCTGGCGCACCGACAAGCCTGTGCTCTACTACCCACTCAACAGCTGGTTCATCAGGACCACAGCCGTGAGGGACAAGATGATAGAGCTCAACAACGGCATCATCTGGAAGCCTGAGTCCACCGGGACCGGACGTTTCGGGAAGTGGCTGGAGAACATCCAGGACTGGAACCTCAGCCGCAGCCGCTACTGGGGCACGCCTCTCCCGATATGGAGGACCGAGGACGGCCGGGAGGAGAAGTGCATCGGCTCGCTGAAGGAGCTCTATGCCGAGATCGACAGGGCCGTGGAGGCCGGAGTGATGAAGACCAACCCTCTCCGCGACCTTGGCTTCGACCCGGAAGACATGGGCAAGGAGAACTATGACAGGATTGACCTGCACCGCCCTTATGTGGACAACATCTTCCTTGTGAGCCCTTCGGGGAAGAAGATGACACGCGAGACGGACCTTATAGACGTGTGGTTCGATTCCGGCTCGATGCCTTATGCCCAGACCGGGCTGAGGGGCATCGGCACTCCGGATTTCGGTTGTACGGCGGACTTCATCGCCGAAGGCGTGGATCAGACCAGAGGCTGGTTCTACACCCTGCATGCCATCCATACCATGGTCAGCGGCACGCCGGCTTTCCGCCGCGTGATCTCCAACGGGCTGGTGCTCGACAAGAACGGGGACAAGATGAGCAAACGTCTCGGCAATGCAGTTGACCCGTTCAAGGCGCTCGACAAGTTCGGCCCTGACGCGCTGCGCTGGTATATGCTCACCAACGCCCAGCCGTGGGACAATCTGAAGTTTGACGAATCCGGCGTGGAAGAGGTGCGCCGCAAGTTCTTCGGCACGCTGTACAACTCGTATTCCGTATTTGCGCTCTATGCCAATATAGACAAATTCGACCCATCTGCGGAGAAGGTCCCTTATGGGGAGAGGCCGATGTTCGACCGCTGGATAATCAGCCGCATGAACACGCTTGTGAAGTCAGTCGAGGCGGCATACGAGGATTATGACCTCACTTCCGCCGGCCGTCTTGTGCAGGATTTTGTCTGCGACGACCTGAGCAACTGGTATATCCGTCTCAACAAGAAGCGCCTCTGGGGTTCCGGAATGACAGCGGACAAACTTTCTGCGTATCAGACTCTTTATGAGGTGCTCCGCACCGTCGCCCTCATCTCAGCTCCTATAGCGCCGTTCTTTATGGACAGGCTATGGACGGATCTTGTACCGGGCTCGGAGTCGGTGCATTTCGAGAGCATGCCTGTGGCCGACAGTTCTCTGGTGGACAAGGATCTCGAGGAGAGCATGAGTTTTGCGCAGAAGGCATCCTCTATGGTGCTGGCCCTACGCAAGAAGGTGGGCATCAATGTCCGCAAGCCTCTCGCCAAGGTGCTTGTGCCGGTGCTTGACGATACCGTCAAGGAGCATATCCAGAAGGTGAGTGACATCTTCCTTACTGAGGTTAATGTCAAGGAGATAGAGTTCCTGCATGACACTACAGGCATAATCACGAAGAAGATCAAGCCTAATTTCAAGACGCTCGGAAAGGTCTATGGCAAGAGGATGAAGGAGATAGCCGCCGCTTTCGCCATCCTTACCCAGGAGCAGATCGCGGATATCGAGCGTGCCGGTGCGGATTACGTGCTGCATCTTCCTGACGGGGATGTCACCCTCGGCAAGTCTGACTACGAGATCAGCTCCGAGGACATGCCGGGCTGGCTCGTGGCCACGGAGGGGACGCTCACCATCGCGCTCGACATCGTGCAGACTCCTGATCTTCTCCGGGAAGGAGTCGCCCGGGAGCTCATCCATCCGATCCAGAACTTGCGCAAGGAGAGCGGGTTCGAAGTGACGGACAGGATCGACACGGTGATATATGCCGGCGGTGAGGCGTATGGCGAGATAAGCGATGCACTCAAGGAGTATTCCGAATATGTGGCGGCTCAGACCCTGTCCCTGTCACTTTCTCTCAAGAAAATGGATGAGGCTCCGGACGAAGCCTCACCGGTGGAGTGGGGGGAAGGCTCGATTAAGATATCAGTGGAGAAACATTTAAAATAAGCCTATTATGTCAGATGTTAAGAAAGATGCTCCTGTGACGGAGAAGACCCGCTATTCCGATGCTGAACTGGCGGAGTTCAAGGCTATTATCGAAGAGAAACTTGCCCAGGCCAAGGCTGAGTACAATACTCTCCGCGAGGTTGTGCTGCACAATGGCACCAACGATATAGAAGATACCTCGCCTTCATTCAAGACAGTTGAGGACGACGGGGCCAACCAGCGCTCCAAAGAGGAGGCGAGCCAGCTTGCCCAGAGGCAGTATAAGTTCATCAAGAACCTTGAGGCTGCGCTTGCACGTATCGAGAACAAGACTTACGGGATCTGCCGCTCTACCGGGAAACTCATCCCAAAGGAGAGACTGATCAGGGTTCCTCACGCCACCCTGACCGTGGAAGCAAAGGAAAAGCTTGCCAAGGAGGGCAAGAATTAGTGCCGGCCAATGTTTCAGCCGCGGGAGCCGGAGGTTCCAGAAAAGGGCTGTGGCTCCTGCTTCTGGGGGTCGCTCTCGTGGTCATCGACCAGATCATCAAGGTGATCGTCAAGACCAACATGGATCTGGGTGAGCAGATATATGTGATCGGCCAGTGGTTCCGGATATGCTTCGTCGAGAACGAGGGGATGGCGTTCGGCATGGCTTTCGGTGGGGCAGTGGGGAAGTTCCTGCTTTCGCTTTTCCGCATCTGCCTGAGCGGAGCGCTTATCTGGTGGATACATTCTCTGCTCAAGAAGGGGACTGCGCCGACCGGAGTGCTTGTCGGCTTGACCTTGATTACGGCCGGGGCGATAGGAAATATCATCGATTGCCTTTTCTACGGGCTGATCTGGGGCTATGCTCCGTTCATGTTCGGGAAGGTGGTGGACATGTTCTATTTTCCGCTCATCTGCAGCGGGGAGAAGGTGATCTTCTTCAGCCCGGTGTTCAATTTCGCTGATTCATGCGTGACTGTCGGGGCGTTCTATCTCCTGCTCTTCCAGTGGAAGTTCTTCTCCGGGGAGGACAAGAAAAAGGAGGCGAAGTGATTTTTAAAGATATTTTTTGCAAATAATCGGAAAATATCTAAATTTGCAGTCCCATACGGGAAGGAGAGTTGGCCGAGTGGTTGATGGCGGCAGTCTTGAAAACTGTTGACCTTAACGGGTTCGGGGGTTCGAATCCCTCACTCTCCGCAAGGTATTGAAGTCCAGCGCGTAGCGTTGGACTTTTTGTTTTTTTGAGGGATGATGTTCGTTACTTTGGCTGTTGTGGGCCTTGTGGCCGGGCTGCTTTCCGGAGCGGTAGGTTTTGGCGGGAGCATGATCCTGCTGCCGTTTTCCACCATAGCCCAGTTGATGAACAATCTTTCAAGGGTGGCAATCGGTTGGAAATCTGTCAACTGGAGGGCTGTGGCAGCTTTTCTGCTCCTTGCCGTGCCGTTCACCGCATTGGGCGCGTTCGGGTTTGCCAAGGTTCCCAAGGGCCCGATGGCCATCGTGCTATGCGTGTTTCTTATCATATTCGCCATCTTGAAACTGACGGGGAAGATGAAGCTTCCGCACAAGCCTCTTACAATGATGCTCGGCAACTTCATCGCCATGCGCTTCATACGCAATGTCAACAAAGACTTCTACAAGAAAATCGTAGCGGGGGTGATGATTGTCGTTTCACTGTGGATGATCATATCAAGAGTGGTTTAGAGGTTTTTATGTGGCTTGTAAAAAATATGCCGCAGCACATGACAGGGAATGAAAAAGTTTTCTATATTTGTCGCGGTTAGTAAAAAAAGAAAACGGTATTTCTTTAGATATCCGGTTAATATTCCAAATACAATGAAGTACAAATTCCTGTTATTGTGCTCTGTGGCCGCCCTGTTCGGTTTTGCGGCTTGTACAGAGAAGAACGGGCCTGCGCCGGAAGAGGAGGGACTGTATCTCTCCGCTTCCAAGAAGGGCGGGACCCCGGTGACGGTCGAGAAGGACCGCAAGACCGCTTCGGTCGAGTTTTCATCCTACAGTTCTTTTGCAATGGTCGATGTCGAGACAGTACTGGACTGGGACTGCATCGTCAATGAAGAGGCTGCATCTTGGTGTCAGGCGGAGGCCGTCGGTGGTGGTGTCCGCATCTTGGTGCAGACCAACGAAAGTTTCAAGGAGCGCTCCGCGACCGTGACTATAGCAAGCGGAGAAGAGGCCATGGCGAGTGTGGCGGTCAGGCAGTCCGGCAAGTCCGAGGAGCCTAAGCTCAAACTTGAGCATGAGTCGCTTGTCTTCCCGGAAGCGGGGCGGAGTGTGACATTCTCAGTCCTCACCAATACTTCATCGTGGGAAGTCTCAGCTCCAGGTGATGCCTCCTGGTTGAGCGTCACCCCGGACTATGAGGCTAACACCGTCACTGTCACCTCGGATGCCAACGCCACCGGGGCGGACCGCAGCGCGCAACTGACCTTCTCCTGCAAGCAGGACGGGGAAGTGCTCGCTTCCGAGAGTCTCCCTGTGGAGCAGTGGGGCCCGTGCCTGACGTTCACGGTCACGGTCGGTGCCGGAGACAAGATCGCCCTTCCGCTTGCGGGCAAGGACATGGACCTCAAGATCGACTGGGGCGAGGGTGAACTCTTCGACCCGTATCACATTCAGGGCACGATAGCTTCCGTCAGCACCATGGTGGAGTATCTGAGTTATACCTACAAGGATGGCGGAGAATACGATGTCACGGTACACGGCCATGTCCCAATCATCACCGCCTATCTTGACAATGTGCTGATGGACAGCAAGTATATGCGCAAGATAACAGCCGTGAAGTCATGGGGCAAGGAGAAGTTCTCACTGCTGACATCCGCATTCTACGGCGCCGGCCTCAAGACAGTAGCGCCTGATACATATCATGCCCTTGATCAGGTTACCGATGTCAGGTCTCTTTTCATGGAATGCTCAAATCTTGAGTCAGTACCGGCAGACCTTTTCAGTGAGATGAAAGCTGTGGACTTCAACAGCGTCTTCTTCGGCTGCTCATCCTTGACGGAGATTCCTGCCGGCCTGTTTGACAAGAACACAGCCGTGACTTCTTTTGTCTCCACATTCAAGGGAACCGGAATCGGGACTGTCCCGGCGGGGCTGTTTGACAAGAATGCGGAGGTGGAGTGTTTCGAGAGCACTTTCGCCGATTGCCAATACCTTGAGAGCGTCCCGGAAGGGCTCTTCAAGAACAACACCAAGGTCACCTCGTTCAACTCCACATTCTCCGGCACCGGCCTCAAGACCGTGCCCGCAGGGCTGTTCTCCACCAACACGGAAGTGACGGATTTCGACTCAGTCTTCTATGAAAGCGCCCTGGAGGTGATTCCTGCCGGCCTTTTCTCTGCCAGCAAGAAAGTGGAGACTTTCGAGTCCGCATTCAACCGCACCGCCGTCAGTGAAATACCTGCCGGGCTGTTTGACAGTGCCGTCAATGCGAAAAGTTTCAAGTCAACATTCTACAGTTGCGAAAGCCTGTCTTCCGTCCCTGCGGGCCTGTTCGACAAGTGCGTGAGCGTCACCAGTTTCAACCAGACCTTCAACCACTGTGTCTCTCTGACAGCAGTGCCATCCGGCCTCTTCGACCACTGTCCTCTGGTGGAGGATGTGGCCATGTGTTTCAAGGACACCGGAATTTCGGAGATTCCTGCGGGGGTTCTCGACAAGCTCACCAAGGTGACTTCGCTCCAGAGTCTGTTCGAGGATTGCGTGAATATCGAATCAGTGCCGGACAATCTCTTTGCCGCCTGCTCTTCTGTGACGGACTTTTCAAACGTGTTCGCCGGCTGCACGGGTATCAAGACCTTGGGGAGCAACATTTTCCCTGCGTCAACAGTGAACCTTTCGTCAGCTTTCAACAGCTGTTCGTCCCTTTCTGAGATTCCGGAGGGCATATTCAGCGGCCTTTCTGAGGTGACCAAGTTCGACAACGTCTTCGAGGGTTGCACGTCCATCGTCACCGTACCGGCAGAACTGTTCAAGGACAACACAAAGGTCACCAGTTTCCAGTACGCTTTCAGGAACTGTGAAAACCTTGTCACCGTAGGTAATCCGGATGATGCTGACGGATGCATATTCAAATATGCCCCGGATGCTACGGACTTCGGGTACGTGTTCCAGAACTGTTCCGCGCTCGAGAGGATTCCTGCCCACAGTTTCGCCTACAACAAGAAGGCGTTCTCTTTCCAGTGCACCTTCGATGAGTGCAGGAGGCTGACAGGGGAGTCTCCGTATGCGGAGGTCGAGGTGGATGTCACAGCCGAGGACGGCAGTGTCAGCAAAGTCCTCAAGAAGATCCATCTCTATGAGCGTGAGCTGTATCCGGATGTGTTCACCGCGCCGTACGCTTACTCGTACTGCTTCTACGGATGCGAGAAACTGTCCGACTATGATAACATTCCTTATGCGTGGAACTGATAATACAGAAGAAAGATGAAATCACCTATATCAAGGACCATCCTTGCCATGGCCCTGAGTGTTCTGGCTTTGGCCGGATGCTCTAAAGACAACGCGGACAAGGCTCTCAAACTTTATTCGGAAAGTCCGGCGGTGACGCTGAGCGCTGACAATGAAGCCGCAGTCGAGCTGACCTCAGAAGGCGGGCGCGTCCCGTTCACCCTCAGCAGTGCTTATGGCTGGGAGGCGGTCGTCTGCAGCAACGCGGGCGAGTGGTGTCACGCATATCAGGTCAACGACAAACTTACCCTCGCTGTGGACGATTATGCCTCGGATGACCAGGGGAGCCGTACCGCCAAGGTGCTGATCCTCGAGGGAGGCCGGGCCAGCGCGGTCATCAACCTGACGCAGAGCGCATCCGCAAAACCGCACATCACCCTTACATCAGACGGCAGCCCATACATTTCATACAAGGGCGGAGAACTCAAGATCAACGTCTCCAGCAACGTCCCGACCTATAAGGTGGAACTGCATGACATGGATCTCAACTGGGTTTCCTGCTCTGTGGACGGCAGCCTCATCACCCTCAAAGCGGGGAAGAACATCACCGGCGAGGAGATGCACGCCACGCTTGTCGTGTCCGCAGTCAGCGGCTCCGAGGCAGCCGTGGCCGAGTACGCTTTCAAGCAGGGCAACGGACGTATGCAGCTCGAATACGTAATCCCTGAAGACGGCAAGACTGCGGCGCTGCCAGTATGCGGCTACGATGTGGACTGCACAATTGACTGGGGCGACGGGAGTGATGAGATCACGGTCAAAGGGAGAGTTTCCAGCTACTCAAGGATTGAGCATCAGTATGCCAAGGCCGGCACATATACCGTATCCATCTCCGGAACGGTGGACGAGTTCAACTCCGATGACAGCGACATCACCGCTTACTTCAAGGCTGTCCGCTCATGGGGAGCTGTGAAGATCAACTCCCTTGAGGAGGCTTTCAAGGGTACATCCATGACGCAGATTCCTCTCCCGGAGGAGCCGGGTCTCTTCGCCGATGTGGAGAGCGTGTCCGGCGCATTCGAGAACATGGCCTCGCTCACCGCAGCTCCTGAAGGATTCTTCGACACTGCGGTCAATGTGACCGATGCGTCCCGCCTGTTCTACAATTGCAAGGCACTTGTGGATGTGCCGGAAAATCTCTTCGCCAATATGCCTGCACTCGAGGACGTATCCAACATGTTCTACAACTGCCAGGCCCTCACCGCAGTGCCTGAAGGCCTGTTCAAGTCCAACAGGGACATCTATCTTGTTTCAGCCCTCTTCTCTTATTCGGGACTTGAGACCATTCCGGTCGGGTTCTTCGATTTCGGGGAGAACATCAAGATGATGATCACCGTCTTCGCGGGATGCGAGAAGCTCAAGGAGATTCCTTCCGGCCTGTTTGACAAACTCTCCGGGGCAACGAGATTCCAGAGCACTTTCCTCAACTGCACCGCGCTCACGTCCATCCCTGCGGCACTGTTCGACAACTGCAAGAAGATCAACATCACCCAGTATATGTTCATGGGCTGTACCGGCCTCACTGGAGAATCACCATACACCGTGGTTGACGGAGTCAAGGTACACCTCTATGAGAGGAACGACCACCTCGATGTTTTCACCAAGATTCCGAACAAGGATGCCAAGGGCACGTTTGCAGGCTGTACAGGCTTGAGCGACTATGACTCCATGCCTGACAAGTACAAGGAAAACTGATTGAGTCCATAAGTGAAAAGTCGCGGGTCCTAAAATGGACCCGCGACTTTTGTTTTACAGCAGCTTCTTGTACTCCACCGGCATCACTTTGATGAAGCGGGCGGCACAGGAGTCCCATTCGGAGAGGATGCGCGCGGCGAGAGGGCTGCCGGTATGGGTGTAGTGCGCCTTGATGAGGGACATTACCTCGTGGCGGTCCTCATCTGTCTCCAGCAGGGAGAGCTCGACCATGTCCATGTTGCAGTAGTAGTCAAAGTCCCCCGCGCTGTTGAGGATGTATGCGATACCGCCGCTCATACCGGCGGCGAAATTGCGGCCGGTCTTTCCGAGCACGACAACCCGTCCCCCGGTCATGTATTCGCAGCAGTGGTCTCCGACACCTTCCACAACGGCTGTTGCACCGCTGTTGCGGACACAGAAGCGCTCACCGACCTGGCCGTTGATGAACATCTGCCCTCCGGTGGCCCCGTAGCCTATGGTGTTGCCGGCTATAATGTTGTCTTCTGCGCTGAAGAGTGACTCCTGTGAAGGTGTGACGATGATCTTGCCGCCGGAGAGGCCCTTGCCGAGGTAGTCGTTGGCATCGCCCTCAAGCCGGAAAGTCAAGCCCGGGCAGAGGAATGCGCCGAAACTCTGTCCTGCCGAACCGGTGAATGTTACCGTGATGCAGTCTTCCGGCAGGCCGGTACCGCCATATAGGGACGTCACCTTGCCGCTCAGCATGGCCCCGACGCTGCGGTCCGTGTTGCGGATCTGTACTCCGAGACTGACTTTGCGCCGCGATTCCACAGCCGGCCATACCATCTCGATCACCTCCCTATCCTTGGCGCAGAGCAGAGCATCAACTTGGCCGGAAGTGCAGACACGTGCATTGTCCTTGGCCTCGTCAGGGATGTACAGGACTCTGTCCAGGGTGACTTTGCCGGCTTTCGAACCATCCGCGAAACTTCTCTTGTGCAGCAGGTCCGCACGGCCTATGACCTCCTGCAGGGAGCGGTATCCCATCTGGGCCAGGTATTCGCGCAACTGTTTGGCGATGAATCGGAAATATGTTTCTAGATGCTCCTTGCGCCCGGAGAATTTCGCCCGCAGGGCGGGATCTTGGGTGGCGATGCCGACCGGGCAGGTGTTGGTGTTGCACCGGCGGCAGACAAGGCAGCCGAGTGAAACCAGCGAAGCGGTGCCGAAACCGAATTCCTCTGCCCCGAGCATGGCCATGAACAGCACGTCGCGGGCGGTCTTCAGACCGCCGTCCACCTGGAGGCGGACACGTCCACGGAGGTTGTTGACCACGAGGGTCTGCTGCACCTGTGCAAGGCCCGTCTCCGCCGGGCTGCCGGTGTGTTTGACAGAGCTTGCCGGGCTCGCTCCCGTTCCACCATCGCCCCCGCTTATCAGGATGACGTCGGCCTTGGCCTTTGCCACGCCGGCTGCAATCGTGCCTACACCTGCCTCGGAGACCAGTTTTACGCTGATGCGTGCCGAAGAGTTGATGTTCTTGAGGTCATAGATCAATTGGGCCAAGTCCTCGATCGAGTAGATGTCGTGGTGGGGTGGGGGAGAGATGAGGGTGATGCCCGGCACGGAGTGGCGTGTGCGTGCGATGAGTTCGTCTACCTTGAAGCCCGGCAGCTGTCCTCCCTCTCCGGGCTTGGCGCCCTGGGCCACTTTGATCTGTATCTCGTCAGCGTTGACAAGGTACTGCGCGTCCACCCCGAACCTGCCCGAGGCTACCTGTTTCACCGCGCTGCGCATCGAGCTTCCGTCAGGAAGGGGGTTGTTGCGTGATGGATCCTCGCCGCCTTCGCCGGTGTTGCTCTGGCCGCCGATGGCGTTCATCGCCAGGGCGATCGTCTCGTGGGCCTCTTTGCTGATGGCGCCGAATGAGATAGCTTCCGTGACGAAGCGCTTCATCAGCGCTTCCTCGCTCTCGACTTCGCTTATGTCTATAGGCTTGCGGTCGCTTTCTATCTCCATCAGGTCGCGCAGGTACATCGGTGCGGTGCGGTTGGCGGCGATGTCACTGAATTGGCGGAATGCCTCGTAGTCCCGCTCTCTCACCGCCTTGTGCAGGAGTCTGACGCGGGACGGTTCCCAGGCATGGAATTCCCCGCCTTTGCGGTAAGAGTAGAACCCGTAGTCTTCCGGTGCGTCAGGCTGCTCCGGCGCGAACGCCGCCTTGTGGGCCGCGAGCACGTCGGATGCAATATCTTCGAGGGTGACTCCTCCTATCTGGGAAACGCCGCCTCCCAGATAATTGTCCAGCACTTCCTGGCTGACCCCCAGGTTTTCGAAGAGGGAAGCGCCCCTGTAGCTGCGTATGGTGGAGATTCCCATCTTGGAGAGGATCTTGAGCATGCCCTTGTTGACGGCCTTGATGTAGTGCTCTTCCGCTGCCGGATAGTCGAGCTGGACGGACTTGGACTTGACCAGTTCATCAAGGATGGCAAATGTCATATAGGGGTTGACCGCACTGGCCCCGTATCCGGCGAGCAGCGCCACGTGCATAACTTCGCATACTTCTGCGGACTCCACTATGATGGCGGTCTGCGAACGTTTCATGTTGTGGATGAGGTGGTGATGCACTGCGGCCGTGGCGAGCAGGGACGGGATGGCGGCATGCTTCTCGTCCACATTGCGGTCGCTGATTATGATATAGTTGTATCCTGCGTCAACAGCCTTGATGGCATCCTTGCAGAGTCTGGAAAGGGCCGCTTCCATGGCTCCTGCCCCGCCTTCAGCCTCGAAGAGCATAGGCAGGGTGATGGTCTTGAATCCCTTGTATCTCAGGTTTTTGAGTGTCTCCAGCTCGGCATCGGAGAGGATAGGGGAGTTGAGCCGGACCACTTTGCACAGATCTGATGAAGGGGTGAGGATGTCCCCCTTTACAGCTCCGATGTAGCTCGTCAGTGACATCACTGTGCTCTCCCTTATGGAGTCGATGGGAGGGTTGGTGACCTGGGCGAATTTTTGTTTGAAGTAGTTGAAAAAGCGCTGCGGCTTTTCGGAAAGCACGGACAGAGGTGTGTCGTCTCCCATGGCATAGAGAGGCTCGGAACTGTCCACCGTCATCGGGATGATGATGCGGTCGATGTCTTCCTTGCTGTAGTTGAATGCCTTGAGAAGCCTTTGGTAATCAGGGACGGAGTGCTCCACCTTGCGGCCGCTGCGGATGTCCTTGAGCACGATGCGCCCGCTGTGCAGCCAGTCGGCATACGGGTGGGCGTCGCTGAGCGCGGCCTTGATTTCCTCATCGCGGAGAATCTTGCCCTTGAGGGTGTCCACCATCATTATCTTGCCGGGGCGCAGCCTTCCTTTGGAGGCGATCTCCTCCGGCGGGACATCACAGACTCCCGTCTCCGAAGCCATTACCAGCATCCCTCCCTTGGTGACGAAATATCGGCACGGACGCAGCCCGTTGCGGTCCAGCATGCCTCCGGCATATCTGCCGTCGGAGAATATTATCGTGGCCGGGCCGTCCCACGGTTCCATGAAGATGGAATGGTATTCGTAGAAACTCTTGAGCTTGTGGCTCAAGGGGTTGCCTTCCTTGTAGCTTTCCGGGACAAGCATGGCCAGGGCGTGCGGAATCGAGTATCCGGCGCGGGTGAAGAACTCCAGCACGTTGTCGAACGAGGCGCTGTCGCTCATGCCTGGCTCGACTATCGGGCTGATGTTTTCGGTGATCTTCCCGAGCCTGTCAGTGTGGAGAAGGCTCTCGCGTGCCTTGATCCAGAGGCGGTTGCCGCGGATGGTGTTGATCTCCCCGTTGTGCCCGATCATGCGGAACGGCTGTGCCAGACTCCATGTCGGGAAGGTGTTGGTGGAGAAACGCGAGTGCACAAGGGCGATAGCTGAAGTGAAATATTTATCGCTCAGGTCGGTGAAATAGTGCCGCAGCTGACCGGAGGTGAGCATCCCCTTGTAGATCATGGTTCTGGTGGAGAGGCTGGCGAAGTAGCAGGACTTCTTGTCCTTGATTGATGAGCCTGCCAGCCGGCGCTCCGCTTCTTTCCGGATGAGGTAGAGCTTGTTTTCAAGTTCTTCCTGGTTGTCGCAGCCCTCTATGAAGAGCTGTCTGATGTCGGGTTCGCTCTCCCTTGCCTTACTGCCGAGTACTTCAGAGTTGACGGGTACTTCTCTTATGTGCATTATACTCAAGGAGTTAGCTTCGGCGCACTCTTTTATTATCTCCAGAAATGCCTCAGCATCGCTCCTGTCTTTCGGGAAGAAGACCATCCCGACTCCGTATCGGCCTTTCTCCGGTACGGGGATGCCGTGGAGCAGGATGAACTCGTGCGGAATCTGGACCATTATCCCGGCACCGTCGCCAGTGTTCGGGTCGCCGCCCTCTGCACCGCGGTGGGCCATGTTCTCCAGGACCGAAAGTCCTTTCTCGATGATGTCGTGGTATTTGGTTCCGTTGATGTTGACGACCAGACCGACGCCGCATGCATCGTGTTCCCAGTCCTGTGAGTACAGGCCTCTGGCCTGAAGTGATTCCAAAGAGTTCATATTGGGTGCAAGTTAGTGAAAATAATCAAGAATTGCTTGCGCCGGTGAAAAGCAGATGCACAAAAGAGGCTGACCGTCAAGGCCAGCCTC
>DJQV01000017.1:39192-77610 GCA_002438805.1 Bacteroidales bacterium UBA6377
GATTACTTCAGCACGATAGGCTTGTACTTCGGCACGAGAGCCTTCATGATGCTCCATGCGAGCACATAAGCGATGCCGCAGAAGCAGAACATGATGAAATATCCTCCCTGCTTTCCTTCGAATCCGAGGAAGGTGAAAGCGGAGCCGAGCTCGGCAGTCTTGGTGAAGAGCAGACCGGCAGCCTTCTGGATGAAGAACGAGCCGATACCGCCGGCCATTCCCCCGATACCTGTGATGGTGGCGATGGCCCCCTTAGGGAACATGTCACCGATGGTGCTGAAGAGGTTGGCGGACCAGGCCTGATGTCCGGCACCGGCAAGACCGATGAAGATCGCCGGCCACCACGCTGAATGCACACCCATCGGCTGTGCGAACAGGGCGAAAAGCGGGAAGAACGCGAAGAGAAGCATCGCGAGCATACGTCCGGCATAAGGATTCATGCCCCTCTTGTCCACGAAGATGCGCGGAAGGTAACCTCCGAAGATGGAGAGCACCGTCACGATGGCATAAAGGGTGGTGATGAGCGCAACGCCCATGCCGGATGAAGAAGTGTAGCCGAACTGGTCTGAGAAATAGGCGGGAGCCCAGAACAGGAAGAACCACCACACGCCGTCAGTAAAGAACTTGCCGGTGATGAAAGCCCAGGTCTGCTTGAAAGTGAAGCACTTCCAGAGGGAGATCTGCTTGTCCTCCTTCTTCTCGGCCCTGTCGATGGCCTTCTCGCCCTCGGCGCCGTCATCCTGGTGGATGTACTCAAGCTCGGCCTCGTTGACATGCTTGCACTTCTCAGGCTTTTCGTACATGAACACCCAGAGAGCCATCCAGACATAACCGATGGCGCCTATGATGATGAAGGCCATCTCCCAGCCGCCGCCGATGCCCTTGTTCTTGAAGAACTGGGCGAGGAGCGGAATGGTCGCGGGAGCGATGAGGGCGCCTACTGAAGCGCCGGCATTGAAGATTGAGGTCGCGAATGCGCGGTCCTTCTTAGGGAAATACTCTGCGGTGGTCTTGATGGCGGCGGGGAAGTTGCCGGCCTCACCGAGTGCGAGCACGGCACGGGCCGCGACGAAGAGCCATACGCTTGTCGAAGCTATCGCAAGGGCAGCCGCTGAGCCGTTCTGTACGGCCTGCATGGCCTTGATGCTCTCGAAGCCCTCGATGTGGCAGGTCGCCCAGCCGCAGGCTGCGTGGAGGCAAGCGCCGGTGGACCATATTCCGATAGCCCAGAGGTAGCCTTTCTTTGTGCCCATCCAGTCCACGAACTTGCCGGCAAAAAGCATGCAGACGGCATAGATGATGGAGAAGATGGCGGTGATTGTACCGTAGTCGTTGTCTGTCCAATGGAATTCAGGAGCGATGAAGTCCTTCCACGTCAGGGACAGCACCTGGCGGTCCATATAGTTGACGGTGGTTGCAAGGAAGAGCAACATCACCATCCACCAGCGCCAGTTGGTCATCAGTTTCTTCTGTGTTGACATAAATATGAGATTATCTTACTTCTTTCACGATAGCGAGGGCGTCGCGGCAGAGCCCGGTGATCTTCGACCACTCTCCGGCTGCGATGACATCCTTAGGGAAGAGGTTTGAGCCCATTCCGACGCAGGTGACACCTGCCTTGAACCAGCCTTCGAGGTTAGCCTTCTCCGGCTTCACGCCGCCGGTCACCATGATCTGGCTCCAAGGCATCGGTCCGCGCAGATCCTTGACGAACGCAGGCCCGAGCACATCTCCGGGGAACACCTTGCAGACATCGCAGCCCGCCTCCTGTGCGGTGCTGACCTCTGTCACGGAGCCGCAGCCCGGGCAGTAAGGGATGAGCCTGCGGTTGCAGACCGGGGCGACTGCCGGATTGAACACTGGGCCGACGACGAAGTTTGCACCGAGCTGGATATAGAGGGCTGCGGTGCCCGGGTCAACGACTGAGCCGACACCCATGATCATCCCCGGGAGCTCTTTGTTTGCGAACTTCACGAGCTCGGCGAACACCTCCTGGGCGAAGTCGCCGCGGTTGGTGAACTCAAATGCGCGGATACCGCCTTCGTAGCAGGCTTTCAGGACATTCTTGCTGACCTCGATGTCAGCATTGTAGAACACCGGCACGATACCGGTCTCCTTCATGGTCTGAAGGACTTGGAGTTTATTGTATTTTGCCATGATTCAAAGGATTTTATCTTGACACGCGCCCCGAGGCGTCGCCTTTCATGAGATTCTCCACCTCGGCCACGGTGACCTGGTTGTAGTCTCCGAAGATGGTGTGTTTCAGGCAAGATGCCGCAACTGCGAAGTTGAGCGCTTTCTGGTCGTCGCCGGTGTAGGTGAGGAGTCCATAGATGAGGCCGCCCATGAAGGAGTCTCCGCCGCCCACGCGGTCAACAATGTGGGTGATGTCGTAGCGTGGTGACTGGTAGAGGGTCTTGCCGTCCCAGAGCACACCGCCCCAGGTGTTGTGGTTGGCGTTGATGGAGCCGCGCAGGGTGATGATGACCTTCTTCGCGCGCGGGAACTTCTTCATGAGCTGCTCGCCCACGCTCTGGAATCTGCGCTGGTCGATCTGGCCGCCTGTGCTGGTCACATCGAATCCCTCCGGCTTGATGCCGAATACCTTGTCGGCATCCTCCTCGTTGCCGAGGATGACATCGCTTCCCTCCACGAGGGCGGGCATGACCTCTGATGCCTTCTTGCCGTATTTCCAGAGGTTCTTGCGGTAGTTGAGGTCGCAAGACACGGTTATGCCCATCGCATTGGCAGCCTTGATGGCCTCAAGACATACATCGGCGGCACCCTGGCTCAGGGCCGGGGTGATGCCTGTCCAGTGGAACCAGTCAGCTCCCTTGAGGACTTCGGCCCAGTCGATGTCGCCCGGCTTGATGGTGGCGATTGATGAATTGGCCCGGTCATATACGACCTTGCTCGGGCGTGCCACGGCCCCGGTCTCAAGGAAATAGATTCCGAGGCGGTCGCCGCCGTAGATGATGGAACTTGTGTCCACCCCGTAAGAGCGGAGGTCCTTGAGGCAGGCCTTTGCTATATCGTTCTCGGGAAGCCTTGTGACGAACTTGGCGTCCATTCCGTAGTTTGCAAGTGATACGGCCACATTGGCCTCGCCGCCACCGAAGGTGGCATCAAACTGCTTCGCCTGGCTGAACCTGAGGTATCCCGGCGTTGACAGTCGGAGCATTATCTCTCCGAAAGTGATGATTTTGGGCATATAGGAATTGTGTTATTTGTTACAAACTGCAAATCTAACAAAAATTTTTCACTTTCTTCACAGGACAGCTGCTATTCCTGCTGCGATGCTGCATGGCGGGCAGGCATAAATAAAGAAAATCCAGATTGCTCTGTTGAAAATTTAAAAATAATCCGTAACTTGCACCGAAATCGGCAAAAGTTCAAGTTGAACCACTAACCACGACCCATATGCCGATACCAGTAACACTATTTAATTTAATCAGTTTTCCTAAATGATGAAAAAACATCTAAGAGCGACTGTGCTCACTATCCTCGCCCTTTTCATGGCAGGAGGAGCGGCGTTTGCACAGCAGAAAGTCTCGGGAACGGTCAAGGATGTCAATGGTGAACCTGTCATAGGCGCTTCTGTCGCCGTGAAAGGCACCACCAACGGCACCATGACTGATATTGACGGCAAGTGGACGCTTTCCGTCCCCGCAAAATCCACAATCGTCGTGTCCTGTATCGGTTATTCCGAGAAGGAGATGACCATCAGCGCAGGGCAGAAGACGGCGGATTGCGTCCTTGAAGAGGATTCCGAGTTCCTGCAGGATGCTGTCGTCATCGGTTATGGCGGTATAATGTCCCGCCGCGACCTCACGGGATCCGTCGGGTCCGTCTCCGGGACCAAATTGGCAGCCGTCCCTGTGACTTCTGCGGCCGTGGCCCTCCAGGGCAAGGTGGCCGGCGTCCAGGTGACCACTGTCGACGGCGCCCCTGGTGCCGACATCAACATCCGCGTGCGCGGGGGCACCTCCGTTACCCAGAGCAACGACCCGCTCTATATCGTGGACGGATTCCAGACAGACAATATCAACGACATCCCACCAACCGACATCGCGTCCATCGACGTGCTCAAAGATGCCTCTCTCACGGCCATTTACGGTGCCAGAGGAGGCAACGGCGTAGTCGTGGTGACCACCAAGGCCGCACGCGCCGGCAAGATCCAGGTCGGATTCAACTCCCAGGTCTCGGTGAGCAAGCTTTCCAAGAAGCTCGACCTGATGGACACCTACAACTTCGTACGCTACCAGTACGACTGGGCGGCAGCGGGAGGCAACCGCAGCTCCGCAGCACAGTACTTCCGTGCCAACTTCGGCAACCCGATGGACCTTGACGTGTACAAGAGAGCCCCTACCCACGACTGGCAGGACGAAGTGATGGGCGAGACACCGCTAAACTACTCCACCAACGTCACCGTAGGCGGCGGTACCGAGAAGCTCCGCTTCAACATCTCCCTCACCCAGTCCGAGGACAAGGGTATCATACTCGGCTCAGGCGTGCGCCGCACCAACCTCAACATGAAGTTCAGCGCCGCGCTCACCGACAGGCTCACCCTCAACTTCAACCCTAAGTTCACCTACCGCCGCGACACAGGTGCCGGCGGCAACAACATCGGCTCCGGCGGCATCATCGACGTGCTCCGCTACCGTCCTACCAACGGCCTGCACGAGTTCGCGTTCTGGGATCCCGCGACAGTTGACCCTGATGACGAGAAGGTGTTTGAGTACACCAACCCGAAGAACGACATCAGCGAGAACACCCGCAAGAAGCACAGCTACTCCATCACCAACCAGGTCGGGCTCGAATGGAAGCCTCTCAAAGGCCTCGTGCTCCGCTCGGAAGGTACGATAGCCCTTTCGTTCAGCGATGACAACCGTTTCTACGGAGCCATGACAAGCACCGGCCAGGCCAACAACAAGCTCCCGGTGGCGTCCATCAGCAGCTCTCAGGGCGAGAAGTTCATCTGGACCAACACCGCCTCCTACGGCTTCAGCCTCAAGGACGAGCACAACTTCTCGTTCCTGCTCGGTCAGGAGATCCAGAGTTCGCAGACCAAGTCGAGGAGCATGACCAACAGGTACTTCCCTCGTTACATCTCTGCCGACAAGGCCATCGACAACATGAACCTCGGCACCCCGTGGAAGGCGACGACCTCCCTCTCCACGGCTGACCGCACCGCCTCGTTCTTCGGCCAGGCCAACTACAACTATATGCACAAATACCTCCTCTCGCTGACGATGCGTGCTGACGGTTCCACCAAGTTCGCTCCCGGCTCGCAGTGGGGTTACTTCCCTTCAGTGTCCGGAGCCTGGGTGGCATCCGAGGAGGATTTCCTCCAGTACAACCCTGTCATCAGCAACCTCAAGCTCAGGGCAGCCATCGGCAAGGTCGGCAACAACCGCATCAGTAACGACATGTGGAGATTCCTCTACACGATAGCCACAAGCGGTGGACCGGGCTTCGGCGAAGCCACCGAGAACGGGGAGCAGTACTATATCATCGGCGACGGCAGCACCTACCCGAACACCAAGATCAAGTGGGAGACCACCCTCACACGCAACCTCGCCCTCGATATGGGATTCTTCAAGGACAGGCTCTCCGTCACACCTGAAGTCTACTGGAACACCACCAGCGACCTCCTCTACACCTCCGACGTGCCTACCGTGTCCGGCTACACCCGCCAGATCCGCAACATAGGCCAGGTGACCAATAGGGGAGTCGAGCTCACCGTGAACGGGGACATCCTGCGCGGGAGTGACTATGTGCTAAGCGGCAACCTCTCTTTCGGATTCAACAAGATGGTGGTTGACAAGCTCAACGACACCGATGACGTGATCTGGGACCAGAACGACCGTTGGAAGTCAAGCTACAACGACTACTGCCTCAAAGTGGGCGACCAGGTCGGGCTCATCTACGGTTTCATCTACGACGGCCTCTACAGCTTCGACGAGTTCGAGTTCGACCAGAACCAGAACTTCCTCGCCATCCCTAAGGAGGGCACGGTGATCAACAAGGTATCCGGTTCCAGCAACTCCGGTGATCCGACACTGCCGGGCAAGATCAAGTTCAAGGACATCTCCGGCCCTGACGGTGTCCCTGACGGCATCATCGACGAGTACGACCGCACGGTGATAGGCAACACCAACCCTAAGTTCCAGGGCGGTTTCGGCTTCTCCGGCCAGTGGAAGAACTTCGACTTCTCCATCAACTTCAACTACATGTACGACTTCGACGTCAACAATGCCACAGCCTACCAGCTGTCATCGTCCGAGGGCAACAACAAGAAGTTCTACAATGTTCTCGACAAGTTCTCCGAGAACCGCTGGCACTACTACAACCCTGCCGACGGCGACAACTACTACAAGAACTATTGGGTGGACAATTCGGTGGAAATCTACAAGGCCGCCAACGAGGGCGTGACCCTGTGGAACCCAGCTGACGTGACCAACAAGATCACCCACTCCTACTTCATCGAGGACGGTTCGTTCCTGCGCTGCCAGGATCTCACCATCGGCTACACCCTGCCGCAGGACCTTGTCCGCAAGGCCGGACTCTCAAGGCTCCGCCTCTATGTCAGCGCCACCAACCTCTTCATCATCACCAACTATTCAGGTTATGACCCGGAGGTGGACGTGCAGACCGGGCTCACCTGCGGTATGGACTACAACCGCTACCCGCGCAGCCGCAGTTTCGTTTTCGGCGTGAACCTCACATTCTAATTTAACGGACAGAATCATGAAAATAAAATACTTTATCGCTGCCGGCCTTGCGCTTGCGTCATTGTCTTCCTGCAATGACTTCTTGAGGGTGGATGCGCCGTCCAAGTATGACAACGACTATGTCTTCAATGACAAGACGGAGGTCAACCGTGCCCTCAACGGGGTATACGCCCAGATGCTCAGTTCAAATACATACGGGCAGGCCTATCTCAGCACATTCTGCTTCAACAGCGATGTGGACATGGCCATGTACACCAGCGACGTCTCCACCAACGACAGCTACCGCCGTTTCGACTGCACTCCTCTCGGCGGAGGTATCGCCAGCACCTGGAATGCGGCCTACAAGGGCGTGGAATACGCCAACAACTTCATATACCAGCTTGAGAACAGCCCGCTCTATACTGCAGAGGACAATGAGGACCTGCTCCAGATGATGGGCGAGGCCAAGGTGATGAGGGCCATGTTCTACCACGACCTCATCACTCTCTTCGGCGACATCCCGTTCTCGATGAGTCCGATGAGCGGCACCGATGACAACAAGTCTCTCCTTCTTCCGGTGACTGACCGCGAAGAGGTGCACAAGGCCCTTATCGAAGACCTCAAGGGGATAGCCCCGAAGATGCAGTTCGCCGCCGACCTCAGCGGAGGCGTCGAGAGGGTGTCCAAGGAGTTCTGCTGGGCGATGATAGCCCGCATGGCCCTGACCTGCGGCGGATACTCCCTCCGTCCGGACACCTCAGACCCTTCGAGCTACGGCAGCATGAAGCGTCCTGCCAACTATCAGGACTACTACAAGATCGCCCGTGACTACTGCGACTCCGTGATCGTCTCCGGACGCCACAGCCTCAGCCTGCCGTACAACCAGGTCTTCATCAATGAGTGCAACTACGTGGTGGTCAACAATGACGACCCTATCTTCGAGATACCGTTCGCCAAGAACAGCACCGGCAACATCGGCTACATCCAGGGCCCTACCAGCCAGGTCTACGAGGGCAACACCGCTGGCAAGAACATCTGGGGCGCCAGCAGCGGCAATGCCAGGCTCAACGCTCTCTACCGCTTCCTCTTCGACGAGGACGACCTCAGAAGGGACTATGTCAACGGCATGTGGTACTACCAGTACGACGGGACTCCTGTCCTGCTCAACGACCGCACCGTCTTCAACAACAAGTGGTCCAAGCTCTGGTCAACCTCTTCCCTTGGCACCAACAGCGCAGGCAACACGGGCATCAACTACCCTTACATGCGCTATGCCGACGTGCTCCTGATGTACGCCGAGGCCGTCAACGAACTTGAAGACGGAGTCGCCGGAGCGGACGGGGCGAAGGCTATCGACGCCCTCAGGCAGGTGCGCAGCCGCGCATTCAAGGACAGCGGCAAGGTTGAAAACTATCTGAGCGAGGTCAGCGCCTCCAAGGAGACCTTCCTCAAGGCCGTGCTGGACGAGAGGAAATTCGAGTTCGCCGGGGAAAACATGCGATGGAAAGACCTTGTGCGCAACAACATGTATTCCGAGGAGCTCTACTGGACATTCCTGCGCTACTACGGCGTGGCCGAGAACGGAGCCGGCTCGTCCGACTATCTTGAGTCCGTCGCCATACACGACGGGAAGGATCCGGAGTTCTGGGACAACATCCCATACGACATCTTCTACAAGGACGCGCAGCCTAACCCGGGCGATGTCTCAGTCTATCCTAACACCGCTCTGGACGTGGTGACGTTCTACGACCTGTACAAGAGCCATGTGCATCCGGGAGGGGACTGGCAGCAGGCTTCCATGTTCGGCTGGTGGAACGATGGCGTAGGCTGCCCTGAAGACAGGATGCTCTACTCGTTCTTCGGCTTCATCCGTGCCGACCAGACAGGCATCATCTCCGTGGTCAGGGACGGCGCGCTCGAGACGCCTTCAGTTGACAACCTGCCTCCTGTCCGCTATATCATCCCTTATCCGCGTACCGCCATCCAGCGCAGCGGCGGAGTATACAAGAACTACTACGGTTACAATTGATAAACATTCATAGACATGAAATTCAAATACATATACATAGGTCTGGCTGCGCTCGCCGCCGCATCGCTCTTCTCCTGCACAAAGGAGATGAAGGGAGTCTACGACGATGCCCCGGAGCGGGAATTCATGACCATGTTCCGCAAGGAGCACAACACGGCGAAGTCCAATGACCCTTATGCCTGTGCGGTGGAGGATCTCAATGACATCCACCTCTACTGGTATGGAGTGGACGGCTGCGCCGGATACGAAATCAAGATGGCGCTCCAACCTAACGTCTCATCCGGACTCGCATCCGACTGGGAGAACCCGGCCAACATAGTTTTCGACACCATCGTGAAGCCTGACGTGCTGGATCTCGTGATAAAGCACCTCAACTACAGCACAAGCTACCGTTTCGCTATCCGTACCCTCTCCAAGAAGGGGGCCGAGTACCACTCCAAGTGGTATGGCTACGGTGACGGCCGCCACTGGGCTGACTGGTTCGGCCTCGACACCGAGATCCGTTATGACACCCCTGACGTGTTCGAGGTGGGGAGCATCACCAAGACCTCTTTCCGTGTCAACCTCGACCTGGACTACGCCAACTCCGGTGACCCGGGCACATATAAGGAGCACTTCGAGGTGGGAGATGACGGCCGTTTCGTCGTGCATTATGTCAAGGTGGAGGCTTCTCCTACCAACCCCGATGCCGTAGTGCCTACCAAATGGCAGAAGTACTATCTGAACGAAGAGGACAAGGAGCGCGGATACATCGAGATAGACGGACTCCAGAAGAACAGCGTCTATGTCGTGAATATGGTCAACGAGAACATTCCGATCTATGTGGATGCCCTGTACAACACCCGTACGGTCCGTACCGACGGCGACCCTGGCGAGCCTATCTTCCTCAAGCACGAGGTATGGCAGGAGGACACCATCCCGGGGGCCGTGGAGTACAAGGCCATGTGTCTAGACAAGATCCTCACCGACTACACCAACAACGCCGAGCTTGCCGAGGGCACCATCTACGAACTTGAAGGCGGCAAGGCCTACTACTTCGCCACCAACCCTACCCTCTGCAAGGGCTTCACAATGCGCACAAGGGCAGAAGACCTCGCCAAGGGGCTGCGCGCCAAGATATATCTCGGCGGCATGTCCCTCAATCCTGACGGCTCGGCGGCATCCTGCAACTTCATGTTCGGACGTCCTCCTCAGGCCGGAGAAAGCGATGCGCCTATCAACGTCAAGTCACTTGTCTTCGAAGGCATTGATTTCGACTGTCCGCTCGCGACCAACTTCGGGGACGGCAAGGCCACCGGCAACTACTTCGCCAACATGTATTCCAACGGCATGGCGGTGACCTTCTCCTCATTCGAGGTGCGCAACTGCACGTTCCAGAGGATGATCCGCGGTTTCATCCGCGTCCAGGGCTCCAAGCGTAAGATATTCGAGAACATGCTGATCGAGAACTGCCTCTTCTACAACTGCGGCTACTACGACAACAACGGCCGCGGCTACGCCTGGTTCGCCGGCGACGGCAAGGATCCGAAGTCCAACATCTACAAGAACCTCGTGGTGCGCTACAACACCTTCTACGATTCTCCTCGCACCTGCATGTTCACCGACAACGGCAAGAACCTCAAGTGGCCTTCAAGCGTGCAGTACAACATCACCCTTGAGAACAACACCTTCGTCAACTTCAGCACCCGCTCGAAGGGACGCAAGATATTCGACCTGAGATACCTGCCGAGCGGCAGCAAGATCGTGGTGAAAAAGAACCTCTTCATCCAGACGGCGCAGGAGGGAGATGGCCGCGGACTCTACTTCGAGGGCATGGACATCAGGCAGATCAACGGAGACTCCAAGGAGGTGACGTTTGACATCGAGGACAACTACTCCTCAAGCTCGGACGGGGCAAGGCAGGTCGATGACAAGATCTTCACCTCCGCAGCCTTCAGTGCCAAGAAGAACAGTGCCGGCGCATTCCTCAAATACACTCCGGGCGTGATCAACGGTGCTGACGCTCTCGTGGTGAAAGTCGGCGAAAACCCTATCTCTCCGACCGAACTGATGGAGAATCCTAACCCGCCTCACAAGAGCGGGGACAAGGATGTGCACGAGATCGACAACCTCGACGGCCTGTACTTCAACAACACAGAGAAGGTACACAACCACGAAATCTACACCAAGGGTATCGGTGACCCGAGGTGGAGGAGATAAAAGGACAGGTTACCTATATATGGATGGGCGGAGCAGCATTTTTATTGCTGCCCCGCCTTTTTAAAAATATTTTTAATTAAAGAATTGCTAATTATTACCGGGGAATCACTATATTTGCATCTTGTACGCTATAAACGAAAGGAAACGAGACTACATAATTAGTTTTTGACCAATCAACTTTGTTTAACCATTTTTACAGTGATCCCTATGATGAAGTTTCATCTTAGAAGAGCTGTGCTTGCCGCTGTCGCCCTTGTTTTTGCGGGTGTCCCGGCTTTTGCGCAGCAGAATGTATCAGGAACTGTCAAGGATTCCAAGGGAGTGCCGGTGATCGGCGCTTATGTGGTCGTGTCCGGCACGACCACCGGATCCATGACTGATGCCGAAGGCAACTGGACCCTGTCAGTTCCCGCAAACTCTACACTCGTAGCCTCTTGTGTCGGCTACACTGACGCTTCCGCGACGGTGACTTCCGGCAAGAGCGTCTACAATTTTGTTCTTGAAGAGAGTTCTGTTTTCCTTGATGACGTGGTTGTCATCGGCTATCAGACAGTCAAGAGGCGTGACCTCACCGGCTCAGTGTCATCCGTGACCGGCAAGGACATCGCCAAAGTCCCTGTGGCCACCGTGGCTCAGGCACTTCAGGGCAAGCTCGCAGGTGTCAACGTCATGGCCCAGGACGGCCGTCCTGGCGGCTCCTCCACCATCCGCGTGCGCGGTGGCGGCTCCATCAGCCAGTCCAACGATCCTCTCTATATCGTTGACGGTGTGCAGGTGAGCAGCATCGACGACATCCCGGCCGACAACATTGAGTCCATCGACGTGCTCAAGGACGCCGCCTCCACCGCAATCTACGGTGCCCGCGGCGCCAACGGCGTTATCCTCATCACCACCAAGGGCGGTACTGAGGGCAAGGCTCAGGTACGTTACGGCATGTACTATCAGTACAAGGAGAACCCTAAGACCCTCCCTGTGATGGACGCCTATGACTATGTCCTCTGGAACTGGTCGTATGCTACGGCGTACGGCGAGTCCTACGGCGACGGTGTCGCCCAGTACTTCGGCCTCGGCCCTCAGTACGGCAACCACCTCGAGGACTACCGCAGCATGACCTCCCACAACTACATCAACGATGTGATGAAGGGGGCCAGCACCTGGAACCACGACATCTCCCTGAGCGGCGGCACCGCCGACACCAAGTACTTCGTCTCCGCCAACTACCTCAACGACGACGGTATCCGCATGAAGTCCGGCTTCAATAGGTTCGGCGCCAATGCCAAGCTCTCACAGAAGATCACCAAGCAGCTCCAGTTTGACATGGATCTCCGCTACACCGAGATGGAGATTCTCGGAACGAGGTTCGATTGGGCTACTTCTGCCTACTCTTACCGTCCGATCGACACCCCTCTCGGAGACGGCAACCCTACCCACTTCGGCAACGGTTCAAGCAGTGTCGAAGACACGTACAACCCGGTTGACGTTCTTAACAACTTCGACAATGTCAGCACCCGCACCCGTCTGCGCGCCAATGCCGGCCTTACATGGAACCCGCTCAAGGGCCTCGTAGCCAAATCAGAGCTCGGTGTCAACCGCAGCTGGAACGAGTCCAAGTACTGGGACAACGGCCACCCGAGCGGCACCGGCCACAAGCAGGCCAAACTCACCAGAGGAGTTGGAAGCGGCTACCGCTGGACCACCACCGTCAGCTACACGATTCCGTTTGCCAACGAGGACCACAGCGCGACCATCCTTGCCGGTAACGAGGTGCTCAACTCAGAGTCCACCACCACCACCATCACCGGCAACTACTACCCTGACGCCTTCACCATGGACCAGGCATTCGGCATGATCGACATGACCGGTGTCAACTCCAGCGGCGCCAAGGAGGACACTTTCACAAACAAGGTCTCCATCCCGAGCAACACCCTCTCATGGTTCGGCCGCGCAAACTACTCATACAAGGGACGCTATCTCTTCTCCGCATCCCTGCGTGCCGATGGTTCCTCAAAGTTCGCCCCTAACAACCACTGGGGCTACTTCCCGGCAGCATCCGCCGCATGGCGTCTGTCTGACGAGTCCTTCATGGAGAGCACCAAGACCTGGCTCGATGACCTCAAGGTCCGTTTCTCCTACGGTGCATCCGGTTCTGACAACATCAGCCCTTCACTCTGGAAGGAGACCTGGACCACCAAGATCATCACCGTGGACGGAGTGAAGCAGACTTCCTACGTGCCGGGCGACATGCTCAGCAACCCTGACCTCAAGTGGGAGACCACCATTTCCCGCAACCTCGGTCTCGATTTCAGCATCCTCAAGAGCCGCGTCCGCGGTACTGTTGACCTCTACTGGAACAACACCCGCGACATCCTCATGAAGATCCCTTGCGACCCTTCATCCGGTTACACCTACCAGTTCCAGAACGTGGGTGTCACCTCAAACAAGGGTGTCGAGCTCTCCCTCGCGGGCGAGATCATCAGCAAGCGGGACTTCAGCCTCTCCGCCAACGTCACCTACTCTTACAACAAGAACATGGTCGAAGACCTCCCGGATGGAGTCAACGCCGACTCCCACACCAACTGGGGTTCATCCATGCGCAAGCCTACCTATGATTACATAATCCGTGAGGGCATGCCTCTCGGCATCGTATCCGGCTATGTTTCAGAAGGCTTCTATACCATCGACGACTTCAACTTCGTGGACGGCAAGTATGTCCTCAAGGAGGGTATTCCTGATTTCAAGGGTTCCGTGGTGAACTATCCTGATGGAATCAAGGCTCTCGTCCCTGACGGGCAGACAGCCTTCCCTGGAGCAGCCAAGTTCAAGGATGTCAATGGGAACGGGGTCATCGACGACGATGATGTGGACGTGATCGGAGAGATGGTGCCAAAGCACACCGGCGGATTCAACATCTTCGGCAACTACAAGGGCTTCGACTTCTCTCTCGGCTTCACATACGCCCTCGGCGGCAAGGTTTACAACGCCAACGCCATGCACTCTATGATGGGCAACAAGGATAACCAGCTCGGAGAGAACCGCCTCGCCTATGTCAACGACTGCTGGAAGGCCTACGACGTGAAGTCCGACGGCTCCCTCTACCTCGTGACCGACCCTTCAGAGCTTGCCGCTCTCAACGCCAACGCGAAGCACGCGATCCCTTACTCAGAGTACGGTATCACCTCTTCAGAGTTCATCGAGAACGGCTCATACCTGCGTCTGCACACCTTGACCCTCGGCTACACCTTCCCTAAGAAGTGGGTGGAGAGGATCTCCATGCAGAACCTCCGCGTCTATGCTACTGTCGGCAACCTCTTCTGCCTCAACAGCTACTCCGGCATCGATCCTGATGTCAACACCAACCTCGACGCGGGCGGTGACGGCTTCCCGACCCCTTACTATGACTACAACTCATACCCTAAGGCGATGAGCTTCACCTTCGGTCTCAACGTATCATTTTAATTAAGGAGATATCATAATGAAAAAGATATTAAATATTCTTTCTGTCTGCGCTGCGGCCGGCTTTGTGCTGACTGCCTGTGACACGGAGAAGTTCCTCAACCCGACCTCGCCGTCTACGGTTGACGCCGACTTCGTGTTCTCCAACATGGAGACCGCCAATGCGTCGATGTACGGTGTGTACGAGTCCTGGAGGGCCGCCTGCAACAATCAGGTGTTTGCAGCAGGAGTCTTCTACGCCCTTGATATGGCCGGGTCCGATATCGAGCGCCATCCGGAATCGTTCTCGAACCAGCCTGGCCGTCACTGGATGGAGTGCCTCTACCAGAACGGCACCTATACCGGAGATTACGGCCTCACCACTTATCTCAAGGATGACGCTTCCGGAGCATATAACCGGCTTTTCGATGTGATCGGCAAGGCTAATGCCGTCATCGGAGCCATCGAGTCGATGTCTGATTACGAAGCCATGATAAGTGCCGGCGCACCATCAGATCTTGGCCAGCTTTATGGAGAGGCTGTCTGCGCCCGAGCCGTGGCTTACCGCGAGCTTATCAAGTACCATGGTGACGTGCCTTATTCTGTAAAGGCCGGTGTCGCTGCCGGCGGACTTGCTCCGCGCGACTCTGTCTATGAGTGCGTCATCGCCGATCTTGAGAGGGTCATCCCTGTCATGAAGCCTGTGGGCGATGTGACAAAGGCCCAGTTCTCCAAGACTTTCGCACAGGGCCTTATCGGCCGTCTCTGCCTTGAGGCCGGCGGCTACCAGACCCGCCGTGCGGATCTCGGCGCTGACTTCTACAAGGGGGCTGACGGACAGGTCCTCACTTTCGAGACCAAGGGCCAGCCTAACCAGAACGCTCAGAACGCCGTCTACGGCCGCCGCAGCGACTGGAGGACTTTCTATGAGAAGGCCGCGAAGTACTATAAGGAACTTGTCGCCAACTCCGGCTCAGCCGTATGGCACGACACCGATCCTCGCAAGGCGGACGGCAAGAGGGTATATGATAACCCTTACCAGTACTTCTTCCAGCAGATGAACGATCTGGAGTATGCGGACGAGTCCATCTACGAGTATGCCATGACCCAGGGTTCGAGCGGTGAGCGTCCGTACGCTCTCGGCCGCCCGTCAGGCGGTGGATCAAGCTACGCCTTCCCTTGCAAGGCTTACGGGCAGGGACGTATCAATCCGGCATATTATTATGGTATGTTCGATCCTAAGGACAAGCGCCGTGATGTGTCCGTGACCATGACCGGTTCGGACGGAAAGGGTGCGGAGGTCCTCATTCCTTTTGTTCCTAATTCAAAGGTTGCAGGAGGCGGGCTGTCCACCAACAAGTGGGACGAGAACCGTATGTCCAAGCCTTATATCATCAAGCAGCGTCAGTCCGGCATCAACGGCCCGTACATGCGCCTTGCCGAGATCTACCTCGGCTATGCGGAGGTCAGCGCGGCTCTCGGAGACGAGGCCACTGCCAAGACCTATCTCAACAAGGTGCGCGAGCGTTCGTTCCCTGCCGGTGAGGCCAATACGGATGCTTTCATCGCGAAGTGCGGCAGCCTGCTGCGTGCCGTCATCGAGGAGCGCGGCTTTGAGTTCGCAGGCGAGGGTGACCGCCGCTGGACACTTATCCGTTCAGGTTATCTCCCTGAGGCCATCAAGAATATCAAGGACATGACCGCAGCGATGATTTCCGGCCTCAAGGCCAACGGAAGCTACACTTTCGAGAACGGCAACACAATCTCCGACACGATATGGGTCAAGACCGTGGATGCCAAGTCGAAGTACGGCTATCGTCTTACGGCCCAGTGCACCGATGAGTCCGATCCTGTGCTCTTCCCGGGCTGGAGAGGCCAGAACGACGACTGGAAGGCTGTGGCTGATGCCGCAGGTTCAAAGAAGTTCCCTACGGCCGGTGACAACACCAACCTCGCCATCGAGGGGCTCTTCAAGCCGGTGACCGATGCCGCCGCCCTTGAGGCCGACGGCTACACCAAGACGGCGTGGGGTTCCGATATCGTGAAGTATGAGAAGGAGTATCTCGATTACCTCTTCTATGACTACGATTATGTGAGCGCTCCGATTTATCTGGTTCCGTTCACCCCTAACGTGATCTCTACCGGTGGATTTACAAACGGCTATGGCTTCAAGCAGCAGTAGTAGTGCCGACACCTTATAGATTTCCCGCCGCAGCCGGACACCCGGCTGCGGCTTTTTGTTTGATATAGTGTTGCTGTGAATGCTTTTTTTCTTATATTCGCAGCAGGAAAATAAAACGCAGTTTGGATGAGGTATTTCGCTTTGTGCACAGTCCCCGCCTCGAGCCTCACCGTAAGGTAAACATTCGCTGCGTGTTCCTGGGGCAAATATAGGGATTGTCTTTTGTGGACAATCCCTTTTTATTCTGTTTCGATAGCGGTTATGCAGTATTGTACTTTTTCGTGAGTGCGGTGTTTTACACCGACAGTCATCTTTACTTTGCCTATGCCGGGGCATTCATGGTACATTACAATCATCTTTTCGAATCCTTTTTGGTTGCTGTTGTTTTTCGGTGGCAGTGTTGCTGCTTTCTTTGCTCCATTGAGGATAGCATCCAATTGAAGCACATCCCTCCTCAGCAGATCATACACGAATACACCCTTCTCTATCCGTCAGGCATCTCGCAGCCTGTGACGATTTACAGCGAGGGTGCGGAGAAAGTGGTTGTAAATTAGTATCTTTATGGATTGGAAACAAACAAACCGACAAATATGAAACTTTTTGCCAAAATCCTCGCCTGCGTGCTCCTTGTCTCGGCATGCGGCGGCAAAACCGAGACGCCGCAGTACGGCACCTACACCAACCCTGTCCTCGGGGGAGATTATCCGGACCCGTCCATTCTCAGGGACGGAGAGGACTACTATCTCACCCATTCTTCGTTTGACTACAACCCGGGCCTCATCGTCTGGCACTCTACCGACCTTGTCAACTGGGAGCCGATAAGTTATGCTTTGAGCACCTATCTCGGCAGCGTCTGGGCTCCGGACTTCGCGAAGGTTGACGGCCAATACAGGATATATTTCACTGTGCACGGCCGCGGCAACTGGGTGGTCACAGCGGATAGCCCTTACGGGCCGTGGAGCGAGCCTAAGGATCTGCACGTGGGCGGCATCGACCCGTGCATCGCCGTGGCTGAAGACGGCACCAAGTGGCTCTTCTTGAGCGGAGGCATGCGCAAGAAGCTGACGGCTGACGGACTTGACACCGTGGAAGGTACTGATGAGCACGTATATGACGGCTGGATCTTCCCGTCCGACTGGGTGACCGAGGGGCTCTGCCTTGAGGGGCCGAAACTCAAGAAGGTAGGTGACTGGTGGTATTACCTGAGTGCTGAGGGCGGCACCGCAGGCCCTCCTACAAGCCACATGGTGACGGTGGCCCGCAGCAAGAGCCTTGACGGCCCTTGGGAGAACTCCCCGTACAACCCGCTGATCCACACATGGAACGCCACCGACCGCTGGTGGTCAAGGGGACACGGTTCGCTCATTGACACTCCTGACGGACGCTGGTACTGCATCTATCACGCCTACGAGAACGGCTTCACCGGACTCGGACGCCAGACTCTGCTTGAGCCGGTGCAGTTTGACAGTGAAGGCTGGCCGAGGAGCGTGGTCTCTGATGTTGCCGCTCCTATAGCGGCGCCGCTTCCTCTTCACCCGACGGACCGAAAGGCGCATCTGGGAGAGTTCCGCGTGGGACTAGACTGGAAATACTACAAGGATTTCGACCCTTCACGCGCTTCCATCAAGGACGGTGTCCTCACTCTCAAGTCTACCGGCACCTGCCCTGCGGACTCCGCTCCGCTCATGTTCGTGGCGGGTGACCATGCCTATGAGTTCGAGGCTGAGATCGAGAGGACTCCGGGTGCTGTGGCCGGCCTCGTGATCTATTACGACAACCGTTTCTATGTGGGACAGGGCATCAATGACAGGGGAACTCTCCGCTTCCGCCGCGACAAGGGCGGTGTGCGCAGCAAACTCCCTGATGTTGAGCATATCTGGCTGCGCATACGCAATGACAACCAGGTCATCACAGGCTATTATAGCCTTGACGGCAAGGAATGGGTAAAGGAAGAGTGGGGCATGGAAATCTCCGGTTTCAACCACAATACTTTCCATGATTTCCAGAGCATGCTTCCGGGTCTGATGGCCGCCGGCGACGGTGAAGTGAAGTTCAGCAATTTCAAGTATCGTGTCCTTGATTAGCATGAGAAGATTCTTTGTCATGATGGTGGCGTCGCTTTTTGCGGCGCTGCCTTCTTCATTTGCCGCCCAGGTGGAAAAATGGGGACGTTTCGAGTACAGTTGTGAGGCTTCCGTCAAGGGTAACCCTTTCGATGTGAAGTTCTCGGCCGTCTTCTCCAACGGCACCGAGAAGACTGAGGTAAGAGGTTTCTATGACGGTGACGGGGTCTTCCGTGTCCGTTTCATGCCTCAGAGCGAGGGGGAGTGGACATTTGTCACCAGGAGCAATGTGGCGGCGTTGAGGGGCAGGAAGGGTTCGTTTACCTGCATCCCGGCTTCGGAGGGCAACCATGGCCCTGTCGGGGTGATGGAGGGCAACGTCCACGGGTTCAGCTATGCTGACGGGCTGGTCTTCCATCCTCTCGGCACCACGGCCTACAGCTGGATGCACCAGAGTACGGCCCGTCAGGAGGAGACTCTCGCCTCGCTTGAGGCGGCGCGTTTCAACAAGGTGCGCATGTGCGTTTTCCCGAAAAACTACCCGCTCTGCCGTGAGATTCCGGATCTGCTGCCGTTTGAGAAGAAGGGGGGCGGCTTCGATTTTTCTCGTCCCGTTCCGGAGTATTTCAGGCACATAGAGTCCCTGCTGGACAGGATGGACACACTCGGCATTCAGGCGGACCTGATCCTTTTCCATCCTTACGACAAGGGTGTCTGGGGCTTTGACAGCATGCCGCAGGAGGCCAATCTGGCGTATCTGGATTATTTTCAGGCACGTGTGGCATCGTTCCGCAATGTGTGGTGGTCTCTGGCCAATGAATATGACTACTGCAAGGCCAAGAGTCTTGAGGACTGGAGAGGGCTTATCGCCCGTGTGGGGGACAACGACCCTTACGGTCATCTGTGCTCGATCCATGGCAGTACGGCCAAGTATTACCCGGTATGGGAGGGCGGCCTGACGCACGCCAGCATCCAGGATGAGGCTCCGGTGGAGGACTTCGGAAGGGCGGCTACCGTACGGAACATCTATCCGATGCCTGTGGTGTTTGATGAGGTGTGCTACGAGGGCAATCTTCCGTCCCGTTGGGGGCGTCTGAGCGGAGAGGAGATGCTCCACCGCATCTGGCAGGGGCTCATCGCAGGGACTTATGTGACCCATGGGGAGTGCTACCAGTACGAGGAGGGGGACTTCGATGATATCTTCTGGGCCAAGGGCGGACTTTGGAGAGGAGAGTCGTGGAAACGCATCGGTTTCACCCTTGATATTCTTTCTGGTCTAAAGAGGCCGCTCGAACTTGCCGACACCAGCCGCGACCATCAGACTGCAACGGACGGAGAGGGCAACTATTATGTATATTTCGGGGAGAAGATGCCCGGTGTGTGGGATTTCAATCTTCCGGCCAAGTGTGCGGGCTATGCTAGGTTGCAGCCGGGGACGAAGTTCCGTGTGGAGGTGATTGACACCTGGGGCATGACTGTCTCGGCCGTCGCGGGGGTGTTCGAGACCGGAGAGGTCGAGGACTACAGGCTCTTTGACAAGTCACGCCAGAAGATCCGCCTTCCGAAGACACCTTATATATTGTTGAGGATAACGGCTTTATGAAAAAGATAGCAATATTGGCCTCGCTCCTGTCTCTTTGCCTTGGGCTTTCTGCCCAGACCATCAGCTATAAAGGAGAGGAAGTCAAGCTCGGGCCGCATGCGTTCTATGTGGACGGCAGCCTCAGCGCAGAGCAGGCGGCGCAGTCGCCTTATGTGTTCCGCACGTTCAACGAAGCCATGGCCAAGGTCAGCGACGGCACTGCTTCTGACCCGATGAGGGTGTATATCGCGCCTTGGGTGTATTGGGTTGATGATCCGGATGATCCCGAGGATCGCGTACCGGAGGAGGGACAGGGTGCCCCGATAGGGCTTACCGTCCGTTGCGAGGCGCTCCATCTTCTGGGTATGGCCACGGATGCCCGTGATGTGGTGCTCGGCTCCGCAAGGGGGCAGACCCAGGGTGCGAGGGGTAATTTCACGATGTTTGACTTCTATGGTGACGATCTGGTTGTCAAGGATTTGACCATGGGCAACTATTGCAACATAGATCTTGAATATCCCCGTAACCCCGAATTCAACAGGGCCAAGCGCAATCCGGCCATCACCCAAGCTCAGCTGGCTTTCTGCCACGGGGACAGGGTGTATGTGGAGAACGTCCGTTTTGTGTCCCGTCTCAACCTGACTCCTCTGACCGGCTCCAAGCGCATCCTATTTGTGGACTGCCACTTTGAGAGCACGGATGATTCCCTCAACCACTGCGGCGTGCATCTGGGATGCGACCTGGATTTCTGGGGGAGGCAGCCGTTCGGCAGTGTGGACCGCTGCGGCACCGTATTCATGGACTGCGACTTCAATGTCCGCCACGGTGAGGCCGTACAGGCGGTGAGCAAGAATGTCGGCAGGCACAGTCTCGTCGATGTCCGCTATCACGCCGGCCGTCCTGTCCAGCTTGCATGGACATTCCGTCCGGAGGAGTGGCTGCGCTGCTATCAGTACAATATTTCCCTTGACGATGCGCCTGCTTTCGTGGGTGCCGCCAAGCCATACAATACCATCATTCTCGACCAGAAGGCCCAGCTTTTTGCCTATCGTCTTGTGGAGGATGACGGGACGGTGCTTTACAATACCTACAACCTTCTCCGCGGAGACGATGACTGGGACCCACAAGGCATAAAGGCCAAGGTCGAGGCTCTGTCGAAGCGTGACGGGAGGGATTATGCCAACATCCCGACCTGTCTTGACATGGATGTGCGTGAGGCTTCTCTCCAGACCGGCAAGGGTTCTGTGACTCTTACGGCCACGCCGATGAGACATCTTGGTTATCCGCTTCATAATCAGAAAGTTTACTGGAAAGTACAGCCGGGCTATGAGCGTTTTGTCAAGCTCTCTTGTCTTGAGGGGGAGAAGTGCGAAGTGACTCCGGTCAACAGTGAGGACAAGACTCAAGAATTCGATGTGATAGCCTATACGGCCGAGGGGCTTGAGGTCGCCGCCAAGTTGACTGTAGCTCCTGATTTCGTGCCGGCTCCGGCGTTTGTCGAGAAGCCTGTCTTGAGAATTTCCGGCACAGAGGCGAGGGTAGAGTATGAGCTTGATCTTCAAGGACGTGCGGATGAGTCTCTGGTCACATGGTATCGTTGCGATGACCGTAAGGGAGGCGGGGCTGTGCCTGTGCGCGTCTCCAGGATGGGAGTGCCTCATCTTGATTATAAACTTACCCGTGAGGATGCCGGGCATTATCTGATGGTCGGTGTGGCCCCGAAGCATCTGCGCTGCGAGCCGGGGGAGGAGGTGCGCATCGTGAGCAAGTCGCGCATCAAGGCTTCAGGCCTGCCTGCCACGAAGGCATATTTCACCGATTTTAGCGATTTCCCTTGCGACAACCAGCTGGAGGTGAAGCCGGGATATTGGACTGTGGACGCTTTCATCCCTGAAGATACGAGGATGTACTACAAGCATGATCCGGATCTTTCGCAGCCTTGCTGGCTTTACGGCACAGGCATCAACGGGGCCAAGGGCTACGGAATCCAGCAGCTTCAGCAGGGCGCGCGTCTGCGCTATACTCCGCTTGATGGCAAGTATGGCGACATGTCGGTGACATGGCAGGTGGATCCGGCCAAGGACGGTGGTCAGGGCTTCGGAAGCGCGAGGCAGCAGTATCTGGATCTTTTCGTGAAGTTCGACACCCGTAGCCTGACCGGTTATGCGCTCCGTGTCATTCGCACCACCAAGTATGCCAATGCTGTGGATGTGCTCCTTGTCAAATATGACAACGGTCATGTGGAGCCCGTGTGTGATCCTGTCACGGTGGACTGTTTCCTCACCGGATGTGTGCTCTCGGTTTCCATGCACGGGGATGAGCTTCGCGCTTCTGTGTGCGGCCCGGGCCGTGTGGCGGAGCTTGCTTCCGATCCGGCAGTGCATCATGGGGCTGAACTCAGCGCCAAAGTCGAGCCGAACAGTTTTGGAGGTTTCGGTCTTCAGCATACCAGTACCGTGGGCACGGAGAGCCGTATCCTTGTGCACTCGGTGCGTGCCGAGTGGGAATAGCTTCTGTCCTGTAATATGATAAAAGCCCGGTCCGTGGTTCGGATCGGGCTTTTGTGGGTATTGCGGGTTGAACTATTTCTTGGTGAGGAAATTTTCCCTCATAGGGTTGAAGCAGTCGATGAGGATGCCCGGCTCAAGGCATACGCAGCCGTGCTCGATGTTCGGCTGCTTGTAGAGTGCGTCACCGGCCTCGACGATCTTTGTCACACCGCCGATGGTGAACTCGAATTTGCCTGAGGCGACATAGGTCACCTGTGAGTGGGGATGGCTGTGCATCGCTCCGACTTCTCCCTTGTCGAACTTGACTTTGACCATCATGATGTTGTCGTTGTAGCCGAGGATCTGGCGCTCGACTCCGCCGCCCGCATCCTCCCAAGGGGTGTCTGCAGCGAAGATGAAGTTACTGCTCTGGTTCATGATTGTGTTGTTGTTATCTGTGGATGCCGTGTTTTTCTCTGCGTTGCCTCCGCAGCAGGACGCGGTAGCGAGCACGGCGGTCGCAATCGCGAGAATCTTGACTATTGTTTTCATAAAAATGGTATGATAAAATTTCTCAAATATACACAGAAAATCCGTATCTTTGACTGAAATAACCGCAATAGCATGAACACTAAAATCAGATTTATCATCCTCGGGGCGGTGCTGTGCCTGCCTCTTTCCATGTCAGCAAAACCGAAATCTCTTGAGGACAAAGCTCTTGAGACGATGAAGACGGCCACTCAGTATATGATGGACAAGGTCAGCTACAACGGAGGCTTCGTCTGGAACTACCTTCCCGACATGTCCCGCCAGTGGGGTGAGATGGAAGCCAAGCGCACCATGGTCTGGACCCAGGATCCGGGTACGCCTCAGGTCGGGCACATGCTGCTTGATGCGTACCACGCCACTGGGGACGAATATTATTATGAGGCAGCCAAGAAGGTGGCCTCAGCACTCATCTGGGGACAGCTCGAGTGCGGCGGCTGGAACTACTGTTTCGATTTCGCCGGTGAGGCTTCCCTCAAGGACTGGTACGCCACGGTAGGCAAAAGCGGCTGGAGACTTGAGGAGTTCCAGCACTATTACGGCAACGCCACCTTCGATGACTCCGCCACCACCGACTGCGCTAAGTTCCTGCTCCGCATATATGTCGAGATGTATGATCCGATCTTCCGCCCCTCTCTCGACAAGGCCATCAAGTTCGTGCTTGACAGCCAGTATCCTGTGGGCGGCTGGCCTCAGAGGTATCCGCTGATGTTCGACCATCCTTTCCAGGGCAGGGCTGACTACAGCTCTTTCATCACTCTCAACGACGATGTGATTCCGGAGGCCTGCGACTTCCTCCTCCAGTGCTACCAGTCTCTCGGTGTTCCGGGGCTCAAGGAGCCTATCTACAGGGCGATGCACTGCACGATCCTGCTTCAGCAGGGGGCGCCTTATGCCGGATGGGCTGACCAGTACACGGTGGCAGACCTCAAGCCTGCCCATGCCCGGTCATACGAGCCGCGCGGTGTCAACTCCGGCACCACCGTCTCCATGATCCGCCAGATGATGAGATATTACCGTCTTACCGGCGACACCCGTTTCATGGCCGGCATCCCAGCAGCCATCGAGTTCCTCGAGTCACAGAAACTCCCCGCATCAGAGGTGGCCAAGTGGGAGCGCAAGACCAACAATCCGGATGCCTTCCTTGCACCTCGCTTCATCGATCCGGACAGCGGAAAGCCTCTCTATGTGCACCGTGTAGGCTCCAACTACTATAACGGCCATTACTTTATCAACCAGGAGATTTCCGGGACCATCGGCCACTACAGCTCCGCTTCATGGGTTGACACCAAGGCTCTCCGCAAGGCTTATGACGAGCTGATGGCCACTCCGGTGGAGGAGCTCACCAGGAATTCGCCTCTTGCCTGCGATGAACTCGTGCCTCTCGACAGATTCTATTGCAGGATGCCTCTGAATGTCAGTGAGAAGGATGTCAAGGACATCATCTCCTCTCTCAGCGCAGAAGGCTGCTGGCTGACTCCGCTCACCACGACTTCCAATCCGTACAAGCCGGGAGCACCGACCACCCCGAGCAGCGAGACCAAGTATGTACGGACCAATGTGGGCGATGAGTATGACACATCTCCATACCGCTGCGAGACCGGCGAGATGTGCATCTCGACACGCGAATACATGAACAGGATGATGACCCTTATATCATTTGTAGACAAAGAGAAAAAATAAAAATGAGACGTTATCTTATTTCTGTCGCCCTTTTGGCGCTGTCCCTCGTGGCCGGCGCCAAAACTGCTGTAAATGAGGGGCCGTCGGGCGAGACCCCGAAGTTTACCATGCACCTGATGGGAGATTCAACCATGGCGGACAAGGACATTTCCAAGGGCAACCCGGAGAGGGGATGGGGAATGGTTTTCGAGAATTTCGTTGACCCGTCCGTGAGGGTGATTAACTATGCCAAGAACGGCCGCAGCACCAAGAGTTTCATCGATGAAGGGCTCTGGGACAAGGTCAAGGCGAACATCCGCCCGGGGGACTACGTGTTCATCGAGTTCGGCCACAACGACGAGAAGTCCAACAAGCCGAAAGTCTACGCCGCCCCGTGGGGAGCTTATCAGGACAACCTGAGAATGTTCATCCGGACTGCGCGCGAACTCGGGGCGACCCCTGTATTGCTGACCCCTGTGGCGCGCAGGCGCTTTGTTGACGGGGTTCTGGACGAGAACACCCACGGCGAGTATCCGGAGGCGATGAAAGCTGTCGCAGCCGAGACCGGGACCGTTCTGATAGACATGGAAAAAGCCACTATCGACTGGATCAAGGCTGCCGGGGATGAGGCTTCACGCCAATATTTCATGTGGGTTGAGCCCGGTATCTGTCCTGCCATGCCGGACGGCAGACAGGACGACACGCATTCCAATGCCCGGGGAGCGCGCCGCAACTGTGATATCGTCTGCGACTCCATCCGTGTCAAGATTCCGCAGCTCGCAGAGCATCTCGTCCGTTATGATTTCGTGGTGGACAAGGACGGCAGGGGAGACTTCCTCACCTTGCAGGACGCGATAGATGCTGTCCCTGACTATCAGAAGAGCGTGCAGACGACGATCCTCCTGAAGCCCGGCGTATACAGGGAGCGCATCATAATCCCGTCAGGCAAGCGCAATCTGAAGATAACTGGCTTTGGTGCTGACAATTCGGTGATTACGTACGACAACTACGCCCGCAAGCTCTGGCCAGACAGCACGCATGAGATCGGCACGAGCGGAAGCGCCTCCGTGTTCGTGGATGCAGATGATGTGACCTTTGAGGATCTGGGCATCCGCAATGATGCCGGAGAGGTCGGCCAGGCCGTTGCGCTCATGACAAACGGGGACCGTATCCTTCTGCGCCGCTGCCATATCTTCGGTAATCAGGATACCATCTATACCTACGGACGCTACGGGGAGGACGGGCAGACCTGCCGCAGCCTGTACGTGGACTGTCTGATCGAGGGGACCACCGACTTCATCTTCGGTCCGGGCAGGTGCTGGTTCGAGAACTGCGAGATCCGCTCCAAGCGCAACAGCTATATCACTGCCGCGTCCACTTTTGAAGGCGAAAAGTTCGGATATGTGTTCAACCGTTGCCGTCTTACAACTGCTCCCGGCATAGACAAGGTATATCTGGGTCGTCCTTGGAGGGACTATGCAAAAGTGGTTTATCTCAACTGCGAGATGGGGCCGCACATCCGTCCGGAGGGATGGCACAACTGGAACAGGCCGGCCAAGGAGAAGACGGCCTTCTATGCCGAATACAATTGCAGCGGCCCCGGGGCGTCCACCGGTGGCCGTGTCGGCTGGTCTCATGTGCTGACTGGCACGCAGGCGGCTGACTATACGGTGGACAACGTGATGCGTAACTCCGCTGATGACATCTGGAGCCCTCTTGAAAGCAGGTAATCGCGGTCATGCCGCTGCAGCGGGAGACTATGGAGCCGATGTCTAAGAAAGTTTCTTGCGGTATTCGCTCGGGGACATTCCGAAACGCTTCTTGAATGCTTTGCTGAAATAGTGCGAGTCGTTGAAGCCGGTCTTGTAGGCTATCTGTGATATTGAATATCCGCCATGCGAAATCATCTCCGCGGCCCTGCTGAAGCGCAGGTCGCGGAGATATTCTGTAGGTGCCTTGCCGAGCAGGGCTCTGCATTTTTCAAACAGTGCAGAACGGCTGACGTTCATCGCTGCGGCCATGTCCTCGGCGGTGAGGTCTCCGTTGTCGAGGTTTTCTTCAAGCATGGACACGAAGGCTCTCTTGAACTTGAGGTCTTCTCCGCTCAGGGGTATCATCCGCTCGGGGGCAGTGGCGGAAGCCGTGACGGCCTCAGCTGTCCTGTGGCCGTTTCTCCTTTTTGTAAGGATGAAGGCTGATACCAGGCCGAGTATTGCCACAAGTATGGCAAACTGGAGATACTTTTGTGTTCCCGGTTTTACTATTACGGTGATTTTCAGGTTGTTGTCTGGTTGTGCCCCGTCTGAGTTGGTGGATCTCAGCAGCAGTTCGTGCCGTCCGGGGCCGAGCCCGTCAATCTCCAGTTCCGGATTGCTGCCCAACTGTATCCAGGCGTTGTCTTCGGACATCTTCCAGGAGTACATGACCCGTTCAGGCCCTTTCATGTCCACGGCACCGAATCTTATTCTGAGCCTGCCGTCCCCGCGTACCTCTATGGTCCCACCCTTGTCCGGGAAGATCCTCTTCCCGGCGTACTGGCAGTGGATCAGGAAAACTTTGGGGATGAAGTTGCTGTTGGAGACATTGTCGGGGTTGAAGTGAAGTATGCCGGCCGTGGTGTTGAACATGAGTTCCCCGCCTTTTGACATCAGCGGTTCGCCTTCGTTGAAAAGCATGTCCTTTCCGATCCTGTCGTATGACCAGCCTGTCATCTCCCCCGTGGCCGGGTTGTATTTGTTGAGCCCGCGGTAGGTCGAGATCCAGATGTTCCCGTTTCTGTCCTCTATTGACGAAAAGACAAAATTGGACATGAGTCCGTCCTCGGTGGTGATGGCCGGGGATTTCAGGCTGCCGTCGGATGAGCAGTGCAGAAAACCGTTGCCGAAGGATGAGGCGTACATGTCTCCGTCCCGGGTGAAAAGGAGGTGCTGGATGTCATATTCTCTTGTGTCGGGAAGCTTCTCGAAGCGCAGCTGCTCCGGCTCGGCGTGTGGAGAGGTGCACACAAACACTCCTTTGCGGCCGGAGGCGTAGAGTTTTCCGTCCGGGCTGAATTTCAGGAATCGGATCTTGTCCATCTGGAATTTCTGCGCGGGGATTTTGTTGATGGTGCTGATGAAGAGTCTTTCGCCGCCGGAGGTCTCGATATAAGACACTCCGCCGTCGAAAGATCCTGTCCATAGCCGCGTGCCGCTGTCGGGGAGCAGACAATACACAAGATCCCCGTTTGAATCGTACGGATCGCCGGTTTTTTTGTATGTCCTTGGGCTGAAGGAGGGCCGTGAACTCATTTCAGAAATGGTGTTCTCGATGATGCCGCCTCCTTTTGTGCCTATCCATATATGTCCCCGGTGATCCTCGGTGATGCTGTAGGCCGGGTATGGGAGCTGCCAGGAAGCCACGGGGTGCAGGTCCTCTCCCAACAGGTGGATCTTTCCGTCCTTGGTGCCGGCATGGATCATTCCGTCGTGGCTCTGGAATATCGCCCTGACGCTGTTGGCCGGGGTCGGGGAACTGTTGCCTTTCTCGAAGCCGGACAGCTGGAAGTTGCTGTCTTTTCTGGATGCCCTCCCGACTCCGCCCCAGCTTCCTGAGAACCAGACGTTGTCCTGACTGTCGATGAAGGCATGGATGATGTTGTTTTCCTCGTTCCAGCCTTGTGGGGCGCGGGGGTCGTAGTGGAGCGGTACAAGACTGAGTGTCTCCGGATCGAAGAATCCTATTCCGCCAAGCGGTGACCATAGCCAGACGGTGCCGTCTCCGGCGGAGAATGTCCAGATTCTGGAGTGGAGGTGGCATGTTTTCGGGACACTCACCGGACGGAGTTTCCATTTGTCTATGTCCAGATGGGAGAGCCTGCCCCCGCTGGAGCCGAGCAGGAGATTTATAGTCCCGGGTATATTGGCGATGAGGCTTATGTCATAACCGGTACCGGTCTCGACTTCGAATATGCGCCCGTCGATGGATTCTATTATCAGGCCGTCCCGGCTGCCGAAGCGCAGGGCCCCGGAGGATTCTTCGATGCAGTAGCCCGGGTTTTCGCTGACCGTCATCCTGTTGCGCATGATAACTTTGTCCGTGGCTGTCCAGACATTGTCTTCGGCATCTTTGTATATGCCATTTATTTTGTCCGAAGAGGAGACGGCGCAGTATTCGTACAGTGTACAGTTGCGTCCCGCATCTGAGTATTTTGTGCGCAGAACGGTGTTGTCTGAGGTCACGAAGCAGAAATCGTCCGAAGAAAGCTTGTAGATCTGGTTTATGTCCTGATCCGTGTGCGTGGGGCTGAAGGTTTCGGCCCTTGTATCGAAACGGTAAAGTTTGCCGTCATACGACAGGATCCACAGTTGTCCGAAACTGTCCCTTTCGATTCTGTCGAAACGGTTGTTGGCCTTCTTTGGCTCCATTCCGGCGACGTCAAGCCGGAATCCGGTAAAGCCTATGCCGTCGAAACGGTACAGCCCGGACCAGCTCGCCAGCCACAGGCATCCGTTGCTGTCCTGTGTCATGTCCTGGACGAGTGTCCTCGGGAGGCCCCGTTCTTTCATATAGTAGGTGAACTGGAATCTTGAAACCGCATCTGAATGCAGTGCGGAGGCGATTATCAGAAAAAATGATATGAAAAGTCTTTTTATCACTATCTATAGTTTATGATACAATTACACTTTTATGAAGGTGTAATTCGGACGATATTACCCCTTTTTCAGATGCAAATATACCACTTTTTTATACTTCTTGTCTACCTTTGCATTGCTGCTTTTAGTTCTAACCTGTTTGATGATTGAGGCCTCGGTGCACTTTGTCATTGTGGTAATTTGTTTTGATGTTCCGGGCCTCAGTTATGACAAGCGGTACCTAACTTAAATTATCCTGGGTATTAGCGGTTAATAATTTTGTATTCGGAATTAGGGAGGTTACCAGGAGCCTCCCTTTTTTTATTGGAGCTCCGCCCCAAACCCCTGCGGCGCTCAAGTCGCTTTCGGACTTTGCCGGTGCAAAGTCCCGGCCCCGGGCGGTCCGCTGATGCGGACTTCGAGCCATTCCATTTTCCTTGCAAGCTTTCGCCGGGCATCTCCGCTGATTATTACTTGCCCCAATCCGTCACCCGAAATGTCTGTTTGCCTGCTCTCTTACTTGCAGGTAGGGGTGTTTTGTGAGGAGTCCATGAGCTGTTCCGCGTTCTTCCTTTGCCGTCTCGACTCGAGCCCCCCCCCCGGTGAATCGCGAGGAGTTCAGGAGGGCTTGACCGGGAAAATGTAGAACCGGCGATCCGGCTTGAAGTCCAGCATCCACTGATCGAAGATGATATGGTCATCAACTGCGGTCAGTGTCAGAGTATGCGCTCCGGATGGGATTGCAAGCGGGATCTCCACCACCCTCTGACCCCGCATCACGTTCTCTTTCCACTGCTCGCTGCGTAATGGTTCCTTTATGGAAATGACTTTAGGGTCTCCGCCGTCCACGGAGACTGAAAAGCGGATGTCCCCCTTGTCATTGGCCTGTGTCGGAATCAAAGCGACACGCAAAACCGCATCAGCGGATCTTGCAGTCCTGAAATGGTATTCCAGACTTTCTCCGGAGGGCACCGGCACGGCATTGCCGCTGTGTCCCAGATTCTGCACCGGCGTGACTTCCGCAGAAGCCGAAGAGAAATCGCAGGCGTTGCTGGCCAGGCACTCTACGCTCAGGCTGTCCAGGGGTGCGGCTTCCCAGGAGTCGGCAAGTCCTGACCACTCCCGGCATTCATCTTCGCTGAGCATCACGGGAAGAACCGGAGCCCGGAATGCATGCAGATCCCTCGGCCTTTCGCACATCAGCCCACGCCATTTCCCGCCGGACATCACATCATTATAATATCGGGTCAGGCTTCTGATTTCCTGATATGCCGTCTGGCTTGCCGCCGCTGCCGCCATCATCACGCTGTCAGTCTTCCACACTCCCGGCGCGTAGGTTGTCTTTGCACGCTCCCGTGCCTTCTGGGCGTAAAGCATCTTTTCCGCCATGGCCCTTGTCGCGTTGACGGGGTACTCGACAGCGGCGAAGTAAGCATCCAGACTCCTTGGTGGTACAAGTTTTTTCGCCTCAAGAACGTGATCCGACACTTTGCGCAGGTCATCTATGTACCGCTGCGCCTCATCTCCGAACACGTTGAAACTGAACTCTGTATCCGAGGCCGCAGACAGGCCGTCAGGGTGTCTTTCCCGGTCGGGAAGCTCTACCTGGCTCCAGCCCATGAACTCCGGGCGACGCATCGAGGCAAGCCGGTAGTATTCGCTCATCGTCGGCGCCAAAAGGTCTCCAGCCTGCTCCCCGAACTCCCTGCACAGCCATTTTTCAAGATGGGCGTTTACGCTCTGCGGCCCGACGGAACGGATGTTCCAGGCCATGTCAAGGAACAGTTCGAGATCATAAGCCGCTACTTTCGGGTCGTGGACGTTGGCTATCCACAGCTTCCGGACATTGTGGTCGTAGGCCTGCCGCATCTCATGGTATATCAGCCCGGGCTGTGTAGAACTCAGCCACAGGCAGTCATGAGGACGGCCGGCGTAGCTCAGGTGGTAGTAGACACCGGCCCCGCCACGGCGCGTCTGCTGCTGGGCTGAACTGAGACGCGTCATGTAGCCGTAGTTGTCATCGCACCACACTATGGTGACGTCTTCGGGCACCTCAAGCCCGTTTTCCATTATCTCCAGCACCTCCTTGTAAGGCATGAACATCTGCGGGACGTCCGCACCGACGTGCCGGCGCAAAAGCTCCCTCTGGTCATAAATAACCTGCTGGAGAGCAGATGTCTTCTCCTCCAATGTGCGTACCCCCTCCATCGAGCCGTCGTGGATGCCCCGCATTCCTATTGTGTACAGGCCCGGCCGGCCGTTCATCTCCATGAGACGTTCCGTCCAGTAGTCCAGGACGCCCTGCCTGTTTGTGATATAGTTATACCTTCCGCGCACAGACTCGTCCCATTCCCCGACATTGTTGCGCAGCAGAGGCTCGCAGTGGGATGTGCCGATGAAAATTCCGCAGGAATCCGCCGCCTCGCGCGCTCCCCTCACTTCAAAGAACGGGGTGGTGCCAGGATGCATCCCAGGCCAAAGTGTATTCGCCCTCAGGCGGAGAAGGAGTTTGAAAAGCTCCCGGTAAGTGTCCGCGCTTATCGTCTCGGGATTGTCCTGGGGCGAAAATGTCTGTGTGCTCCAAGGCCTGAATGCCCAGTCCTCATCATTGAGAAAGAATCCCCTGTACTCGACCGACGGGTGCTGGAATGTGCTGAACCCGTCCGGAAGTTCCAGAGAAGCACGTTTCCCGGGACGTGAATCTCCCCACCATATCCATGGGGAAACCCCGGCGAGGCGCGAGAGCTCAAGGGCACCGTATGCGGTGCCTCGGGCATCGGAGCCGACGATGACAACCTGCCTGCCGCAGGTGCCGATATAGAAGGCCTCTTTAACAAAAGACAGGGAGTCGGCAATGTCCGCAGGCACTCCAAGCCGGCGGAGACTTGTCTTGTCCCGGTTGAATTGGATTATCTTGACGGTGGCGTCGCCGGCACCTGTCCGGCGCGGTTTGAGTCCGGTGACTTCTTCAAGATCATCTTTCAGCATATCAACAGCGACGCCGACCACAGGGTCGGCGTTGCGTGATACGTTGATGGTGACAGGAGATGCTCCGTTGAACCACAGGAACGCCAATATTGCCAGCGCGCCCATATTATGCCACCTTTACCTTGAAGATCGCCTTGTGGATGGTTCCTTCACCGATGAGAGGGGCGTGTGCCGTCTCAGGTGCGAACACAATCTTGTCTCCGGCCTTGACTGTGACAGTCTTCCAGTCTTTGTCCTTGTAGAAGAGTATGTCCTTCTCCGTGTTGAACTCACCGTCCGGCTCGCGGCATTCGCTGCGCGGCTTCACTCCGAAGCTCTCGTCCTTGGAGAGCGGCACCTGGATGTCGATGTACTTGTCGTGCACCTCGAGACGGGCCTGTTCCGGGGTCTTCATCTGGGAATCCACGATGTTGACAAAGAGATTGTCCCCGTCGATGACGTGCTTCCCGTTTTCCAGAGACTTGAGGTCTGTGGAGGCCATGTATTCAAGGGCCTTTATATAGTTGGGATTCTTTGTGTAGTCCATGTCTTAGAAATTGAAGTAGTTCTTGGCGTTGTTGTATGAGATGTCCTCAACCATCTGGCCGATCCTGTCGATTTCAGATGAAGGCAGTTTGCCGTTTTCGACATCGGTGCCCAGCACATCGCAGAGGATGCGGCGGAAGTACTCGTGGCGAGGGTAGCTGATGAAACTGCGTGAGTCGGTGAGCATGCCGACGAAGCGGCTGAACAGGCCGAGCATGGAAAGGGAGTCCATCTGCCTGCGCATGCCGACCTCCTGGTCGAGGAACCACCAGCCTGAGCCGAACTGCATCTTCCCCGGGACCGTGCCATCGTTGAAGTTGTATGCCATGGTCATCATCACGTCGTTGTCCTTGGGATTGAGGCAGTAGAGGATGGTCCTGGTGAGCTTGTCCTCGGATGCGAGGCGGTTGAAGAACTTGTTGCCGGCGACGGCGATCTGAAGGTCGTGGATGGCATCGTATCCTGTGTCAGGGCCGACGAGGTTGAACATCTTGGTGTTGTTGTTGCGGATGGCGCCGATATGGAACTGCTGTGCCCAACCGGCCTCCGCATCCATCACGGCCTGGTCGTGCAGGAAGGCACTGCGGAACTTGGCGAGTTCTGTCGCGCCAGGCTTCCTGCCGAGAAGCACTGACTTGAAGATCAGTTCGATCTCGAATGGCTTGTAATCCTCGGCGTAGAAGTTCTCCAACCCGTGGTCAGAGAGTTTGCATCCCATGGAGGCGAAGAAATCGTGGCGCTTCTTGAGGGCTTCCTGCAGATCCGTATACGAGTCGATCTCCATGTCGGCAGCCTCTCCGAGTTTCTTGAGATAAGCCTTGTAAGATTCGGGGTCCTCGATGGCCATGGCCTTGTCCGGACGCCAGGCCGGGATGACCTTGGTGCCGAAAGGATGCTCGGCAATCACCTTGTGCCAATGCAGGTCGTCGGCAGGGTCGTCGGTGGTGCAGACTGTCTCGACCCCGAACTTGCGGATGAGGGCCTGGCCGCGGAACTCCTCGGTGGCGAGCTTGGCGTTGCACTCCTCGAAAATCTCCCGGGCAGTGGCCGGGCTGAGGAGCTTGTCGATTCCGAACACTCTGCTGAGTTCAAGGTGGGTCCAGTGGTAGAGAGGGTTGCGCATGGTGTAAGGGACAGTCTCGGCCCATTTCTCGAAGGTCTCCCAGGCGCTGTGCTTGCCGCCTGTGAGATAGTCCTCAGATACTCCGTTGGCCCTCATGGCCCTCCACTTGTAGTGGTCTCCGTAGTGACCATCCACAAGCCAGAGCTGGGTTATGTCCCTGAACTGGATATTTTCGGCAATCTGCTGAGGCACAAGATGGCAGTGATAGTCAATAATCGGCATCTTCTCAGCGTGCCCGTGGTAAAGCTTCCGAGCGGTGGCGTTGGAAAGCATGAAATCATCGTTGATGAATGGCATAGTAAGTGGTGTTTTAATCAGATTTCAAATTTAACAATTTCCGTGCTTAAAACCTAATAGGCGATGAGTCTCCAGACATCACGCAGGCGGCTCTCCGGATCCCATTTCTTCTCGAATGTGCTCAAGGCGGTCAGACTCCAGAACTCTTTCGGGTCGGGGGCCTTGTCAAGGTTGTCGTCCAGCCAGCCGCTCTGTCCGCCCTGACGGACATTGCTCCGGTAGTATATCCTCTGTCCGAGTTCGCACGGGTCGAGAACCTTGTCGGAGTAGGCATACATGATGTCACGGTTGAGGATGTTGCTGCCCATAACGGAGTTGAGGATGTAGAACTGGTGATCGTGGTGGTAGCGGCCCAGCAGTGTAGGGGTGGAAGCGTCGAAGTCGGAATTGTTGATCACGAACTTCATGTCCTTGTCTCCGCTCCCGTCGTGCCAGATCATGGCCCTGCCTCCTCCATAGAAGCGGCAGCGTGTGGCGTAGCACCAGCCGCGCGGGCAGATGAAATCGACTCCCGGGCACTCGATGTCAAGGTCGGCATGGTAGTACATGCCTCCGCCCTTGGCCCAGAGGGCCAGGGCATCGTTGCCCCGGGAGGTGATGGTGCAGTTGACTATGATGGTCCTGGTGGCTGCGCCTTTGATTGTGAAGCGGTGCTTGACCCAGTGCGGCTGCATGTCAGCTGTCGGGGTGGCGTCGAACTCGTTGCGGACCGTGAACCCGCTGATGATGCAGTCGTCTGCTCCTGTCCCGAGGTTTATGATTGTCCCGGGCTCTTTCTCGCCCGGCTTGAGGTCGGCTTCGGAGAGGGCGATCACGGTGTTGTCCCTGTCTTCTCCGACCAGGATGATCCCCGGCTTGTCTATGTTGAGTGTCTGCCTGTATTCACCCTTGCGTACCAGGATCTTGAATTGTCCGTTTGCCGGGGCCTTGTCTATGGCCGCCTGGATGCTCTCGCCAGGCTTGACCACCACATTGTAGTCTTTAGGATTGAGGACCGGCTCACGGAACATGTCGATGGTTCCGTTCTCGTTTGCGCCCTTGGTCTTGAGGCTTATTTTCGCCTTGTGGCGCGGGTCGTGTTTCTCCGCCCACTCCTCGTAGAGAGGGTAGAGGTCGGCAGGCCGGCGGCTGTACCAGCTGTATCCGCTGCGGCGTTCGCGTCCTATCTGCTCCAGACGGCGGCGCATGATCCCATCACGGTCGCAGACGAAAGGCTCGCACCGCTCAAGATCATAGAATCTGGCCCAGATGGCCGGCGCCGAAGGGTCTTCGACGAGCCTTGTGTCCCGGGCTCCGTATTTGTCGGTGGTGCGTTCGACCCTGAACCCTGTCAACTTGTATTTGTCGAACCACTTCATCGCGCCGTGTACGGCTTCCTTTACCCTCTTGTCCGGCTTCGGGAGTTCCATGAGCAGCCGTACAATAGGGACGCTTTCCGCCGAGCAGAAGGACGGCAACTCGAATGCGCGCGCTCCGGCAGGCTCCAGAGTCTCGGGGTCGTTCTGCTGACACCACACCGTCGGTTTGCCGCCAACCTTGATTTGGGTGGCAAGGATGCACTCGATGCCCTTGTCGAATGAAGTCTGAAGCCTGGCCTTCATCCCGTCGTCCACCAGTCCGGCGGTATATGGGGCTGTGTCGTGGATGATGTCGTTGAAGAGGTTGAGGGTGCTTGTCATAGCATCGTCGTTGTAGGTGATGTTGACCTGGTAGCCCCTCATCCCCGGCCAGAACTGCGGCCAGCCGCCGTTGTCGTACTGCCCGCTTAGAAGATATTCCACGCCCTTGTTGAATCCCTCCCGGTAGCGAGCATCGCGTGTGGCGTCCCAGAGCCTTGCAAGGTAGGTCATCTGGGTGGTGGTGGCATCATTGTCGGTGGTGGAGTCATCGGTCCTGGACTTGTCCTCCAGCACCTTGGCAAGTTCCTTCTCCGTGAGGCGGCGTGACATGTCGATGTTTTTAGGCCAGCCGCCTGTGCACCTCTGGTAGGCGAGCACCTGGTCACCGATGATGCGGGCCTCGTCCGTCTTGTAGAATGCGGGGTCGGTCTCGGTCAGCCCCTTTTTGGTCTGGGCATGCATGCCGCAGGTGGCTGAAAGCAGGGTGAGAGAGACGAAAACCCGCGTCAAAAATGTAGAATGTGTCATTGTATCAACTTCTAATAGACTTCTACGGAGCCCCCGTCATTTTTCTGGATGGTGGCGGTGGCGAAATAACCGATCTTGGCGCCGATCCAGTCGCCTTCGCGGCCCTTGAACTCAGGCCCGAATGTCTTGAATTTCTTGCCGTCGAGGCTGTATGAGAACGTTGTGAGGCAGTCCTTGCCCACCTTGACACGTACCCAGACCGTCACGAAAGGCTGTTTCTCAAGCCCGGTGCTGCAGAGTGTCTGCTCGGCTGCGCCCTTGTTGGCATCGATGCAGTCACGTCGTACGAGGCTCACGTTCTGCCCGTCATAGTTGAGCTCGATGGTGCTGTAGCTGCGTCCGGTAAGGACCACGCCGACCCTCTCGCCATCATAAGACGGGCGGTAGACGAACTTCGTGGTGAACTCGGTGCTCGGTCCTACAACTTTCTGCGCCAGGATGTTAGGCGTGTCGCGCAGGTTCTTCCATCCCTCCGGGTTCTTGATGCAGTTGAGCCTCAGGCAACCCAGAGACGGGTTGAGCATGAACCAGTGGAACTTCGGGTTCGCCTCCCACTGCCAGTTGAGCGGGATGGAGGTGCCGGTGAACCCGGTCGTGGTCGCAAGGGCGCTCACGCCCTGGAGCTTTTTGCCTTTGTACTGCTCCGCCACTGCCGGCTTGCGGTAGTTGAGCACCGGCTCGCCGATGCCGTCGCCGTTCTGGTCGGTGCCGATGATGCACCAGCCGTCCTTGTCCCAGGTCATAGGCTGCAGGTGGCAGACGCGTCCCCAGGAATAGCGGTCCTCGAAGTGGATGAACCAGTCGTCCCCGGCCACATCGGTCACCCAGCCGCCCTGGTGCGGGCCGTGGATGTCGGTGTTGCCCTGATGGAGCACGGTGCGTTTCTCATACGGGCCGTAGACATTGCGGGAGCGCAGAACCAACTGCCAGCCTTCCTTAACTCCGCCCGACGGGGCGAAGATGTAGTACCAGCCGTCGCGTTTGTAGAATTTCGGCCCCTCCACGGTGTCGTCTCCGGTCTTCTTGCCGTCGAATACGAGTACCTGGTCGGAGATCACGCGGGTGCAGTCCTTGTCAAGTTCGCAGACGTTGAGGATGCTCTTGAAACCGGCACGCGAGCCGGCCCATGCATGGACGAGGTACACCCTGCCGTCGTCATCCCAGAGAGGACTCGTGTCAATCATCCCCTTTCCCTCCAGGATAAGGTGCGGTTTGCTCCACTCGCCGCGCGGGTCGGTGGTGTTGATCTGGAAAATGCCCTTATCCGGATCGCCCCAGAAAATCCAGTAGCGGCCGTCGTGGTAACGGATGCACGGTGCCCACACCCCGTTGCCGTGGGAAGGCGCATCGAAGGCGGGCCCCATCTCGGGGAGAGCAGCCCCGGCAATCTCCCAGTCCACGAGGTCGGTGGAGTGCAGGATCTGGAGTCCGGGAAAACAGGTGAACGACGAAGCCGTCATCCAGTAGTCGTCCCCGACACGGATCACATCAGGATCGGAGTAGTCGGAGAACAGGATAGGGTTGGTGTACTTGCCCCCTCCCGGTGCAATCATGAGCAAGGAGGCGAGCAATGAAAGGATGGTGTTCATTATCTGTTGTGAATTTTTATGGTCTTGAGAGTTGCCGGATCCGAGCTTGGGCCGTAGAACAGGGTGAAGTGTCCCGGGGTGGCTTTCATCTCGCCTGAGGCTTCATCGTAGGTCTTGAAGGTCTCTTCATCGAGCGGGATGCTGACTTCAGTGCTCTGCCCTGCAGGGATGCTTACTCTGCGGAATCCGCGGAGCGACATCTTCGGGCCGTTCTTGTCCTCGTCCTTGCGGATGTAGAG
>DJQV01000017.1:77725-142169 GCA_002438805.1 Bacteroidales bacterium UBA6377
TGGCCGAATGCGAAGAGAGGCTTGCCCTCGAAGAAGCGGTAGGTACGGCCGGCCATGTCGTAGTCGTTGAAGTCCGGGAGATCCTTGTTGCTCCGGTAGAATGTGACAGGCAAACGCCCCGCCGGATTATAGTCTCCGAACAGCACGTCGGCTATGGCTGTGCCGCCCGCCTCCCCGGGATACCATGCCTGGAGGATGGCTGAGCAGATGCGGCTCTCAGGCAGCAGTCCCATGGCGGAGCCTGACATGTTGACAAGGACCACTTTCTTTCCTGCGGCGTGCAGAGCCGCAATCTCACGGCGCTGGTCCATAGGGAGTTCAATCGTGGTGCGGTCGCCCTTGTTGAAGCCCGGGATGTCGTTGTACTTCATCTCTTCGCCTTCCAGTCTCGGGCTGATGCCGCCGACATATATGACGATGTCGGCCTCTGAAGGGTCGGTGGTCACATTGGGCGCTCCGATCTTGGCCCTGATGCCTTCGATGGCGGTCACCGATGAGCGCGGGGTGCCGTTGTAGTTGCCGTTGAGGACGACGGAGTCAGCGGCGTTAGGGCCGATGACGGCGTATTTTACGCCGCTCCTGCCGAGAGGCAGGAGTCCGTCGTTCTGCAGGAGCACCATGGATTCGTGGGCCATCTTGAGTGCGACCGCACGGGATTCATCGCAGGCGAGCCTGTCCTCTGATATGGAGTTCCAGCTTACAAGGGAGTCCGGGTCCATCTCGCCGAGCCTGAAGCGGGCGGTGAGCAGTCTCCGCAGGGAGACATCGATGTCGTCTTCTGATATTTTTCCTTCGGCCACGGCCTCCAGAAGATGCTTGTATGAACTTCCGCATTCGAGGTCGGTGCCAGTGCGGACTGCATTTGCCGCAGCTGAAGACGGATCATTCGGGAAAGTGCGGTGGCCGCCGGCTTTGAAGAAGTCATTGATAGCTCCGCAGTCGCTTGTGACAAGTCCCCTGTAACCCCACTTCTCACGGAGGAGCTGTGTGAGGAGCTGGTCATTGCCGCAGCAAGGTTTACCGTCCAGACGGTTGTAGGCGCACATCACCTCCTGGACGTCAGTCGTCTTTATGAGTTTTTCAAAAGAATAGAGGTAGGTCTCTATGAAATCGCGGTAGGACACTGACACATCGAAACTGTGCCTTGTGCCTTCAGGGCCGCTGTGCACGGCGTAGTGCTTCAGACAGGCGTGCAGCTTGTCGTACTTGCCGTCACTTTCTCCCTGCAATCCTGTGACTGCTGCATATCCGAAACGTGATGTCAGATACGGGTCCTCTCCATAGGTCTCCTGACCGCGTCCCCAGCGCGGGTCGCGAAATATGTTGATGTTTGGCGTCCATACGGTAAGTCCGTGGTATCTTGTTACTTTGCCTGCACGTCTTGCCTGCTTGAACTTGATGCGCTGCTCGTCTCCGGCGATGGTGAACACTTCTTTGAGCAGCTCATCGTCCCATGATGAGGCCATGCCTATAGCCTGCGGGAATACGGTAGCGATGCCGGCCCTCGCACAGCCGTGCAGAGCCTCGTTCCACCAGTCGTATTCGCGGATCCCGAGTTCCGGGATGGCCGGGCTTGAGTTCATCATAAGAGACACTTTCTGCTCCAGGGTCAGACGTCCGAGCAGGTCTTCAGCGCGCTCAGCGGCCGGCAGGGAAGCGTCCTTGTACGGCAGGCTGTTCAGTTCGTCCTGGTCGCGCAGGAACTCTTCCGGCTTAAGAATCTTTGGGGTTATGCGGAGTTTGTAGATTGCACCCTTGAACCAGCAGACTTTGTTCTGACGCACTCCGAGCGAGGTCTTGCCTTCGCTGATGACCGGCTTGTACGGGAGATCCGCGCTACACTGGAGCACTCCGTCCACGTAGCTCTTAAGTCCGTCTTTTCCGGCTGTAAGTGTGAGGTTGTACCACTGTCCGCACTGGTGGGTCAGCTGCGGATCTATGAGTGCGCGGGATTCCTCCTTGCTTCCTAGGTGTACGAAAGCGTCAAAGTACCATGTTTTGTCCGGGTTTACTCGGCTCTCGAACATCACTCTTGCGCCGCCGTAGGCTCCCATGTGCATGAATCTCTGCTCGAATGCGCTGCCGGGATACTGGTTGAATATCATCTCGATGGTGAATTCCTCCATCCCGGAGACAGGAATGCTGTCCATAAACACCCCGTCGTCAACGCCGTCGAACTCGACGGCATTCCCGAGGTTTGTCTCTATGATTTTCGGTTCTCCGAGGACCTGCAGCACTTCCGGGTGTTTGTCTGCCGTCCATTCAATGACTCCCGGCATCTGGAGCAGGAGTCCAAGCATCAGTGTTATCATCTTGTGGTGTTGTTTTTTCAAAAAAAGCCCCGTGCCGCGAAAAATGACGCTGCACGGAGCCGTCGGTTGTATAGACTGGAAGAGCCTATTTGAGTTTGTTCACGATATCGAACCAGTCTGCGGCGGTCTTGACGTCCGCCTTGGACCAGCATGAGCCGAAGTAGTAGGTGAAAGGTTCGCCTGACTTGACTGTCCTGGTGCAGATGCCGTGGGCCCCGTCAGGGGTTACGCTGACGGATTCAGCCCCGGGCACATACACCGCGACTCCAAGCATTCCGTCCTCCGGCTCTACGCTCTGGTCGGAAGCGTGCTCCCAGATGGCATAGCGGTCGGTGCCTACGAGCTCATCTTCGATTGTGTCCTGTCCCGGGTGACGGAACACTCCGGCAGCCACGCAGATGGAGTCCGCACCGCTGACGGTGTAGGTGTCCTCGACCTTTGTGAAGTAGGTGTCGGGGGTCACGGTGAACTTCTTGTCGAGGCTGACCTTGACACCTGCCGCTTCCCACTCAGGATAGTGAAGGACGAAGACAACCTTGTCGGCACTCTCCTCGAGCATATCGTAAGAACGCCAGTTCGTGGCGGGATACCACAACTCTCCGTCGATGTAAGGTACTGAGGCACCTCCTCCGAGGCTGACAGCCACCTTATAGCAGTCCTTTCCGCCGTGGTTGTGATGATAGTATGACGGGTCTTTCTGAGCTTCGGCATACCATTCATCGGCCACGAGCCCTCCCGGCATCTTCACCCAGATGTCGATGCCCGGGGAAGTCGGGTTGCCCTCAAGGGCCTTGCCGTAGATGCGGCCGGCTATGAGGTTGTTCTCGAAGACGAAATCATCAGCTCTCTCGGGCACGTAGCGTGCCATTACTTTTTGTTCACTCTGAGAGCTGCATGCGCAAAGTCCTGCGCAGAGAGCAAGTGCAAGAAAAATTTTTTTCATCTTTACTTGAGATCTTTCGTCGCGCACCAGTCCATATCGTTGTAGTCATCGTTCTCGCCGCACATACCCCAGATGAAGGTGTAGTTGCGGGTCGCGCAGGCGGAGTGGATGCTCCACTGCGGAGAGATGACCGCCTGCTCGTTGTGCATCCAGATATGGCGGGTCTCCTGCGGCTCTCCCATGAAGTGGCATACTGCCGCGTCCTCAGGGAGCTCGAAGTAGAAGTACACCTCCATGCGGCGGTCGTGGGTGTGGGCCGGCATGGTGTTCCAGGTGCTTCCCGGAGCAAGTTCGGTCATGCCCATCTGAAGCTGGCAGCAAGGGACGACTTCCTTGACGAGGAGACGGTTGATGGTGCGCTCGTTGGATTCCTCCAGAGAGCCGAGGTGCATCACCACCGCGTCTTTCTTGCTGACTTTCTTCACTCCGGTCTCGCGGTGCGCGGTGGCGGAGCAGAAGTAGAAACGTGCCGGCTTTTCGGATGAGTCGCTCTTGAAGATGACGTCGCGGTTGCCGCGGCCTACGTAGAGGGCCTCCTTGTACTCAAGATGATATTCCTCATCGCCTACGACCACCGTACCTGCGCCACCGACATTGATTATGCCGAGTTCGCGGCGCTGGGTGAAGAAGTCGGCTCGGAGGATCTCCGGGGCCGAGAGCTTCAGGTCTTCATTTACAGGGACTGCGCCGCCGGCGATGATACGGTCAAACATGGAGTATACCATGTTGATCTCGTCAGCGACCATCACATTCTCCACGAGGTACTCCTTGCGGATGCGCTCGGTGTCGTAGTGCTTCGCGTCGATGTTGCTTGAAGCCTGACGTACTTGACAATTGAGCTTCATATCAGTTACTTAGGCTGTTTTCCGATGTAAGCGAGGATACCGCCGTCCACATAGAGGACATGGCCGTTGACAGCATCGGATGCGTGTGAGGCGAGGAACACTGCCGGTCCGCCGAGTTCCTCAGGCTGGAGCCAGCGTCCTGCAGGGGTGCGGCTTACGATGAACTGGTCGAAAGGATGGCGGCTGCCGTCCGGCTGGCGCTCACGGAGCGGAGCGGTCTGCGGGGTAGCGATGTAGCCAGGCCCGATGGCGTTGCAGTTGATTCCGTACTCGGCGTACTCTGCGCAGATGTTGCGGGTCAGCATCTTTAGGCCGCCCTTGGCCGCTGCGTATGCTGAGACGGTCTCGCGTCCGAGCTCAGACATCATTGAGCACATGTTGATGATCTTGCCCTCGTGGCGCTCCATCATCTCAGGAAGCACGGCTGAGGATACGATGAACGGACCTACGAGGTCGATGTCGATAACCTGCTGGAACTGTGCGCGGGTCATCTCGTGCATAGGGATGCGCTTGATGATGCCGGCGTTGTTGACGAGGATGTCGATGTTGCCGACCTCATCGTGGATCTTCTCCACGAGTGCCCTTACGTCGTCTTCCTTGGTCACGTCGCAGACATATCCCTTGACGTTTGTTATACCTGCCTCCTTGTAGTTGTTGAGGCCCCTCTCGAGGAACTCCTCGTTGATGTCATTGAAGATGATGTTCTTGATGCCGGCGGCAACGAAAGCTTTCGCGATGTTGAAGCCGATTCCATAGGAAGCGCCTGTGATCCAGGCGTTCTTTCCTTCAAGTGAGAATGGATTGTTTGCCATAATGATAACTAATGATTAAATAGTGTGTTGTTTTATTTGAGTCTTTCCATTTCGAGCGAAGCCCAGATGAACGGGCCGACACCCTTGGAGTCGTTAGGCCTCACGGGCTCGCTGAGGTAGTATGCGAAATCCCCCATACGCTTGCTGCTGCCGCCCAGGCCTCCTACCGAGCAGCACTTTTCGAGGCTTATGCGCCCCTGTGCATCGGTGGAGATGAACTCCTTGACGATATCTTCATACACTTTCTTGGCGTAAGGAAGCAGGTCCTTGTCGAGGTAACCCATCCGTATGCCTTTGAGGAAGGTGTAGCTGAACATTGCGGAGCAGGTGGCTTCGAGGTAGTTGCCCTCGCGGCCCGGCTGGTCGAGAACCTGGTACCACACTCCGCTCTGTGGATCGGCCCATTTCGGGAGCTCCGCGCAGATGCTTCTCAGAAGATCTATCAGGCTCTGTCTCTCCGCCAAATCTGCCGGAAGGTAGTCCAGCACCTCCACTATGGCCATACAGTACCAGCCGAGAGCGCGGCCCCAGCAGTGCTGGCTCTGGCCGGTCTGAGGGTCGCACCAGAACATGGAGCGTGATTCGTCCCAGGCGTGGCGATAGAGTTTGGTGGCAGGGTCGTATGTGTGCTTTGCTGCGGTGAGGAACTCATTGACGATCTCCTTGTAGGCTTCGGCCTGTTCCGCTCCGCTCAGGTATCTCTTGGCGTATTCGGCGTAGAACGGCTCTGCCATATAGACTCCGTCAAGCCATATCTGGTGAGGATATATCTGTTTGTGCCAGAATGCGCCTTCGCTTGTCCTCGGCTGGCCGTCGATCTGGGTCTTTATCAGCTCGATGGCCTTGCGGTATTTCTCCTCCCCGGTCTTGTCGTAGAAATAGAAGAGCGAGCGTCCCGGGCAAATCAGGTCCACATTGTATTTTTCGACCGAGTAGGTCTTGATGGTTCCGTCAGAGTTGACTATGTCGTCGTACCACAGGTGGACATAGTCGTAGATGTCCTGTCCCCCGTAGGTGTCATAGACATCGAGGAAAGCTTTCAACTCAAGCCCCGGGGTGTAGCCCCACTTGAGCTTGCCGTTGAGGTAGTCGAGATATGTCGGCTCGGGGCAGCGTGACATCTGCGAGCGCACCATTTTCTCGGACATAGGTTCTGCCTTGTCGGCGCACGATACTAGCGCCGCAAGTGCCAGAATGGTCGGGATCAGTTTTTTCATTTTCATATATTGTTGAAATTCTTTACTCTTACGGTTGTGATGGCATCTCCGCTTTCAGGGAAGCACTTCACGTTCTTGAAAGTTATGTCTTGAGAGTTGCGCAGCGTGATGCCTTCATCGGCGGTGATGGTGCAGTCGCTCACGTTGATGTTGGTGACAGGCATTTCCGGAAGTCCGTTGAAGAGCATGGCCCTTGCGGCACCGTTGCAGCAGACGTTGCTTATGTATATGTCGCGGAACTCAGGGGTGGTCTCGTCCACCGGTACGGCCGGAACGTTGATGGTCTCATCCTTTTCCGCTGCGGCTTCCACTGCTGATTTGCCGCCGTAGAACAGGTCGAAAAGGATGGCGTCGGCCACTATGTCCTTCATGTAGATGTCGCTGATGTAGATATTCTTGACGACTCCGCCGCGGCCTCTGGTGCTCTTGAAGCGCAGACCGACATCCGTGCCGAGGAAACGGCAGTTGGACACCTTGATGTTCTCCACGCCGCCGCTCATCTCGCTGCCGACGGTGAATCCGCCGTGTCCGTGGAACACTGTGCAGTTGTCCACGATAAGGTTCTTGCAAGGGCGGGCCCTGCGTCTGCCATCGGCATCCTTGCCTGATTTGATGCAGATGCCGTCATCACCCGCATCGAAGGTGGAGTTGGTGATGAGCACGTTCTCGCAGCTGTCCACGTCAATGGCGTCCCCGTTCTGGGAATAGTATGGGTTGCGGATGTTGACACGGTTGACTATCAGGTTCTTGCACATGAGAGGATGTACGTTCCAGCAAGGTGAGTTCTGGAATGTGCAGTCCTCCAGCAGCACGTTCTCGCAGTTGCGCAGGGAAACCATGTTAGGGCGGAGGAAACTCTTTATGCTGTTCCACTGCTCATCCGTGAGCTCGGAAGGAGGCACATTCATGTTGCTGATCTTGGACGCTGTCTCGAAACCTTCGTCCGGATACCAGATACGGCCGTCCCGGCTGACCACTCCGCCGGAGGCGACGAGCTTCTTCCACTCGCCCTCGGTAAGTTTGGACTTCTTGACCATCCTCCAGGCTTCTCCGCTGCCGTCGATCACTCCGCCTCCGGTGATGGATATGTTGCGTGCCCCCTCGGCGTGGATAGGGGATTCGCATCTGCGGGTGTCGAGCCCTTCGAAGACGGTCTTGATGATAGGATACAAGTCCCTGTCCGGGTCAAAGATTATGACGGCGTTGGGTGTGACGTGCAGGTCGCAGTTGCTCAGGATCTCTATCGGGCCGGTAAGCCAAATCCCCGCCGGTACGTCGAGATGTCCGCCTCCTTTGTCTGACAGATGCTTCATCGCTTTGGCGAAAGCTTCCGTGTTGAGGGTGACTCCGTCTCCGACCCCTCCGAAATCTTTGATGTTCACGCGGAGGTCAGGGATGGACGGTCTTGCGACCTTTTCCATCTTGAACGGGAGGTTTTCGTAGAGATATGCGAATTCATCTCCTTCCTGCTTTCCGCAGGAGGAGACCAGGAGCATGGCCCCTGCTGTCAAGGCTGACAATATGACTGAAGGTTTTTTCATGTGCTGCTGTTATTTTATCACCGCAAGTTCCTTGCCGACTTTGATGAATGCCGCTATGGCCTTGTCGAGCTGCTCTCTTGTGTGCGCTGCGGAGAGCTGGACGCGGATGCGGGCCTGGCCTTTAGGCACCACCGGGTAGTAGAACCCGGTCACGAATATTCCTTCCCCGGCCATCTTTGATGCGAATTCCTGGGAAAGTCTGGCATCGTAGAGCATCACGGCGCAGATGGCTGACTGGGTGGGCTTGATGTCGAAGCCCGCGGAGAGCATCTTCTCGCGGAAGTATTTGACGTTCTCCTGCTGACGGTCGTGCAGTTCATCGCTTTCCTTGAGCATCTTGAACATCTCGATGCCGCCAGCGACTATCATAGGCGGCAGGGAGTTGGAGAAGAGGTACGGACGTGAACGCTGGCGGAGCATGTCTATGATCTCCTTGCGTCCGGTGGTGAATCCGCCGACAGTGCCGCCGAAGGCCTTGCCGAGGGTGCCGGTGAATATGTCTATGCGGCCGTAGCAGCCGAACTGCTCCGCGACACCATGCCCTGTCCTGCCTACTACACCGGCGGAGTGGCTTTCATCCACCATGACAAGGGCGTCATATTTTTCGGCAAGGTCGCAGATCTTGTCCATGGGGGCCACGTTGCCGTCCATGGAGAACACTCCGTCCGTGCAGATGATGCGGAATCTCTGGGCCTGGGCCTCCTTGAGGCAGCGCTCGAGGTCTTCCATGTCTGCGTTGGCATAGCGGTAGCGGACAGCCTTGCACAGGCGCACCCCGTCGATGATGGATGCATGGTTGAGGGCGTCCGAGATGATGGCGTCTTCGGAAGTCAGGAGAGGTTCGAAGAGTCCGCCGTTGGCGTCGAAGCAGGAAGCGTACAGGATGGTGTCTTCGGTGCGGAAGAAGTCCGATACCGCCGCTTCAAGTTCTTTGTGCAGGTCCTGGGTGCCGCAGATGAAGCGGACGGAGGACATGCCGAAGCCGTGGGTGCGCATCGCTTTTTCCGCAGCTTCGATGAGCCGTGGGGAATCCGCGAGCCCCAGATAGTTGTTGGCGCAGAAATTCAGGGCTTTGGAACCGTCCTGAAGTGTTATTTCCGCTGACTGTGCGGAGGTGATGTCCCGTTCGTTCTTGTACAGGCCGGCTTCCTTTATGGATGTGAGCTCGTCCTGGAGATGCTGCTTGAATTTGCCGTACATGGTGGTATGTGTGTCAGTTCCTGCAAAATTACGATTTTTTTGTATATTCGCAGCAAATATCAATGCACATTTCGATATGAAAAATATACTCGTGGTCGGTTCCACAGGGCAGATCGGCTCGGAACTGACGATGAAACTCAGGGGCTTGTATCCCGGGGGCAATGTGGTGGCGGGCTATGTCCGCGGGGCAGAGCCCAAGGGTGTGCTGCTCGAAAGCGGACCGTGCGAAGAGGCCGATGTCCTCAATGCCGGGCAGCTTGCCGGGATAGTGTCGAAGTACAAGATAGACACCGTCTACAACCTTGCCGCCATACTCTCCGCGACAGCCGAAAGCAAGCCACTGCTCGCCTGGAACATTCAGATCAACGGGCTCATCAACATTCTTGAAATCGCGCGCGAGAAGGGATGCGCAGTCTTCACCCCGAGTTCCATAGGCTCGTTCGGCCCGGAGACGCCACGTGTGCTCACCCCTCAAGACACGATCCAGCGTCCGCGTACCATGTACGGGGTGACCAAGGTGGCCACTGAACTGCTGAGTGATTATTATCATACGAAATACGGTGTCGATACGCGTTCCGTGCGTTTTCCTGGCCTGATCTCCCATGTGACCCTGCCCGGAGGGGGCACCACCGACTATGCCGTGACCATCTATTATGCGGCCGTGAAGGGTGAGGAATTCGTCTGCCCGATCAAAGCCGGGACTTTCATGGACATGATGTACATGCCAGACGCGCTCAAGGCCGCCGTGGACATCATGAACGCAGACCCGACCCGGTTGGTGCACCGCAACTCGTTCAACATCGCCTCGATGAGCTTCGATCCGGAGATCCTCAGTGCGAAGATCCGCGAGCACATCCCGGGCTTCCGCATGCGCTACGAGATAAATCCCGTATGCCAGGGCATAGCCGATTCTTGGCCTGACAGGATGGATGACAGTTGTGCGCGGGAAGAATGGGGATGGAAGCCGGACTACGATCTGGAGTCGATGACCGTGGACATGATAAATGAGCTCCGCAAGAAACTTGGGAAATAGGGCACTGGTGTTCCGCATCGTCCGCCGCAGGCCGAGACGTGTCCTCAAGGAGACAGCTGAGACTCTCCAGTTGCGCGCTCAGGCGAAAGCTTTCCTGCCGGGTCGTCTGCGCGAACTCGCCGCCATGCACGGGTTCGAGTTCAACCAGGTACGCATCAAGCACAATGTCTCCAACTGGGGAAGCTGCTCATCCAAGGGAAACATCAACCTGAACCTCAACCTTATGAGATTGCCGGAGCATTTGAGGGATTATGTCATGTTGCACGAACTCTGCCATCTCAAGCAAATGAACCATGGCCCGGAGTTCCATGCCCTGCTCGGCAGCCTTTGCCCCGATTGGCGTGAGTGCCGCGCCAGGCTGAAAGAATACAGACTCATATAAATTAAACGGATATGAAAATAGGAATATGCAGTGACCATGCCGGGCTTGACTACAAGACCCGCCTCATTTCGTACCTTGTCGGCAAGGGGTACGAGGTCGTCAATTTCGGTACGGACAGCCCTGAAAGTTGTGATTACCCTGACTTTGCGCACCCTCTCGGGTATGCTGTCGAGAAGGGGGAGGTGGATGCCGGGATCGCCATCTGCGGTACAGGCAACGGGATGGCCATAACCCTCAACCACCACCGCGGCATCAGGGCCGGGCTTGCCTGGAATGTCGAGGTCGCCAAGCTTGTGAAAGCCCACAACAACGCCAATGTGCTCGTGATGCCGGCACGCTTCGTCTCATACCGGATGGCCGTGATGATGGTGCGTGCATGGCTCGAGACCCAGTTTGCCGGGGGACGGCATCAGAGAAGAATTGACAAGATTGTTTGCGAATGACATTTCCTCCTATCCGGAGGGGATAATACTTCCGATAGACAAACCCTATCGCTGGACTTCGGCGGACGTGATACGCAAGATCAAGTTCGCCGCTGTCAGACATTTCGGTAAGAAGAACCTCAAGGTCGGCCATGCCGGGACGCTGGACCCGCTCGCGACCGGCATACTCCTCGTCTGCATAGGGGAGGCCACCAAGAAGGCGGAGTCCCTCCAGGCCTCTCCAAAGGAATATGTCGCCGGTGTCACTTTCGGCGCCACTACCGCCTCGTATGATCTTGAGAAGGAGATTGACAGGGAGTGCCCGTTGGACGGGGTGAGCGAGGAGAGTGTCCGCTCTGTCCTGCCTTCCTTTGTCGGGGCGCAGATGCAGGTGGCCCCGCTTTTCAGTGCCAAGTCTGTAGATGGTGTGCGCGCATACGAGACTGCGCGTAGGCTTTATCGTCAGGGGCGGCTCGAAGAGGGGTCGGATCTTATCCGCGCAAGCAGGATAGAAATCCACGATCTGGAGTTGCTTTCTTATGGTGTGCCGGAATTTGCGGCCCCTTCTTCAGGTGACGGACGGAGCTCCCGGATCAATGTGGCAGACATCAGCGGGTATTCACTCCCGACAGCCATGATACGCGTAGCCTGCAGCAAAGGGACATATATCCGCGCCCTTGCGCGTGACCTTGGTGAGGCTCTCGGCAGCGGTGCCTTCTTGAGTTCTCTCCGCCGCACCCGCAACGGCGGTTTCACCATCGACGACGCCCTCTCTCTCGACGACGCCCTCGCGATGCTGGGGTAGTTCAGATTGCATTTAGGACGAATTCCGAGATATTAGATTTCAGCCGACTATAACTCGATCTTCTGTATAGGACAGGACAGGGGCTCCACGGGCGATATTTTGTTTTGAGCCCGTGGAGTCCCTGTCCTATAGCAATATTTCCTGTTTTGAGCCAGGAAACCCCTCCACTGTTATGCGTGCACACAAACGTACACGTGTATATGGCTACCCCAGGCGCTCCTTGATGTAGTGCAGGCGGCTGAGGGTCTCGCCCTTGCCGATGAGCGTCATCATGTCGTGGATCCCGAGTCCGCTTGAAGAACCGGTGAGCGCGAGACGGATGAGATTCATCACCTTGCCGACAGGCATGCCTTCGGCGCGGATGAAACCCTCAAGCGTGTCCGCATCGGAGTTCTCCACCGCACGGAGAGCGTCCTGATAGATGTCCTCGTACCAGAACTTGTCCACGTCCTTGGCGAGGAAAGGTGCGGTGAGGCTGTCGTCGTACACCTTGGCGCGCGGATCGGCAGGCCTTCCGTCCGCCGGTTTAGCCGAGGCGGCTCCTGCCTTTACTCCGTACTTTGCATATTCTGACGGAGCTATGAAGAGGCACGCGGCGATGTCCCAGAAATCCTTGACAAAAGTCGCCCTGTCCTTGGTGAGGGCTATCACCGCCATCACATAGCTGCGCTCGACATTGAGCTTCTTCGCTTCCAGCATCGGGATGAACAGGTCGGCAAGCTCCTCGTCAGGCTTGGCCCTGAGATACTCGCGGTTGAACCATCTGGCTTTTTCCGGGTTGAATTTGGCTCCTGCTTTGCCGACTTTCTCCAGGGAGAATGCCTGTATGAGCTCCGGCATGGTGAAAATTTCCTGTTCCGTGCCGGGATTCCAGCCGAGCATGGCGAGCATGTTCACAAATGCGTCAGGGAAATACCCGTCCTCGCGGTAGCCTCGGGAAGTCTCGCCTTCAGCATTAGTCCAGGCAAGCGGGAACACAGGGAATCCCATCTTGTCTCCGTCACGCTTGCTGAGTTTGCCGTTGCCGACAGGCTTGAGAAGAAGCGGGAGATGTGCGAACCGCGGCATCGTCTCTTCCCAGCCGAAGGCCCTGTAGAGAAGGTAGTGCAGCGGCAGGGACGGAAGCCATTCTTCTCCGCGGATGACTTCAGTGATTTCCATCAGGTGGTCATCCACGATGTTGGCCAGATGATAGGTCGGGAGCTCGTCAGCCCTTTTCCACAGCACCTTGTCATCGAGGGTGGCAGTGTTGACTTCGATATGGCCTCTGATGAGGTCGTCCATCTCCACTGTCATGTCTTCCGGCATCTTGAACCTTATGGTCCAGTCGGTCCGGGTGCTGAGCATCTCCTCCACCTGATCCTGCGGGAGGGAGAGGGAGTTTCGCATCTGGCCTCTGGTCAGATGATTGTAGATGAAAGTGATGCCGGCATTCTCACTGCGGGAGCGCATCAGTTCCAGATCTTCCGGAGTGTCGAAGGCATAGTAGGCCCACCCGCTCTCCACGAGCAGTTCCGCGTATTTGCGGTAGATGTCTTTGCGCTGGCTCTGGCGGTACGGGGCGTGCGGGTGCTTCTCCGACGGCACTTCCACCACCTTCCCGTTCTCGTCTACCCCCTCGTCGGGGATGATGCCGCACCAGCGGAGAGAGTCGATGATGTACTGCTCCGCACCAGGCACGAAGCGCTGGGAGTCGGTGTCCTCTATGCGGAGGATGAAGTCCCCTCCGTTCTTTTTGGCGTACAGATAGTTGTAGAGCGCTGTCCTGACTCCGCCCATGTGAAGCGGGCCGGTAGGTGACGGCGCAAATCTTACTCTTGTTCTTTTCATCTTTGTATTCTTCTTATTGCCGGTACATTCTCGAGTTCGGAGAGCTGGTCTCCCTTGCCCACTATCAGGGCCGGTTTCTTGTCCGGGTCATAGTTGAACTTGCGGATATTGCTTTTTGTGTTGAATCCGATCTGCTGCGAGCCGCTGTCCGGGGCGAGGGAGATGCCCTCCTCCCGTGCGGCGGAGTTCTTGTCGTAGACGAAGTCCTTGTTGATCATGATATAGTTGCCCATGTCCCGAGCCGGGCCGATGACATCGGAGAAGCGCAGTCCCGTCACGATGGAGGTGATGCGGATGGTGTCCCCGATTTCAGAGGAGTCGTCCCAGATCAGACCGCGCTTGAAATTGTTGGCGCGGCCGGTGTATTCGTCTATTTTGGCGTTGATGCGGTTAAGGTCGTCCATCGTCAGGCCCTGATCGTTCTTGCCGCAGGTGATGTTGATGAGCACCTTCTTGGCGGTTTTGAGGTCGAAGTCGTTGAGCAGGGGTGACTCGAAGGCGGCCTTGACGGCCGTCTCGATACGGTCCTTGCCCGAGCCGGTGCCGCAGCCCATCAGGGCCATGCCGCTGTCTTTCATCATGGTCTCCACGTCCTTGAAGTCCACGTTGATGTAGCCGGACTGCTTGATGATTTCCACTATGCCCCTGACAGCGGTGGCGAGCACCTCATCGGCCTGCGGGAAAGCGTCCTGTATCAGCTGGTTGCCGTAGTATTCGTGGAGCTTCTCGTTGTTGATGATGAGCAGGCTGTCCACATTCTTCTCAAGCTCGTGGATGCCATCTATTGCCCTGGAAAGGGCCTCGTTGCCCTCGTTGAGGAAGGGGAGTGTGACGACTGCCACGGTGAGGATACCCTTATCCTTTGACATCTTGGCGATGACAGGTGCGGCGCCGGTGCCGGTGCCGCCGCCCATGCCGGCGGTGATGAAGAGCATCTTGGTATGGGAGTCGAGCACGATCTTCTCAATCTGCTCCTGACTCTCGATGGCGGCGTTGCGGCCGTTGATCGGATTGGTACCCGCTCCGAGCCCGCGTCCCATCTGGATCTGTGTCGGGACAGGGCTGCATCTGAGGGCCTGCGAGTCGGTGTTGCACACCACAAAACTGCATCCCTTAATGCCCTGACGGTACATATAGCTTACGGCATTGCAGCCGCCGCCGCCCACACCGAGCACCTTGATGATGTCATCTGATGTCACCCAGTCGCTCGGGGTGATGCTGTCTATCATTGTGTCTTCCATATCTGTCTCTGTTTTAATTCATGGAGTCGAAGAGGTTTCCGACCGTCTCGTCGAACACTCCTTCGAGCTTGTTGCTCACTTTCTTGCGGAAGATGGATGTCCATGTGATCTTGTCTTTGCCCTCCTTCTTTTTTTTCTTCGGGTTCGGGGTTATCACCTCCCCGGAGATATCATGTCCCTGGAAGAGTTCGCCCTTGCCTTCGCTGTCAAGCGCGGGTGCATCACCGCTTTCTTCCACGGGGGCCGACGCCTCGTCGATGCAGTTGAGGTGGGCGTCCCTCTTCGCTTCAAGTATCATACCTATGGTGGCTGCGGCTGAGGTCTCCGTCACTCCGGCGCAGCCGCCGGAACTGAATTTGCGTGTGCGCGGGAAGCCGATGCGCACCACATATCCCGACATGTCCTTGAAGAGGTTGGCAAAATTGACGAGTTCGGCCCCGCCGCCGGTGAGGACTATGCCGTTGCGCAGGTTGTCAGCGAATCCGCTCTCCTGGATCTGGAAGAGCACGGCGTCGATAATCTCCTTGGCGCGGCAGTTGATGATCTCGGACAGGTATTTGACCGGGAGCTGCTCGTAAGTGCCGTTCTCGTCATCGTTGATCTGTATCACTTTCTCGCTCAGTGACTGGAGCTTGTCAGGCTGGCAGGCGCCGTAGGCGAGCTTGATGTTCTCGGCGAGGCGCTCGTTGAACCCGCATTCATATTTGATGTCGGCGGTGATGCTCTTGCCGCCGAACGGGATGGAGGAGTAATGCCTCAGAAGCCCGCCTTTGTAGATGGTCAGTGAGGTTACTCCGGCGCCTACCTCCACGAGGGCAACGCCGTTCTCTTTTTCTGCATCAGTCAGCACGGCCTGTGCCACCGCCGTCGGGACGAACACCTTGCGTGCCGGGGCTATGCCGGTGAAGTTGAGCATGGTGTCCAGATCGGAGGATGCTTTCTTTGAGCCGATGAAGATCTTGAAATTGCCTTCGAGATTCTCGGCTGTGACGCCGATCACGTCCTCCTCGCTTGCGCACATCAGATCGTCATCGGCGGAGAAAGACTGGGCCACAGCCCCGTAGATCTCCTCCTTGAGTTCGTCCTCGAGAGGGTAACTGTCTATGGCGAGGCCCTTGAGGTTGTTGATTTCTTCTCTGGTGATGCAGGAGTATGGGTCGCTGCGGCTCATTCTGGCGCTCGCCGACTCCTGGCGGATGCTGTACCGGGGGAGTCCTGTCACCAGCTGGAGTATCTTGATCCCGAGTTCTTCCTCGGCGTCCTTGACTGCCTTCTCGAGAGCTGTCGCGGCCCTCTTGGGTGCGAATACGCAGCTGTAGCGGATGCCGTCCGAGGGCACCTCCCTGTAGTAGATGATCTGCACATCTTCACCGTCCACTTTGGCTACGCTGAGGGCTATCTTGGAAGTGCCCAGGTCCGCAGCCGCTATGTATCTTTCTGTCTGCATATTATTTGTCTCCTGTATTTTAAGTTTACACTCTTGTAGTGCCCCTCTTCCACAGAGGGCGCAATGTAGTCATAATATTTTTCAATTTCTGCGAATTTTTCCTTGAGGGAATGCGGCTCTCCCAATATGAATAACTCGTCTCCCCGGCTCATCTTGAGGCCCACGTCCCCTCCGGGCCTGACGAAGATGCTGTCGGTGATGTTCCTCCATGTCCTGGAGGATTCTATAATCTTGTTCATCTCAAGCATCGAGGCCAGCCATGCCCGTTCCTCTTCAGTGGGGGCTTCGCCCTTGTAGCCGTCCGGCACATTCACGGGGATGCTGCCAGTGACTGTGCGCACGGTGGCGGTGAAGGATTTGTGCAGGGGGAAGATGTAACCGTTGGAGGCGATGTAGAAGCCCTTGTCCCCGTCCTGGAATCTCATCACGGGGGCGCGCTGCGTTATGCTTATGTGCAGTGTGCCGTCCGAGGTGGTCCAGGCTTCGCTTTTGAGCACCGCGCTCCTGCTTTCTATGAGCCTTTCTATCCTGGGCAGGTCCACGCTGTCGAGTCTCTGGCCTATGTATCTGCCGTAACGGCTGTCAAGGTAACCTCTGATGTCGTCCGCCGTCACAAACTTCAGGCTGTCCTTGAAGTGGACTTCCAGCCTGCTGCATCCAAGGGCGGCCCTGTCTTCACGGCTGCTGTGCACAAGGAGACCCAGCCCCGTGCAGAGTGCTGCTGCGAGGACTGAAGCTGTGATTATGCGGGCGGTCCGGTTCATTTTGCTTTCTCTTCGAGCATTTCAGTGATCTGCGGGACGAAGCGGTCGATGTCTCCGGCTCCGAGGGTGACAAGAACATCGGTCGGCTCGTTCTCCAGATAAGGCATGAGCTTGTCCTTGGTGAGCAGGACTTTCTCCGGGCAGGTGACATCTTTGAGGATGATTTCCGAACTTACTCCCGGGATGGGTTCTTCCCTTGCCGGGTAGATGTCCAGAAGGATCAGCTTGTCCAGCAGGCTCAGGGAGCGTGCGAAGTCGGGGGCGAAGTCTCTGGTACGGCTGTAAAGGTGCGGCTGGAAGATGCCGGTGATCTTGCGTCCGGGGAAGATCTCCCTGATGGATGAGATTGCGCTGGCGAGTTCCGCCGGGTGGTGGGCGTAATCGTCTATGTAGGTCATGCCGTCTCTGTTGAAGTGCAGCTCAAGTCGCCTCTTCGCTCCCTCGAAAGTGCTGATGGCGTGGCGTACCTTCTGCGCATCCAGCCCGTAGCAGAGGCAGATGGCCGCCGCGGCTATGCTGTTCTCGACATTGACTTTGCCGATGGCCCCCACGCGTATGTCGTTCAAGATTCCTCCCGGGTAAACGAGGTCATAGCTGTAGTGCCCGTCCTCTCCGAGCCTGAGGTTGGAGCTGTGGAAGTCCGAGGCCGCCGCATCGAGGTGGTATGTGAAGATCTTTGCATGGGTGTCCTCGCCGCTCACAGGAAGCCCGAGTTTGAGGATGAGGGTCTCGCTCACCTGCGAGGCGAACTGCCTGAACGCCTCCTGCACATGCTCGAGATCGCCGTATATGTCCAGATGGTCCGCGTCCATGGCAGTGATGGCTGCGATGGCCGGGTGGAGCTGGAGGAATGAGCGGTCGAACTCGTCTGCCTCCACGACCACGGTCGGAGTGTCGCTGACGAGCATGTTGGTGCCGTAGTTTCTGGATATGCCTCCGAGAAATGCGGAGCATCCCATCCCGCTTTCGGTGAGTATGTGAGCGACGAGGGTCGATGTGGTGGTCTTGCCATGTGTGCCGGCGACCGCCAGACAGGTTTCGCCGCGGGTGAGTTCACCGAGCATCTGCGAGCGCTTGAGGACCTTGTATCCGTGTTCGCGGGCGTAGACAAGCTCTCCCATGTCGTCCGGGACGGCCGGCGTGTATATTACGAGTGTGTCATTGACATCAGCCGGGATGAAGGAAGGGTCATCCGTGTAGTGCACGTCCATACCTTCCCCGCAAAGCTTGTCCGTCAGCTCCGAGCGTGTCCTGTCGTAGCCGCTGACGGAGCATCCCTTGAACTTGCAGAACCTTGCGATGGCGCTCATCCCGATGCCACCTATTCCTATGAAGTATATGTTCTTGTATTTCATACCAGTTTGTAGACTTCGTCAATTATAGTCTGCGCGGCGTCCGTCTTGGCCAGGGCTCCCGCGTTTTTCTCCATTCTTTCAAGTTTTGCGCTGTCGCGTACGAGCGCGAGGGCTTCCCTCATGAGTTTGTCCACCGCTTCGCTGTCTTTCACCATTGCCGCGGCGTCTTTGCTGACAAGGGCCATGGCGTTGTGTGTCTGGTGATCCTCCGCCACGTTCGGGGAAGGCACAAAGACGGCGGCCTTGTGCGCGGCGCAGATCTCCGAGATCGATGACGCTCCGGAGCGGCTGATCACAAGGTCTGCGGCGGCGTATGCCAGATCCATCCTCGCGATGAAATCACTGTAGCGGATGTCCGGGCAGCTGCGGCCGGCCATGAACGCGTCAATGCCGGACTTGTAGTATTTGCCGCATTGCCAGAGCAACTGCACCCCCTCGCCTTCCGGACAGCCGCAGGCGATCCAGGCTCGCACCGCGGCGTTGAGCGTGCCGCTTCCCAGGCTTCCCCCGGTGAGAAGGATGTGTTTCTTGTCGGGATCAAGTCCGTAGAATCTGAGTCCCTCCAGCCTGTCGGCATCGGTATATGGATGGATGATCGAGCGTATCGGGTTGCCGCTGAACACTATCTTGTCCGCCGGGAAGAACTTTTCCATCCCGCTGTAAGCCACGCAGATGCATCCGACCCTTTTTGCCAGCAGTTTGTTGGTCAGGCCGGCATAACTGTTCTGCTCCTGTATAAGCGAAGGGATGCCTTTGCGGGTCGCCTGCCACAGCAGCGGGGCAGATGCGTAGCCTCCCACGCCTATGGCGATGTCCGGGTGGAAATCATCGATCACCTTGCCCGCCTTGCGCAGGCTTGAGGCAAGCCTGAAGGGGAGTTTGAGATCCTCCAGAATGTTTTTTGCCGTCAGTTTGCGCTGAAGACCGGCCACCGGCAGACCGACTATATTGTATCCGCGCGCCGGCACTTTTTCCATCTCCATCTTGCCCTCGGCCCCGACGAAGAGTATCTCCGTCTCCGGGTTGACTTCCTTGAGCTTGTCGGCGATTGATATGGCCGGGAAGATATGTCCCCCCGTGCCTCCGCCGCTGATGATGACTCTCAGTTTCTTATATTCCATAATCTTCGTCGTTTGGCATGTTTCCCGATTCAAAGGCGTCCAGCTCGTCCAGACCTGCCCTCACATTCTCGTGCATCTCCATGAGCGGCGCCGCCGCCCGGGTCTCCTTGTCTATGCGCCTTGACGCGATACGGCTGAACGAGAGGATTACCCCGAATGCGATGCAGAAACAGATGAAGGCACTCGTCCCGTGGCTGATAAGCGGCAGTGTCTGGCCTGTCATAGGGCCTATGTCAGCGTTGACGAACATGTGCAGGAAAGCCTGTCCCGAGATCAGGATGCAAAGACCTGCGACACTCAACTTGGCGAACTGGTCCTTGCCGCAGTTCCGCACGATTATCGAACCTCTGGCGAGCAGCGATATATACAAGAATATCACGAGCACTCCGCCGATGAATCCGTATTCTTCTATTATGAAACTGTACATGTAATCTTCTGATATGTCGGGTACTACGTACCTCTGGGTGCTCTGTCCAGGGCCTTTTCCGAGAAATCCGCCCTCGTGGATGGCTATCTTGGCGCTGTACGGCTGGCGCATCGCATCGAGAGCCTCCTGGTATTCGATGCTGCCCTTGCGCGAAGAGAGGAACTGCTTCTCCCAGTCTTCCTTTTCCAATATGCGGGAGATGCCGGTGCCTATGCGTTCCATGTATTTGCCGCCGGAAGACTTGTAGACAAGCACGCACACCCCCACGGCCGCCGCACCCGAGAGAATCAGCAGGGTCATGTCCCGGGCGCTGCCTCCGCCGAGCAGTATCACTATGAGCATGATGAATCCTATCACGAGCGCACTGGAGTTGCTTCCCGGGATGATCATCACGAACGTGATTATGAACGGGGCGTAGATGAATATCACTTTCCTCCACTCCTCGCTGAGCCCGCGCAGCGGCAGCGCATCCCGCTTGAGAGCATCGATGGCGAATGCGAGGTACATGACCATCGCCACCTTGACCACCTCGAACACGTGCACCTGCACGGCCCCCATCTTCAGGATACGGTATGCCCCGTTGATCTCGATGGCACGCATGAACGGGAGCTGGATCCTTGTGTCCAACAGCAGCAGCAGGATGAACGATGTCGCGAAACCGAAGGCACTGAAAAAACGGAAGAACTTGACACTCCGGATGTTGTATAGCCCGATGATGATGCCGAGCCCGATCAGAACCACGATGAACTGTTCTTTTACCAGGTCAACCCTCGTGGCACCCTCGTCCAGAAGCCTTGAGGTGGAGGAGAACATGCATACTATGGAAAACAGGAAGAGCAGAAGCACGATTATCCAGACCACCTTGTCTCCCTCAAAGCGGTCCGCGAAATTCCAGAATGAACTCTTCTTGGCTGCCATCCTACAGATGTCTTACCGCTTCCTTGAACTGTCTGCCCCTGTCTTCGTAGTTCTTGAAGAGGTCGAAACTGGCGCAGCACGGGCTGAACAGCACGACATCCCCCTCGGAGGCGAACTCCGCAGACTTCCTGACCGCATCTTCCGCGGAGAGGGCATCACACATCCTGTCCTTGCCCACGATGCCTTCGAAGGCGGCATGGATCTTTGAATTGTCCTTGCCCAGACACACGATGGCCTTTACCTTGTCGCGTACCAGAGTGTCGAGGACACTGTAGTCATTGCCCTTGTCCGTGCCGCCGACTATCCAGACCACAGGACGTGTCTGGCATTCGAGGGCGTACCAGGCGGCGTCTATGTTGGTGGCCTTGGAGTCGTTGATGTACAGCACCCCGCCTACTTCCAGCACCGGTTCGAGCCTGTGCTCGATGGGAGAGAAGGTCCTCAGGGAATTGCGGATCACATCATCGCTGATGCCGCTCGCCTTGGCGGCGAGCGCGGCTGCCATGGAATTGTAGATGTTGTGCTTGCCACCGAGGGCCAGATCCTTGAGATAGATGTCCGTCCTGTTGTCATCGTAGCGCATCACTATCTTGTCGCCGTCGAGGAACGCACCCTGTTCCACTTCTTTTTCCTGTGTGAACGGGAGCATCTTGGCCTGTATGACTATCTGGCTGAGATGGCCTATGGTGATGGCGTCATCCGAGTCGAAGATGAAGCAGTCTTCAGGCCTGAGGTTGCGCGTGATGCGGAACTTTGCCCTGACGTAATTCTCCATCTTGTGGTCATAGCGGTCCAGATGGTCCGGGGTGATGTTGGTTATGATGGCTATGTCCGGTCGGAACGCGTAGCAGTCATCCAGCTGGAAGCTGCTGATCTCCAAGACGTAGTAATCGTGCTTTTCTGTGGCTACCTGAAGTGCGTAACTCTTGCCGATGTTGCCTCCCAGACCGACGTTGAGCCCGGCTTCTTTGAGCAGGTAATATATCAGGGAAGTCGTGGTGGTCTTCCCGTTCGATCCCGTGATGCAGATTTTCTTCGCCCTGTCGAAGCGCCCGGCGAACTCTATCTCCGATATGATGCCGACACCCGCATCGCGCAGCTTCTTCACGATCGGAGCCGTCTGCGGGATGCCTGGGCTCTTCACCACTTCATCCGCGTTGAGAACCAGTTCCCCGGTATGACCGCCTTCCTCGTAGGGAATGCCCCAATCGCGCAGCGTCCCGGCGTATTCTTCCTTTATCTTTCCGCTGTCGGAGAGGAATACGTCGAAACCTTTCACTTTCGCGAGCACGGCGGCTCCTATGCCGCTCTCTGCTCCGCCAAGTACCACTATCCTTGCCATGATATTATCGTATTTTCAATAAAGCCAATGTACTTACGGCCAACAGGAGGCCTATGATCCAGAAGCGTGTGACTATCCTCGGCTCGGGGATGCCCTTCTTCTGATAATGATGGTGCAACGGGGCCATCAGGAAAACCCTGCGGCCCTCGCCGTATTTTCTTCTTGTATATTTGAACCAGCCTCGCTGGATGATGACCGAGAGACTCTCGGCCAGGAAGATTCCGCACAGAAGAGGGAGGAGCAGCTCTTTTCGGATGAGCACGGCGCTCACTCCGATGACTCCGCCTATCGTCAGGCTTCCGGTGTCACCCATGAAGACCTGCGCCGGGAAGGTGTTGTACCACAGGAAACCCACCAGGGCTCCGACGAATGCCGACATGTAGATAGCTACCTCGCCGGAATCCGGAATGTACATGATGCCGAGATACCTTGCGTCAATCGCATCGCCTCCCAGCCACGCCATCACGCCTATGGCCACGCCTACGATGGCGGAAGTGCCGGCGGAGAGGCCGTCCATCCCGTCTGTGAGGTTGGCCCCGTTGGAGCAGGCCAGTATGACAAGGATTATCATCATCATGTAGATGCCCCAGGAGCAGTAAACTCCGAACTGCCCCTTGAACGGGGAGAGCCAGGAGTAGTCGAACTCGTGTGCTTTGACGAACGGGATCGTCGTGACGAGTTTTTCCGTATGGATGTCCGGACTTATGCAGACTGTCAGGGCCACGACCAGACCGAGGCCGAACTGGAGGACGAGTTTCCCTTTTTCGCTCATGCCCTCCTTACGGTGCTTGAATACCTTGATGTAGTCATCGGTGAATCCGATGGCTCCGCACCACAGGGTGGTCACAAGCAGCAGGATGGTATATATGTTGTCCAGACGGCACACCAGAAGGGCCGAGCCCACAAGTGCGATGATGATTATGACCCCGCCCATGGTGGGCGTTCCCTTCTTCTGCATCTGCCCCTCGAGTCCGAGGTCGCGGATGGTCTCCCCGATCTGGTGCCTCTGAAGCAGGCGTATTATTCTCCCGCCTGCGAAAAATGATATGAGCAGGCTTATCACCAGAGCAAGCATAGCTCTGAATGACAGGTAGTTCATAAGGTTGAGGCCGGGGATGTTGAGTCCCAGGCCATTGAGCCATTCTGAAAGATGATACAACATTATCTCATGCTTTTGAATACTTCTTCCACTATTTCCCTTTCATCGAAGTGGCGTTTCTCCGTTCCGATTATCTGATATGTCTCGTGGCCCTTGCCGGCGAGAAGGATGGTCGCTTTCTCCGGGGAAAGCATTATGGCTGTACGGATAGCTTCTTTGCGGTCCGGTATACAGATGATTTTGTACATGGAGTCTGCACTGATGCCGGCCTTGATGTCATCCATTATATCATCAGTCCTTTCCGAGCGGCTGTTGTCAGAAGTGAGGAACACCCTGTCGGCAAGCCTGCATGCCGTTTCTCCCATCAGCGGGCGCTTGCCTTTGTCGCGGTCTCCGCCGCAGCCGAACACGCATACGAGTTCGCTTCCCGGTTCCACATCCCGCAGCGTCTTCAGCACATTCTCGAGGGCATCGGGCGTGTGTGCGTAGTCTATCACAACATTCCGTCCGCCCGGCCCCGGTATGACTTCAAGCCTGCCTTTGGCCGGGGTGAGGGTGGAAAGGGCCACGAGGGCTTCGTCCCGCGGTATTCCTAGTTCGACCGCAGTGGAGTATATGGCCAGCAGGTTGTAGGCGTTGTGCGCGCCGCAGAGCCTAGTCCAGACATCGGTCCCGTCGATGTTGAGCAGCATCCCCTCCATGCTCTCCTCCATCACCTTGCAGCGGTGGTCGGCCATGCTCCGGCAGGAATATGTCACCACGCGCGCGGCGGTGTTCTGCACCATTATCATTCCGTTGCGGTCATCGATGTTGGTTATCGCGACGGACTCCTTCGGAAGGGCATCGAAGAATCTCTGCTTGCAGCGCAGATAGTTGGCGAAGGTGCCGTGGTAGTCGAGGTGGTCTCTGGTGAGGTTGGAGAAGATCCCGGCCCTGAATCCCAGTCCGGCTACGCGCTGCTGGTCCACTCCGATGGAACTCACCTCCATGAAGCAGTATTCGCAGCCTTCTTCCGCCATGTCATTGAGCAGGGAGTTGATCGTGACGGGGTCGGAAGTCGTGTTGGCGGTCTCTATCCTCTTGTCCCCTACGTAGTTTGCTATGGTGGAGAGAAGTCCGCACCTGTACCCGAGGCTGCGGAACATGTTGTAAAGCAGGGTGACGGTGGTAGTTTTGCCGTTGGTGCCTGTGATGCCGACCAGATTGAGCCTGCCGCTTGGGTGCGAGTAGAAATTGTCAGCTGCCATCGCCACGGCAAGCCTGCTGTCCGGGACATCGATGCTGATGATCCCTTCTTCTGTGCAGCCTCCTTCACACATCACCGCGGCGGCTCCTGCTTTGACGGCTTCCCCGATGTGAGAGCGTCCGTCGCGGCCGCAGCCCGTCACAGCCACGAAAAGGCTTCCGGGTAGCACTTTCCGGGAGTCGTTGGTGATGTGGCTGATCTCCGTCTCGGGAGACCCCGTGACTGAGGTCGCCCCGCAGTTTTTTATGATGTCCTTGAGTTTCATCTTGACTTGTGTATCGTTTCCCTGAAATAAGGGTCTATGTCGTAAATTCTGTCGATCACGGTGCGTATGGCCCGTGCCGGGATGCCGCCTCCCTGGAAGCTCTTGTTCGTGGGCTTGGAGTATACGGTGCAGATGATGCTGTACTGCGGGTCCTCGGCCGGGAAGAATCCCACGAAGGTGCCCTGATACTTGCGGCGTCCGCGTTCATCGCTGTACTTTCCGTTCTCAAATGTCCCGAATGAGGTGCCCGTCTTACCGGCGACGCTGCATTTGGCGCCCTTGAGCCTGCGGGCCGTGCCGTCCTCGGTGACGGCTTTGAGCGCCCGGGTGATGGTGTCGGCCACGGCGCGTGAGCAGACTGCGGAGTTGAGCACGCTCTCGCCGCGCCTTGTCACCACTCTGCCGTTTTCCTCTATGTCTTCCACCAGATAAGGCTTCATCATCCTGCCCTTGTTGGCTATGGCGTTGTAGAAGGTTATGATGTGCAGGGGCGTCTCCTGGGTGCTGTAGCCGTAGGCGATTGAACCGAGGTCCGTGTTGGTCCAGTATCTCGTGCCCGGGTTGGGGATCGTCGGGGTCTGGAGGCCGTCCAGATCGAAATCGAAGGTCTCCCCGAGCTTGTAGGTGTAGATGTTGGAAAGGAACTTCTCGGTCTTGTCACCGCTTTTTGTCTTGCCGTAGTTCTGGACTGCGAGCGTGGCGAAGACGTAGTTGGACGAGATCTTGAATCCGTCCAGGACGCTGATGCGGTTGGTCTTGTGCTTGGCGGCGAACTGAGGTATGTGGCTGTCCCTCAGGGATGTGCCCTCGACTCTGCCGTCAGTGGCCGGGAGGGTTTCCTCCAGACTCTTGATGTATCCGTCGTTGAGGACGGACATCAGTGTCACTGTCTTGAACACCGAGCCCGGCTCGCCCTTGCGTCCCACGGCCATGTTCTGGATTTCCGCGAAGCGGCCGTCTCCCTTGTCCCTGAGGAGGTTGACCATCGCCCTGATGGCTCCGCTGCGGGTCTCCATCAGCACGAGGCAGGCCCCTTCCAGATCCGGCTCGTCCCCGAGTTGCTCGCGCAGGGCAAGGTCGGCTATCTCCTGATAGTCGATGTTGAGGGTGGTCCTGAGATCCTGCCCGTCCACCGCCTTGACGAAGCTACTGTCGCTGTTGCGGATGCGGCCTATGTCCGTGTTGCGCAGGTATTCGCGTCCCTCCTTGCCGTGCAGCACGTAGTCGAACTTGCCCTCGAGGCCGATGTGGGTGTTAGTGACCTGGGATTTGTTGTTCCGGACAAATCCTATCGTGCGCCTGGCCAGCTCCCCGTAAGGGTAGCGGCGCACGTTCTCCTGCTCCACGATCATGCCGCTCTTGTAGCGTCCCTCCCTGAAGAGGGGCAGCCGGATGATGCGGTTGTAGGCGTTGCGGTCCACCGGTGTGCCGATGCGCATATATTTGCGTCCCTGCCTGCGGCCGTTTACGATCATCTTATAGAAGGTGTCGGCTCCCTTGCCCGGAAATTCTTCGGCAAGGCCGGCCGAGAGCTCGCGCGCCTTGGCAAGCCATTCCTTCTCCTGCTCCGGGGTGTTGGTCTCCTTTCGCACGGTGCAGTCCATGTAGAACTGGTAGGTCGGACAGGATATTGCGAGCAGCCGGCCCTGCGAGTCGAGGATCTTGCCGCGCTCCGGTTCTATGGAACGTATGGTGCTTGACGGGGTGAGGGCGGTGACTATCCTCTGGTCGGGGTGGAAGAAGAGCTGGATCCAGCCTATGCGCACCATGAGTATCAGCGATGCCGCCAGCATCAGCATATAGAGGATATAGAGCACCACTCCTATGCGGTCTCTTTTGGGCTTCTGTATGTTCTGTGTCCCGTTCATCTGCGCATCTCCGTGGCGGGCTTGCCCGGCTCGCCTACTTCCGATCCCATGGCCTTAAGCCGCTGCTCCACATCGTATCTGCCGCTGGCCTTGGCGAGGTCGTAATATTTCTGGGCATTGGCGATCTCAAGTTCCTTGAGGACCGCCTTGCCTTTCTCCACCTTGGCCATCGTGGTCTCGATGGCGAGGCTGATCCATATCACCATACCGAAGAGGAAGAAGGTGTAGATGATGTGGATGAAGTACTTGCCCACATTGAGACGGAGCAGGAACTCGCCTTTCATCACCGCCTGGAAGACGTTCTTCAGCAGGGATCTTATGTCTGAGAGTCTCCAGGTCTTCATATCTTCTCCGCTATTCTGAGCTTGGCGCTGCGCGCGCGTGTGTTGCTCTCTATTTCACTCTCCTGCGGCAGTATCGGCTTGCGGTTGACCGCCTTGAGCGGGGAGAGGCTTCTGCCGAAGCCGTCTTTGGCCTCCAATCCGTCGGTACGTCCGCTGCGGATGAAATTCTTGACCATCCTGTCTTCGAGGGAGTGGTAAGTGATGACGACAAGCCTTCCTCCCGGACGGAGCGAGGCTGCCGCACCCTGCAGGAACTTCTCCAGGGAACGCATCTCGTCGTTGACCTCGATCCTGAAGGCCTGGTAGACTTTGGCGAGCCACTTGTGCTCGGCGAATGAGGGCAGAGCCGGCGAGAGGGCGGATCGGAGGTCGTCTGTGGTCAGGACCGGAGCCTTGTCCCTGGCGCTGACGATGAGCCTGGAGAGCCTGCCGGCATTTTCCAGCTCGCCATAGAGCCTGAGTATGCGCTCAATGTCCTCTTGCGTATAAGAATTGACGATGTCCGCAGCCGTCTTGCCGCCCTGCGCGTTCATCCGCATGTCCAGCGGGGCGCTGTAGCGGAAGGAGAAGCCCCTGTCCGCCGTATCGAACTGGTGGGAGCTCACCCCGAGATCGGCAAGGATGCCGTCCAGAGAACTGAACCCCTCCTGCGCTCCGTAGAACAGCACGTAGTTGTGTAGGAATCTGAAATTGTTGTGTACCAGAGTGAAACGGCAGTCTTGCGGTGCTCCTTGGAGCGCGTCTGCATCGCGGTCGAAAGAGATCAGCCTGCCTTGCGGAGAGAGTCTCGAGAGGATCTCCCGGCTGTGTCCGCCGCCACCGAAAGTGGCGTCGGCATAGCGTCCGTCCGCCTTCTGCACGAGGGCGTCCACGCTTTCATATAATAGTACCGGATTGTGATATTCTGACATCGCCCCTCTCCCTATTTCTTGGAGAGGCTTTCCGCTATGGCAATGAATTCTTCGTCTGAGATGGCTGACGCCTCATATTTCTCTTTGGCCCAGATCTCGATCTTGAAATCATTGCCGGAGAAAACCACTTCCTTGTTCACACCTATCGAACTGAGGAGCTTGCGGCTGATCGAGATGCGGCCGAACTTGGCTTCCGGCTCCACCACATCGCGGTCACGCATATATTCTCTCCAGAATGTTGCGTGCTGTCTGTTGAAAGTCAGGTCAAGGGACGCCTTCAATTCGCCTGACTGCCGCTCCCACTCCTCCATCGTGTACATCTCAAGGCAGGGTTCGAAAAGGTTCTTCTTGATGACAAATCTCTGGTCGCTTCCCGGAGCCAATGCGGCCTTGAGCGGCGCGGGGAAGACCAGTCTCCCCTTGTCGTCAATCTTGGCGCTGTATTCTCCGATGAAAGTGACCATTCTGTTAATCTTATACGCAGGGGTCAAAGGTAGTGAAAAATTGCGAAACTTTTACATTTTATTACACTTCGTTACACTTTTTTACACCGGCGGGATTTCAGAAGTTCCGCGGATTGGTTATATTTGTGCATTGTATGTACAATGCAGACGATTTTTCGAGGCTGGAGCTGAGCCTGCCCGGTTGCAGGAGCAACTACCGCTACTTCCGCTCGCTTCTCAAGCCTTCCACAAGACTGCTCGTGCTCGTCAAGGCCAACGCCTACGGACACGGGGCGGTGGAGTTCGCCTCGATGCTCCAGGCCGAGGGGGTGGACTATCTGGCAGTGGCCCTGCCTGTGGAGGGAATGGAACTCAGGGCCAACGGCATCTCCCTGCCTATACTTGTCCTTACCGCCGGGACGGACTTTTTCCCTGAGATCATCGACAACCATCTTGAGCCCGGCATCCCCAATCTCTACACTCTCCAGGCGCTCTGCGACACTCTGAAAGAGAGGGGGATGAAAGATTTTCCGGTCCATATCAAGCTCGACACCGGCATGCACCGTCTGGGCTTCATGACCTCGGAAATCCCCTCCCTGCTGGATTTTATCAAAGTGCACGATGAGATCCGGGTGAAATCCATATATTCCCACCTTGCCGCTTCCGAAGACCCGACGGAAGACGAGTTCACCCTCGGGCAGATAGAGATGTTCACCGCCAACGCCGGGCGCATCACGGAACAGCTCGGCTACAAGCCGATGTGGCACATCCTCAACTCCGCCGGGATAGAGAGGTTTCCCCAATACCAGTTCGACATGGTCAGGCTCGGCATAGGCATCTACGGCATAAGTGCACTGCCGGGCGTGAAGCTTGCTCCGGTGGCATCACTGAAGGTGAAAATATTGCAGATCAAGACTCTGCACCCCGAGGACGGGACTATCGGCTACGGTAGGAAGGGACACATCGCCCCGGCGGGCACCGTGATCGCCACGATTCCGGTGGGGTACGCCGACGGCATCGACAGGCACTTGGGCTGCGGCGCGGCTTCGTTCAACGTCAACGGCCACCGTGCGCCCACGATAGGCAACATCTGCATGGACATGTGCATGATAGACATAACCGGAATTGACGCCAAGGTAGGGGATACGGTCACGATATTCGGGGAAGACCCAACCGTGTCGGAGCTGGCCGCTATCCTCGGGACCATACCGTATGAAATACTGACTTCAATACCTAGACGGATAGAAAGAATAATAACAAGATAGACAATGAAAAGAACCATCATCATCGCCCTCGCGCTTGCCAGTGCAAGCGCTTTCGCGCAGCCGAAAGGCGGCATCACTCCGCAGATGCTGGACCGCATCGAGAAATCCTATGCCGGCACCCCTTACGACAAGGCCGTCCGTAATGTGCTCAACACTGCCCCAGTCACCGTGCTTGCCGCAAATGCGGACAACTCCGCGATGATAGATACAAACTTCTCCGACAGGGTGAAGACAGTCGGCATCACTGACCAGAAGTCCTCGGGGCGCTGCTGGCTTTTCACTGGGCTCAACGTCCTGAGGGCCGCGGCCATCGAAAAATACAACCTCGGGGATTTCCAGTTCTCCCAGGCCTACTGCTTCTTCTGGGATCAGCTTGAGAAGTCCAATCTCTTCCTTCAGGCGGTCATCGACACCAGGGAGAAGCAGTTCGAGGACAGGGAGGTGGACTGGCTCTTCTCCAACCCCCTCAGCGACGGAGGCACTTTCACTGGGGTCGCCGACCTTGTGACTAAATACGGGCTTGTACCTTCCGGCGTGATGCCGGAGAGCTACATAGCCAACAACACCTCGGCATTCTGCACGCAGCTCAAGACCCTGCTACGCAAATACGGGCTGGAACTCCGCGAGACCCCCTCCGGCGTGAAGAAAAAGAACATCCCTTCGTATCTGGAGAACCGCAAGACGGAGATGCTCGGGGACGTGTACCGCCTGCTCGCACTTGCCTATGGCGTGCCTCCGGCTTCATTCGAGTGGAAGGGCAAGACATACACTCCGGTGCAGTTCTATCAGGAGTTGTTGGGATACGATCTTGAGAATGGATACGTCATGCTGATGAACGATCCGTGCCGCGAATACGGCAAGGTGTATGAGATCCAGTACGACCGCCATACCTATGACGGCCACAACTGGCTCTATGTCAATCTCCCGGTGGACCGTATCAAGGAGATGGCCATTGCATCCATCAGAGCCGGAAAAGCCATGTATTTCTCCTGCGACGTGGCAAAATACCTCAACCGCTCCAATGGTGTGGCTGACCTTAAGAACTTCGACTACGAGTCTCTTCTCGGCGTGGACCTGTCCATGGACAAGAAGCAGAGGGTGATGACCCACGCGAGCGGCTCGTCGCACGCCATGACGCTCATCGCCGTCGATGTCAAGGACGGCAAGCCTCAGAAGTGGATGGTCGAGAACAGCTGGGGAGCGTCATCCGGATACAAGGGCAACATCATAATGACCGACGAATGGTTCGACGAGTACATGTTCCGCCTCGTGGTCGAGAAGCGCTTTGTGCCTGAGGATGTCCTGAAGATGCTGGAGCAGAAACCTGTGCAGCTTCCGGCATGGGATCCTATGTTCATGGCTGAGGAGTAGACCCCGCCATGGATCCGTTTCTTCTGCAGGTCGCACGGCACTATTTCAGTGCCGGCGGAGTTGAGCGGCTCTGCTTTGTTTTCCCTAACCGCCGTGCCGAGGTGTTTTTCAGGAAATATCTTGGTGAACTTGTCCGCGACAGCGGACATCCTATGATGTCTCCTGCGGTATGCACGATGAATGATTTCTTCTATGGTGCAGCCGGAGTCAGAGAAGCTGACCAGATCAGTCTGCTGCTTGAGCTTTATGATTGCTATTGTGCGTTGAATCCGCTTCACGAGAGTCTAGATGATTTCATCTTCTGGGGCGGCGTGCTGCTGTCGGACTTCAACGATGTGGACAAGTACCTGGTCAGGGTCGAGTCCCTGTTCGCCAACATAAGTGACCTGCGGAAGATGCAGGACAGCTATGAATATCTGGAACCGCAGCAGGAAGAGGCCATAAGGCGATTCGTCTCCCATTTCCGTACCGGTGGTCGGTACAAGGAAGAATTCCGTAAGATATGGGATATTCTTCTCCCTCTGTACCGTTCTTTCAATCAGCGCCTTGGCGATGAAGGGCTGGCCTATGAGGGGCAGGTGTACCGTTCTCTCGCGGAGCGGCTTGCCGGGGAGAGTGTGGCAGATATACTGGGGGCGTGGCAGACAGGGGTCGACAAATACGTGTTCGTGGGGCTCAATGCCCTCAACGAATGCGAGAAGCGCCTGATGCGCAAGATGCGGGACGCTTCTCTTGCCGAGTTCTGCTGGGACTACAGCTCCTCCATGATAAAGGACCCTCGCAACAAGTCATCTTTTTTCATGTCGGACAATGTTCTGGAGTTTCCCCAGGCTTTCATTCCCGACGGGGAAGAGGCTCTCAAAACCCCGGAGCTGAGCGTGCTCAGTATCCCGTCCTCTGTGGGGCAGGCTGCGCAGTTGCCCCAGATTCTGTCACGTCTCGGGGCCGGGGGAATAGAGACCGCCGTGGTGCTTCCGGACGAGTCGCTGTTGTTGCCGGTGCTCAACTCCATACCGGAACACATAAAGGATATCAATGTCACCATGGGCTATCCGATGAGGGGGAGCGGGCTGTGGTCGCTGATGAACGACATCTCCGCCCTTCAGATGCATCTGCGGCAGAAGGAGGGGGAGTGGTATTTCTACCACAAGCAGGTCTGGGCCATATTCTCCAACAGCGTCTTCAAGTCCGTCATCTCCGAAGAAGGCATGAAAGCGGTTGAGCTGATCCGTAAGCAGGCCCGATATTATATCCCGATGTCCGATTTCTCCAGGGACTCTGTCCTGAGACTTATATTCCGTCCGGCCGTCACTTCTCCCGGAGAAGCGGATGCGGCACAGACAGAGCGTATAGGCTCATACCAGCGGGAGGTGCTTTCCGGTATTGCACCGCTTCTCAAGGAGGTGCCCGACATGGCTCTGGAGCTTGATTTCGTCGCTGAATATTACCGTGCGGTGGGGAAACTCTCTCGCCGTCCTCTTGCGGTGCTGCCGCAGACATGGTTCCGCCTTCTTGACCGTATGGTCGGAAGTGCGGCTGTGCCTTTCAGGGGCGAGCCTCTCAAAGGTCTTCAGATAATGGGGCCGCTGGAGACAAGGGCCCTGGACTTTGACAATCTCATAATCCTCAGTTGCAACGAGGGTGTGTTCCCGAGACGGGCAGTAAGTTCGTCATTTATACCGGCAGAACTCAGGCGCGGATTCGGGCTGCCGTCGTATGAGTATCAGGATGCCGTGTGGGCTTACTATTTCTACCGTATGATACAGAGGGCATCCCGGGTATGGATGCTTCTGGACTCGCGCACCGAGGGGACGAAGAGCGGAGAGGAAAGCCGCTACATCAAGCAGCTGGAGATGCATTTCGGCCTTCCGGTCAGACACTTCGTGGCCAAAGCCCCGATAGAGAAGAGCGTCGAGCCTGACAGCATACCGAAGACAGAGGAGGATGTGGGGATACTGCGCGGGCAGCGCAACCTGTCAGCCTCAGCCCTGCAGAACTACCTCAGCTGTCCGGCGAAGTTCTATTATAATTCCGTCAAGGGCCTCAAGGCCAAGGAGGAAGTTGCCGAGACTCTGGACAGCGGCATGGTGGGAAGCGTGTTCCATGAGGCCATGCAGGTTCTCTACTCCGTGCCTTCGGGCAGGCTGGAGCGGCAGTACCTCCAGGGGCTTCTGAAGACGGATGTCATATTTGACACCGTGCATTCTCTCATAATGGAGCAGCTCAACACATTTGAGGTGGCCGGGCGGAATCTCATATTCGAGGACATGATCTGCCGCTATGTGCGGAAGACCGTGGAGAGCGATCTGAAGCTGCTGGAGAGCAGCGGAGTGGAATTCATCTCCATTCTGGGACTTGAACTCAAGAAGACGGCCATGATAGGCGGATTCCGCTTCGTCGGCTACATAGACAGGCTGGACAGCATCTTCCCCGGGGAGGTCAGGATAGTCGATTACAAGACCGGCAAGGTGACGGACAACGATTTCATCATCACTGAGGACAATGCCGCGGAGGTTGTCGGGCTGCTTTTCGGCCCGGATAATGAGAAGCGCCCCAAGATAGCTCTACAGCTTTATCTGTATGACCGTTTCATATCTTCCGACCCGGCATTTGAGGGATACAGCTTTGTCAATTCGATCTATCAGACATCCCGTCTCTTTGTCAAGAGCGTGGAGAATGTCCGTCTGAACGAAACGTTCAATGCCTTGATGGAGGAGCGCCTCTCCGCCCTTCTGGAGGAGATTGGCGACTGCTCGGTACCTTTCCGCCGGACTTCCGACGTGAACACATGCAAGTATTGTGATTTCAAAAGCCTCTGCGGACGATGAAGATACTCAAGGCCAGCGCCGGATCTGGCAAAACCTACCGGCTTTCAAAGACTTATATCGGGCTTCTTCTTGACAGTCCGTCCGCCGATGCGTACCGGCACATCCTCGCGGTGACATTCACCAACAAGGCTACCTCCGAGATGAAAAGCCGTATCCTGCGTGATCTTTACAAGTCCGAAGATCCGAAGGCAAGGCGGGTGCTGGTGGACATGCTCCATGACTACGGGGCCTTCTCGGTGAGCACCATAGACAGGTTCTTCCAGCAGACCCTCAAGTCATTTTCCCGGGAGATAGGGCAGTTCGCTGATTACCAGATCGAACTTGACAGGGATTCCATTATCCGTGAATCCATGGACCGCATCCTCGACTCCCTTACTCCGGACAAAAAGGAACTTCTCTCCTGGATCAAGGGAAGCGTCTCCGAAAGCCTTGAACAGGGCAAACGGCTGAGCATAGACGACAGCCTCTACGAGACAGGAAAACTTCTCAAATCCGAGGAGCACCGCGAACTCTCGGAGCAATACGGCATAGATGACACCGTCTCTTTCGGCCAGGAGCGGCTCTCGGAGGTCCGTAAGGCCTGTTCCGGGATTGTCAGAGATTTTGTGGCGGAGCTGCGGCGTCATGGGATGGATGTAAACGCTGCGGATTTCATCAAGATGCCTGGTAAGACCATGCTCGCCAAGGATCCGGATCTGGCATCTTATCTGGCCGGGGCCTACAGTGCCTATGCCACAGCCTTTTTGATCAACTCAATGATATTCAGTCTCGGACTTGCTGGGGAGTTCTACAGGGAGTTCAGTGCCCTGCTCAGGGAGAAGAACCTAATGTGCCTTGACGAGTCCAACACGATACTGCGCGACATCATCAACGGGTCCGATGCCCCTTTCGTGTACGAAAAACTCGGGGTGAGGTATGAACATTTCCTGCTCGACGAGTTTCAGGATACCTCCAACATCCAGTGGGACAATTTCCTGCCGCTCCTTCGGGAGAGCGAGTCCAAAGGGGATTCGTGCCTGATTGTCGGGGATGTGAAGCAGAGCATCTACCGCTTCCGCGATTCAGACTGGCATCTTCTCGGACAGAAGGTGGGTGAGGAATTCCCCGGTGCGGATGTGGAGACGCTCGACTGCAACTGGCGGAGCACCCGCCGCGTGGTGGGCTTCAACAACGCTTTCTTCACAAAGGCGTCCGGCATCCTCGGCCTGAAGGATATCTATTCTGATGTCGTCCAGACGCCTATGACAGAAGATCCTCAAGAGGGGCAGGTGCGGCTGACCTTCTGCCAGGACCAGCTCGAAGCTGTTCTGGACTCTGTGGCCAAGGCCCGCGAAACTGGTGCAGAGTGGGGGGACATCGCTGTGCTCGTACGTGGGAACAAACAGGGTGCCGAGATTGCGGACTATTTGATTTCCAACCGGGTGCCGGTCATTTCCGACGATTCACTCAACATGAAGTCATCCGGGGTCGTACGCCGCCTGACAGCCTTGCTGGAAGCATTTGAAAACCCGGACGACGGCATAAGTTCATTCCTTGCCAAGTCTCTGGACATCAGCTTCCCGAAGGCTTATCACTCACTTGTGGACCTTTGCGGGTCGTTGCTGCGCTCCCTCAGGGATCATGACCCGGCAGCCTTTGATGGCGAGACCCTGTTCATCCAGGCCTTTATGGATGAACTTCAGAGCTGGACTGAAGTCAACGGCAACAGCCTCAGGTATTTCCTCGAGCACTGGGAGGAGAAGGACCGCTTCATAGGTTCTCCGGAAAACTCGGCCGCTGTGAGAATACTCACGATCCACAAGTCCAAGGGTCTGGAGTTCCCGTACTTGATATTCCCGTATGCCGACAAGGTCGGATTCTACAAGAGCGGAGTCCACTGGTGCAGGCTTGATGCTTCAGCATCGCACCTTCCCGCCTGCCTTGACGGGATTTACCCTGTGAACCTGAACTCGAAGGCGGAGGCGTCATGTTTCAGCGGGGCGGTGGAAGAGGAGAGAAGATGTCAGATTGTAGACAATATGAATATTTTCTATGTGGCCCTGACCCGGGCTGAGAAGTCGCTTCATATCATTTCGGCGCCGCCCACCAAGACGTTCAAGGAATCCCTCAAGAAAGGGCATCCGGACTATAAGAAGATGAGCGACATTCTCTATGAGTTCTGCGGGTGCATGGATGAGGTAAGCTTCGGGGAAGAATACGACTTCAGCAAGATGAAACGCAAGGGGAAGTCCGTTGAGGAGGAGTTCCCGATCAGTTTCGCCTCCGTGGCGCTTGCCGGCAGGCTTGCCCCCTCTTCCGATGCCGTTGATTTTTTCGGTGATGACGGAAATACAGGAGCCAGGGCCTCCGCACGGCTCAGGGGCGTGGTCCTGCATAACATATTGTCAGCCGTAGTTTCTCCTGATGATCTGCGGGGTGCTGTGGATGCGGCCGTCATGGACGGCTCTCTTGATGCCCAGGATGCCCAGGTGGTATTCTCGTTGCTTGCAGGAAGGATTTCGGCTCATCCGGAGTGGTTTCCGTCCCGTGAAGATGAAGGCGTGCGTGTCGTCAACGAGGCCTCGGTCTTCGCTTCAAGCGGCAGGGAGTACCGGCCGGACAGGGTGATACTGCGCCCGGACGGTGTCGTTGTCGTTGATTTCAAGTTCGGGCATCCGGAGGATGCCTACCTGAGGCAGGTCGGCAACTATGCGGCCATATACCGTCAGCTGGGATATGATATACTTTCGGCTGTGATATGGTATGTTGAAGATGATAAAATGCAGTATATATGATAAAAAGAATTTTGCTGTCTGCCGCCTGCCTGCTGCTGGCGGCCGTGATGTCCGCCGGACAGGAGGTGGATCTGCACAAGCAGCCCCCGCGCGTCCCGGAAAAGGTTGTTTTTGCCGGGCAGACCGTACGCTTCGACAGGGAGGACCTGTACGAGAGGATGGACAGGGAACTTATAGCTTTCACCTATATGCACTCCAGTTCCCTCCTGATGCTCAAGAAGTCCGGGCGCATATTCACCCAGGTGGTGCCGATACTCCGCAGGGAGGGGGTGCCTGAAGACCTCAAGTACCTGATGGCTATAGAGAGCAATCTCAACCCCAAGGCCCTGTCCTCGGCCGGAGCTGCCGGGCTGTGGCAGTTCACCAAGGCCACGGCAAGGGAATACGGGCTTGAGGTGACATCGGAAGTGGACGAGCGCTACAATATAGAGAAGGCGACCAAGGCCGCGTGTGACTACCTCAAGAAAGCCTTCGCCAAATACGGGGACTGGATGACGGTGGCCGCCAGCTACAACGGCGGGCAGAACGGCATCACACGCAAACTCTCGTCCCAGAGGCAGTCCAGTGCTCTCGATCTCTGGCTGGTGGAGGAGACTTCGAGGTATATGTTCCGGGTGCTTGCTGCCAAGATGTTCTTTGAGAATCCTTCAGACTTCGGATTCAGCATATCTCCCCGGGAGATGTATCCGTATTATCCTCCGGAGAAAATAGTGGAGATAAGCGGTCCGATAGAGAGTCTTGTGGATTTCGCGGAGGAAAACGGTGTCAGTTACGCCCAGCTAAAGGGCGCGAACCTGTGGTTGAGGGACAGCAAACTCGTCAACAAGGCCGGGAAGACCTACGACATCATCATTCCTCACGCAGGTCGGTGACGACCCAGGAGGAATCCAGTGAAGAGGTGTCGAATCTGAAGTCCCGCAGACCGCCTGTCTGCGGGATGTATTTTAAGTTTTTGATGCTCAGGCTCTCCAAAGAATTGTCACCTTCGAGTATCTCCTGTATGCCGCCGGCATCCTCGATATAGACTTCCTTCTCTTCCGGGTCCACTGTCCAGCGTGTGATGCCGTCACAGTAGATTTCCATCCCGTTGCCTTTCGCAAGGTAGCAGTTGCCCTGAAGTGCCAAAGTGCCTTGCAGGTGGAGCGGGGCCGGGCCACGGGTCACGCACTCATATTCGAGTACGGCCCTTTCACTTCTGATGCGCCCGAGTATCTCTTTGACCTGTTTTTCAGGAAGTTGCTGTGCCGTCAATATCATGGGGCACAGCAGAATGGACAGCAATATGAGGACGGGCTTTCTCATCAGCGTTTCAGAAATGCGTCAAGGATGGGTTGCAAGGTGTTGAGGTCCGGGACAAGCACCTGACGCGGCTTGGAACCTTCCTGATGCCCCACGATGCCCGCCGCTTCCAGCTGATCCATGACCCTTCCGGCTTTGGCATAACCCATGCCGAGCTTGCGCTGGAGGTCGGATGTCGAACCCCTCTGTGTGGTGACCACCATTTTGGCGGCTTCCTCGAAGCGCTCGTCAAGGCTGTGCATGTCCACACTGCCTCCGGTCTCCCCGCTCTCGGCGGATGCGTCCTCGACAGAAGGAAGGTAATATGGGCTGTTGTAGCTCCTTCCGTAGCCTTTCTGGTCGCCGATGAAACGGGTGATGCCCTCGATCTCCTCATCCACATCGACGAGGGCGCACTGTATGCGCTCCGAGTCTATGCCGGCGGAGAAGAGCATGTCGCCCCGTCCGATAAGTCTTTCCGCTCCCGGGCTGTCGAGGATCGTCATGGAGTCTGTCCTTGATGCGACACGGAAGGCTATGCGCATAGGGAAGTTGCTCTTGATGACTCCTGATATGACATCCACGGACGGCCTCTGGGTGGCAAGGATCACATGGAGTCCGGCGGCGCGTCCCTTCTGGGCCAGACGGACTATGGAGTTGGTGATGCTGCGGCTGGCCGTCTTGGTCTCCGGGCTTGCGCCCTGACTCATGGTGAGGTCGGCATACTCGTCCACCACAACCACAAGGTACGGCAGGAAGCGGTGCCCCTTCTCCGGGTTGAGCCTGCGAGACTTGTACTTCTCGTTGTACAGGCGGATGTTGTTGACCCCGGCCTTGCTGAGAAGTTCATACCTCTGGTCCATCTCGATGCAGAGCGAACGCAGTATCTTCTCCGCGTCCTTAGGCTTTTTGACGATGGCGTTGTCCTGCTCGTCCTCTTCCGAGCAGGCGTCAGGCAGCACTGCCAGATAATGTTTGAGAAGTCTGGAATAAACAGAGAACTCCACCATCTTCGGATCTATGAACACGAATTTCAGTTCGGACGGGTGCTTGCTGTACAGCAGGGACGTGACGATCACGTTCAGTCCCACGGACTTGCCCTGCTTGGTCGCGCCGGCTACGAGCAGGTGCGGCGCGTCCGCGAGGTCGAACACCTTGACTTTCTGGGTGATGGTGTAGCCTATGGCCACCGGGAGGTCGGCCTTGCTGTTGCGGAACTCGTTGTCATTGAGCAGGGCCTTCAGCGGCACGATGGAGGCGTAGTCGTTGGCCACCTCTATGCCCACGGCATCGGAGAGCACCACGACTCTCACGCCTTTTGCGTTGAGGGCGAGGGCTATGTCTTCCTGGAGTTTTTTGATCTCGGCGATCTTCACTCCTGGGGCGGGGTACACCTTGTATAGAGTGACTGTGGGGCCTACTATGGCCTTGACGTCGGTGAGCTGGATCTTGTAGTTGGCGAGGGTCGCGCGGATCTTGTTGTTGTTGCGGGTCAACTCCTCGCTTGAGACTTCCCTGCGTCCGCTTGAGTGGGATTTCAGCAGGTCGAGGGAAGGAAACTTGTAGTCAGGCAGCCCGTCCGGAGGGTCGAGCCTGTTGTCTATGGGGGCCAGATCCCGGGTCACGTCCGTGTCGAGAGCGTCTCCCTTGACCACGGTGAAGTTGCCGTTGCCGGAGGATGCCGGCTGCGCCCGCATGACCGGCTCCACGGTTTGCGGCTCCGCCTTCAGCGCTCTGGCCGTCAGTGGCTCAGGTGCTGCCGCAGGAGTTTCAATGATTTCTGGCTCTGCATCAGGAACCGGTGTCACATCATCATCTTCTTCTCCCTTTTCAGCGTTTTCGGTATTCACTGTCTCTTCAGGCTCCGGTACTTGGCAACCCTCAGCCTCATCAGCTACTGGCTTTTTACTGCTCCCGGCGGTGGCAAGCCATCTGCTGAAACGCTTCGAGGAGAAAATCATCAGTGCTATGAATAGCACGACTATCATGACGCCCGTCACGGGCACGCCTACCTGTTCCTCGGCCCAGCTTACGGCCATGGCTCCGCATCTGCCACCGAGGCCTCCTCCGAAGATGTTGTCAAGAGAGGCGAGATTCCCTATGAAAGCAAATGCAAGCGAACTTATGCATGCGCCGAAAAGTGCTATGAGCCCGGTTTTAACGAGAGACTGGCTCCATTTCCGGGTGAGCAGCCTTATGGACACGGCCGAGAGGATGATGAGAAGTGCGAAACTCCCGAGTCCGAAGAGTTCGCACACAAGGAAATGGCCGGTGCGGTTTCCCGCCTTTCCGGCCTTGTTCCCGATTTCGGAGGCTGTCCCGTCTCCAAACAGGCTCATGTCCTGCTCCCAGTGGAACAGGTACGAGGCTGTGGCTATGAATACAAACAAGGTGAGAACAGCCACGCAAAGACCGGCTATCCGGATTGCTGCGGTTTTCTCATTCTCGTCCCATCTGTCCCAGACCCTCATTATTTCTTCCTATTCTGCCTTCTGTTGTTTTTGCGCTGGCGGTTGTTCTTCTGTCCGCCGCTCTGGCCATAGTTGATCCCCAGGCCAGGACGTGCGAAGCTGGCATCGTTGGAGATGCGGCCGAGATCCAGACCCTCGGGAACATGGAGCCTGTAGTCCGAAATCTTCTCGATGTCGGCGAAAATCGTCTCATCGGCCACGCTGTCCTTGTTCCATATAAGGTACTGCTGCCTCATGTATATGGCAAGGCATCTGATCATTTCAGTCTTCACCTCGCCGTCGGGTTCGCTGCACAACAGGTTGATGATTTTCTCGATGTTGCGCCCGTAATGGGCGGCCTTTATCCTCTCGTCCTTCATCGGGAGCGGCACCGGTGCGGTGCTGAATTCCTCTTTCTGCGGGCAAGGGTAAGGGGAGTCTATGTCGAGATTGAAGTCGGCGATCATGTAGAGCTGATCCCAGAGCTTGTGCTCGTAGTTCTCCTGGAGGTGAACCTGAGGGTTGAGTATCTCCATCACCTTGATTACGGCCCTCGCCTGCTCGGTGCGGACGGCCCTGTCAGGTATGGTGCGCAGATGCTCCACCATCTTAAGTACATTGCGCCCGTACTCGGGCATTGCGAGTTTTTCCCTTTCTGTGTTGTAGTCCAGGCCGATGTTGGCGGTGTCCATATATCCTTCTTCCATTGTGTGTCTGTGTTTAAAACGCAAAGATAGCGATTTTGGCTGAAATTACTTTTCAGTTTTGAATCCCTCCGAGGCCCAGGTCCCATCGGAGGTGATCAGATAGGCTTCTATCCCGGGGTGTGACAGGACGAACTCGCGCGCCGCCTCGGGGCCCATCACCATGCAGGCCGTGGCAAGGGCGTCCGCCTCCGCCGCGCTCGGGGCCACTATCGTGGCGCTCAGCAGATTGTGTTGTACAGGAAGGCCGGTCCTGGGGTCGATGGTGTGGGCATACTTCTTCCCGTCTTTTATGTAGAACTTGCGGTAGTTGCCGGAGGTCACTATACCATGGCCGCTCCCGTCGGAGCGCCAGATGCCCCGCAGATCCCGGCCCGGCGTGTCGTTGCCGTCCACGGGGTTGTCAACCCCTATGCTCCAGCCTTTCCCATGGGGGTTAAGGCCATCGCAGTAGATTTCCCCTATGTCCACAAGCATATCCTTCACTCCTATAGAATATAGGTACGATGCGATGACATCGCAGCTGTAACCCTGGGCGATTGCGTTGAAGTTGAGTGTTTTATGTTCTTTGCATAGGGCCAGCGCCCCTGCTATTCGTTCCGGGGAGGGCAGGGAGTCGGCCGTGAACCCGAACCCCCAGATGTCGAACAGGGGCCCCGCCCACACGTCAAAAGCCCCGTCTGTCATCTCCGAGTATTTTCCGGATAGTTCGAGCAGGGCCTTGAAGTGCCTGTCGGGGACGATGTCCTCTCCTGCGTTGCGTCTGCTCAGGAGGGAGTTCTTGTTGTAACCCGAGATGCTGAAGTCGATTTCCTCCAGCAGGGAGTCGATGCTTGCGGCGATGACTTCACGGGGGACGGCCACGCCTTCGAGCCTGGCCTTGACGCTGTATGTGCCGCCCTGGGCGTATCCGCTGAAGGTCTCGTATCTGTTTGAACTGCATCCGGCGGCGGCCGCCAGGGCCAGTGTGAGGATTGTTTTGGGAATGAACTTCATTTTTTCGGCAAAGTATTTGCACAAAGTTACGAGTTTTTACGCGAGATAGTCGCTATATTTGCACTTTGTAAAGTAATTAATCGAGGATGAATATCTGGAAAATATCACTTGCGGCCCTTTCCTGCGCGGCTCTGCTGATGCAGGGGTGCAAGAAGGATTCTGACGATTCCAAGCTCTACATGGACGGTTCGCTTTCGCTCGCTGTCCCTTCCTATGTCACAGAAGGCTATACCAAGTCTTTCAACATCGACACTCTTATGACCGTGACCCGCGGAGACGGCGGGGCTATAGGCTACTACTTCAAAGACCCTGCGACAGCGGTCTATGACACACTCGTCGACGGCGACGGCACAGTCCTCAAGAAAGTGTTCACTTTCGAGATTCCCGATACGGTCGGCAACCTCTCCATCACATTAGGGGCCTTCACCACTGACGGTGTCTACTACGGGACTAGCACATCCAAGACGTTTACTGCGGTCAAGAGCGGCCTTGACGGTGACGGCTCCATCACCGGCTTCACCAAGTACCTTACTGACAAGTTGTACACCGATCCGCGGGACGGGCGCGAATATTATTACACCAATATTTCCGGCACCGACTGGATGCGTCAGAATCTCGCCTGGGAGGGCGCGGGCCACGCTTACGCTGACTGCGATGTTATGTCTGACATTTTCGGGCGCTACTACAGTTGGGAAGAGGCTCAGACCGCCTGCCCTGAGGGCTGGAGGCTGCCTGAGGATGCCGACTGGGTGGCGCTTGGCAAGGAGTTCGGCAAGAGCGCCGAGCCGGGCAAGGATCTTCAGGGACTCGCCGGCAGCCTTATGCAGAACCTGTATTTCAACGGGACGCGGATGTGGGAGTTCTGGCGTGACGTGAAGATCACCGACAAGTCCGGGCTCTCCGTGATGCCGTCCGGGTACATGCTGTTCGACGGGGACAAGTCCGAGAACAAGTCGCTCTACAAATATGCCGCGTTCTGGACATCCGATGGCGAGGATGGAAAGGGCGTGCTCCGATATTTTTATCAGGACAAGGACATAATCTACCGTGGTCTGATGTCCGTGACGGATTTCGGCTCGACGGTAAGGTGTGTCAGGAAATAGAGGCTACGGCCTCCAGGAAGCCGGTGAGAGTACCGGCAAGCAGATCCACAAGAGAGATAAGCGGCGGCGGGCATAGGCCTGCCGCCGTTGCTGTTGTACATGCCGCCGCGCAGACTATCAGGGCCTCGGTCAGGGGCAGCGCCACCAGGTTGGTGATGAGAAAAAAGAGGGGAAACGACCTGAATTGCCACCATACCAGAGGCGCGGTGAATACCTGACATGAGATGGTGAGGGCAGCCGAGTTCCATATCCTTTTGAGCGGATTTCTGCCTGAACCGGGAAACCAGGTCTCAAGCCTGGGGAACAGAATGTAAATGCCAAGCATCGCCAGATATGAGAGCTGGAATCCGACCGAAGTGATGACTCCCGGGTCAATGGTCAACTGGATGGTCAGGGCTGTGGCATATATCGTGAGCGGGGAGCGCCGCCTTCCCGGGCAGAGCCTTGCCGCTTCATTGAGGCAGATAAATAGGAAGGCCCTTACCACGGAGGCGCTGCTCCCTGTCATGAGAACGTAGAATCCTGCAGCTCCAACGGCTGCAACACCGGTCATGATCTCGGCAATCCGGCTGCGTCCCGCCCATGACAGGATTCGCTTGAGCAGCCCATAGATTATGCCGAGATGCAGTCCGGACAGGGCAAGTATATGCGCGGCTCCGGCATCCCGGAACGCCCGGACCGTCTCGCGGTCCAGACCGCTCCTGTCACCTGTCAGAAGGGCCGTGACCAGCGCTTCGCTCTCTTCCTTCAGCCCGGCGAGGGCAATAGTGCTCCTTAGTGCATCAAAAGCAGACTGCGCAATCCCGCGGTTCTGGCGGACAACGGCGCTGCCGAGTTCGCCGGTGCAGAAGGTGAATGTCCCGAGGGAGAAAAACAGGATAAGGTGAAGCCGGGATTTTTTCGGCCTTGAGCAGAAGAGCAGAAGAGCAGCAGCCGCGGCTGCAAGACCTGCCGAGCCGGCTGCATAGAGGGCTTCTGTGCAAGGGTTTATGGCGGACATCATCGCGATGCCTGCAAGATATGCGGCGGAAATCCCCACCATGTCTCTCGCCTCGACCATTTTCCGTTGCAAATTTTCCAAAAATACATATTTATTCGTAATTTTGCCTCACATTTCAATGACATTATGATAATATTAGTAATCAATTGCGGCAGCTCCTCCATCAAGTATCAGCTTCTTGACATGAAGGGGGACGATGTCTACGAACTTCTGGCCAAAGGCCTGGTCGAGAAGATTTCACTCCCGGACGGATGCATAACCCATAAACCTACAGGCAAGGAGCCTTTCAGCAAGACTTTGCCTATTCCGGATCACAAGGTCGGGATGAAGCTCGTACTCGATGCCCTCGTCGATCCGGAGCACGGTGTGCTGAAGAGTTTCGACGACATCGAGGCCGTGGGGCACCGTATCGTGCAGGGTGCCGACTTCTTTTCCGGGAGCACTCTTGTCAACGATGATGTCATCAAGAAGATAGAGATATGCTGCGATTTCGCGCCGCTCCACAATCCTGCTCATCTTCTCGGCATACACGCCATCTCGCATGTGCTTCCGAAAGTGCCGCAGGTGGTCACTTTCGACACCGCCTTCCACCAGACCATGGAACCGTATGCCTACATGTATGCGCTCCCGTATGAATACTATACAAAATACCGCGTGCGCCGCTACGGTGCCCACGGCACATCGCATCAGTACGTTTCACGCCGCGGAGCAAAGCTCGCCGGTCTTGATCTTGAGAACTCGAAGATAATCACCTGCCATCTTGGTAACGGCAGTTCCATCACCGCCGTCAAAGATGGCAAGTGCGTGGACACCTCCATGGGCTTCACCCCGCTTGAAGGCATGATCATGGGTACCCGCTGCGGCAACATCGACGCCAACATCGTACCTTACATAATGAAAAAGGAGGGCCTCACCCCTGACCAGATGACCGAAGTGATGAACAAGAAGAGCGGTTTCCTCGGACTTACAGGCAAGAGCTCCGATATGCGTGACCTCAACGCCTTTGCCCTCGACGGCGACCGTCAGGCCAAGATCGCCCTCAAGAAACTAACCTACGACACCATCAAGAATGTCGGTGCCTACATCGCCGAGATGAACGGAGTGGATCTGATCGTCTTCACAGCCGGCATCGGGGAGAACAACCCGCGTCTGCGCCGCCGCGTATGCGAGAATCTTGCTTACCTTGGGGTGAAGATCGACAACGAGGCCAACGAGAACACACACTCCGAGACCATCATCTCCGCACCGGACTCCACCGTGAAGGTGGCCATGATACCTACCAACGAGGAGCTCGTGATCGCCCGCGACACTATGCGGATAGTATCGGAACTTGACAACTAATCAAATAGCAATCAGATAATTATGGACAATTTTATCATCGAGACATCCGCAAGGCACGTCCACGTCACACGTGAGGCGTTGGATGTCCTTTTCGGAAAGGGTTTCGAACTTGAGGTCAAAAAGCCTCTTTCTCAGCCGGGACAGTATGCCTCAAACCAGAAGGTCGAGGTCGTCGGACCTAAATCCAGCCTCAAATGCTCAATTCTCGGTCCTGTCCGTCCTGAGAACCAGGTGGAACTTTCTTTCACGGACGCCCGCACCGCCGGTATCATCGCCCCGATCAGGGAAAGCGGTGATGTGGCAGGCTCCGCGCCATGCAAGATTGTAGGCCCATGCGGTGAGATTGAACTTTCCGAGGGTGTGATCATCGCCAAGCGACACGTCCACATGACCCCTGCCGATGCTGAGCGTTTCGGTGTCAAGAACGGGGAGATCGTCTCTGTCGAGGTCGAGCAGGAGACCGGACGCAAACTCATCTTCGGCGATACGGTAGTCCGCGTTTCGGATAAATATGCTCTTGCGATGCACATCGACACCGACGAGGCCAACGCCGCCGCCTGCAGCGGACAGATCACCGGTCATATCGTCAGGTAGCCGAAACTCGCTCCGATACAGAAAAACGGTCAATCATTCCATGTGATTGGCCGTTTTTATTGTTCAAAGAATGAGAAATGCACCCTTCCGTAGATTTTCTCCTTTTTGAATTTCGGGTGCTCTTGGAAACTGTGCCCGTCCCCGTGTTCGAGGATGAAGTAGTTGCCCTCCTGGAGAATGCCGCTTCCCAGGACTTTGTCCGGGATGCTTTCTAGCCCTTCAAGAGCGTATGGAGGGTCGGCGAAGATGATGTCGAACTTTTCGTGACAGATGGGCAGGAAATCGAAGACATTGCTGTGTACAGCCTTTATCCTATCCAGCCCGAGTCTTGAAGCCTCGCGGCGTATGAATGAGGCGTTGTCCTTGTTCATTTCCACGCAGCATACCAACGCGGCTCCACGGGATGCGAACTCGTAGCTTATGGCTCCCGTGCCGCCGAAGAGGTCGAGCACTTTAAGGTCTTCGAATTCGTATTCGTTGTCCAGGACGTTGAAAAGTCCTTCCTTCGCGTAGTCGGTCGTCGGCCTGGCACTGTACCCTGCCGGCGGTGCGATAGTCCTTCCTTTAAGTCTGCCGCCTATTATCCTCATAGCCTGACCACCGCTTTGAAATATCTGTACAGCGACATCTCCTCGTCTGCGTCAAGCCTGTTCATGAAACAGATGGTGGACATCTCCGGGTTGATCTGGAGGGATTTGACGGCCAGGAAAATATAGTATTCCGCCGTAGTGAAGTCCTGCGCCCCGTAGCTGTTGGCAAGCAGCAGAGTCTTGCCCTGTGCTATGGCGATGTATAGCCTTGAATCCCTGATGCTGCACAGTATCTTGTTGTATTCCGGACATTTGCCGAGATTCTTCAGCACCGCGGCCATCTCTTCTCCGTAAACGGCACTGTCCTCATCCACGTCGTAGATGAGGACAGCGTCATATTCCGGTATTTCTATGTGCTTGATTTCTGAACCTTCCTTTATCGCTGCCACTTCCTCAAGAGCTTCGCGCTCTGAAGCGGGGTCGAAGAAACTGGAAGGTACAAGAGTGAACACTATTCCCAGTTGCCTGCGTTGTTGTTAGGTGCGGTGACAGAACCTACCTGAAGGCCCTGGTACTTGTTCTGCGCCTCGCACTCTGCGTCAAGGTTGATTCGGAGCTGGTTGTCCATGCCTGCGAGGAGTTCCTTGTACGGCATCCTGGCCTCAAACAGAGGTACAGGCACTCCTGAGACAGTCTTGACGATGGCTTCCATCTGGAGCGGCTTGCCGCCGGAGAACGGGATGGTCTTGAGGGAATCGATATTGAAATCGGTGCGCCCTTTGAAAAGGGTATCCTTCACAGGGATGAAGTTCTCGATGGAGAACACGAGGTTCTTGTCCCCCGCGAGATACATCTTGTAGAGATCCTCGTTTGTGATCTTGCGGTGAGCCCTCTTGACGGCGTCGGTGTGCATTACTGCGACGGAGTCATCGGGTGAACCTACCTGAAGCACAACAGGCATCTTGCCCTCTTCATAGAAGAGCTTGAGCGAATCCACGGTGGAGGTGAACTTGCCGTTGACTGACTTGTAGGCGACCTGAAGGGTGCGGACATCTTTGAGTCTCTGGATGGCCACGCTCTTGCGGTAGTCCCTCTGCTTGTTGAAGTTGACAGGCTCCATGATGGAGCTGTAGATTGCATACGTCAGGAATGCTATGACTCCCAGCAGCACAACTTCAATGATGATCTTGACTGTCTTGTTCATTTTATGTTCTTTTTATCAATATCCAAATCCGTACAAAGTTAGGAATTTGATTTATCAAATGCAATATTCTTCTTAAATTTGCGGTGGATTTGAAACAGATGGAATCACTTGACGAGAAGATGACCGCAGCGCTTGACAGGCTTTTCGGGCTGTCAAGGAGGATTTGTGCGGTATCTCACCTTCATCCTGACGGGGATGCCCTCGGCAGCACCGTTGCACTTGTGTCATATCTTCGCTCGCGTGGAGCTGAGGCTGTTGCACTTGTTCCCGATGCTTTTCCGGACAGCCTGTCTTTCCTCGCAAGCGGCGGTGAGGTCGTGGTGGCCTCTGAGGCCCCGTCCCGTGCAAGGGCGGTGCTTGCGGAGGCCGACCTTGTGGCGTGCCTTGATTTCAACTCCCTTTCGAGGACCGGTGAACTTGAACCCCTGCTGCGTACCCTCACCTGCCCCAAGGTGATGATCGACCATCACCCGCAGCCCGAGGCGGACGGCTTTGAACTTGTATTCAGCGAGACCTGCGTCTCCTCTGCAAGCGAGCTGCTCTTCCATGTGCTGATGAGTATGCCTGATGTCGCATCCGATGCCTCCAGGCTTCCGGGGCGGGCGGCCGAATCACTGATGGCGGGGATGACGACGGACACCAACAATTTCGCCAATTCAGTCTTCCCCTCCACATTCTCCATGGCATCGGCGCTGCTTGCCGCAGGGGTGGACCGCGACTCTCTCCTGTCCCGTCTGTACAACTCCTATAGGGAGAGCCGCTTCCGTGCCATGGGAGTCTATCTCAAAGACAAGATGCGCATAACGGAATATGGGGTAGCCTATTCCATATTCAATAGGGAAGACATTTTCCGCCTCGGCCTGAAGGACGGCGACACCGAGGGGTTTGTGAACCTTCCTCTCGGGATAGAGAGGGTCAAGATGAGCATCTTCCTGCGGGAAGACGGCGGTTTCTACCGCGTGTCCGTGAGGTCGAAGGCCGGCTGGTCTTCCAATGCTTTGGCAAGGGAGTGCTTCCATGGCGGCGGCCACGAGTGCGCTGCCGGCGGCAAACTGCTGTTCCCCGGTGATCTGGCTTCCCGGGAAGAGGCCGGGAAATATATAGAGAAAGTAACGGCACGATTCCTGCAAACTGAATCGCCGTTCAAGATTGAATCATGATCAAAAAAACGATATCATACCTTATGTGCCTGCTTGTCCTCGCGTCCTGCGCCAGGACAGTGGAGGCCGGCAAGAACGATGCGTCCAAGAGGTATTTCGATGCCTGGATGCTTGTGAACCATCCGGATCTGGCGCCTACCCCGCTCGGGGCTTATGTCCTTTCCGATGAAGAGGGGAGCGGGGATGCCATAGCGGAATCGGACAAATATGTGCGCCTCAACTACACCCTCAGGTCGCTCGACGGCAATGTCTCCGCCACGACGGTGCCTTCACTTGCGAAGCAGCTGGGCACCTGGAGCGAGACATCATGGTGCGGCCCGGTCATCTGGACTCTGGGGGAGAACTACCTGTCCGCAGGCCTTGAGGAGATGCTCTCCACCATGCGTGAGGGCGGACGCCGGCAGGAGATCATACCCGGCTGGCTCATGACCACTTCCAGATACGGCACCGCACAGGAATATGTTGACAATGTCACGGGGACCAACGCCATTTATGACATCGAACTGCTTGAGGCCATCGAGGACATGGACAAGTGGGAGCTTGACTCCCTGGGCCGTTTCTTCGCTCAGAGTTATCCTCAGCTCGATGTCAAGGATGATTCCTTGAAATACGGCTTCTACTATATCCAGACCAAGGCCCCGGAGGTGGAGGCGGAAACTGAAGCTGAAGAGGATGGAGAAGAAGATGAGGAGGATTCCGATGCCGGCTTCCCAGCGGACACTACCATCTATATCAACTACACCGGGCGTCTGCTGAACGGCAGGGTCTTTGACACCACGGTTGCCGACACTGCCAAGATGTACGGCATCTACAGTTCATCAAAGACATATTCCCCCATATCTGTGCAGTACAATCATGATGACTACACCGCCATCACCATAACCTCCGACAAGACATCCGTGATAGACGGGTTCTCCTACATGCTGTGGCGTATGGGGCCTTTTGAGGAGGGGACAGGCATTTTCCTGTCGAAGCTCGGGTATTCCTCAAGCGGTTCCGGAAGCGCCATCCCTGCATACTCACCTTTAAGATTTGATATTGAAGTGGTAGAGAAACCATAAAACTTTTTACATAGCAAATGGCATCAGTAGCGTTGGCTCCTACGGAGCTTGGAACAGAGAAGATCGGAAAGTTGCTTAAGATGTATGCGGTCCCGGGAATCATAGCCCAGACCGCTGCTTCTTTGTATAATATGGTGGACAGCATCTACATCGGGCATATTCCCGGTGTGGGTTCGGCGGCGATCAGCGGCCTTGCCGTGACATTTCCCCTTATGAACCTCGCCACGGCGATGGGTACTCTTGTCGGTGTGGGTGCGACCACGCTGATATCAGTCCTGTTGGGGCAGAAGAACTATGACACAGCCCGGAAAGTGCTCTCAAATGTATTGAGCCTCAATCTTATCATCGGATTTTTGTTCTCGGTAGTCACTCTCGTTTTTCTGGATCCGATCCTGCGTTTCTTTGGGGCCAGCGATGTCACTCTCCCGTTTGCCCGGGACTATATGCTGATCATCCTGGTCGGCAATGTCTTTACCCACTTGTATTTCGGGTTCAACGGGCTGATACGTGCCTCCGGGCATCCGAAGACTGCAATGGGGCTCACGCTTTTTACCGTGATTTCCAATGCCATACTTGACCCGATTTTCATTTTTGTCTTCGAGATGGGCATCCAGGGTGCGGCGCTCGCCACCGTGGTCTGCCAGATGGCGGCTTTGGTTTACACGCTCAAGTTCTTCTTCAACAAAAAGAACCTGCTGCATTTCCCGAAGCCTTTGTTCCAGATAGAATGGAGGATTGCCAAACAGTCTCTCGGCATCGGCCTCGGGCCGTTCCTGATGAACTCGGCAGCCTGCCTTGTGGCCCTCTTCATCAACCAGCAGCTCGGCAAGTACGGCGGTGATCTCGCCATCGGCGCTTATGGCATAGTAAACCGTCTCACGATGTTCTTCATCATGATCTGCATGGGATTCAATCAGGGACTTCAGCCTATAGCCGGGTATAATTACGGTGCCAGGCAGTACCACAGGGTCAAGGAGATATTCATCCTGACGGCGAAATGGGAAATTCTCGTGACCTCGCTGTGTTTTCTCATGGCCGAACTGATCCCGGAAGTGGCGGTCAGCCTGTTTACCAACGACCCGGAGATGATCGGGATGTCTTCCAAGGCCTTGCGCATAATGTGCGCGGGATCGGCTTTCGTGGGCCTCGGCATCACGACATCCACTTTCTTCCAGTGTCTCGGCATGGTAAGCAAATCTATCTTCCTGTCGCTTTCCCGGCAGTTGATCTTCCTTCTGCCTCTGGTCTACACCCTTCCGATGTGGCTGGAGGAGGAGGGAGTATGGCTGAGTTTCCCTATAGCGGACATCCTTTCGGTAGTCGTCTCGCTGGTTTTCATCCTGAGGCTTTTCAAGAAGTTCGACAAGCTCAAGGACGGACAGGATGCCGAGACGCTCGGCAGCGCGATACAATAACCTTTTTGATATGGACAGACACATCATTTTCAATGTCGGACGCCAGTTCGGGAGCGGGGGCAAGAGCGTGGCGCTTGCCATAGGTGACAAACTTGGCATAAAGGTCTATGACAATGAACTTATACTCAAGGCAGCTTCGGAAAGCGGTCTGAGCGCGGAGCTTTTCCGCCGCAGCGATGAGCAGAAACGCATTCTCGGACTGGGCTTCCAGACCGGGGGGCTCAACGACCGTGAACTGTTCCGCATACAGAGCGCGGTGATAGCAAGGATAGCTGAAGAGTCGAGCGCCATATTCGTCGGCCGGGCATCTGACTATGTGCTGAGGGAGCGCAAGGACTGCGTGGACGTGTTCGTGTGTGCCCCTGACACCTGCCGTCGTGAGAGGGTCGGCCGCCGCATGGGCATTTCCTGCGAAGAGGCTGAAAAGCTCATGCTCAAAAAGGACAAGGGCAGGGAGGACTATTACAATTTCTTTACATTCGGACACTGGGGCGTGGCATCGAACTATGACCTGTGCATAGATTCGTCCATCCTTGGTACGGAAGGTACCGCAGACTTCATAATCGACTTCGCAGCCCGTTCCGGGAAATTATGACACCTGCCTGAAAAAGAAAAAGCCCCGTGGAACCATCTGTCCGTGGGGCTTGACCATTTTATATGGAGAGATTGCGCCAATGCGGGCCGAACCTTTCGAAGGCCTGGCGGTCAAGCATCTCCCTGTCATCCGGGTGGGCTATGCTTATCATCAGCTTCGCCCTTTCCTGAAGGCTTTTGCCATAGAGGTCCACGGCTCCATACTCGGTCACTATCCAGTGTGCGTCGGCTCTTGGGGTGACGACTCCCGCTCCGGGATTGAGCTGTGCGACAATCTTGTTCTGGCCCTTGTTGGTGCGGGAGGCGAAGGCTGTGATGCTTTTCCCGCCCTTGGACATGGTGGCCCCGCGGACGAATTCGAGCTGGCCTCCTGTCCCGCTGAATATGCGTGTGCCGATGGAGTCGGCGCTGATCTGTCCTGTAAGGTCCACTTCCGTGGCGGAGTTGATCGCCTTCATATTGGGGTTCTGCGCTATCACCCAAGGGTCGTTGGTGTATTTGATGTCTCTCATCTGCACCGTCGGGTTGTCGTTGATGAATGAGTAAACCTCATTTGAACCGAGCAGGAACGAGGCCACGACTTTGCCTGTGTCTATCTTCTTGTGGCTTCCGTTTATCACGCCTGCTTTGATCAGGGCCAGAAGGCCGTCGGCGAACATCTCCGTGTGCAGCCCAAGGTTCTTGTGGTGCCGAAGCTGTGCGGCCAGGGCGTTAGGCAGCGCGCCTATCCCCATCTGTATGCAGTCGCCGTCGTCCACAAGGGCCGCGCAGTTCTTGCCTATAAGAACCTCTGTCGGCGTCGGCTCGGCGAACCCGGCTGTCACGAGTGGGGTGTCGTCCTGCACGAGATAGTCAAACCGGTCGAGATCCAGGAGATCTCCGTAGGCGAAAGGGACATGGGGATTGACTACCCCTATCACTAGGTCAGCGCTTTCCACTGCGGCTACCGAGCAGTCCACTGACGTGCCGAGGCTGACTTTGCCTTCAGCATTGGGAAGGGATATGTTGACAAGGGCTGCTCCGAGCCTGATGGCTCCGTCACGGTAGAGTTTCTGGCTTTCTCCGAGGTGCACCGGAAGGTAGTCGGCGTATCCGGAGTTGACGTTCTTGCGGACATTCGGACCCACGAAAAAGCCTTGCTCGAAGAAGATGCCTTCATATCTGGGCTCGCTGTAAGGGGCCGGCCCCTCTGTGTGGAAGTGGTGGAAGTGCAGGTCCCTGACATCTCCCGCGTCGGCCCTGCGGCAAAGCGCCGAGATGAGGCAATGCGGCACGCTGGCAACGCTGCTGAGGTGTATATGGCAGTGGGACGGAATGTGGCTGACCGCCTCATCTGCTGAAACGAAGTGCATCGTCTTCATGATTGACAATAATAATTATTAGATTTGTGCCGACAAAAATAGTAAAATAATCAATGCACACAAAAGAGGAAAAGCTCGCGGCGTTCTCCCGCCTTCTGGACACAATGGACGCCCTGCGTGAGAAATGCCCGTGGAATGCGGAACAGACCATGGAGTCCATACGGCCGATGACGGAGGAAGAAGTCTACGAACTCAGCGATGCCATAATCAAGGATGACGCCCCGTCCATAGCCAAGGAACTCGGGGATCTGCTTTATCATATAGCCTTCTATTGCAGGATAGGGGAAGAGCAGGGCCGCTTCGACATAGCGGACGCGCTTGTCAAGGTATGCGACAAGATGGAGTTCCGCCATCCGCACGTGTTCGGGAAAGATGCTGGGAAACGGCTGAGCGCCAAGGAGATAGCGGACACGTGGGAGCTTGTCAAAGCCAAGGAGAAGGGCGGCAACAAGACGGTGATGTCCGGTATACCCGATGCGATGCCCGCCATCCTCAAGGCCCTCTCCATGCAGGAAAAGGCCCGGGGGTGCGGATTCGACTGGGAGAAACGGGAGGATGTATGGGCCAAGGTGGAGGAAGAGCTCGGGGAGGTGAGGGAGGCTTGCGGAGAAGGTGATTTCGCCCATGAAGAAGAGGAATTCGGAGATCTGCTGTTCGCTGTCATCAATGCCGCCAGACTCTACGGGGTGGATCCGGAGAAAGCCCTCGGCGGGACGTGCAGCAAGTTCAGGCGCCGTTTCACATATCTTGAAGAGAATACGATACGCAAGGGCCGTAAACTCTCTGACATGAGCCTGGCCGAGATGGATGCCATCTGGGATGAGGGCAAGGCCAAGGGGCTGTAGCCGTGAGGATATCATGCAGGACTTATGCATATTTTTCCTAAATTTGCAGACTTTTACATTCTGAATTGTTTATGGCCCAATATAGACTGACGGAAGTCACAGACCATCGGGATATTCTGAAGTTCATCACTTTTCCGGATGAGCTCTACCGGGGTTGTCCACAATATGTGCCGGCTCTCCATTCTGACGAGCTGTTCCTGCTTACCAAGGCAGCCACGCTGTCGTACTGCAAGCGCAGGATGTGGCTTGTGCATGATTCGGGGCGCGTCGCCGGAAGGATATGTGCCGTCATAAATCCCCGTTACAATGAACTTTATGGTACCCGGCGCGTGCGTTTCGGCTGGTTTGACTGCATAGAGGACATCGAAGTGGCCCGTATGCTCATCGCTGCGGCGACGGACTGGGCAAGAAAGGAGGGTATGACAGAAATCCATGGCCCGTTGAGCTACAACACCCTCGGACGCAACGGGATGCTGGTGGAAGGCTACGAATACGTGCCTCCGTTCAACTGCCCCTACAACTATCCGTATTACAACGATTTCCTCACCGCGCTTGACTTCGACAAGGAATGCGACTGGGTGCAGTACCGGATGGTTGCCAACCACGGAGTGCCAGACAAGACCCGCAGGGTGGCAAAGATGCTTCAGGACAGGGAAAATCTGCACTTTGCCGACATTGCCGCGGTCAAGAAGAACCCCGCGGAAGTCCGCCGTTTCTTCAAGGCGTTCAATGACAGTTTCTCGGATGTCTACGGTTTCGTCCCTCTGGATGACAATGAGATAGAAGACGAGGCCGCCAGGATGATCCCATACGTGTCAGACAAGTCGAGCTGCATGCTTCTTGACGGCAACGGAGAAATTGTGGCTTTCGGCATATCGTTCCCAAGCATTTCCGGTGCTCTCCAGAAGGCCGGGGGAAGTCTTTTCCCGTTCGGGTGGATTCACATCCTCAAAGCTAAGCATGATTATGAGACGACTGACCTCATGGTGCACGGGGCAGTGCGCAAATGGCAGAATACCGGCGTCTCGGCGGTATATTACAAGGAGATGGGTGACAAGGCCATCCGCATCGGCAACCGCTGGGCCATCTCCAACCCGCAGCTGGAATCCGAATCCGCGGCAAATATCTGGAACTGCTACGAGCATGAGCCGTATATGCGCCGCAGATGCTACATAAAGAATATAGACTGATATGGCAGATACAAAACTTTTGGAGAAAGTACTCTCCCTTGAAGATAAATTCCAGTCGCTTCAGGACCAGCTTTCGAGTCCTGAGGTGATGTCGGACATGAAAAGATATGTCCAGCTCAACAAAGACTACAAGGAGCTGGAACCCATCATAAAGGCCGGCAAGGAATATGAAAAGATGACCAAGGACCTTGCGGCGGCAAAGGACATTCTTGTCAACGAAAAGGATGAGGAGCTTCGCGAGATGGCCCGCGAAGAGGTCTCGGACATCGAGTCCCGCATGCCTGGGATGGAGCAGGACATCAAGCTTCTGCTTATCCCTGCCGACCCTGACGATTCCAAGAACGCCATCATAGAGATCCGGGGCGGCACCGGCGGCGATGAGGCCGCGATTTTCGCCGGAGATCTCTTCCGCATGTACCAGCACTTCGCCGAGTCTAAAGGCTGGAAGCTTGAAGTCACAGACCAGACCCCCGGCACGTCAGGAGGGTTCAAGCAGGTGGTGTTCAAACTCTCCGGGGAGAATGTCTACGGCATCATGAAATACGAGTCCGGCGTGCACCGTGTGCAGCGCGTCCCGCAGACCGAGACTCAGGGCAGAATCCAGACATCCGCGGCATCTGTGGCCGTGTTCCCCGAAGCCGGAGAGTTCGATGTCGATCTCAACTGGGACGACATCAGGCTTGATCTTTTCTGCTCTTCTGGCCCTGGAGGCCAGGGCGTGAACACCACATATTCGGCTGTCCGTCTGACCCATATCCCTACCGGTCTCGTGGTGCAGTGCCAGGAGGAGCGCTCCCAGCTCAAAAACAAGGACAGGGCTTTCGAGGAACTCCGTACGCGACTCTACAACCTTGAACATCAGAAATATCTGGACGGCATAGCGGCAAAGCGCAAGACCATGGTGTCCACGGGGGACCGCTCCGCAAAGATACGCACGTACAACTATCCTCAGGGGAGAGTTACAGATCACCGCATCAACTGGTCAATGTACAATCTCCCCGCCTTCATGGACGGGGATATACAGGAATGTATCGACCAGCTGCAGATAGCCGAAAACGCCGAACGCCTCAAGGAGGCGGCGTAGCCTACCGGACTTTTCTGAATGCCAGACAGGCGTTGTGACCTCCGAAGCCGAACGAATCGCTCAGACCGAGCGTGAGTTCGGCTTTGACCGCCTTGTTAGGGGTGTAGTCCAGATCGCACTCCGGATCCGGGCAGTCAAGATTGATGGTCGGGGGTACTATCCCCTCCTGAAGGGCAAGCACAGTAGCTGCGGCTTCCACCGCACCTGTGGCTCCGAACATGTGGCCGTGCATTGACTTGGTGCTGCTGATGTGGCACTTGTAGGCGAAATCCCCGAACGCTTCCTTGTAGGCGAGCGTCTCTGCGATGTCGTTGAGGTGTGTGCCGGTGCCGTGGGCGTTGATGTAGACGTTGTCCGTGGACTTGTCGAACCCTGCCTGCTCAAGGGCGATCCTGATGCATTCGGCCTGGGTAGTGGCATCGGGGCGCGGGGCAGTGGCATGGTATGCATCACAAGTGCTCCCGTAGCCGACCACCTCGGCGTAGATATGTGCTCCGCGCGCCTTTGCGTGCTCGAATTCTTCAAGGATGAGAACTGCTGAACCGTCCGCCATTACAAAACCGCTGCGGTTGGCATTGAACGGGAGGGAGGCGTATTTCGGGTTCTCCGAGCGCGTGAGCGCCTTGGCATTGGCGAAGCCGGCTATGCCGATGGGGATGGTGCACCTGTCAGAGCCTCCGGCGATGACCGCATCGGCATAGCCGTGAAGGATGGCCCTGTAGGCCTCCCCGATCGAGTGGGTGGAGGTGGCGCAGGCGGTTACAATGTCGATGCAGGATCCCTGAGCCCCGTATTTTATGGCGATCTGGCCGCCGGCCATGTCACTTATCATCGTGGGGACGAAGTTCGGTGAGATCCATTTCCCGCTCCTGTCCTCCAGGAATTTTTCGAGTTCCCGCTGTATGGTCGTGAATCCTCCTATGCCGGATCCCACATAGGTGGCGAGCCTCTTCGGGTCGATATTCTCGCCTGATACGAGGCCGGAGTCGTTCATGGCCTGCCAGGCGGAAGCCATGGCGTAGATGGTGAACGGATCCTGCTTGCGGATGAACGGCTTGTCCATGCCGAACTGCTCGGGATGGAAGTCGCGGATCATGCCCCCGATCTTGACGGGAAGCTCATCGGTCGGGAATTCGGTTATGTAGTCGATTCCACAGACTCCGTTGATCAGGTTGTTCCAGAATGTATCTATATCTTTGCCGATGCATGAGAGCACCCCGAGGCCTGTAACGGCTACTTTTCTTTCCATATCTTTGCAGTACACTTGTTTTAACACGGCCCAAAGGTAGCAAAAAATTCATATATTTGCAGGAATCAATCAGGATGAGCGGAATGTCGTTTCTTCGAGGACAGCTGCCCAGATACCTTCTGAGCAAGTATCAGCTGATATGGACCGTGACCTTTTCGGCCCTGTTCTCTTTTGTTTTGATACTGCTATCCATCCCGTTCTCCAACAATGTATGGTTCGCCCTCGGGGGGAGTTCCGCCTTCCTCTTCACCATTGCATTCATCGTCGTGTCGATAGCTGTAGTGGTGGTCAGCAAGGTGCTGATGTTCCACTGCCGCAACCTGGAGGACTTCGAGGTGTGGAAGTATATCCTGTGGGATCTTGTCGAGATCGTGCTGATCAGTCTGCTTTACACGTTCTTCACTGTCCAGGGGGACAAGGCGGGCATCATTGATACCGGAGAGCGCTGCATCGGGGACATTTTCTTGAGCGCGCTGTGCTTCACCCTCGTCTGCCTCGGCATCCCCTATGTGATTTCCGCCCTGTACCTGTCCTTGGCTGACCGCAACAACACGATCCGCCTGATGAACTACTCCAACGTCGTCAGTGACGCACCGGTCAAGCCTTATGAGGAGAAGCGCATCACGCTTTTCGACAGCAGCGGTGTGCTCAAGTTTTCCATAGACTCGGAGAACCTATACTATATAGAGTCAGATGACAACTACATCAAGATCTGGTATACCGACAGCGCGGGGGAGGTTAAGCAGTATATGCTCCGCTGCCCTCTGAAGACGGTGGAAGAAAGTTTTGCGGACAGCGATCTCGTACGTTGTCACCGCAAATATATAGTGAACATCACAAAGGTCAAGATCCTCAAGGCCGAGAAGGAAGGATACAAGATAAGCCTCGGCCTTGAAGGGCTGGACACCATACCGATTTCAAAGACATACGAGCAGAATGTGCTCGCCCGTTTCAATTCACTTTAACCATGTGGCAGAGAATACAGACTCTTTATTTGCTCATTTCCACGGCTCTTGTGGCCTCCATGCTGTTTTGTGACAAGGCTGCGGATGTCCGCTTTACCGCTTATTTGCCGTACACGATATTGATAGTCCTGGTACTGCTTCTCAATATCCTGGCACTCACCGTCTACCGTCACCGCATATTCCAGATGCGCACGGCGATGCTTGCGGCGATCATTTCGCTTGCGCTCCAGTGCTGGCTGGCAGTGGATTTCTTCACCGCCGACAAGGATCTTGTGTTCCGTGTGGCGGCTGTGTTCCCTGTTGCGGTGACGATACTCAACATGCTTGCCGCGCGGAGCATTTACTCGGATGAACTCATCGTGCGCAGCGCCTCACGGCTACGTGCGGCCAAGCGCAAAAAAAAATAACCGCATATATGAGAATAGCAGAATCAGAACTGATCATCAACCAGGACGGATCGGCATTCCACATCCACATCCGCCCGGAGCAGCTTGCAGACAACGTGATACTTGTGGGGGACCCTGGCCGGGTAGCCATGTTCAAGCCCCTGCTTGACAGTGTCGAGTGTGAGGGAGCGTCCCGCGAATTCGTCTGGATTACGGGACAATACAGGGGCAGGCGTTTCACCGTACTCTCCACGGGCATAGGCACGGACAATATCGACATAGTAATGACCGAGCTTGACGCTCTCGCCAATATCGACTTCACCACCCGGGAGGTCAAGCCGGAGCACCGCACGCTCAATATCTTGAGGATAGGGACCTGTGGCGCCATCCAGCCGGACATTCCTCTCGGCGGCTTTATCTTTTCCCATATTTCGGTGGGTTGCGACGGCCTCATGAACTGGTACGAGGGGAGAGACAGGATAGCTCTCCTTGACTTTGAGGAAGCGTTCAAGAAACACACGCATTGGGCCAGACATCTGCCGGATCCTTATTTTGTCCGCGCGTCAGATGTGCTTATAAAGAAGTTTGAAGACTGCACGTTCAAGGGGATGACCATTTCCGCGTCAGGCTTCTACGGCCCTCAAGGCAGGGTGGTGCGTCAGGGTCTGGCGATGCCGCACATGCTGGAAGATTTCGAGAGCTTCGAGTTCGGAGGGTACCGCATCACCAATTTTGAGATGGAGGGATCTGCTCTCGCCGGGATGTCCGCCAAACTCGGGCACAATGCGGGCACCGTGTGCTGCGTCATTGCGCACCGCTATCTTAAGGACGCGGACACCAATTACAAACCGCGTGTGGCTGAACTTCTGCAACTTGCTCTCGACAGGCTCGCGGATTAGCTCATGTAGCCTGTCTTGTCACGATAAGCGCTCATCAGATTGTTGAGCTGTTCGCCGAGCGCGGATATTACATCTTCCATCTTGACTTCAGGTCTGCTCTGGCTTCTGCCGAGCAGGCCTTCTGATTTCAGCGCCTCCCTCATGGCTGTGCTGCCGAGTCCGTGTTCGGCGAGCCAGATCCTGCTGACGCTGTCTTCGGCCCGGCTCAGGGCCAGCAGGAGATGGGTGGATTTGACCTGGCTGTCGCCGGCGCTGAGGGCTTCGTATGCGGCCAGACTTACGGCGCCCTCAGCGCTGCGCTTCATCTTTACCATGTCGGCATTGTTGTACGGGACGGGCTTTTCCATGAATGTCGCCTCGTCTATCATGCGTTTGAGTTCACCGGTGTCAAGCCCCTGTCCGGAGAGGAACCGGCAGGCTTCGCAGTCCTGCCTTCTGAGCATTGCCAGCATCAGATGGTCGGCCCCGATGCCATAGTGGCCGGTGCGCATAGCCTCGTCTCTTGCGCCGGCGAGGATGGCCTTGAAGTCGTCTGACAACTTGATGTTCATAGAATGTGAATATGGGCAAAAGTAGCAATTTAATCGGATTTTTATTCTAAATTTGCATATTTGGAAACAATCCGATTAAGAATTTTATATGGACAGTGAGGTAAAGACTCCCGAAGAAATTCGGGAAGAAGTGACAGGAATAATAGAACCCGTCGAGATCGACCACGAGATGCGTACGGCCTACATCGACTATTCGATGTCGGTAATCGTGTCGCGTGCCTTGCCGGATGCGCGTGACGGCCTTAAGCCTGTGCAGCGCAGGGTGCTCTTCGGCATGGACGGACTCGGACTCAACTACGGCGGGCAGACCAAGAAGAGCGCAAGGATTGTCGGTGAGGTACTCGGTAAGTTCCATCCGCACGGTGATTCCAGCGTCTACGACGCCATGGCACGTCTCGCGCAGAACTGGAACCAGCGCTATCCTCTGATATTCGGACAGGGCAACTTCGGCTCCATGGACGGTGATCCTGTGGCCGCGATGCGATATACTGAAGCGAAACTTGAGAAGATTTCGGCTGAAGTCCTTGCGGACCTTGACAAGGACACGGTCGACATGACACTCAACTTTGACGACTCTCTCCAGGAGCCTACCGTGCTTCCTACCAAGGTGCCGCTCCTGCTTCTCAACGGTTCGTCCGGCATCGCCGTCGGCATGGCCACCAACATGGCCCCGCACAACCTCGGGGAGTGCTGTGACGCCATCTGTGCTTATATCGACAACCCGGACATCTGCGTTGAAGATCTCATGCAGTATATCAAGGGCCCTGATTTCCCGACCGGAGGCATCATACTTGGCAGGCAGGGCATCGTGGACGCCTACAGTACAGGCCGCGGCAGGATAGTGCTCCGTGCCAAGACCGAGATCGAGACACACGACAACGGCAGGGATGTGATAGTGGTCACCGAGGTCCCGTATATGGTCAACAAGGCCGAGATGCTCTCGCGCATCAGCGAGATGATCCGTGACAAGAAGATCGAGGGCATATCCGAGATTAGGGAACTGACCAACCGCCAGGGCATACGAATCGAGTTCATTGTCAAGAAGGACGCCAACTCAAGCGTGGTGCTCAACACCCTTTTCAAGTATACCGCGCTCCAGAGCAGTTTTTCAATAAACAATGTCGCGCTTGTGAACGGCCGTCCGCGCACCTTGACCCTCAAGGACATGCTGGCCAATTTCGTGGACTTCCGCCACGAAGTTGTTGTACGGCGCACGAGGTTCGACCTGGACAAGGCTCTCAAGCGGGCCCATATCCTGGAAGGCCTCCTCAAGGCGATAGACGTCATCGATGAGGTGATAGCCATAATCAGAGCTTCCAAGAGCGTGGATGAGGCGAAGGGAACTCTCATGGCCCGTTTCGGTTTCGACGATTTGCAGGCTACAGCCATCGTGGAGATGCGTCTGCGCCAGTTGACCGGACTCGAGAAGGAGAAACTCCAGGCTGAATATGATGATCTTGAGAAGTTCATCGCCCGCTGCAAGGAGATTCTTGCCAGTGACGAGGAGCAGCTTGCCATAGTCAAGCAGGAGTGCCGCGACCTCAAGGAAAAGTTCGGCGATCCGCGCAGGACTGAGATCACCCTTTCCGCCGAGGAGTTCAATCCTGAGGACTTCTATGCCGATGAGGATGTGGTCATCACGATATCTCACCTCGGCTATATCAAGCGCACCGCGCTGAGCGAGTTCCGTACCCAGGCCAGGGGCGGTATGGGCAAAAAGGCCAGCGCCACCAGGGAGGAGGATTTCATAGAGCATATATATGTGGCCAACATGCATTCCACCATGCTCTTCTTTACGGACAGGGGAATGTGTTACAGGCTCAAGGTATATGAACTGCCGGAAGGGGCCCGCACAGCAAAGGGACGCGCCGTGCAGAATCTCCTCTCCATCGATGCGCAGGACAGCATCCGCACATACCTCAACGTGCGTTCCATCGAGGATTCCGCTTACACGGAGAGCCACTTCGTCACGCTTGTGACCAAGCGCGGTACGGTCAAGAAGACCACACTCTCCGAGTATGCCAACAAGCGCAGCCGCAACAAAGGCATCATCGCCATCAACATACGCGAGGGGGACGAACTCCTGGATGCTCTCCTTACTGACGGAAGTGAGCAGATAATGATCGCTGCCCGTGCCGGGCGCTGCTGCCGCTTCAATGAAGATGAACTTCGCGCCCTCGGACGCAACTCTTCGGGCGTCCGGGGCATCTCCATAGAGGAAGACGATGAGGTGGTTGGAGCCATAGCCATCAAGCCGGAGGACAGTTCCGTCGCCGTGCTGGTCGTAAGCGAGAACGGTTACGGGAAGCGCTCTGCAGCCGATGAGTACAGGATCACGTCCCGTGGTGCCAAGGGTGTCAAGACGCTCAACATCACGGACAAGACCGGGCCGCTCGTCGCGATCAAGGCTGTCACTGACGACAATGACCTCATGATCATCACCAAATCAGGCCTCACCATCAGGGTGGACATGTCCGAACTGCGCCTGACAGGACGTGCGACGCAGGGTGTACGCCTCATCAATCTCCGCGAAGGGGATGCAATTGCGGCGGTTTCCCCGGTATCCAAGTCTGAGGAGGATGAGGTGGCTGGAGATGCTGCGGCGCAGGTAAACACTGACAATCAACAACTTAATTAGATATTCTGATGAAAAAGATCTTATTAGTTATGGCACTCGTAGCCTCGATGCAGGCTTTCGATGCCCAGGCTCAAGTCAAGAGCCCGGCTGCCGCCAAGTCCGCTGTGGAGAAGACGGAAGCTGCCACCACCAATCCTAAGCAGAGCCAGAAGCCTGCCACATGGATCAAGTATGGGAAGGCCTTGCTTGATGCCTACAACGCCCCGGCCGGCAATGTGTGGGTCGGGATGTCCCGTCAGGAGCTTCAGGTTCTTGGAGGCGGTGACAAACCGCTTTCGGAGTCAGTTGCCGAAGTGGGCGGCCGTCAGATGACAAAGGTCGCTTACGAAAACAAGAACCTCTATTTCAACGAGAACGGCCTCCTCGAGGTCATCGAGGTGACTCAGCCGGTAGTGGAGGGCGCGCTTGACAAGGCGTATGCAGCATTCTCCGAGGCTGCCAAGCTTGATCCTGCAAACAAGAAGAAGAAAGATATCGACAACGGGCTCAGGCAGGTTGCCGAGAAATATTCAGCAGATGCCTACAACGCCTACGCGTTCGGCAAGATGGCTGAAGCTTCCACCTTTTTCGAGAAGGCCGCCGCTGCAGCAGCGACAGCTCCCCTCAGCCAGATAGACACCAACTCCATCTACAATGCCGGTTTCACCGCGCAGTCCGCCGGAGACAACGCTCGTGCCAAGGAGTTTTATGCAAAGTGCCTATCGCTCGGTTATCATGGCACTGATGGTGACACCTACGCAAAGATGGCTGACGTCTGTGACAAGCTTGGAGACAAGGAGGCTGCCAAGAACTACCTCGAAGAGGGATTCAAGGCCTATCCTCAGAGCCAGGGCATCCTTGTGGGCCTCATCAACTACTATGTGACGAGTGGCAGCAACACCGAGCGTCTCTTCCAGCTCCTCGATGAAGCCAAGAAGAACGAGCCTAACAACGCTTCCCTCTACTATGTCGAGGGCAACATCAACGAGCAGCTCGGCAACGGTGATGCCGCTGTGGCCGCATACCGCAAGTGTTCCGAGATCAACCCGGAGTACGAGTTCGGCTATATTGGAGAGGGAATCCACTTCTACAATCTGGCTGTAGCCATCCAGGAGAAGGCTTCCGCCGAGGCTGACGATGCCAAGTACATGGCTTTGATGGGAGAGTTCGAAAGCGCTCTCAAGTCATGCGTCGCTCCGTTCGAGAAAGCATTCGAGATCACCAAGGATCCGGGAGTGAAGTCAAGCGTAGCAGAGTATCTCAAGAACGCCTGCTTCCGCTTCCGCACCGAGAGTCCTGAGATGCAGGCCAAGTACGAGAAGTACGCCGCCGCAGCCGAAGCGAAGTAGCGCAAGCCCCGATATAAGAGAAGCCCGGACTGCTCAGCAGCCCGGGCTTCTTTTGGAGTGTGTCAGCCCTTGGCTGAATCGGGCAAGTTTTTATATAATATAGGTATGCAGTCCAGGCCTAAAATTTTTTAAAAAAAACTCAAAAAA
>DJQV01000013.1 GCA_002438805.1 Bacteroidales bacterium UBA6377
GACTATCCGCCGGAATATCTACCTGGTGTACCGTATGTCAATAATAAATATCTTTGCAGCGTTATAAAAAGTACTAACATGAGGACGTGGAAAAATATTTATACTCTCATCGCTGTAGCGGCGGCGGTTGTGTCCTGCCGGGATGTCGGCGGCTGGACGAAGGCTGAAAGAGACCTCATCTCCGCTGAGGGTGAGACGATGCGAGTGCTCACTGTCTGCGACAGGACAGACTCTTTGACATTACGTGCCGAGTGCTCTGAAATCAATATGGAGGAGCTTCGGAGCGATGAATGCAAGATATTGGCGGAGAAGATGGTGGCTACGGTCACTTCCCCGCAGGAAGACGGAGTCGGCATCGCCGGACCTCAAGTAGGTATATTGCGGCGGATTGTGGCGGTACAGAGGTTTGACAAAGACGGCGAGCCGTTTGAAGTCTATCCGAATATCCGGATAACTTCCTGCAGAGGCGAAAAGAAAGCCGGGCAGGAAGGATGCCTCAGCATTCCCGGGAAACGCGGGAATGTCGAACGATATCAGGACATCGACATCCGCTACACTTCACTCAAGACATTGCATGATACAACCGAAACCGTCAAAGGATTCACGGCGGTGATTTTTCAGCACGAATGTGACCATCTGGACGGAATCCTCTACACGGACTATCTTAATGACGGCACAGACTACCGGACAAAATGAAGATCATCCATACATCAGACTGGCATCCGGGGCATGCCCTCTACAATTTCAGCCATGTCGAGGAACTCAAAGAGCAGATCCGTCCGCAACGAAGTGGAGCCGGCGGGCAACGGACTGAGCCGGGTAAATGACCCGGAATAAGGCGTCACGGCAGCAATTTTCGCTTAAAGCCTGAATGAGAGGCCGGCTGAGACATAGCCGGTGTCGTGGCCGCCTTCAATCCACAGGCCGGCTTTCTCGCTGAAATACCAGCGCAGCCCCGCCGTAGCTATGAAGCCCATCTTGGTGTCCATCTTGTTGAAGGTGGAACTGGCCTCTTCCCCGCTTTCATGCTCGGTGGTGTGCTCTCCGATGATCCCGGCATCGATCATAGCACGCGCATAGAGTTCGAGGCGGCGGCAGAGTGTCAGATGATAACTCAGACCCGCAGCAAGATCTATACGGTTGCAGAAGGTGTCCATCTGCTCATCACCGTAGCCGTTGTCAAGCATCCAGTTGTATCCATAACGCGTGAACTCTCCCCCGACAGTCCATCCCAGACTGCCGAAACGCCCGAAATCCATGAAGCAGATATCGGAATACACCATCACAGGGGGCACCACCATCTTGAAAGAAGACGCGTCTCCGTCTCCGGCATGCTTCATCACCCTTGCCCAAGGGGCGACAACCGGTGAGACCCCGACCTGGAGGGTCCGTGTGTATTTCGGGAAAACAATTTCAGTGGAAGTACGTTTCCAGTCCACATCCTTGAGAGCATCTGCAGCGGCAATCCCCGACTGTACGGAAATCTGGTCAGCCTTGAACTTCCCCTCCACGCGGCGGGCGGTGCCAGCATAAGAAGCTTCCCATGCATGGATGACATCCATGAAAGTGTCGAACTCCCCCGCTTTTATCCTTGCGGCGAACTCCGGATAGTCATAGATTTCTCCGAAGTACTCCTTCAGCATCGCGGCTGCCATGGATGGTTCCGTCCTGTCGAAGATGTTGTCACGTGTGTCGGTGCCCATCATTATCGCCATGTCGTCTGCGATGCTCAGATACCATCCGCGCAGCGGACGCACGATCGTCACGTTATTGATTTTCTCCGATTCGACCGTGAAAAGAGAATACAGGTCAATGCCCCCGCCTCTGTATTCCTCCCGGACCCATTCCACGGACGGGGCCCCTCCGAGAAAACCGTAGACCTTGAGCAGCCTCTTCACATACTTGTCGCTACCCTTCAGGAGGAGAGAGTCGACGTCCTCGTTGAGGTATCTTGTCCTTTCGCCATCCGGAGTCAGGCTGAATTCAATATGGTCTGGCCTGTTTACCAGAGCCGAACGCAGATAGCCGTCAAGCACGCGATTCTCACCTTTGTTGAGCCAGATACGCGCCTGCACGTCAGAGTCGGACTGTGCAAACGCACTGGCCCCGGCAAGCAAAAGAGCCGCCGAGGCCAGAAAAAACTTCATCGCCTTCATCGCCTATTTCTTGTCTGCGGAGAAACTGAGGGCGAAATTGCCGCCTGAGAACGCGCCTGTGAAAGCATAGACCATGTCTCCGACCGTCTTGCGATATATGTGTGAGCTCTCGCTTTTGGTGAAGCCGGCAGGGCCGAACTTGGCGTAATATGTGGTTGACACGGATTCCTCGCATTTGTAGTCGAAGAACGTCACCGTCTCCATGCCGCTGAGTTCACGGTATTGGCAATTCTCTATCTCCCCGTCAAAAGTCGGGAAATTGGAGAGGAACGGGTACTCTTTGACAAGTGATGCCCAGGTGACCTTGTCTCCAGGATTGTCACCGTTGCCTGAATTTTCCTTGTTGCAGCCGCAGACAAGCACAGCTGCCGCGCATAGAAGAGCAAAAATAAACTTTTTCATTGTGTGAATCATTTTGATTGCAAAGATAATCATCCCCCCCCGAAAAACAAAAAAATCGGAGAGTTTCATGCTGTGCTACACCAGAGAGTTTATCAGGCGTTCGAGTTCTTCGCGGAATCTGGCGATGTGGATGCCATCAATGATCCTGTGGTTGACATCCACTGTGATGTTCAGGGCTTTCCGTCCTTCTTTCTCGGAATATTTCCCCCAGGAGATTCTGGTGAAATAGTCATCGGGATTGGTGTCGTGCTCGTTGCTGATCGCGGTGGTGCTCATCCATGGGATGCAGCTCAGGAAAAGAAGATTCTCCGAGTCTTCCTCCGAAAGCAACGTCGTCTGCTCACGGCATTTCCGTGCCGCATTCTCAAGGAACGTCTCGAGGTCAGGGCCCAGCGGACAGTTCACGATCTTGAACAAATCCTCGCCCGGTTTCATCGCGGTGAAACTCGGAACAAGTTCATCCAGCAGTACAACCTGGTCCCCCTTGACTCTGTAGCGGAAATTCCGCACACTGCACGCAGCTTTCGTCACAAGCCATATCATCGTGTGATAAAATGACTTGTGGCCGGAATGCGCATACTTGTACACCCCGGTCACATCAATGTCGAATGCCACGAAATAGAAAGGCAGCCTTGAGCCTTCAAACAGCCGGAATATTTCCTTCCTTTCCCAGTCCTCGAAGTTTATTATTTCCATAATGCTCGCATTCAAGCCTTTCCCCACGAAAACGGATCAGTCCACCGGGCTGAACTCGTCCTTGCCTACTCCGCAGACCGGACAGGTGAAATCATCAGGGAGGTCTTCAAAAGCGGTCCCGGGAGCTATTCCGTTGTCAGGGTCTCCGACGGCCGGGTCATACTCCCAGCCGCAGACATTGCATACATACTTTTTCATTTTTATCTACAATTTTAACGTGTCCGCAAATGTAGCACTTTTTTGAATTTCCTGTCCGGGCCGCATTGCATGTTTGCAAAAATCGCCCGAAATCATTAAGTTTGGGACATGAATTACCATAAATCCAAGATTCTTGCCGTAATCGATGTCCAGAGAGACTTCTTCGACCCGTCCGGCTCGCTTTACGTGAATGGAAGCGAGACTCTCCCTTCCAAGATTGCCGGCATCTCCAGCAAGTACGACGCTGTCATATTCACACTCGACTGGCACCCTGCGGACCACTGCTCATTCACGGAACACGGCGGGCTTTGGCCGTCCCACTGCGTAGCTTATACCCAGGGCGCGGGGCTTCCGGACCTGTTTTCCCTCATCATGGAAAGAGGCGAAGAAGACGTATGCCTGCATTTGAAAGGCCAGGACAGAAAGCGTGAGCAATACGGGGCATTTGAGAATCTCTCCCCGGACAGCACCGAATACCGCTGGCTGACATCCTGCGCGAACGTGGACGTCTGCGGCATCGCCGGAGACTTCTGTGTCAAGGCAAGCACGGCCAACATCCTGAGGATCGTCCCGGCGCAGAAAGTCGGCATCATCATGGACTGCGTGCGCAGCATAGACGGCGGCGCAGCCCTTGAGGAGTTCATAACAGAAAACCGAATAACAAAAAAATAACTCATGAACACACGTGCAATTCTCCTCCTCTGCCTCGCTGTCCTCTCGGCAAGCCCTGCCGTATCGGCGCAGTCGCTGAGGGAGAGCCTCAAAAAAACTGCCGAGAAAGTCGGCAAGCAGGTAGAGCAGGAAGTATCAAAGAAAGTCCCTGTAAAGAAAGGGCAGCAGACGAAAAAAGCCGGCGCCAAATCCAGCAGGGACGCAGAGCTTGAAAAGCAGTACGAGGCCATGCTCGGCCCCGGCGTCGGCAATGCCGAGGACGAAGCTCCGACCGTAAGGCTTCCGGAGAGCCATACAGCCCTTTTCGCCCCGCTCGGCTACCCGATCGAGGCCTCATACGGAATGAAGAAAGCAAAGCCTCAGCTGCCTCCGAAGCAGGCGGAGAAGCAGGTCGATTGGACAGAAAAGCAGCCTTATATTTATGAGCTTGACAACCAGAGCCTTGTGGATGAGTACATACAACTCGACCAATGCGTCGAGGACGGGTATATCAAAAATCTCACCCCGGCCATGGCCAGATATGACAACGTCAAAGGCGAGGTTTACGCCCGTGCCGAAGCCCTCAACGGGATGGTGGAGCAATACAACGAAGCCAAAGACGAATACAAGATGGATGACACTTACCAGTGGGTCATAAACGGCATCCACCGCAAGCTTGCCGACATTCTGGATTCCAGGGAATACAAGACTGTGGTCCGCACCTCGCTGACTCCCCTCTTCACCTTGAAAGACAACTTCGTGAACGAAAAGACAAAAGAATACTTCAATGCATATGGAGGATACGAGAATGCCACAAATGTCAAGATGACCGTCTGGAACCCTCAGCCCGAGAAGAAAAGCATCGGTACTTCCGAAGATGGCCAGAGCGGCAAGGTCGTGGACGAAAATGCCTCCGGGGCGACAGTGGATATCGGAGGGGTGATTTATGTGCTTCACAACACCAACAGCGGAAAGGCCGGCCGGGCGTTCATTTCGGAAGCCGTCAAGACGGCCGTAGCCGGCAAGGACATAGTGATCCCTGACTACGTCAACTACAACGGCAAGAAATATCCGGTGAGAGACATGCGTGCCGATCTTTTCTGGGGCGCAAACATCAAATCCGTAAAACTTCCGTCCACATTGACTGAAATCTCAAACGCCGCCTTCCGTGAGACCCCGATCACAGAAATCGTCATTCCGGCTTCCGTCAAGAAGATCCAGGGTTCGGCCTTCTACGGGTGCAAGAACCTATCGAAAGTCGTCTTCGAGGGCGATTCGATGGAAGAGCTGCACGGATGCTTCCAGAAGTGCACAAGCCTTAAGAGCGTCAAGTTCCCTCGCCGGGTCGGCCTGATGAGCTACGACATGTTCGAGGGCTGCACCAACCTCACCGAAGTGATACTCCCGGAGAATCTCAAAGAGATCTACTCTTCCATGTTCCAAGGCTGCAAGAAACTCACAAAACTGGATGTCCCTCCGACCGTCACAAAGGTCGGCATGCACGCATTCGGGGACAGCGGCATCACCGAACTGGACCTCTCACATGTCAAGGAGTTTGAGGGCTTCTGCTTCTCCGGATGCAAGGCGCTCAAGACCGTCAAGCTCAGTTCAAGCCTAAAGGAGGACTTCCTCATGGAGACCTATGATGAATTCATGGAATGCCCGCTTCTTGAAGTCAAATATGTCAACAATGAGTATGTTTTCCCAGCAGGATTCATATTCGTGGATACCGACTAATGCCATGAGAACAAGAAGATTGCTGACGTTCATGTTTGCGGCGCTTCTGCCGCTGCTTAGCCTTGCCCAGAGCAAGCCTAAGATAAAGTCCGTGGATCTGACGTTACCCGTCCCCTCCCCCGGAACGTCACTTTTTGACGCGAGGGAATACCAGTTCACCTCGGCCAGGACAGAATACGGAGACCTTGCCACCACAGGCGGGATAACGGTGCAGGAGCTCGACTGGATCGGGGATTTCCGCGAAGACGATGAAGGCGACATGTTCTTCAAGGACGGGTTCACATACAAAGTCCAGCTCAAGTTTCTCGTGGACCCGTCAGGCAAGTATGATACCGACTACATATTCAAGAACAACGAGTACTACATCGACGGCACCCGCATCAGCGCCACGGTCAACGGAATCAAGGCCAAAGTCGAGCGCAGCGCACCATACGTCATCAGCGTTGAATTTTCATTGCCTGTCGGTACCGGAGGCTCCGGCTCGGAGCGGGATCTTGCGCAGAGCAAGCCTACAGACTACGAGCTCAACAAGGATTCATACCGCGCCTCCCAGAAAGCTTATTCAATAGCCGAGGCAGACGCCGCCTGCCCGGATATAAGCCCGCTTGATGTCATCACCATCAACGATGATTACCATCCGTACTTCTCCGCCAACGGCCATGGCATCGACCACAAGGAGTACATGGGGCAGAAAGCCATGCTTGTCACCAGAATAGTGGTGGATACCGACAATGAATTCATCTGTAGCCATACTGCAGCAGATGTCAACAACACAATACAAGGAACATACAACATCCGTGAAGTGTGGCTGAGCGACAAAGTGGACGTGGTGAAATTCATCCGTACCATCTTCGAATCGATGAGTGGTTTTGACGATTATGATGACAACATCTACTACCCGTACACGAGTGTCCTCTTCCATGCACGGCGCGCAACCCTTTTTATCCCTGAGAGCGCCAAAGAGGATGTGATGGCGATATTCAGCCGTTCCACCTGGAACCATCACGTGCTGTTCACCATCAAGACCTACACCGGGGACGTGTTCTTCGCGCAGAGAGCCGGGGCGGCGGAAGCAAAACCATTCTGTACAGACCACAAGTTCACCGACAAGGTGGCCGCCGCTGACAAGATCTACCGCTATGAGACATGCAGCAACTGGCCGGAATATTATTATTCCTGCCGGATCTGCGGAGAGAACGAACATGACCCGAAACATATCTTCAGCCCTTCAAGGCCGAAATGGGAAGTCATGGTGCACCAATATGACATGCCTCTTGCCGATGATGCGGCTTATATAGGGGTCAACGCCGCCGGTCAGCATGTATGGTGGAACAGTTGCATCTGGTGCGGCCAGTCGCACGGCTACGGTGAGAAGCATGTGACCAAAGGTGAGTGGAAAGCCAGCGGCAACGAGGCGACTTATGATCAGTTCCGCAAGGCCATGGCAGATCAGGCCGTGGCGTTCGAGGAAGACGCGCTTCTGACCACGACTGCCCAGCCGGGCACGTTCATACTGAAGAAGAAGTCCGAAGCCAAGATGAGTCCGAAGTATCAGAGCAGCGTCAACTACGCGCTCAATGACAACCTCCTTGATGACAGCATCTTGGGGACAGACTATACTCTTCCGCTCAATCATGGCCAGCTCCGTTCGCTGTCAGTCCGTCTGGTTGAAGAACTTATTGGAGGAGAAGTCAAGCCGGGACGGAAATCGCGAGGCAAGTCCGATGTCTCAAAATCATCCATAATCGGGCTGGACTCTATATTCGGAGGGGAAAGCCGTCAGGATGAGTCACCTGCCACACGTCAGGAAATGGCATCGGTGCTCTATCGGGCCCTCCGTTATATAGAAGAGTGCAAGGTTTACTCGTACACCGAGTTCACTTCCGGACTTGACAAATACTCCGACAGCGGCAGCATCGCCCCTTGGGCGACCGAGGCCATGGCATTCATGGAGGCGCTCGGGCTTATGGAGGGAACGGCGGACGGCAAAATCTTCCCGGAGAAGACATGTACCATCGAAGAAGCCATAGACCTCGCGGAGAAGTGCACGCATGCCCAGCAACTCGGCTGGTATCAGGCCAGGTCCTGGGGAGAAGGGAACGGGAGATCCTACTTCGGGAATGCCTGCTATGTCCCTGACGGGGCCTTGAGTACATGGCGTATCTTTGCCCCGGGAGAAAGGGTCTGGGTCACCGGCCCGCGTGCCGGCGGAGATTCGAAGTTCCTCCCGATAATCGAGCCGTATAGCGGACAGACAATGTACGTGGATGCCGAATGGTTCCGTCCGATCCGCAAATTTGTCTACACATCAAAACGGACAATCACCGGGCCGCTCATCTTCCAGGACTACTACGAAGGGGTTTCTACTAAATTGTTCTGACAAGAACCAGATGGTTATCTGATTGAGGAACCGGGGGCCTGCGCGATACTTTTGTGTTGAGCGCAGGTCCCCGGTCCCTCAATTATTGATTATTTTCCGTCTGCCGGAAATCTGATTATTTCAGCCTCTTCAAGTCAGCGTGTTTGAGGAAGTCAAGGACCGTCCTGTTGAAGAGTTCCGGCCGTTCCATGTTTGACATGTGTCCGCAGTCAGGAAGCTCAACCTGCCCGCTGTCAGGTAGATAATCAAGCATCTTCATGTGCCCCTTGTGCTCGGTCTCGCCGGAGAGGTACATGGTCGGCACGGACGGACGTCTGCTCTTGAGACGGTCAAAAGCCTCATGGCCATAATACAACCTTGATTCGAGATGAGTGAGCTGGAAACCGTCCCAGTCCATCACCATCTCGGTGACTGCCGGCCGTATACGCCCGGCCTGTGAGCCGCCTCCATATACGAGCTTGTCGATCCATTCATATTTCCACCGGTCAACTCCGAGAGCCTGCACATCGGCGATAGATGCGCGCTTACGCTCCAGTTCCTCCGCTGTCATGGGCTTCGACGGACTCTTGTAGTTCGTCTTCATCGCACCGCTGCACATCACGCAGCTCAGCATCCTCTCAGGGTACATCCCGACCATGTCGCCTGCGATGAAACCTCCCATGGAAAGACCCACGATGTGGGCCTTGTCGATGCGGAGCGAATCCATCAATGTGACGAGGTCGTCCACGTGTGTGAACTTCATCCCTTCCTTCTGGCTTGAGGATTTGCCGTATCCGCGGAAATCCGGCACAATGACACGATAACGCGCCGCGAAGTCCTTGAGCTGCCCCGTCCACATGCGGCGGTCAAGCGTATGCCCGTGGAGCAGGATCACCGGCACGCCCTCACCATACGACTCATAGTAGATGCGCCCTCCCCCGGATACGGGGACATAGCCGGACTCTCGGGTTGGACCGACGGCAATCTCCTTGACAAACGGCTTCAGGAACCCCTCGACATAGACGAGCACGCGGGCAAGTCCGCATTCGGAAGTGGACTGGACTCTGATGAGCCCTTCCCCGAAGTATGTGTCCATCTCCGTAGTTCTCCAGGACACCTCCCTCCGCAAGTCTCCGGTCTCAACACCGAGAAGACGCAGCGGCCCTTCGACTTCGACGCGGAATCGCCTCGGCTCCATCTGCTGGAGTCTTCCCAGACTGTCGACGAGACTCAATCGTATGTGAGATACCGTGGAAGTCATCCCACGAGGGCTGTAATCGCCATTTAAAGGGTCCAGCAGATCGTAATCAGCGTCAAGTCTGACACCAGCCACAGGGTCGTGGTTGACAAGCGAGTCACGCATGACCTCCTTCCCTCCCTTGTAGCCGATTGCGAGGATTTTCCCCCTCTTGGCAGGAAGCTGCACCTTGATGCAATGATCAGGATAGTCAGCAGTGACACGCGTTTTCAAAGGCATCTGAGGATTGCTCCACATCGGGAAATAAAATTTCACGGAATCGCAGGTAGTGTAGCAGCGGACCTCGACACAGCGCTCGTCAATATACGGTAGATCCCAGGTGTCGGCCATAGGCGGATACTGCCAGTGGTCCTTGCCGGCCGGCTGGTCAAAGCCGTTGTCACGGACGACAAGCTTAAGGTAATCTCTGTCCGGAGTCCATGCCGGGTGATAGAATGCGGCCTGCGGCTTCTCCTTCATCGTGATGTCGAAAGGAGAGGAACACCAGCCTTTGGCCGGCCAAGGGGCGGATTCCCCGAGGTAGTCCACTCCGGCCCAGACAAATGAGCCCGCTATGAAAGGGTTGTCCTCCACGAAGTTCCACGGATTCAGCTCCACAAAATCCCTGACATTGTCCACTCTCAGACCAGAATAATAAGGGAAGGCCTCCGTTACGAGCATTTTCCTCTCAGGGTGTCGTTTATGATCCTCTATCATCCTCGGTTCCATATAGTTGTACCCCACGAGATCCGTCACATCTCCGAACTTGTCGGCGAACTTGCTCTGGCAGGCGACCAGCGTAGGACGGGTCGGGTCAAGAGTCTTGACTATATCATTGAGGAAGCGGGCTCTCTCCACTCCCTCATCGCTTTCAAGCAGGGCTTCCGTGACCTCGTTTCCGATGCTCCACACGATTACAGACGGATGGTTGCGGTCACGGAGAACCATATCTGTGATGTCCTGCCTGGCGCGTTCATCAAAAGAAGCCTCATAATAGCCGGACTTCCATTTGTCAAAAGCCTCATCTATCACCAGAAATCCCAGCTCGTCGCAGAGATCGAGGAACTCCGGCGAAGGCGGGTTGTGAGAACAGCGCACAGCGTTGCAGCCTATCTCCTTGAGTGTTCTCAGGCGGCGGGCCCAGACCTCATCCGGAACGGCAACACCCAGACTGCCGGCATCCTGATGCAGGCAGACTCCCTTGAGCTTGATGTTGGTGCCGTTGAGCCAGAATCCGGTAGCAGCCTCGAAGCGGGCATCACGGAAACCGAATCTGGTCACAACTTCATCTGACGGCTTCCCCGAAGCATCATAGACCACGGTCTTGAGTGAATAAAGAACAGGCGAATCAGGGCTCCATAGCCGCGGATTCTCCACCTTCAGCGAGTTGTTCCCCGTGTTGGCAACCAGTTCCCCGTCAGGGCCATAGACTGTATGTTCGAGCCGGTAGCGTCCACCACCGTCCACTTGAGCTGTGATCTCCACATTCCCGTCAGCCGACGGCCTTACCCTCAGGCCGTTGTGCCGGATATGCACCTTACCGGAAGTCTTGAGCCACACGTGGCGATAGATACCGGCACCCGTGTACCAGCGCGACTGCTGTTCCATGTCCACAAAGACGGCAAGGCGGTTCACCCCCTTGCGCTTCAGGTGCCTGGACAGGTCAAATGTGAAATCCGTATAACCATAGTCATGCCTGCCGAGCTCATGCCCGTTCAGCCACACCGTGGCTTTGTGATATACTCCGTCGAAGACGATGCTTATCCTGCGGGCATCTGCAATCGAGGCCGGGAGTGTGAACTCCTTGACATACAAGCCCAACCCTCCGGGCAGATAACCGGCTGAGCCGCCTGCGGAGCGGTCGAAAGGAAGCTCGACGCTCCAGTCGTGCGGAATCTGTACAGGACGGAAATCCGCCCCGCCGGATGATTTCACCAGAGACTGGACTTCGTCTCTGTCGGTGCACAGCCGGAACTCCCATCCCTGGTCGAATGTGTACTGCTTCTCAGGGTTCTGCGGAGCAGAAGCATAAGCGGCTGTCCCCGCAACAAGCAGGGACAGCGCGCACAGGATGCCTTTGAATCTCATATATGCTGATGTGCTAAAGTGTAAGTCTTATTGAATGGTGACCTGCACCGTACTCCGCCGGAGCACTGCCGTCAGGCAGGGATACTGTGGCTGTGCAGCCCTGAGGTATGGTGAAGTCCCACATCCAGGTCTCCCCTTCATATTTCCATTCGCTGCGGATCAGGCCGGAGGCGGATCTGTACTCAGCTTTGAGATGTCCGAGTCTGCGGTCCGGGACAGGTTTCATCAATATGTGCTTGAAGCCCGGTTCTGCCGTGTCTGCCTCGATGCCGGCAGCCGTGTTCCAAAGCCACTCGCACACGCAGCCGTATGCGTAGTGGTTGAAACTGTTCATGTCCTTCGGGCCCATCCCGTCGCTGAGGGTGTAACTGTTCCAACGTTCCCAGATTGTAGTTGCGCCATTGTCTACAGAATACAGCCAGCTCGGGTTCTTCCGCTGGAAGAGAAGCTCATAGGCGATGTCGGCCATGCCGTTGTCCGTCAGTGTGGACATCAGGATGGACGTGCCGAGGAAGCCTGTCTGCAGGCAGTTGCCGTGGTCTTCGAAGTTCCTGCGGAGCCGTGCGATCATGCTCTCTCTGGCCTCGCCGTCCACAAGCGAGTTCTTGAGGGCGAACAGGGCCGGAGTCTGCATGGTGTTGAAAATCGCTGTCTTGAAATTGCCCTTGCCGTCAAGGAAACGCTCTTTGAGGTAAGACTTGGCTTTGGCAGCCATGATCTCGTAGTCTCCGAAAGGGCGGCCCGTCGCCCTTGCCATGTCAGCCATCATCCCGGCATCCATAGCCCAGTAGCAGGCTCCCAGGTAGTTCCAATATTCTATGGCTTCCTTGCGGAGGATCTTCTTGCTGTTGTCACCATTCTCGTAGATGCCGAACCCGCGGCTTTCGAGTGGCTCGTAGCTGAGCCAGTCACCCCATTGGTAATTGCCGTTTTCGCCACTGAGGGCAACATGGTCGTAGCGGGTCTCGTTGACATGGTGCATATACTTGACCATTGCATCCCAGTTCTCATCGATGATCCGGCTGTCTGCGAACTGCCTCCAGATGACCCACGGCACGATCACGCCCGCATCGGCCCAGCCGAGCCTCATCATCTCGTGGCTGCTGGCTCCGTACTGGGCAAGCGGTGCCACTCCCGGATATGCCCCCGTCGGAGATTGGGTATCACGCAGGTCACGAGTCCACTTGTGGAAGAAACTGTCCGTGTTTGCGAAGAATGTTCCCGTCTCAGCAAACACTTGAGTATCAGCCGTCCACCCGAGTCTCTCGTTGCGCTGAGGGCAGTCGGTAGGCACAGAGAGATAGTTTGATCTCTCACCCCAGAGAGTGTTGGAAATGAGTTTGTTGACGAGTTCATTGCCGGTGGTGATCTGTCCGGTCTCCATCTCCTGTGTGATGGAACTTACCGGGAGAGTCACGACTGAGCGTATCTTGACTTCGGCGGTCGCACTCACCGAAGCGTAGCGGTAGCCGAAGAAAGTGCAGGAAGGATGATAAACTGCGTAAGATTTCTGAGGGCCGAAGGTGTAGACAAGTCTCATTCCGCTGTCCGGGGTGCGCAAGTTGGTACGGTGAACGCTTCCCTCCGGGCCGTCCATTCCACGGGAAGTGGCTCCGTTGCCATCGTTCAGAAGTTCTGCCGGGAGGAAAGTGAGCACTGTACCCTCGGCGGCGGCGAACTCGAATTCCGGCACACCGGCACAGTTCTGCCCGAAGTCGATGACAAGGTTCTCGCCAGGTTTGACAGTCATCTCCTCTCCTGGTTTGTACGTTCTGGAGATCACGACCTTGCCGTATTCCTTGTCTTTGGCTCCGGAGACTTCACTCCAGATATAAGCCTGCTGCGGTTTGAGGGTAAGGTCGCGGCGCAGGTAGACTTCGGCCCCGTCGGACGGGATGATCTCCCCATGGAACTCGGTATTCGGCTCCGGAACCGATAATTTCTCCGGGGTCAGGTAACCCTGCGGTATGCGGGCATCGTACTCCTCTCCATCGAATATGTCGGCATGTGTGACAGGACCGGCTATGCCTGCTTTCCAGCTGGAACAGTCCGTCCCGAACACCTGCGTGCTGCCGTCGCCGTAAGTCAACTGCAACACTCCCCGGAACGCGGTCTTGCGCCCCACCATGCCCTCATGGTATTTAGGAGTGACAATCTTGTCGGCCCACCACCCCGGGGTGAGTTGGGCGGAAAGCTGGTTGACTTCCCCGCTGCCCTTTCTGAAAGCATCGGTGATATCGTAGGTGAAAGACAACTTGGTCTTCTGATAGTGGGTGAAGCCCGGTTTGAGGATCTCCTCCCCGATTTCAGCCCCGTTAAGGAATATCCGGTAAACCCCGAGTCCGCTCGTCATCCAGACGGCACGCGTCACTTTTTTCGGATTGGTCACTTCGCTTACGAACCAGCTGGCCCCGTCTGCGGCCCTTTCTGTGGCGCCGTTGGTGACTATCCTGTCCACCACCGGAGCATCGGCGGCCGAAATCCATTGTGAACTATCCCAAAGAGAGCTGTCAAGCGCATCAGTACGTGTGCCGACAGGACCGCTTTGTTCACGGGTGCAGGCCGCGAGCGCCGAGATGGCAAGTGCAGCCACGATCAAGTGTTTTTTCATTATGTGAGTGTTTTTAACTCACAAAAATAATGAATATTATCTAGAATGCCATGTTCCAGGCGGCCTCCTGAGCCCGGCGGCTGTGGGCGGCGTTCATCTTGCCGAAATTCCACTTGACTCCGAACATGGCGTATCTGCCGGTGATCAGACGGTAGCTGTCTTCCACATAGTTGGAGTTGACGGTATGGGAGAGGTTGCGTGCACTGTCAAGGATGTCATGCACTGTAAGATCCAAGGTGAACGCGCCTATGTTTTTGGATATTCCGATGTTCCATCTCCACTCCGGCTCCCCGAACCCGTCGGCGTAGCCGTTGTAGAACGTATAGCTGATGTCGCTGCTGAACTCGAACTCGTGCCTGGTCGTGTAAGAGCCCCGGGCGTTGACGTCTGTATCCAGCGTCTTCAGGCTGATCTCCGGATAAAGTGAGCTTTAGTTCAGCGCAAAAGTAG
>DJQV01000014.1 GCA_002438805.1 Bacteroidales bacterium UBA6377
CTTCTCATCTCAGACCCGCACCGTGGACGGTTGGAAAGCCGACAGAAACTGAGATATCCCTAATCATGTTGATCCTATGAATTTTATAAACAATCAAAAGTCTGCTGTCCGGCAGTTCGTTAAAGAATGGACAGGAAAAGGCTATGAAAAGGGAGAGACCCAGCGCTTTTGGATGGCCCTTCTGCATGATGTGCTTGGAGTTGAAGACCCGGTCAAAGCGATTGAATTCGAGATACCGGTCAAGACAATAACCAAAGAGAAAGGTTCCGATTTCATCGACGGCTATATCCCCGCCACAAAGGTGCTGATAGAGCAGAAAGGTGTTCATGTGGATCTTACGGCCAAGTATAGGCAGTCGGACGGATCGGAACTCACTCCCTACCAGCAGGCATGGCGCTATGCCTCCGGACTGCCGGTCTCGAAGAAGCCGCAGTGGATAGTGGCATGCAACTTCAAGACTTTTGAAATCCACGACATGGAGCGTCCTGGCGATGCTCCTGAAATCATTCATCTGACAGATTTGGAGAAGGAATTCCACCGACTGTCTTTTCTTGTAGACGATAACCATGTCCATATCCGGAAGGAACTGGAAGTCAGTATAAAAGCCGGAGAGATAGTGGGAGCCCTCTACGACAGGATTCTTTCCCAATATATTGATCCAGACAATCCCGAGTCGCAGAAATCCCTCAATAAACTCTGCGTTCGCCTCGTGTTCTGCCTCTATGCCGAAGATGCCGGTATATTCGGGAAAAAGAACATGTTCCATGACTATATGGCACGATTCTCCGCCAATGATTTCCGAAATGCCCTGATCGGACTATTCCGTGTCCTTGACACTCCTCCCGAAGATCGCGACCCGTATATGGACGAGGCCCTGTCTGCATTTCCTTATGTCAATGGGGGAATGTTCGCCGGGGACATCGAGATTCCCCGCTTCAACGAGGAAATCCGCAGCCTGATATTGCAGCGTGCGTCTGACGGCTTCGACTGGTCCCTCATAAGCCCGACAATATTCGGTGCGGTGTTCGAGTCCACTTTGAATCCGCAGACCCGACGCTCAGCAGGGATGCACTACACCTCCATCGAGAATATACATAAAGTCATAGATCCGCTCTTCCTTGACGGATTGAAGTCTGAACTGACCGGCATCAGGGAATGCTCAGTAGTCAGAACCAGAAAAGAACGCATTGCCGCGTTTCAGGAGAAACTCTCCGGGCTGAGATTCCTGGATCCGGCCTGCGGCTCCGGCAACTTCCTGACGGAGTCATACATCTCGCTGAGGCGTCTGGAAAACGAGGCCCTGCGCATCAAATATGGCACCGACCGTGTGATGGGCGATCTGGTCAACCCGATTCGGGTAAGCATCAACCAGTTCTATGGCATGGAAATCAACGACTTCGCATGTTCCGTGGCTCAGACGGCCCTCTGGATAGCCGAATCGCAGATGATGCAGGAGACGGACAGAATCATCGGATTCGAACTGAATCCGCTGCCACTGAAATCCTACACCAACATACATGAGGGCAACGCCCTGCGCATGGACTGGAATGAGGTTATTCCAGCATCAGAGCTTAACTACATCATGGGCAATCCGCCTTTTATCGGGGCCCGTCTCATGGGCAAGGAACAGAAGGAGGATCTTGCGGAAGTCTTCGGTGCGAAGTGGAAGAATCTCGGCAATCTTGATTATGTGAGCGGATGGTACAAGAAGTCATTTGACTATATAGCTGAAGGGAAGGATGTTGCAGCTGCCCTTGTCTCCACCAACTCCATCTGTCAGGGCGAATCCGTCGCGGCGCTCTGGAAGCCGCTCATGGAAGCTGGCGCGCATATTGACTTTGCCTACAGGACATTCAGATGGGACAGTGAGGCCAGCCAGAAGGCTCATGTGCATTGCGTAATCGTAGGCTTCAGCAGAAGGGCCTCCTCGATCGGCCGCTTCATCGTCGATGAGTCAGGCATCCGTCATACGGCATCCCATGTCAATGCATATCTTATTGATGCTGAGGATGTGTTTATCGAGGGCAGGACGAAGCCCCTGTGCGATGTGCCTGAGATTGGCATCGGGAATAAGCCGATAGACGGCGGGAACTATCTCTTCACAAAAGAGGAGAAGGAAGCGTTTGTCGCCAAAGAACCGGCCTCCGCCCGGTGGTTCAGACCTTTCTGGGGATCGCAGGAGTTCATCAACCGCTCGCCACGTTACTGCCTCTGGCTTGGGGACTGCCCGCCGAACATCCTGAGGTCTATGCCTGAATGCATGAAGAGAGTCCAGGCGGTGAGGAACTACAGGCTGTCCAGTCCCAGCACCGGGACTGTAAAACTTGCAGAAAGGCCTACCCGCTTTCATGTGGAGAATATGCCGGATTCGGATTATATGGTTGTGCCTAAAGTATCATCAGAGAAAAGGGACTATATACCTATGGGTATGTTGTCATCAGAAAATATGTGCAGCGATCTGGTGTTTATAATCCCTCACGCCACCATATATCATTTCGGCATACTCGAATCTTCCGTCCACATGGTCTGGATGCGTGCCGTGTGTGGCAGACTGAAGTCGGATTACCGCTATTCAAAGGATATAGTCTACAACAATTTCCCTTGGCCGTCACCGTCAAGCGTGCAGATGGAGAAAATCAGACAGACAGCCCGGGGTATATTGGATGCCCGGGCGCTATATCCGGATTGCAGTCTGGCCGATCTTTACGACAGCTTGACGATGCCCGTGGAACTACGCCGCGCCCACCGCGCCAACGATGCTGCCGTTCTGGAGGCCTACGGCTTCCCTGCGGACTCCTCTGAGAGCGACATCGTCGCCCGTCTCTTCAGGCTGTACCGTGCCCTCGTGGCATGAGCCGCCAGACACCCCGAGTTTGTGGTGGCGGATAACAATTTGACTATCAATAAAAAAGCTTGATAGCCTATGCTGAAATCAAGATAGGCTTATTGTCTATTGTGTTGACAGTCAGTGTATTAGTCGCCACCGGGATGGGGTTCTTGATTATTCGCGCTTCTTCCGCAGGACAATGAGAAGCACGACTGCGATGGCGGCGATGTCCACGCAAAGCCCGATCCATGAGAAGTCCACAAGACGCGGTCTTATCCTGCCGTCAAGGGATGAACTCAGCACGAGACGGGCGGGGAATATGTACTTCGGAAGATCAAATCCATCATCCTTAGGGTAGTCCCGGCGCATGGTCTTGACTGTCTTGTAAGTGCCGGACTCGAGGGCCCAATAGTCCTCTCCCTTGCTGTCGCTGACACGGACGGTGAAATCGAGGATATTCCCCACCAGCATGACACTCTGCCTTGTGACATCGGCCCTCACATCTGTAGGGATGACTCTTCTCAGGCTGTCCAGAACATAAAAGCGTCCCCCGCCGTCGAAAAGGTAGGCGAGCGAGGCGCGGTTCTCGTTTTCCGTGATGAAGATGTGTTTCAGCTCCAGTCCGCCGGTAGGGATGCTCTCGACAAAAGGCTTTCCGTCAGCGAGTTTGAGGTGAAACAGTTGCCCATCCGCATCCGTCAACATATAGCCTTCATCGTAGGCTTTGCGGGTGCTCGGGTTGCCGGACACTATCACGGCGGGGAAGCGGAAGCCGATGGAATCCAGGGCTACGTTGAAAGCCTGCTCAAGCGCCGTGGCACTTCTGTTTGTCGCCATTTCCATGATACGTACCCCGTCTTTACGTGTCACGAGGGCATATTCCGGATCTTCGAGTTCCAGACGCGGAGGGTCGGATTCAAGCAGCATGTGGACGTTCATCTCCGGGATGTTGACCTCTTTCGGGGAGGTGGAGAAGAAGATGTTGCCTGCCTCGATCTGTTCACCGGTATACTGTTTCCCGTTTATGGTCTCCGGGGCGTTGTGGCGGCTGCTCAGCACGCGGTAGTAGAAAAACGGCAGCACGCTGTCGCCGTATTCCCGGCCTTGGGAGTCCTTGAATATGAAATCCTTGCCGGAGTTGTCCTCAAGTGACACGAAATCTTCGGCGATGCAGCTGTACAGGGTGAACGGCGTAGAATACGACTTGGCCGTGATGATGTACCAGAGCCGTGGCAGCAGCCAGATGGCAAGCAGGGCCGTCATGACCGCGAGATATATGTTTCCTGTTTTTCTCATTGTACTCCGTCTTTGAATCTTCTTACACTGTAGTGGATGAGCGGAAGGGCAGCAATCGTGGTGACAATCGCCAGGGGCAGCAGTCCGCAGCTGTATCCCATCATCTGGGATGAAAGGAAGAATGTGCTCAGGATGGCGAGCATCAGCACGGTCTCGAAAATCCTCATCCTCCATGCCGGCTCAAGTATTATCGCTCCTGCCCATATATATGCGCACAGGCCGGCGCAATACCATGTGAGAAGCGAGAAGAGTATCCTCCATACTATGTCTGATACAAGATAATGGCTGAGGAAAATGCCGAGCGATGCGCTCTGGATGATGAAAAGCCCCAGCAGCACGGCGAGGCCGTATCCCTGCATGATCGACACCGTCCTCAGTTGCGGCATCGGAAGGTGCAGCGTGAGCTTGAGGCATTTGCGGTATGTCTCCGGGATGAACTGGGCTGCAGCGAGGGCAAGTCCGCAGATGACGGGGAGGTAGATGAGGTTGTCCACCAGGATCGAGTATTTTCCGACAGCATAGCTCCACAGGAAGCCGTAGCCCTGCAGGGAAGCGTTCTTGGCGAGGGCCAGGAAATCGTAGGCGGTGAACCCGATGAGCATGAGGGCCATGCACACGATGGCCGTCCCGGTCTTCAGCCACTCTTTGTATATCATTGACTTGAACATAATCAGTATTTTCCTGTGAGCCCGATGAAGGCGTCTTCGAGGTTCATGTGTTCTGCTTTGAGATCTTCTGCACGTATTCCTTCGGCATCAAGCAGGCTCCGGATTTCCTCCGGTCCGGCGAAGGAGTAGAGTTCCGAGCGTCCCCGGTATTCCGACGGGTGGAGGATCTTCTCCGAGGCTTGAGGCGCGGCTCCCGTGTATGTGTACCGGAGCAGGCTTCCAGTCAGGGTGCTGATCTTGTCGTGGAAGAGAATCCGGCCGTAGTCCATGATGATGCAGTCATCCACCAGTTTCTCAACGTCCTGGATGATATGCGAGGTCATGAATACCGTCTTGCCCTCGGACTTGGCGTAGTCGCGCAGATATTCTATGAAGAGGCGCCGGTAGCCGGGATCCAGCCCCAGAGAGAAATCGTCAAGTACCAGCAGGTCAGCATTCTGGGCAAGTATCAGCCCCAGCGCCACTTGGGATTTCTGGCCGTTACTCATGTTGGAGATCTTCTGGCCGGGGGCGACTTTGAGCCGCGACATCAGTTCGTAGTAGGCGTCCCTGTTCCACTTCGGGTAGAATCGGGAGTAGAATTTCTCTATCTGCCCTATTGTCATGAAAGAGTACTGGACATGGCCTTCGAGCAGCAGCGCTATTCTCGCCCTGGTGAGCGGGCTGATGGCGGCGGCATCCTCGCCGAAGACCGAGCAGCGTCCCGCTGTCGGCTTGAGATAGCCCATCAGGATGTTGATGGTGGTCGTCTTGCCGGTCCCGTTCTTGCCGAGAAGGCCTGTGATCGTGCCTCTGGCGACAGTGAAACTCAAGTCAGAGTAGATGCGGCGCCTGCCATAATAATGTGTCAGACGGTCGCAGACTATTACATTGTCTTCCATTCTTGCTGGTTTTGCGGCAAAATTAAGTGCCGTGCAGGTAAAATTGAGCCCCGATCCTGTAAAATCACCATAAATGGGGATGCCGCTCAGGAAAGATACCCCGAAATTGGGATTGCCGCCTGTAACGCGTGACTTTATCTTTGCGGCGTTTTTCAATTACTGTGTCATGAATGTCATGCTTTCGGCGCTTGCTGTGGTCGCACAGCTTTTCTCCCTGACAGGCTTTGTCCGGGACGCGTCCGATTCTTCCCCGCTGTCAGCGGCGGCAGTTACTGTACAGAGGGGAGGACAGACATTCAAGTGGGCTGTCTCGGGGGATGACGGCCGCTATGCCATAAGCGGCCTTCCCGCCGGGAAATACGAGGTCAAGGTGTCGTACATGGGCTATCTTGACGCCTCAAGGACTCTTGTCCTGGACAAGGACACGTCCCTGTCGTTCAATCTTGCTCCCGACACGGAGCAGCTCCGGGAGGTGGTGGTGACGGCCACCGAAAACCGCGGCGTCACCTCTTCGACAAGGATCGGGACGGATGCCATAGCGCATATCCAGCCGTCAAGTTTCGCGGACATACTCGAACTGATGCCGGGCGGAATGGCCAAGGATCCTTCGCTGAGCAGTCCGCAGCTCATCAATCTCCGTTCGGCCAATGCCTTGACGAACAGCGACTATGCCACTTCGGCTCTGGGGACGCGTTTCGTTGTGGACGGCAGGCCTCTGGACAATGATGCCAACCTCCAGTCCACTCCGGCCTACAGCAGCTACGGGAGCAGTTACGTCAATTACGGGACCGACATGCGCGAGATAAGCACGGAGGACATAGAGAACGTGGACATAGTCCGCGGCATAGCCTCAGTCAAATATGGAGACCTCACCAGCGGTCTTGTCAACATCGTGCGGAAGCGCGGAGGAAGCGATCTGCACGGACGTTTCAAATCGGACATGAAGAGCAAACTCTTCTACCTCGGCAAGGGTTTCGAGTGGGGAGAAAAGCCCGATAGGACCACTCTCAACGCCAGTGTCAATTTCCTTGATTCCCGCGCGGACCCCCGCCAGACGCGCCAGAACTGGAAACGCCTTACCGCCAGCCTCAGAGCGGGGAAGGACATCGGAGGCGAGAAGTTCAGCAGGCAGCTCACGGCCAGCCTCGACTATACCGGGTCTTTTGACAAGCAGAAGTCAGATGTTGACCTGGACATCGCCGATGGCGGAATGCCGATAGAGACGTACAGTTCCACCTACAACAAGTTCGCCCTCAGCGGCGGTTATACTGTGAGGTCCATGCGCGACTCGTCTTTCTTCCGCTCCTGGGAGAGCCATGCCTCGCTCACTTATGAAAGGGACCTCATCGACCGCTGGAGGCACAACGCCCTCGGCAAGGCAACACCGGTATCCACTTCACTTGAGCCGGGCGAGCATGACGCCCTGATAATCCCGGCCAAATATGATGCGACGCTCCAGGTGGACGGACGTCCGTTCTACGCCTTCGTCAGCACTTCGGCCCTGTTTGCCAAAGGCGCACACAAGATCCAGACGGGGGCCGAGTGGAGCATGGACAAAAATTTCGGTCGCGGCACCATCTTCGATACCTCAAGACCTTTCTCCACGAGCATGGGGGTTCGTCCGCGTCCATACAGCGCCATTCCCGCCACCCATCAGTTCTCCGTCTATGCGGAAGACCATTTTTCCAGGCCGCTCGGCCCCGTCACCCTCGACTGGGTGCTCGGTCTGCGTGCCGAAATGATGGGAGGGGCCGGGAACGGGTACGAAGTCAACATGAAACCCTACCTTGATCCCCGCACCAATCTGCGCATCGCCCTGCCGACCGTCCTGCTTGGCGGATACAAACTCGACTACGGTATATACGGGGGAATAGGCCGCCACACCAAGTTCCCGACCATGGACATGCTTTTCCCCGATCCGATATACGGGGACATAACTCAGCTCAACTACTGGCCGGTGGAAGAGAATCTCAGGAGGGTCAACATGCTCGTCTACAAGATCGATCCGACCAACAAGGCATTGCAGCCCGCAAGCAACCTCAAATGGGAAATCGGTGCCGATGCGGACTGGAACGGCTATTCGTTCTCGATAGACTGGTTCCGGGAAGACATGACATCCGGCTTCCGTTATGGCTACGAATACCTCTCCGTGGTCGCAAAGAAATACGATGCGTCCGTGATAGATAAATCCTCGTTGACCGGCCCGCCGTCCCTCGACGGACTCCCTTACCAGAACGACACCACCCTCACGGCCTACAGTTACTCGACCAACGGCAGCCGTACCCTCAAGCAGGGGCTGGAGTTCAGCTTCAGCACCCGCCGGATCAAGGCCATCAACACCAGGATCACCGCCAACGGGGCATGGCTCCGTACAGAATACATGAACAGCCAGCCCGAGTACTACCGCCCCAGCGTCATGATAGACGGCAAACCTTACCCGTATATCGGAATATATGAGATGAACGACGGGAGTTTCTATGACTCGCTTGTCACGAACCTGATGTTCGATACGCAGGTTCCGAGTCTGGGGCTGATCTTCTCGACCTCGTTCCAGTGTCGGTGGTTCTCCGGGTACCGGTCCATGCCGGAGAGCAAGTATCCCGAGTCGTACATGGACAAGGCCGGGGATGTACATCCTTTCGATGCCGCCGCGGCAGCGGAAGACGCCGTGCTTCGCTATCTTATACGGGACTACACAGCATCCCTGTACGAGTATCAGAGAACCCCGTTCGCGATGAATGTCAACCTAAAAGTGAGCAAGAAACTCTACCGTGACAAGGTCTCCTGCTCCTTGTATGTCAACAAGATATTTGATGTCACGCCTGATTATTGGCGGGGTGAGGCCCTGGTGCGCAGGAGTGTGACCCCGTATTTCGGGATGGAACTTGATTTCAAGATATGAGAAGGCTGATAAACGTTTTTCTGGTCTTTTTCGTCTCCGCCTGCATCGTCTCGTGCGGCAAGTCAGGTGATGACATATATTCTGTGGTGACCCTCAAGGCTGTGGCGGGGGAGAACCGCCTCGTGGCGATAAAGGTGGACAACAGTCTGGACGGCAACTTCTTCCGCAACCTGAATACCGGCGAGGAGTATGAATACCCTCTTTTCACCAACGGCTCCTGCACCCTGAGGGTTCTCAAGGGGGTTTATATTTTCGCTTTTGACGGAAGCGCCACCCTCCCTGACGGCACGGTAAGGAAAGTCCGCTGCTATGCGCACCGCTCTCCAAATGACTCGGTCAATATACTTGAGGACGAGGTGACGCTCGAATTTGATCTCCTTATGCTATGAAAAAGTTCTTCGTCATGATGATAGCCGCCCATGCGGCGTTTGGGGTGCAGGCTCAGGACAGCCTTTCCGTCAATGTGCGCACTCTCCAGCATCTCGACCCTCTGACTGCAGTGGGCAACGCCGCCGCCATGCGCATGGCCTCCTCCTACGGCCTGCTTTCCCCGTACGCCTCCTTTTCTTCCGCCTCCGCATCGTTTGACTTCAGGCAGGAGAGCAAGGCTCTCGTCCCGGAGGAGGGCGACGGCTTGAGGCAGGGCCGTTTCGATGCCGGCTCTTTCCTGCGTCTCAAAGGCGGTTCGGCGGTAAGCGGCTCGGTCGGCTACCGCAGGGCGGTCAAGAGCAATGTGCTGCTCAACGAGACAGCCGATTTCGAGTTGCTCCAGCCCTATGTGCTAGTGGATACTGTAGGGGGTAATCTCCAGAACGAGGTCTATGCTTTCCGGGGGGAGTGGATGCACAGGAGCGGGAATCTCCTCTATTCCCTCGGAGGGAGTTATAAGGCGGTCCATGAGTACCGCACTTTCGACCCGCGCCCGCGCAACATATCTTCCGATTTCAATGCCGGCGGCTCGCTCGGGATCGTCTTTGAAGAGGGGTGCCTTATAGGCTATGCCTCTTACAGACGGTACAATCAGGACCAGAGTGTGACCTTCGTCAGCAACAAGGGTGCCAACACCACCCTCTTCCATGCTACGGGCCTTGGCCGGGATTACTGGCGCTTTCGCAGCACCGGGGTGTTCGCTGCGACACGTTATGCCGGACAGGGGTTCTCGGCCAGTGCGGTCGGGAGCGTCATGCATGGACGTCTCGTCGGGGGTGTGTCCTATGAGTGGCTTTCCGTGACCAGGTATCTGTCCAACCAGAACGACGCCCCGCTCACCACCCTGGCGACAGGGACGCTGGAAGCCTTCACCTCCTGGCGTCCTTCCGGAAATGCCGCGCTTGAAGCACGGCTGACATTCGAGAGCAGGGACGGGAGAGAGAATGTCATAGACTGCGCAGCTTCCGGTTTTTATCTCAACCTGCTTTCCATGGACATGTACAGCCGCGACCGCCTGTCAGCTTCGCTGTCCGGAGCGGTGGAATTTGACTGTGGCTACGGGACATGGCAGGTGCTGCCCTCCGCGGGCTTCACAAGTTTATCAGAGTCTTACGTCTACCCGTCATCAAGCGTGCGTTACCGTGCCTGGGACGGCACTTTGGCTGCGGTATTCAGCACGGAGCGGGGAAGATGGCTGTACCGGACCGGGGCTTCTGCAGGGTATTGCCTGTTCCCTCAGAGCAGCTCTTCCCTGCAATGCATGGACAGCCGCATTCTTCAGGCCTATGCTGACAAGTATGCTTTCCAGTCTTCAGACTTTGCACATGCCTCCTTGCAGCTCATGGCGCAGCGTGAACTTGATGGACGGATGGCGATATTCTCCACTCTGTCCGCCTCGGGCACACTGCGCGACCGGCAGACGGCCTGCTGCATAAGTCTTTCAATAGGAATTTCTTATTAGTAATGATAGTTTTAGTAAAAATGAAAAAGTACCTTATCATCCCGCTGGCCGCCCTTCTTCTGGCCGCCTGCGAAAAAGAGAAGGAGGCTCCGGCCCTCACCTTAGAGCCGGCAAGCCTCGAGTTCACCGCCGAGGGCGGTACACAGACCATCACCGTCAAGTCCAACCGTGACTGGACCCTCACCACGGACGGCTCTGACTGGTATACAGTCTCCCCTAAGGAAGGAAGCGGAGACGGGGAAGTGACCGTCACACTCGGCAGATACACCGATGCCGCCGCCCGCTCGGCCCAGCTGACTTTCGAGGCTGACGGCCTTGTGAAGACGGCCGCCATCCTGCAGAACCGTCCTGCAACTCCTGCGGACCCGACAGAGCTCAGCTTCAACCTGCGCGCACTCGCACAGGATGTCACCGTTCCGGCCCCTCAGGGTTTCACCTACAAGACGAGCCTCGAAGGTGAGGGCGTGACCATAGTCTCAAGCAATGAGGAGAAGATTGTCCTGCATTTTGATGCCAACACGACAGCTGACTACCGCGAGGCTACTCTGACCGTCACCACCACCGATGACATCAAGCTCGAGAGGGCGGTGCTCCGCCAGAGCTGGCGCAATATAGAGCCGGGCGAGCTCCTCATCGACGAGGTCTTCTTCACCGGCTTCACCATCCCAGAGTCAGACAGCGATGATGCCGCAGACGGGGACCAGTACTTCAAGCTCACCAACACCACCTCTGAGACCCTCTATGCCGACGGGGTGATGATCGCCGTCTCCGAGACAGATTCGCAGGTGTCTTCCACCGGCGCCTACTGGGCATACCCTGAGCTCCCTGACGGTGTGGGCGTCAGCACCTTGTACGTGATACCGGGAAACGGGCAGGATGTGGCTGTCGAGGCCGGAAAGTCTCTTGTGATAGCCCTCAGCGCCCAGAATTTCCTGTCCGAGAACAAGGTCGGGTGCGATCTGAGCAAGGCTGACTTCGAGTTCTATGATGCTGGCAACGAGACGCTTATGGATACTGACAACCCTGACGTTCCGAACCTTGTCAACTGGTTCAAGTCCTCATGGAGCTTCACCATGCTGCACAACCGCGGCTATGAGAGCTATGCGCTCGCGCTCGCCCCGGCCGGAACAACCTCAGAGAGTTTCATGAAGGAGCACCCGTGGGAAGGCAAGAGGGTGATGGACTTCAAAGGGAATCACTATGAAAGGGACATCAAAGATGCTTACATCATACCAAACGCCTGGGTGCTTGACGCAGTCAACTGTGCTGTGGCCGAGAATATGGGAACCCTTGCCTTCAACGCCACCGTCGATGCCGGCTATACCAACGTCTCCACCATCGACAGCGACCCGGAGCGCTTTGGCAAGTCAGTGCTCCGCAAGCGCGATGCCGACGGCAAGATAGTGGACACCAACAACTCCACCAACGACTTCACCATCAGCGTCCCACCGACTCTGAAGAAGTAACGGTTTTAATGATAAAGTAAAGCCTGCTTGTCACTCTAATACGTGACAGGCAGGCTTTGTCTTTAAGCAGAATTCTTCCTATCCTATGATGTAAGGCAGGAAGATGCTGAATATCAGCACTGCAAGGCCGGCGATGAGGACGTAGATCGTCTTCTTGCTGCATCCTTTCCACTCTTTGAGGATGATGCCCCAGACATTTGAGAATATCACATTGAGACTCATCAGGATGCACCAGCTGAAGGTCAGCAGGACAGGGGAGGCCTCAAGGAATCCCTTGCCGAGGCTGAGCCCGAAGAACTGGCTGTACCACAGAAGTCCTGCAAGGGCGCAGAAGATGAGGTTGTGCCCCCAGAGAGAACCCTGGGCGTAGTCGCCGAAAGTCTTGTTCTTGCTGTTCTGGTAGAGGCAGTAGACGGCGTTGGTGATGAATCCGCCGAATGTCACCAGCATGGTGGCAGGAAGAGTCTTGAAAAGCGGGGCTGTCCCTTCGAAGCAGAGGTCCTCGCCGAAGCTGAGGCCGATGTTGAAGCAGGCGCTCATAAGACCGCAGATGACCGCAATCACGATGCCTTTGCCGAAGTTGAAGTCCTTGACAGCCTTTTTTCTCTCTTCTTCAGGAAGAGAAGCGGCCTTCATCGCGCCGGCCACTCCGATGATGGCGATGCCGATGATGGTGACGACCACTCCGATGATGACTGCCATCGTGAGGCTTGCTGCCTTGCCGGTGAGGACCGGACCCAGAATGGCACCGAGACCGGAGCAGAGGCCGAGACCGATGCTCTGTCCGAGGGCTACGCCCAGATAGCGCATGCCGAGGCCGAAAGTAAGACCTCCGACACCCCAGAGCGCGCCGAAGAGGATGGTCAGGCCTGTCGCTTCAGGGTTCGCTCCCATAAGGGCGAAAAGATCCCCCACAGTATGCCCCTCAGGTATCGCGAGAAGCGCCCCGAGCAGCGGGAAGACGAGCCAGGCGAACACGCCCTGGACCAGCCAGTAGCTTTCCCAGCTCCATTTTTTGATCTTATTGATAGGAACATAGCTGCTGGATTGGCAGAAAGCCCCAGCAGCTATGATAAGAAGTCCCAGTAGAACGGATGCTCCCATTGGAAATTATCTCTTGGAAGTTACATCCTTCTCGTACTGCTCGATGACAGGGACGACCTCGTTTCCGACAGGAACGTTGTTCCTTACGCAGAACTCCTCGTAAACGGCGTTCCATGGCATCGTCTTCTCTTCCTCGATGTACTGGAGCACTTCGAATGTCCTGCCTTCGAGTTCGAGTTTGCTGATCATCTCCTTCGGCTCAAGAAGCGCCTTGATCATGCACTTCTGTGCAGAGCGTGCTCCGATCACATAGGCGCCGATGCGGTTGATTGATCCGTCGAAGAAGTCGAGCCCGTAGTGTACGCGGTCAAGGGCGTCTGCGCGGACGATTTCGTAGAAGAGATCCTGGGTGTTGTCGTCCATGATGGTGACATGGTCTGAGTCCCAGCGGATAGGGCGGCTCACATGGAGCATGAGTTCAGGCACGAACTGGAGAACTGCGGAAACCTTGTCGGCAGGGCTCTCGGTAGGATGGTAGTGGCCCGTGTCGATGGTGAGGATCTTGCCGTTCTTGGCTGCATAAGCGGTGTAGAAGTCGTGTGAACCTACGGTGAAGCTCTCAAGGCCGATGCCGAACACCTTGCCCTCGATGCAGTCCTTCATGTTCTCATACTTGGTGGCGAATATCTCATCGAGAGACTCCTTGAGGAGCTTGCGGTAGAGATAGTGGTTGACAGACACGTCCTTGCATCCGTCATGCACCCACACGTTCATGATACAAGGGTCGCCCTGAGCCTTTCCCATCGCCTCCGCAATCTCGCGGCAACGCTTGGTGTGCTCGATCCAGAAGTCGCGGATACCCTTGTCCGGGTTGGAAAGTGAGAGGTTGCCGCTCTTCGGGTGTGAGAATGAGGTGGAGTTGAAGTCGAGCTTGGTGTTGTTCTCCTTTCCCCAGTCGATCCAGCTCTTGAAGTAGTCTACAGTGACCTCGTCACGGTCAACGACCTTGCCCTGGAAGTCTCCGTAGATTTCGTGGAGGTTGAGGCGGTGGTTGCCAGGGATGAGGCTCTTGGCCTTGAGGATGTCGGCGCGGAGCTCGTCGATGTTGCGTGCGGCTCCGGGATAGTTTCCGGTGGACTGTATGCCTCCTGTGAGGGCCCCGGCCTGAACCTCGAATCCCTTGACGTCATCTGCCTGCCAGCAGTGGAGGGAGAGGTGGAAATCCTGCATCTGAGCGAGTACCTTTTCGGTATCGACGCCGAGTGCGGCATAGCGCTCCTTGGCGATTGCGTAAGCTTTGTTGACTGATTCTTTCATTTTGAGTTATTGATTGATTATTTGTTGCTTGGGTGATATTCCTTGAGTTCCACGGAGGCGGCCACGATGGCGCGCATCTCCGGAAGAGTCTTCACGAGACCCTCGGCCTTGATCTGCAGCAGGACATTGCCGAGGGCCGTGCCTTCGGTAGGGCCGCAGATGACAGGCATCTGGAGAGCATCGGCGGTGAACTGCATGAGGTACTTGTTGAGAGAGCCGCCGCCGATCACATGCAGGCATTTGATCTTGTTCGGGGACAGTCCGCGCAGGATGTCGATGATGGCCGTGTAGCGGTGCGCAAGGCTCTTGTAGATGCAGCGTATGTACTCCGCCGGCGTCTTCGGGACGATCTGCCCGGTGCGCTCGCAGTATTCGTCAATTGCCTTGGTCATCGATGCCGGGTGGGCGAAGGACGGGTCGTCAGGGTTGATGATCGAGTCGAACTTGGTGGTCTCGCAGAGGGCGGTCAGAGGTCCGATCTCGGTCGGGACATCCTTGAATTCCGGCCTGCACTGCTCGAAGAGCCACAGGCCGCAGATGTTCTTGAGAAAGCGTGTGGTGCCTTCTATGCCGCCTTCGTTGGTGAAGTTCTGGCGGTAGCTCTCGTCATTTATTATAGGTTTCGGAGATTCGATGCCCATGAGCGACCAGGTGCCGCAACTGAGGTAGGCGTAGTCGGCGTCCCTGGCCGGAACCGCAGCGACGGCGGAGGCCGTGTCGTGTCCCGCGACGGCTATCACCTTGACATCCTCGCCGAGTCCGGTGGCCTTGCGGATCTGTTCTGTGAGAGGGCCGATCACTGTCCCCGGCTGTGTGAGTTCGCCGAACTGGTCGCGCCTCAGCCCGATGCTCATCAGGAGCTCCTTGTCGAGATCTCCGGTATTGGGGTTGAGCAGCTGGGAGGTGGAAGCCACGGTGTATTCGCAGATGGCCTTGCCTGTCAGCATATAGGTGAGGGCATCAGGGATGAAGAGGATCTTGTCGGCGTTTTCCAGAGCGGTGCAGCCGTTGTGGCGCAGGGTGTCGAGCTGGAAAAGGGAGTTGAACTCCATGAACTGTATGCCGGTCCTGTTGTAGACTTCGCGCTTGTCGTGCATCTTCATGTAGCGCTCGATCGAGCCGTCCGTCTGCGGGTCGCGGTAGCAGTACGGGAGGCTGAGGAGCTGGCCGTCCTTGCCGAAGAAGGCGAAGTCGCAGCCCCAGGTGTCGATGCCTATGGAGTCGATTTTGATGTTCTCATCAACGGTCTTCTTGAGGGCGATGATGATCTCGTTGTAAAGTGCGGGTAGATCCCAGAAAAGATGTCCTCCGAGGGGAATCATGGGGTTCTTGAAGCGGGTGAGCTCGTGCATCTCGACTTTCTTTCCGTCGTAGGAAGCGACTATCGTCCTTCCGCTGGTAGCGCCGAGATCCACCGCAAGATAATTTTTGATGGGCATATTGGTCATTTGTTAAATGTCATTGTGTTTACAAAGATACTTCATTTTAGTCAATTTCCATGCCATTTGGCTACTCCCATACGAAGTTCTCGACATCCTCGGTGAAGGTCTTCTCCCTTTCGTCCGGCTGCATCAGCTCCATGGTGACGTTTTTGAAAGTGATGTTGCGGGCATGCTGCATCGAGAGCCCCCAGGCGGGCTGTATGCCGTGTGCCGAAGGCTCCGGGTAGCCGTTGCCGCGTCCGAAGAAGAACGGGTTGGAGCCCCTCTGTTCGCGCACGTCGTCAAGGGTGAGGCCGCCCTTGTACTGGATGTGGATGTTCTCCAGGGTCACGTCCTCCACCGGGTTGCCGGGAAGTCCCGCGATGAGCAGGGCGTAGCGGCTGTCGCAGTTCTTCACGGTGACGTCCGAGATCCTGATGTCGCGGGCGGAAGAGGCCGGCAGGTCCTTTGGGCCGCGCATGCGGTCGCCTACGCGGATGTAGATGGGGGAGTTCCAGATGTCGTCCATCTTGAGTCCGGAAATCCTTATGTTTTCGATCGGGGCGCCGTCAACGGTCTCCAGGGCGAGGCCGCGGCAGCGCTTGAACTCGCAGTTGCGTATGGTGATGTTCTTGAACCCTCCGTTGCTTTCGGTGCCGAACTTGATGCGGCCTGTCGGGCCGTCACGGTCGGGGGCCGCGGTGATCGTCTCCCCGTAGGTGCCGTAATATACGGTGCCCGGATCGTAGCCCGAGACCTTGCAGTTCTCGATGAGGACATTCTCCGTGGGTTTCGGCCAGCCGAGCCCGTAGGAGCACTTCAGCACGATGGCGTCGTCGTTGAGGGAGTTGACCGTGCAGTTGGTGATCCTGACGTCGGCACAGCAGTCGATGTCGAAGGCGTCGCGGTTGGTGTCGGCAAGCACCCCATCTATCACGAGGCCGTCAACCCCGGTGAGGAGCAGGGCGAAGTGTCCGCATTGGAGGAGCTTTATTCCCTTGATGGTCACGTTCTTGCAGTTCTTGAGGGCGATGGCCTTGTTGGCTTCCGCCACCGGCCCCTGGCGTCCAAGTCCGCGCGAGAGGGCGTCCGTGCCGTCTATCGTGCCCTCGCCCTCGAAGGTGAGGTTCTTCAGGCCTATCCCCCAGATGAGGGAGTTCTGCCAGTGGCTGTGGCCGAAGTCCTGGTAGGCATCCCATTCGTTGGGTTCGGCCGGGTCGTAGCCCTGCTCTGCTGTAGGCTTGGCGGCCTTGATTACCGAGCCCTTCTCCAGTCGCAGGGTGATGTTGTCCTTGAGGCGGATGGAGTAGCTGGAGTAGACCCCTTCCGGGAAGAGGATGACTCCGCCGCCTTTCTGTGCGGCGGCCTCGATGGCGGCGTTGATGGCCGGCGAGTCGATGTGCACGCCGTCTCCCACGGCGCCGTAGTCACGCACATCGTACACTTTGGGGCTGCACGCTATGCATGACAGCCCCAGAAGGATGGTAAAAAAATGCTTCATTGTGGTAAATCAATATACATTGGTGTAAATCTTCCCGTTGTGCGGTGCCGGTGCTGATCCGCGCACCTGGTCGAAGAGCTGCGGCACGGTGACGAATTCGAAACCTCTCCGTTTGAGTTCCGGTATCACCATCTTCAGCGCCTCGACTGTGGCTCCGTTGCCCTCGAAGTCGTGCAGCAGGATGATGTCCCCGTCCTTGACTGTGTCCAGGATGAGCTTCTCGCGTGCGGCAGCGTCCACTTCCCCTTTCCAGTCATCGGCCCCGGCGCCCTGAATGAAGGTGAGGTCTATTACTTTGTGCATCAGTTCGTTGTGGTCGATGTACGGAGGACGGAAAAAGCGTGGGGCGGCCCCTGTCCATTTCTTTATAAGCTCATCGGTGCGGCTGACTTCATCGCGGATCTGCTCCTCAGTCAGCTGGGACATGTGCTGGTGGGAGAAAGAATGGTTCTCGATGTCGCAGCCGAGCTGGACCGCGCGGCGCATCACCTTGGCGGTGGACTTGTCTATGTTCTTGCCGCAGACGAAGAAAGATGCGGCTATTCCGTTCTCTTCGAGCACGTCAAGCACTTTCGGGGTGGTCACGGTGTTGGGGCCGTCGTCAAAGGAGAGGGCTATGTATTTCGGGAACCTGGCCGGGTAGCCGAGAAGCTGGTAGGCGAGGGCCCATGCCATGCGGAGCTGCCCCGGGGTGTTGGGGTGCAGGCGGTCGGTGTCCATGTTGCGGAAGTATGAGGCCTGGCTGTCGAGCATAGGGTAGAGGCCGCTTATGCTGTTGAGGTCGATGACCGGCACTCCCCAGACGTTGGCTATCTCCTTGACAGCCTGGACATATTCGTCTATGAAGCTGCCGCAGAAGTTGGCAAACGACTCCGGCGGCTGGATGTTGCGGTCGTTGAAGCGGGCGAAGCCCCTGTGGAGCGGGGTGAGCAGGATTATCTGCTTGTCGGGGTAGTGCGTCTTGAGGTGGCGCATGGTGACATTGGCCCTGCCCCGGAAAGTGGAGTCGGCGTAGACAAGTTCGCGGTGGAGTTTCTCCACCTCTGCCGGCCCGTCATCGAGAGTTTTTTCCCTGGAGTATGTGTACCATTCCCCGAGCGGGATGCTGCCGTTGAAGTCGTTGGTGCCGACAAAGACTATGATGGCGTCCACGGCCTGCCCGTGCTCGGCCTCAAGCTTCTCGGCCTGTCCGACGATCTGGTTCATCCGGTGACCGCTTATGCCATAGACATAAGGCTCGATGCCGAGGATGTCCTTGAGGTTGTTCCAGAAGATGTTGTTGGTGCTTCCGATCTGGCGTGCGTCAGTGATCGAGTCTCCGAGGAAAGCTACCCTGCTTCCCTCCCACTGGCTGCTTATCAGCGGCTGGGCAAGCGCCCCGGTGCAGAGCAGTACGGCGGCGAAGGCGGAGAGGAGGTGTGATGAAAAAATGTTGCAGTGTTTCATAAATAAATGCGGATAGATGCAAATGTACGAAAAATACCTAAATTTGTGTCCGCGACAACCGATTAATGACAGATGAAACGTTTGATGACCTTTATTCTCCCGGCCCTGCTCTGCCTTTCGGCGCTGGCCGGCAACTATCCTGACCGTGCTGACTATCTTTGGGTTACCGTCCCGGACCATGCCGACTGGCTCTATCGGGCGGGGGAGAACGCCAAAGTTGAGATACAGTTCTACAAATATGGCATCCCGAGGGACTGCACCGTGGAGTATGCTCTCGCAGATGACATCCTTGAGCCGGACAGGAGCGGCACCGTTCAACTCAAATCCGGGCGCGGGACGCTGGACATCGGGACCAGAAAGACCCCCGGCTTCCGTGATCTCCGGCTCTCCACGACCGTGGACGGGGTGAAATATGAGCACCACATCAAGCTCGGTTTCAGTGTGGACAAAATCATGCCGTTCACGGGCGAGCCCAAGGATTTCGTACAGTTCTGGAAGGACAACGTCGCCAAGGCGGAGGAATTCCCTCTGACATATACGAAAGAACTTGCCCCGGAATACTGCACCGACAAGATAGACTGTTATCTGGTGCGGCTGATGCTCAATGCCAACCAGTCCATATTCGGATATCTCTTCTATCCGAAGAACGCAGTCAAAGGCGGCTGCCCTGTAGTGCTCTGTCCTCCGGGAGCGGGCATCAAGACCATCAAGCAGCCGCTCCGCCACAAATACTACGCGGAAGAGGGATGTATCCGCTTCGAGACGGAGATCCACGGGCTCGACCCGCGCATCCCCGAGGAGACATTCTCCCAGATCAGCGCCGCCTTCAACGGCCGGGAGAACGGCTACCTTGCCAACGGCATCGAGAACCGGGACAGGTATTACATGAAGCGTGTCTACCTGAGCCTTGTGCGCTGCATCGATCTTCTCACCTCGCTCCCGGAGTGGGACGGGAAGAACGTGGTGGTGCAGGGCGGAAGCCAGGGCGGGGCGCTGTCCCTTATCGCCGCGGGACTTGATCCGCGCGTCACCCTGTGCATCGCCAACCATCCGGCGCTCGCCGACATGGCCGCCAGCAGTGAGACGGGCCGCACGGGGGGCTACCCTCACTTCGACCGCATCCCGGGATTTTTCACAAAAGAAATAATCGACAACCTTGCATACTACGACGTGGTCAACTTCGCCCGCCACATCAAGGCCAAAGTCTACATGACCTGGGGCTACAACGACAACACCTGCCCTCCGACCACATCTTATGCCGTCTGGAACACGCTCACCTGCCCGAAAGAGGCCCTCATAACTCCGGTCAACGAGCACTGGACATCCGAGGCCACGGAGCGGGGGCATCTGGACTGGATGCTGAAAAACATCAGATAACCTTATAAACAATGAATTCTACTCTCATCGCCCTTGTGCTGACAGTGTTCAGCACGGTGAGCAGCCCTGACGGGAAGCTCACAGTGTCAGTGGGTTCCACCCAGTCCCCGGGACAGGTGGCCTACAGTGTAAACTATGACGGCCGCACCATCGTGGCCCCTTCCGGACTTGGTCTAGTGACGGACAAGGCGGACTACACACGCCTCGAATTCATCAGTGCCGAGACCGGGACCGTGATCGTGGACTACAGCCTGGACCGCATCAAACGGAGCCGGGTAAAGCATGAGGCCTCCAAGGCCGTGATGCATTTCAAGAACCATGACGGACGCCTCATCGATATCGAGTGGCACCTGAGCGACCGCGACGTCGCTTTCCGCTACTTCATCCCACGTGACGGGGAGGCCGGCGGAGTCAGGGTAATGAGGGAAGAGACCTGGTTCAACTTCCCTGATCACACCACCACCTACCTCTGCCCGCAGAGCGACCCGATGGTGGGCTGGAAGCGCACCAAGCCGAGCTATGAGGAGTACTATGTCCCGGGAGCACTGCTCTCCGCAAAGTCCGAGTTCGGCCACGGCTTCACTTTCCCTTGCCTTTTCAAGGTCGGCTCCGACGGCTGGGCTCTTGTCAGCGAGACGGGGGTGGACAGCCGCTACTGCGCCTCGCGCCTGAGTGATTACATCGATGGCAAAGGTTTTCAGCTTGCATTCCCGATGCCGGAGGAGAACGACGGCAACGGTACATCCGAGCCGGCTTTCGCCCTTCCGGGCCACACCCCGTGGAGAACCATAACTGTCGGGAGCGACCTCGCCCCTATTGTGGAGACGACGATCCCGTTTGATGTGGTGGAGCCGAAGTACGAGAGCGCTCACCATTACGAGTTCGGCAAGGGAAGCTGGAGCTGGATCCTCTGGCAGGACGCCAGCATCAACTACGACGACATCAAGCAGTACATCGACCTCTCGGCTGCCATGGGATGGAAGTTCTCCCTCGTGGACAACTACTGGGACAGGAACATAGGACGCGAGTCCATGGAAGAACTTGTAAAATATGCTTCCGGCAAGGGCGTGGGACTTTTCCTGTGGTACTCTTCGAGCGGCTGGTGGAACGACATCGACCAGAGTCCGCTCAACATAATGTGCGACCCGATCGCGCGCAAGCGTGAGATGCGCTGGCTGGAGAGCATAGGGGTGAAGGGCATCAAGGTGGATTTCTTCGGCGGAGACAAGCAGGAGACCATGGCTCTGTACGAGAGCATCCTCAGCGACGCCGACGACCACGGTCTCATGGTGATATTCCACGGCTGCACCATCCCTCGCGGCTGGGAGAGGATGTATCCGAACTATGTGGGTAGCGAGGCCGTGAGGGCTTCCGAGAACCTTGTCTTCACCCAGTACGAGTGCGACATCGAGTCGCAGAACGCCAGCCTCCATCCGTTCATCCGCAATGCTGTGGGCTGCATGGAGTTCGGCGGCACTTTCCTCAACAGGCGTCTTGAGAGGCGCAACGGCGAGCCGACAGCTGACGGGAAGGTTCTGGGAACCGAACGCAGGACGAGCGATGCTTTCCAGCTGGCCACGGCCGTGCTTTTCCAGAACCCGATACAGAATTTCGCCCTTGCTCCGAACAACCTCACAGACGCTCCCTCTCTTGCTCTGGATTTCCTCCGAGAAGTGCCTACAGAGTGGGACGAGACCCTGTATGTTGACGGCATGCCGGCGGAGAATGCGGTGATTGCACGCCGCAGCGGAGATGTCTGGTACATCGGTGCCGTCAATGCTTCGGAGAAGCCTCTGAAACTTGATCTCAAGGCCATCGAAGCCCGTTTCGGAGGCGTCTCGCAGGTGCTCTGCACATCCGGGGGAGTGCTTTCGGAAGGGAAAGTTACCAAAAAACCGCTCCTCATCCCGAAGGACGACGGAGCGGTGGTGATCATAAGGAAGTAGCTTCGCTATTTCTTTCTCATGTAGGAGACGAACTTGGCCTCGCTGCCCAGTTCGTCTTCTTTTATGGAGGCTGCGACTACTTCTGTGGAGATTTCAGACGCCGGCTTGGAGATGATGCGCACCATGTCGCCGGTCTTCTCCACTGTCTCGAACTTGCGCGGCCTGAACCACATGCCGGCTCCCAGAGGAGAAGGCGCGGCGGAGACGTCGGCCGGGTGCACTCCCCATACCGCGATGTAGTTGCGGCCGTACTCCACGGTCTCGCCCTTGTGGTAGTTGACACCTGTGAGGAACTGGACTTTCTTGCCGTTGAGCTCACGGCCTATGACCTTGGCCACGCGGCTGTTGTCCTTCATCTCGATGCGGATGAGGATGTCCACGGGCTCTCCCTTGTACTCCACGCCGTATGCCACCATCTCGGCGAACGAGCCTCCCCGGATCTGCCCGACCCTTGCGGTGCGGCCTTTTGTCGCCTTGAGCTTTACTTCCTCCTTGCCGTCCCAGAGGGCTATGCCCCCGAGACCCACGGTGCGTCCTACCAGGTACTCGTCGCAGCCGGCTCCTTCCGTGGCCTGCTGCTCAGGGGTGGGATACCACAGGTATTTGCGGAGCTCCATCTGCTTTCCGCTCTTGGAGTAGACGTCGATGGCACCGCTGTCGTTGAAATATATGCGCAGGGCGCAGTGCGAGTTCTCCACCGCCGGCCCGTGGTGGCCGACGAAGTTGTACTGTACGGCCTGCTGTGAGACTATTTCGCTTACCTGAAGGCTGTCTGCCCGCCAGAAGAGGCTGGTCGCGGTCTGTGCCTGGCTTTGTGCGCAGAAGAGAAGCGCGCTTGCGGCTGCTGTGGCCGCGATGAATGTCTTGTGTTGCATGATCTTGTTTTTGTGGTGTGCAAATGTAGTGTTTTTTAGGTATATTTACCGGATATGAAAAGGATTTCTCTCATCTTGCCGTGCATCCTTATTGCCTTGTGCATGGATGTGGCGGCATTTGACGGCGGGCGTCTTGTGGATAGGACGCTGCGTCTTGACTACATCTTCTCCGGCACTGACAAGACCTGCGACATCGCTCTCGCGCACCTGAAGAGCCTGGACGGCTGGGCTGGGCGCCGGGTGAATCTTGACACTCTGCCGCTCCGTGGCAACGGCCAGCTGACCATGACTGACAAGGCCACGGGTGACACGCTCTACTGCACATCGTTCTCCACCCTTTTTCAGGAGTGGCAGACGACAGTGGAGGCTACGAGGGTGCGCCGCAGCTTTGAGAACGTTTTCCTCGTCCCGATGCCTGCCGCCCCTGCCGAAATCTGTGTCCGGCTCTTTGATTTCCATGACAACACATTGGCGTCCATGACACATCCTGTGGATCCGTCCGACATATTGATAAAGCCTGCCGGCGGATGGAAGTCAGGAGAGGGGGCGGCTGCCGGGGTGGACGGACAGTTCTGGAGGGTGCTGCACCATGGCGGTTCTCCGGAGGAGAAGATCGATGTGGTGATCCTCGCCGAGGGGTACACGGCTCCCGAGATGGAGACTTTCTACAGTGATGCCCGGGCCGCCGTGGAGAGCCTTTTCGCGCATGAGCCTTTCGGGACGATGAGGGACTGCTTCAACATCGTTGCTTACGGGGTTCCGTCCGAGGATAGCGGTGTGAGCGTGCCTCGCGAGGGAGTGTGGAAGGAGACTGCCGTAGGATCGCACTTCGACACTTTCTATTCAGACCGGTATCTTACCACTCCGGAGCTGTTCCGTATGCACGACGCCCTGTCGGACATCCCTTATGAGCATATCATAGTGCTCGCGAACACTGACACTTACGGCGGGGGAGGCATCTACAATTCATACACCCTTACCACAGCTCATCACAAGGCGTTCGCGCCGGTGGTGGTGCATGAGTTCGGCCACAGTTTCGCCGGCCTTGCCGACGAGTATGCATACGATGACCAGTATGTGGAGTATTACTATCCGGACACCGAGCCGTGGGAGCAGAACATCACCACCAGGGCGGATTTCGCCTCCAAGTGGGAGGATATGCTGGGCCGGGACGGGGTCGGCCTGGTAGAGGGTGCCGGATATCAGAGCAAGGGTGTATGGCGGGCCTGCGAAGACTGCCGTATGCGCACCAATTCAGCTCCGGCGTTCTGCCCCGTCTGCCGGCGTGCCATAGAGCGGCTTATTCTTTTCTATACCGGATCAGAGGCCCGGCAGGCTGTCAGATAAGCATAAGCAGCTGGCCGGAGATCACCCTGAGGAACATCTCCACAGGGTAGACGGTCGCGTAGGCCACTGACGGGCCGTCGTCATCCACGGTGCTCAAGGCATAGTTTAGGGCTATCGGGTTTGCCATGGCCCCGCAGAGCATGCCCACGTTGGCTGCGTACGGGGTATGGCACCATTTTGATGCGACTAATCCCACGATCAGCACCGGGACTATGGCCAGGAAGACGCTGACCGCTATCCACAGCAGGCCTTCGGGCCGGAGGACGGTGGCGAAAAACCCCGGGCCGGCGCTCAGCCCCAGGCCGGCAAGGTAGACCGTGAGGCCGAACTGCCTGAGCATCAGGTTGGCGCTGTGCGTGGTCCAGGTGGTGATGTGCAGCCGCGGCCCGAAAGCCCCCATGAGGATGCCGACGACGATCGGGCCGCCTGCGATTCCGAGCCTTATCGGCACGCTCATCCCGGGGAGCGCTATCGGCAGGCTGCCGAGCATGAGTCCGAGCATCAGCCCGACGAATATGAAGAGCAGGTTGGGGTTGCGCAGCTCCTTTTCCTGGTTGCCCAGCACACGGGCGACTTCCGCTATGGCCCTCTCCTCGCCGACGATTGTGAGTTTGTCCCCGATCTGGAGCCTGAGGTCGCGTGACGGGAGGATGTCGATGCCGGCGCGGTTGACCCTGGTGATGTTTATGCGGTAGGCGTTGCGCAGATGGAGGTCTCCGAGTTTGGCGCCGTTGATGTTGTCCCGTGTCACGAAGATGTGGCGCGAGACGAGCATGCCGTCGAGGTGGTTCCAGTCAATGTCCTGCTGGTTCCAGTCTTTCACCACTTTCTCCCCGAATATCTGCTCGGCCGCTCCTGTCTCTTTCTCCTTGGTGAGCACCAGCACGTGTTCCCCCTCTTCGAGGACGGTGTCTCCGTCGGGCATTATCACCTGCCCGCGCTCCGTACCGTCGTATTTCCATACACGGGAGACGACCAGACGTATGCGGGTGTCTTTCATTATCTCCTTTATGGTCTTGCCGAATATGGCCGGGTTGCTCACCCTGAATTCGGTCACGAAGGCCGGCTTGTCATGCGTGTCGGTCTTGGTTGCTCCTCGGTGGAAGAGGGCCTTGAGTATAACCACGCAAAGGATCACCCCTATCACTCCGAAAGGGTAGCCCACGGCGCAGGCAGTGGCCATGGTGTTGGAGGTGGATGTGAGGGACGGGTCCGTCTGGAGGAGGGTCTGCTGGGCGGCACCGAGCATCGGGGTGTTGGTGGCGGCTCCGGTGAGCAGTCCCGTGGCGACCGGCATGCCGATGCCTGTCAGACGGCTTATCAGTACGGTGAGGAGCGTGCCGGAGAGAAGCACGGCGAACGCGAGGATGTTGAGCCTGATGCCGCCTTTTTTGAGGGAGGGGAAGAAGCTCGGGCCGACCTGGAGCCCGAGGGTGTATACGAACAGCACCAGACCGAAGTTCTGTGCCAGGGCGAGCATCCGCGGGTCTATGCTCAGGCCGAAGTGGCCGGCCAGGATGCCGGCGAAGAACACGAAAGTCACGCCGAGGCTGATGCCCTTGAATTGCAGCTTGTTGCATAGCAGCCCCACGACGCATATCAGCGAGAGTACGAGTATCGCCTGGGTGTAGGTCTGCTCAGTGAATATGTTGATTAACCAGTTCATGCTGATTGCTGAAATGAAACTTGGGGCAAATGTAAGCAAAAACTTGCGCATTGTCCCTATTATTCGTAACTTGTCCGGGCTAACTGAACACTGAATGAAGCACCTTATCAAACTTTCCGCTGCGGCCATGCTCATGATGGCGGCGGCCTGCAATGCGCCTGCGCCGAGTACGCAGGACGGTTCTGGACTTTGGCTCTCAAACGGACGCAGCTACAATGAAGTCCTGGCTTCTGTCCGGACAGGCATAGACTCCACGCTCGGGAGGGAGGAATTCCATATATATGACAAAGACGGCGTGCGGCACATAGACGGCGGCTCGTCCGCTGCGATCATGTACGGGACCTACGCCCTTCAGCGCTCTGAGGTGACGGGCGGGGCCGGACCGGGGCTGGACGTGCGGCAGGAGCCGTACTATGACCTGAGGATCCTCAACCATTGGGACAACCTTGACGACACCGTGGAGCGGGGATACGCGGGGCTGTCCATGTGGGAGTGGACTTCTCCGCAGATTCCGGTGGAGCGCATCCGCCATTACGGGGAACTCTGCGCATCGGTGGGCATCAACGGCTCCGTGCTCAACAATGTCAACTCCAATCCTCTCATTCTGGATGCGGAGCATATCGCGCGGGTGGCGCAGATCGCCGACATACTCCGTCAGTACGGCATAAGGACATATCTTTCCATAAAATGGAACACCCCGATGAGCCTTGACGGACTGGAGTCGGCGGATCCTCTCGATCCGGAGGTGCGCAAGTGGTGGAAGGCCAAGGCTGACGAGATCTATAAGCGGATTCCGGATTTCGGCGGCTTCCTGGTGAAAGCCAATTCCGAGGGCCAGGCGGGCCCTCAGGACTACGGGTGCACTCATGCCGACGGGGCCAACATGCTGGCGGAGGCGTTGAAGCCGCACGGTGGCATAGTCATGTGGCGGGCTTTCGTCTACAGCCCTACGAGTCCGGACAGGGCCAACCAGGCGGTGGAGGAGTTCATGCCGCTTGACGGCGAGTTCGCGGACAATGTGATAATCCAGATTAAGAACGGGCCGGTGGATTTCCAGCCTCGTGAACCTTTCAGCCCGCTCTTCGGGAAGATGGAGAAGACAGCCATGATGGTGGAGTTCCAGATCACACAGGAGTATCTCGGCTTCTCCAACCATCTTGTATATCTGGGGCCGCTGTTTGAGGAGTGTCTTGACAGCGACACCTATGCCGACGGCCCGGGGTCTTCTGTGGCGAGGAGGGTGAAGGCTGTCGCCGGTGTGGCCAACACGGGGCGGGACAAGAATTTCTGCGGATACATCTTCGCCCAGGCCAACTGGTACGCATTCGGACGTCTGGCCTGGGATCCGGAACTGAGCTCGGAAAGTATTGCCGACGAGTGGGTACGGCAGACTTTCAACTGCCCTTCGGGGATGAGTGCAGAGGCGTTTTATGAAAAGTTCCTCTCTCCGGTCAAGGACATCATGATGAGTTCGCGCGAGACGGCGGTCGATTATTCGATGCCGCTCGGTCTACACCATATCTTCGCAGGCTCACATTACGGTCCAGGGCCTTGGGAGAAGAGCATCCGCCCGGACTGGTCCTGCGTCTACTATCATAAGGCCGGGCCTGACGGCGTGGGCTTCGACAGGACACGCGCCGGGTCTGACAATGTTGACCAGTACAACGAGCCCCTGGCGTCCATGCTCAATTCTCTGGAGACATGCCCGGAGAAGCTCCTGCTGTGGTTCCATCATGTCCCTTGGGATTACACGATGTCCAGCGGAAAGACTCTTTGGGATGAACTCTGCCTGCACTACGACAGGGGCATCTCTTCTGTGGAGTCTTATCAGAAGACATGGAAAGGACTTGAGAAGTATGTCAGCCCGGCCATATTCGCAGAGGTAAGCAAGAAGCTTGACATCCAGAAAAACGATGCCGAGTGGTGGCGTGATGCCTGCGTGGGGTATTTCCAGACTTTTTCGGAGATGCCTCTGCCGCGCGGAGTGAGGCCGCTGGGCATGCCGGTGGACTCGCTGAGAATCAAGAGCGTGCTCTCCGACCGCTACGGCCTGCCGATCCATGACGAACAGAACCGTCCGGTGCTTGTGACTCCGGAGCGCCGTGCAGCGCTCGGCGGCCTCCCTGGACAGGACTCTTCCGTGCCGGATACGAAGTAGGGTTTTTGTGGAGGGTATGTGCCTCAGAGGGGTGCAGTCTTTTTTTTCTGCAGAGCAGTACAAATGCATGTAAAGCTTGCTTATTAAAATGTGATTTTACATCTTTGCGATAAAATATAAAATGGTATTTTAATGATGTATGATAAATAAGGCTCTGCTCAAGCAAATTATCCTCGACAACGATGTATCACTGACGTCCAGGCGGGTCATCATCAAGGCCTTTGTGGCCACCGGTAACTGATGCGTGGTGCTGCGCGGTACAGAAAATGCCCCTCTGCTGTACGGGAGGCAGTTGGAAACCTGTCCGGTACAGAAAACAGGGGCAATTCTGTACGGGAGGCGGTTGCACGGCAGTCCCGTGCAGAAACCGGGGCCTTTTCTGTACGGGACGGGCTGTGATGCCGGGCCTTGACTAGGTGGAGGGAAAGAGCCTTCTGGATCACCACATGATTCTGCCTTTCCAGTCAGTTGAACAGGCTTTCGAGCATGTCCGCCTAACAGAACATGACGTTGGCGTTGCAGTCACGGCTCTCTATGCCAACGAAAAGGTCACCTAAGGAGGGCGCGTCTGGAAGTAACCGTCTGTTTTTTGTCGGGATATTTCGCGTACTTCTTGTCGGGGGCGATGAACTGGAGGTCAAAGTCAAAATTGACGAAATCTCTGGGATTGAACCGGTCGGTGGCGTTAAGGCACTTCAGCGGCAGCGAGTTCATCTTCTCGTTCACGCTGAATGCATATGACTTCTTCTGATTGTTCTTGTATAAGGGATGCTGTCCTCGGGTAGATTCCAGCGTCCGTAGGATGGAGGAACAGATGCGGATATTGTCGCAGTTGTCACAGAACGGCTTGATGTCCATCACGTCCTCTATGCGGTCGCCATCGCATAGGTTGTTTACGAACACGACGCGAATACGTCGCCATCGGTGGATGCGGCTTTGGCCCTGTCGCACTGTCCGAGGTGCTAGTCAATTACAGTTCTCAGTCCACTACGGTATAAAATACTGCGAATAGAGAAAGTCCCCAAAAGGGTTGATTGCGGATTTCAGTGATGACCACCCAGGCATTTCGGCGATAACCACCCACTTCCTGACTTCATCATTGCGTCACCCTAAATCACCCATTCTATACGATAACAGATTGATAATCAATGCGCGCCCGTTTTAGCGCTCAAAAATCGACGAAGTCAGGAAATAATAGGGGACGGCTTCGTCTATGGAGACAGTTATAGTGATATGTTCACGTATTCTTTGATGCAGGATTTGGCAGTAGCACTCACGATATCTTCGGCCCTACGGGAAATCCCAGGGAATACTTATTTCGCATTTGCACAGAATTCAGGACACTGCCCGGATTATGACTACATCCTTGTGG
>DJQV01000025.1 GCA_002438805.1 Bacteroidales bacterium UBA6377
CTTCCTCGACGGCAAGTCCACGAGAATGGACCTCGTCTGCCGGCGAGAGGACAGCAGGACCTTCATAGTGGAGATGCAGCGCAGGCCCGAGAACGCCTTCTTCGAGAGATGCGTGTACTACGGCGCCGGGGTATACCACACGGGGCTTTTGAGCAGGAAGACATACGAGGATGACCTGAAGCCGGTCTATATCGTTGGCATACTCAACTACTCCCTGCCGCACGAGGACGAGTCCCTCTGGGACACTGACAACATCGTCTCCTGTTACCGCTTCACGGAGAGCCGCACGGGAGAAGTTGCGCCTGACACTATTTTGTGTATATTTGCGGAGCTGGAGAGGTTCACAAAGAGTGCTGCCGAGTGCGTGGACGACAGGGATGCGCTGTTCTGGCTTTTCCGCCACAGCGGGGTGATGGAAGAGCTGCCGGAGGAGCTGAGGCACAGCAGTTTGGCAGAGGGTGTCACAGATGCCTGCGAGATAGCTGGCTTCTCCGTCGACAAGAGGATTTTATACGAAAATGATATGATCACAGAACTTGATTTGGCATTGCGCTACGACTATGCGTTGGACAAGGGTAGAGCGGAAGGTCTCGCGGAAGGCGAAGCCATCGGGGAAGCAAGAGAAAAATCCGCCATCGCCCGGCGGATGCTGAAAGCCGGGCTTCCGATCGACGTCATCGCCGAGTGCTCCGGCCTGTCGAAAGACGAGGTGCGGACTCTGATCTAGAACGGCAAATATCCGCGCTTAAGGCACTTTCCTATCCCGAGCCACTCCGGTTTGTCCACCCAAACGCCACTTCGCCCAGACAAACAGCCGGGAAGATAGGTTTTGTCCGGGGAAGACCGCTTTCGCCCGGACAAACGTCATCGGCGGCCAAGAAACGGCGCAGGCCAGACAGGCACAGCTGTCGCCAGCACACCAGCCTGCCATGGATTCAGCTCATGACCTCGCCGGACCATAGTCAGCGCTGGCACCGGATGCGGACTCGGAAACTGTCTTGAATTTGCCTGCCCTAAATAAGAACAACTTCTAAATGTCGGAACCAATACCGAGTCAAGACCCCGACCCAGTACCAGTGCCAGACTCAGAGCCAGTTGTGGAGCCAGAAGCAGCTGCACCAGCCGCAGCGCCGTCAGACGCAGAGTGCTCCGGGTGGACTTTGTGCCATTTGTCAAGGGCGAGCTGCTGCATGTCACGGACCGTGTCCTTCTCGTCAACGATCTCGCTTCCGAGCAGCGTCTCGATTACGTCCTCAAGGGTCAGAATACCCTGGAAGCTGCCGTATTCATTGATTATCACGGCTATCTGCTCGTCCTTGCTGAGCATCTCGTCCCAGATCTTGTCAAGAGGAGTGTCCTCGGCAAAAGAGGCGATGTCCCTCTTTATGCTGCCGAGAGTCTGGTCGAACTTGTCGTCGGCAAGCAGCTGCAGGGCATCCATTCTCAAAATATAACCCGTAATGTACTCGTCATTGTCGGCATATACAGGGATACGGCTATGGTGAAGATAGCGCTTGTCCTTGTAGAAGGCCCGCATGGTCATGGACTCAGGTGCGATGGCCGCCACCACACGCGGGGTCATAGCATCAGAAGCGGTCACCTCGTCCATGCTTATGAGGTTCTGGATGATGGCGTTCTCGTCCTCCTCAAGGTCGCCCTCCTCCTCGGCCACGTTGGCCATCGCGCTCACCTCCTCGCGGGAGACCACAGCCTCATTTGACTTCGGAGTGATGAGTTTGGAGAGGCCCTCGACCATGATCACAAGAGGGTACATGATGACAATCAGCACAGAGATCACCTTGGTGGCGAAGCCCATCAGGGATTTCCAGTAGGAAGTGCCTATGGTCTTCGGTATGATCTCGGAGAACACGAGGATGAGCACGGTGGTGATGATGCTTATCAGACCGAACCACTGTGATCCGAACACCGCCGTCGCCTGTGCACCGACACCCGCGGCGCCGATAGTGTTGGCTATGGTGTTCAACGACAGGATGGCCGCGATAGGGCGGGAACTCTCCTGCTTGAATTTCTTGAATTTGACGGCCGGCTTATATCCCTCCTCTTCCCTCATCGTGATATATGATATGGGGGTGGACATCAGGGTCGCCTCAAGCACCGAGCACATGAAAGAAATGCTCATGGCGCCAAGAAGATAAATTAACAATAGTGCCATAGATGCCGCAAATATAATGAAAATCAGACAAAAAAAGGCCGGCACACCTGCGCCGGCCAATACTTTATGATACAAAAAGCCTAGAAACTGTACTTAACCATCGCCTGAAGGCGGTTGTTGGTGACCCAATGCAGGTCCTGCGTGGCAAGGCCGGACTTGTCGGAGGAGCCGAACTTGCCGTACTGCGCGCTCGTGAGTTCATACTCAAGGGCGAACTGGATCTTGCCGAGATTGTAGACCACGGTCGGGGTGATCCTCCAGAGAGAATTGAGGTTGGAGAAACTGTTCTTGCTGAAATACAGCATGGATGGGTCCGCCAATTCCTCGGCAGTGCCGAAGTTCTTGACATAACCGGCGAAGAACACTCCCTGAAGTTTCCTCCCGTAACGCACACTCACCCAGGAAGAAGAGTTGCGGGTCGGGGTGTAATCCCAACTGCCGTCGGAGTTGATGGCGGAGACCCCATAACCGCCGTTGAAATTGAGGTGCTCACCGGCCTGCGCGAAAGTGCTCTTGGCACGCAGCATCAGTTTGTCCTCCGAATACTGGAGATAGACATACGGAGTGAGGGTGGTGATGCGGTCGCTGACCTTCTTTGTGCCGGCCTCATCATAGCGGCGCGGCTTGATGGAGAGCATGTCCACGCCGGCACGGGCGAGGAAACCGCCATCCTTGTAGTTCAGCCCAAGGTAGAGTTCCGGGATGCAGCCGTATTTGATATAGTTGGCCGACTGTCCGCCAGGGCCGGCCGAGTTGTACTGCATCTGCCAGATGGCGGCTGCGCTGAGGGAGAAACCCCCGCCGACACCATAGTCCACAAGAACCATAGGGGAACGGTTGAACGCATTGAACGGAGCACCGGCGTTGAGGGAAACGACATCAGGCATATCGGCGGCCAGCGGATGCCAGGCCTGGCCGATTTTGAGCCCCACGCTACCCTTTTTCATGGTCATATATGCCTGACGCAGACGCAGGAAAGCGGTTCCGGAAACCCCCGTGACACCGGCATAGAAATCGGCCTCGATCTTGGCCCCGGCCTTCCAGCCCTCAACCTCATAGCCGCTCACATCAAGCCCCAGACGGGAAGTGAGGGCGGCAAAACGGAATGAGCTCACCTCGTTGAGGTCAACCCCGTCAACCATCTTTTCATCCTTTGGCAAGTAGGTGAACAGGTCCTCCGTACCGGCCACGGTCTCACGGCTGTCGTAGGCGAAATAGTTGCGCACGAAGCCGTACCACTTCAACTGAGCGCCGCCCTGCGCAAAGGCGGAGGCGGCGGTCAGAGAGAGAAGTGATACTGCAAGTATCTTCTTTATGTCCATATTATGCTGTAAAAGGGAATATCTTTGTAAGCAGGAAGTATCCGAGGACAAATCCTACCACGCCGATGATTATGCCCACCTTGGCCATGTCTTTGGTCTGCACCAGACCGGTGGAAGCCGCGATGGCGTTCGGCGGAGTGGAGATAGGGAAAAGCATGGCGATGGAGGCGCACACGGCGATGAACGGAATCATGGCGTACATACCTCCGAGGCCCACGAACTGCGCGTTGTTGGCAGCAGAAGGGTCGGACATCGCAGTGCCCACAACCACAAGGATCGGCACGAGAAGGGCCGCAGTGGCGGAGTTGCTGATGAAGTTGGAAAGGAAGTAGCAGATGAATCCGGCTACCACCATCACAAGCACCACATTCATCGTGCTGAACGGAATCGCGTTGATGAGGGTGGCGGCAAGGCCTGTCTTGTTGAGACCGGTACCGAGGGCGAAACCTCCGGCCACGAGCCAGAGCACGCTCCAGTTGATCTCCTTGATCTCGTCCTTGGAGAAGACTCCGGTGCAGGTATATACTGCAAGAGGGATGAGCGCCACGATGTTGGAGTTGATGCCGGTTATGGACTCAGTCACCCAGAGGAGAATGGTCACGAAGAAGGTGATCCATGCGACATAAGTTCTCCAGTCCTTCTTGCCGGCCTTGGACTCGATCTTCAGCTCAATCCTGTCGGACTTGAAAGGGAAGAACAGTTGGAGAAGAACCCAGGCGATGGCTATCATGATGATGACGAACGGCACCATTCTGGTCATCCAGTCCACGAAGCTGATGGTGTAACCGGCGTTCTCAAGGGCCCCGAGCGCGATGGCGTTAGGAGGGGTGCCGATAGGGGTGCCGATACCGCCGAGATTGGCGGCGACAGGGATGGAGAGGGCGAGGCCCACTTTGCCGGTCTCATCGTCCGGAAGGGACTTGAGCACAGGGGCGAGGAACGCGAGCATCATCGCGGCGGTGGCGGTGTTGCTCATGAACATCGAGAACACACTGATGACGATGAGGAAGCCGAGGAGCACGAACTTCGGACGCTTGCCGAACATCCCGAGAAGGAACTTGGCTATGGCCGCGTCCATCCCGTACTTGGAAGCCACGATGGCGAGGACGAATCCGCCCATGAAGAGCATCACCACAGGATCGGCGAAAGAAGCCATGATGCTCTTGTAGTCAACGAGAGTGCCGGCCTCAGGGTCGCAGAAAATCTTTATGCCCTTGTTGGATACCGTCAGGAGCATCACGACAATGACAATGAGGGAAGTGGTCCAGTTCGGGATGATCTCGAACATCCACATGAGGGCTGCGAAGATGAAGATGGCGATCATCCTCTGCTGCACTACAGTGAGACCCTCGATACCGAAGGCGCTGACAGGCAGGGCCCAGAGAAGAATTGTAACGATCAGCACAAGGGGCAGAAGGACACAATACTTTACTGAAAATTTGGAGTTTGACATTAGTGTGTTATCTAAATAAATTATCTTCAGCCGTAAGCGCCGCAAATTTAGGAATTAAAAACGTAAAAAAGAAACGGGAGAGCACCCTTTGACGGCACTCCCCCGCAAGCTTGCGGACATCCGGTCTAATTGTCCTTGACGCAACGCACGGCGCAGCCGAAACGATAGCCCGAATAGGCGATATTCAGGGTGCCGTTGACACGGTTGGTCATCACAGAATAGTACTGGAAATTGGTGATATTGCCGCTCTTGTCCGTCGCAGCCTTATAGGCGGAAGAGCCGAGGATATACTCCGTATTCATCTTCCTGTCCGGAGCCTTGCCGGTGGCACCGCTGAGGGTTCCCTTCACGGCAGCTTTATTGGTTACGTTGACCATACCGGTGACAGGGAACACAAGCCCGTCGGCAGCGGCCTTCTTGATGGAGCCGAAACCCTTAAGGTCGGCATCGTAGTACGGAGCCTCAGGATTGTCAGGGATCACCTTGCTGTTTGAGGTGTGGCCGATAAGGGTGAACCAGTCATCGAAGTCAGGAATGTGCCAGCCTTCCGGGCAGATGCCGCGCACCTTTGCGAACTTGTCATAATTGTCAGCGGTCACGGCCTCTCCGAAAGCCACATCGGCAGAGTAAAGATAGCCCGCCTCAGCCACGGCAGTCTTGTCGAAAGACATGTTGGTGCCGTCGGTGGTGACAGGATACCATACGCCTGTAATGTTGTTGACATCGTCTGAGACGGTCAGTCCCTCAGGGACGTAGCGGAGATTCTCCGCCATCCAGTATTTGCCGTCGGCGAGCTGCACGACCTTGTAGGTCTCGCCCTGATAGGTGATTGAAGTCAGAGGTCCTTCCTCCTCCTTCTTGCAGGAAACGGCCGCCACAAAAGAGAGCAGCGCGATTCCGAGAATTGCTTTTGTCTTCATTGTACTGTGTTGTTAAAAGTTGTATCCGAGTTTGACTCCGGCGTCCCAACGGAACGGCCCGGAGAGATATTCCGCTTCAAAAGCGCGGGCATAGTCCCAGAAAGCCTGGGCGTACAAGGTACGGAAGAAATACCAGCGCAATGAAACAGATGCGCAAAGGCGCGGCACCGTTGCATATTCCGAAGCGGCATCATACCAGTCCTGAAGACGGTAAGCCGCTGATACTAAGGAAGACGTGTCACCTGCAAGGCGCATTTCGTCCGTAGCGCTGCCCCTCTTATAGGCAGCTCCGGCCCCTATTTCGAAAGTCCCTAGACGTACGAGAGCATCAGCGAATGCAGACCAGGTGTGCTGCTCACGGGTGTAGACATAAGGGTAGAGAGGAGTTGAGATCTCCTGAAGCAGACCATAAGACACGCCGGAGCGCAGCTCGACCGTCTCTCCGACATATTCATATTCCAGGGACGAGCCGATGGAGTTGCGGCGGTAGATGTTGTTGCTGCCATAGTTGCGGGTGATGGTGACACCGCCCTCGACGACCTTGTCGAGGACGCTCTCGCGGTTGGAAAGGCGCTGCCACTCTCCGAGGAGACGGATGACATGCCGGCCCGGGCGCAGCTCAAAGCGCGCGGAGGCCGAAGGGCCGGAATAGCGGTACCAGATGGTCTGCCTCTCGCCCACCCTGCCGCGAAGATAGCGGAAAGATGCCTCGGCATAGACGGAGCGGCACGGCTGCAGCTGCGCTGCAGCCCCGAGAGCGTCCTGCACTACGGGCAGGCCGCTCACGCCCGGCTCGCTGAGCCGCGTGCCGCTCCCCGTCCACGCCTGCAGATTGCCAAGGTACAGCCCCTCGTTGAAAAAAGCCGTCGGGGCGTTCTGCGCCGACCCGATCTGCTCCGCGGAGACCGTCTCCGTGTTTCTCTCATATATCGCGGACACTCCTACGGCAAAATCCCTATCGTAATACATCAGCGAAGGAGTCACCACCATGTCCAGTGCATATCCCGTGTAGCGCAGATCCTTGAGTTTCGCCGCATTGCGCGAAGTGAAATCAAGACCTGCCCCGACCCTCCACTGCGGCGCCACGTCCACGGAGAGGGCCCCGTACATATTATATGTCTGATACGTCTTGCGCCCCGGCGTGAACTCAAGCACATCCACAGGGAACCTCCCGCTGCCCATCATCATGGATCCGCAGGCATCATACGCCTCCTTGTCCTCAAAAGAGAAAGCCCCCCTCATGGAGAACTTCTCCAGATGGGTCAGCGTCCTGGCCTGCGCGGAAGCCGCCCATTCGGTGGCGGCATCACTGCGGCTGCGGAAATCCCCGCTGCGGTACACTCCCCCGGCCTCCGCGTTGGAGAAGGCGGTGCTGTCCTGCCTCATGCCCGCGGCATTGACTCCGGAGTTCCACGGGTTGACGCGGATGAGCGTCTCATAACGCTGCTGCGCCCCCGCCGCAAGGCTCAGGCACACTCCGGCCGCACACAGTGCCAGACGCCGGGTGCTATTCTTTGATTGACTGTGACTCACGCTCATAGAAATCATTTCCGCTGTTGTTTGTATCCATCAGGACCTCGTATCCGAGTTCAGCCGAACGGCTCTCGTTGACCTTGCGCATCAGGGTCCTGCCCTCGTGTACGTTGGACAGGGTCACGTAAGATGCGTCGATGGATGAGTTGATGCGTTTCTTGTTGGCCGAAGACTGGCCGTTGAAGACCTCGACCCCGTCTATCACCCACCCGTTGGGCACACAGACCACCTTGTCTTTGGAACTGCCCGGCTTGTAGATCACATTGTCGCTTCCGGAAACGAACTCCTGTATCGTCTGCCCTTCGGCACGGAATATCACGACCGCCGGGGAGTTGATCGAGAATGTGTAGGCGTTGGACTGCCCGGTCTTTATGACCACATTCATATAACGGTCGCGCTGCACCTTGTCGCCGGGGGCAGGATGATATTTCGTGTTCGGGAAATATGTCGGGCTGTAGCAGGCGAAGACGTCGCTGCGGTTGAGATTGACTGACAGGGGGTACTGGGCGGTGTGGTCGATCGCCCCCATGATGGCCACTATTGCATCCTGCCCCTTTTCCAGCGGGAAGCTCTTCCCGTCCCCGGGGAACTGCCACACGGCCTGGATGACAGGGCTGAATTCGATGTCATCCTCCCAGACGGTGGCTGAGTTGGAGTTGTAGGGGTCCAGCGTCCCGAAGCACAGGCTGTCGAGGTAGACGGTGTGATCAGTGTTGTTGTGCAGGATCATGTAACTGTCTGACTGATACGTCCCCTCCTGCGGAAGTTTCATGCAGCCGCCGCAGTATATCTCCTTTATGACGATGTCACCGGAACGGCTTTCCTTGAGAGGCAAGTCCAGCGACACCTCCCCGGCAGAGAGGACAATCCCGCTCTTGGATGCGTTGAAATGCAGGCCGTCTATGTCCGCCGAGACGCTGACCATGTACAGACCGGCTGGAAGCCGCAGGGAGACAGAGCCGGAAGCATCGCAGAGGGCGGTATAGGAAGAGTTGTCGTTGACATTGGTCACAGCAACCTCCACTCCCGTCAAATCCTTCCCCGAGTATGGGGCGGGAAGAGTCAGACGGAAAGAAAACGTCTGGAGATCAGCCTCGTAAGGATTCTCTCCGGTGAGATCCATACATGATGAGAGCAGCAGCGGCAGGGCCGCAAGGAGCATAAGGATCTTCTTCATAACTTGATTCTGCATGTGAGTCCGTAATAGAAGGCCGGGGTGAATATGGCGCCCACCCCTGTGGCCAGCGACACGACATAAGGGCGTGAGTTGGTGAAGTTGTTGGCGAAGAACGAGAGGCTGAAGTGGTCGCCCATCTCCTTGGTCACATTGAGATTGGCCGAGGCGTAAGCCCCGTAGCCGTCGAGGTTGAAGAGGTAGTCGTTGTTGGGCTTGATGACAAGATCCCGGAACGCGGGGTCGTATTTCATGTCAGCGGTGAAAGGATGGAGCACAGGAGTGTCGTCCTCGACATCAAGGTAAGCCACAGGATACAGGGCGTCCTCACCTCCGGCCGGGATGTTCATCGAGCGGGAGAATATGGAAGCCTCTATGCGGCAGGTGATCACGAGCCTGGCTTCCGGGATGTGGGTTATCGCCGTGAGGTTGGCGTCAAGCGAGCGGGAGATTTTGCCACGGACCATCATGTTGGAGCCTCCCCCGTTGGCATACACCCCGACATACTGGTATGAGCGTCCCGGCAGAGAGCTGTGCGACCAACCATCGTTGTAATAATAATAGAGTCCGGCATCATCGGTCTTGGACCAGCTGTATGACGCATCGAGCCTGAGCGAGGTGCGCAGGGGCTTTATCTCCGGGAAGTCGGCCGTGAGTTCGGCTCCCGCCCTGTACACCGGGGCACCGTTGTCCTGGCGGCGCGTGGCCACGAAGGTGCGGTCGGTCAACCCTTCCCTTTCCAGCACCACCACGGAGTAGTTGTTGGTGAAGCGGTAAGGGTTGCGTGTGATGTTGCTGAACGCGACCAGCGACACGTCCGTGCCGAGCAGCGTGGCGTCGATTCCTATTTCGGCGTTTTCGTTGCGCTGCCACTTCAGATTCGGGTTGTACTCTATCTTATAGGGTATCGTATAATATTTATAGTATAGCTGCCCGGCAGCATCGTAGCCGCTTCCCACGAGGATGTCCCTGTATTCCCGCTTCGGGTAAAGGATGTAGAACGAAGGGAGCTTCTCCGCCGTGCCCCAGCCCCCGCGGACTGCGAAATTATTGTTAATCTGCCACTTGGCATTGAGGCGCGGAGAGAAGGACCGGACATTGTTGTAGTCGGACCCCTTGACGATGACATCCTCCATGCGCAGGCCGGCAGTCAACTCAAGCCCGAAGGGGAAGGTGAAGTCCTCCTCGACGTATGCTGAAATGTTGTGCATGAACGGGTAGTCCCTGTACGGGCGGGGCCTGTACCCGTCGGCAGCGAGGGCCGGGTCGAGGTAGTACTCGCCCTCGCCCACATTGCCGTTGGCTTTCCACTGCACTCCGCCCTTGAATGCGCTCTTGTACCCGTCCCGGCGCTTCACCAGGGAATATTTGAGGGATGCGCCGTAGTCCAGTTCGCGCGAATCGACCATCCTGTCGGAGAAATATTTCCCCGAGGGGAGAAGGGTCGCGTAACTGTAGCCCTCCTGCTCGTAGTGCACCGCAGGAAGCTGCGAGGCGGAGGAGTTGTATTCGTGGTAGTGCGAGAGGTTGTCGGCATAGTTCACGAATGCCTCCGCCTTGAGGTCCGTGACAGCGGGACGGTTGAGAAGCCAGGTCAGGGAGGTGTTGGCTCTCAGTGTGTTGTCCCGTACCTTGGAATACTCTCCCACGAAGGCGTCAGGGTCGTCCTTGCTGTCCATCCCGCCCAGGTTGCCGTTGACACCGGCCTCGAAGCGCAGCACTTTGGCGAAGGTGTTGGAGTAAGTGAGGCCCAGCCCGCGGCGGGTGTATGACTCGTAAGGGGAGGTGAGTTTCTTTGTTGCCCTGGCCCATTCGGCGCTGAGGTTGAGCACGCCCCTGTCCCCGGGAAGGCCGACCCCTTTGGAGACTGATGTCTGCCAGGTTCTCGGGTTTACGGTAAAAATCAAGCTGAGCGGTGTGCGGCCCCGTTTAGTATGGATCCTGACCATGCCCGAACCGAAATCCCCGTATTCTGCCGAAGGTACGCCGGAGATCACCTCCACCGACTCGACATTGTCCACGGCGACGCTCCGGGTGTCCACTCCGGACATCTGGCTGAAGGAGGCGTTGTTGCCCAGTCTCACCCCGTCCACCTCGACGGCTGTGGAGAAGGCCGCGTTGCCCGCCGTGGCACCGGCGGAGCGGATGGAGAAGCTCCCCGACGAAGTCAGGTCCGGATTGGAGGTCTTCCCTCCCGGGAGAAGGGCGGTCATGTCAGTCATATTGCTCAGCTGCAACTGGTTGAGAGCGTCCCGTCCCACGTTGTGGACAGTCCCCGTCCCGTCCTGGGGGCGCTGTGCCGTGACCACCACCTCCTTGAGCGCCAGGGTGCTGACCTGCATCTTGATTTCCAGATTCTTGACTTCTCCCTTGACATCAAGGGGCATCGCCATGTCCACGTAGCCGAGCAGGGATGCCTTGAGAGTGCATTTGCCCGGGCTTACACGCTCCACGGTGAACTTGCCGTCATCCGCGGTGACGGCCCAGAGTTCTTCCACGTTTACAACAGCACCGGCAAGAGGCTCGCCGGAAGATGCGTCTTTGACGGTGCCGCTTACATTGAAATACGTGTTCTGTGCCCGGGCCGGGAGCAGAAGGCAGGCGGCTGCAAGCAGCGACACGGTAGCCAGAAAGGATTTGAGTTGAATCGACACGGCTTTTTACTGAGTTTTCGCAAAAATAAATTTTTTATTAAAAATAAAGTCATTATTTGTTCTTATTTTTGTGGGCATCAGGGAAAATCATCAGATTCCATTACATTTTAATCACCACCGAAATGAAAACAAGACGACTCGCCATCACCATATTGCTGTCTCTCAGCTCTGTGATCGCCATGGCCGACGAAGGGATGTGGATGGTCAACTCCATCTCCGAAGCCCTCGCGAGAAAAATGCAAGAAGCCGGCCTCAAGCTTCAGGCCGGAGAGATCTACGATGCGGACAAGGTCTCCATCAAGGACGCCATCGTCTCCCTTGACTTCGGATGCACCGGAAGCATGATTTCCGACAAGGGGCTGCTCATCACCAACCACCACTGCGCATACGGAGACGTCCATGCCCTGAGCACATCGGAGCATAATTATCTTGAGGACGGATTCTTCGCCGATGTCATGTCGGAAGAGATTCCGATCCCGGGCAAGAAGGCATGGTTCCTCCAGAAGGTGCTGGATGTGACCGACGAGGTGACCGCCCTGATCGAGGAGGAGAAGGCGGCTGGCCGGCCCCACGGGGCGAGACGCATCAGCAGCCTGATCGAGCGCAAATACCGCACCGCCAGCGGCTACGAGGCTTCACTGAGTTCGATGTGGGCCGGTTCCAGATATTATCTCGCTCTGTATGAAGTATATGCCGACGTACGCCTCGTAGCGGCACCGCCTGTGAGCATCGCGGCTTTCGGCGGAGACATCGACAACTGGGAATGGCCGCAGCAGAAGTGCGACTTCGCCATGTACCGCATATACGCCTCCCCGGAGGGCAAACCCGCGGAGTATTCGGAAATCAACGTCCCGATGCACCCGAAGCGCCACCTTGCCATCAGCACCGAAGGTGTCAAGCCGGACGATTTCACCATGATACTCGGCTATCCCGGCTCGACGGCACGATACTCGTCTTCAGCCAAGGTGAACTATCTGCTCAACGTCTCCCTGCCGATAACGAACAAGGTGCGCGCCGACCAGATGGCCATAATGAAGAAATGGATGGACGCAGACCCCGATGTAAGACTCAAGTACTCCGACCGCTTCTTCTCCCTGAGCAATGTCCAGGAAAACAACGAGGGTCTGGAGCAGTGCTGCCGCAGGTTCGAGGTGGTCAAGGAGAAGAAAGCCCTGGAGCGCGGGCTGGACAAGGAGGGCCGCGCGCTCGCCAAGGAGCTCCAGAAGAAATACAAAGCCGTGGCAAAGGCCGAGAAGAACCGCATCTGGTTCCGCGAGACCATGTTCCGCGGCACCCGGCTGGCCCTCATCGCCACGCGCCTGAAGAGCAAGGCCAAAAGGGACGAGGCCGCTGAATACGCCACCCTCGACATGCGTCTGGAGAAGGAGCTCTTCCGCTACAGCCTGCGCAACTACTACGAACATGTGGACAAGCACCTCTGGGGCCCTTTCCAGAAAGAGGTCTACGGGCGCTTCGGCAAGGACTGGGACGCCATGACGGAGTGGCTCTGGACAGACTCGCAGATGACGACAGAGGACCGCATATACAAGTTCTTCACCGATGTGAGCATTGTAGACTTCAACAAGGACGTGGAGGCCGCGGAGGGCGACAGGCCGCTGCGCACCGTGGAGAAGGAGTACACCGCCGCCCTTTACCGGTTCCGCGAGAGCCAGGGCATACCGCAGTACCCGGACGCCAACTCCACCATGCGCATCACCTACGGCAACGTGAAGAGCTATGAGCGCGACGGGGCCATGCTCCCGTGGCAGACCTTCGCCTCAGAAATCCTCGCCAAGGAAGACAGCAGCTACGATTTTCACCTCCTGCCGGAGTGGAAGTCCATACTGGAGAAGTCCGTGGCAGAGGGCAACGACCTGCCGGTGGACTTCCTCAGCGACAACGACATCACCGGCGGCAACTCCGGCTCCCCTGTACTCAATGCCCGGGGCGAGATAGTCGGCCTCGCCTTCGACGGCAACAAGGAGTCCCTTGCCGGCGACGTGAGTTGGACAGAAGACTACAATAGGTGCGTCAACGTGGACATCCGCTTCGTCCTCTGGACTCTGCGGAACTATGCTCGTGCACACAACCTGCTCAGAGAAATAAACCAGTGCGACAATTGTGAGATGGAAAACCCTCTTTTGACCAAGTCCCCGCTCCCTTACGGGGCACCCCAGTTCGACAAGATCCGGACAGAACACTACATGCCGGCATTCGAGGCGGCCATAGCCTCGGCCAAGGCCGAGATAGACGCCATAACCGGCAATCCCGACGAACCTACGTTCGCCAATACTCTGGAAGCCCTCGAATACGCGGGACAGACCCTCAACGACGTGTCGGGAATCTTCTACAACCTCCTCGAAGCGGACAGCAATGACCGGATGCAGGAGATCGCCGAGAAGCTCTCCCCGATGATGACAGAATACTCGATGTACGTCTCACTGAATCCGGTCCTTTTCAGCCGCATCAAGGCCGTATGGGACAAGCGCGGGAGTCTGGGACTCGACAAGGACCAGCTCAAACTCCTGGACGACACCTACAAGGACTTCGTCCGCGGAGGAGCCCTGCTCTCCGATGAGGACAAGAAGACCTACAGCTCTTATGAGGAGCAGCTCTCCCTGCTCCAACTCCAGTTCAGCAAGAACCTGCTCGCCGCCACCAACGCCTTCAGCCTCAACCTCACGGACGAGAAGGATCTCGAAGGACTTCCGCAGTATGTACGCGAGATGGGCGCAGCCACAGCCGCAGAGAAGGGACAGAGCGGATGGACATTCGACCTCTCCTATCCGAGCTACTCGCCGTTCATGCAGTACAGCTCGCGCAGCGACCTGCGCCGCAAGTTCTACATGGCATACAACTCAAGAGCGTTCGGAGGCCGGTACGACAACTCCGAGATCTGCCGCCAGATAGCTGACCTGCGTCTGAAGATCGCCAACATCCTTGGTTACAAGACATACGCAGACTACGCTCTCGAAGACAAGATGGCCAAGAACATGGACAACGTCAACGCCCTTCTGGAAGCCCTCCTCACCCCGTCCCTGCCTGCCGCACGCGAAGAAGTGGCGCAGGTTCTCTCCTATGCCCGCCAGAACGGTTACAAGGGCCGCGAGCTGAAGGCCTGGGACTTCAGTTACTGGTCAGAGAAATACAAGGCAGCCGAATATTCGATAAGCGACGAGGCGCTCAAGCCTTACTTCCGCCTTGAAAACTGCATCGACGCCGTGTTCGGGCTTGCCACAAAGCTCTACGGGCTGCGCTTTACCGAAAGGCCGGACATCCCCGGCTACCACAAGGATGTCAAGGTCTACGAGGTGAGCGACTCCGCAGGGAGGCATCTCTCCCTTTTCTACGCCGACTTCTTCCCCCGCGCAAGCAAGCGCGGCGGGGCATGGATGACCGCCTTCCGCGAGCAGAGCATCCGCGGCGGACGGGAGTACAGGCCGTTCATAAGCATCGTGACCAATTTCAGCAAGCCGACATCCGACAGCCCGTCACTGCTCACACATTACGAACTCACCACCTTCCTGCATGAGTTCGGACACGCCCTGCACGGAATGCTCGCCGAAGGCAGATACCCTTCGCAGACAGGCACGAGCGTAGCCCGGGATTTCGTGGAGCTCCCGTCCCAGATCATGGAAAACTGGGGATACGAGCCTGATTTCCTCAAGCCGTTCGCCAAAGACTACAGAACGGGCGAAGAAATTCCCGACTCCCTTATAAATAAGCTCGTAGCCTCCAAGAACTACCTTGCAGCCTACCTGCAGGTACGCCAGTTACAGTTCGGCCTGCTCGACATGGCCTGGCACGACATCTCCTCTCCGGTGAGCAAAAGCACCGTGGAGGTAGAGAAAGCGGCCCTCGCTCCTGCTCTGACCTTGCCGAGAGTGGAAGGCACCTGCATCTCGACATCCTTCAGCCATATCTTCTCCGGAGGATACTCCGCCGGATACTATTCATACAAGTGGGCTGAAGTCCTTGAAGCGGACGCATTCTCACTCTTCGAGGAGAAAGGTATCTTCAGCAGGGAAGCCGCCGACGCCTTCCGCAAGAACATCCTCTCCCGCGGCAGCACCGAGGACGAGGCCGTGCTCTACCGCAACTTCCGCGGGCACGACCCGCAGCCGGAGGCACTCCTCAAGAAACTCGGAATAACACCAGAAAAATAATCCCGCACCATGGCCAACAAAAAATCGACCTTCTGCACAAACTGGCAGAAATACGCCCTCCAGTGGGGTGTGCTGGCACTCCTGCTCTTCTTCCTGAGCGGCCTGGGGGCCAAAGTCCTCGGACTTGAGACCCCGGACCCTGAGAAATACTGCCCTTTCGGCGGTCTACAGGCTCTGACCACCTTCATTGTGAAGGGTTCTCTCCCGTGCTCGATGACCACCATGCAGATCATGATGGGCATCGCCCTCGCCGCCGCAGTGATATTCTTCAGCAAGCTCTTCTGCGGATACCTCTGCCCGATAGGCTCGATCGAGGATCTCCTGAAGAAACTCCGCGAGGCCATCGGCCTCAAGGCTGTAGCGATCACCAACGGCAGCATCGCAGACAAGATCCTGCGCATCGTCAAATACGTCCTGCTTTTCTGGATCGTCTACATGACGGTCAGCGCCAGCGAGCTCTTCTGCAAGAACCTCGACCCGTACTACGCCGTGGCGACAGGATTCAAGGGGGAGATCACCCTCTGGATGTCCCTGGTCAGTCTCGGAGTCGTGCTGCTGCTCGGCATCGTGATAGACCGCTTCTGGTGCAAATACATCTGCCCGCTCGGGGCCGTGTCCAACTCGCTCAAATACTGGGCATGGCTAGTGCTTCTCGCCGGCATCTGCTGGGCGCTGAACCTTCTCGGGGTGCACATCGCATGGTTCTGGTACCTCGGGGCATACTGCCTGGCCGGGTATCTGCTTGAGATTTTTCACAGCCGTCCAAAACTCCAGATCCTCGGGGTCACCATCAACCAGGCCCAGTGCAGCCACCGCTGCTACTCCTGCCGCAAGAACTGCCCTTACGGCATCGACGTGCCTTCATTCGGAGACAAAGTGACCTCGGTAGACTGCACCCTCTGCGGAGAGTGCGTGGCAGCCTGCCCGAGCAAGGCCCTCGCAATCGGAGTCAAGCCGGGAGAAAGCGAGAAATGCCGCAGGTTCACCCGCTTCCTGCCTGCGATACTTGCAGTGGTGCTGGTGACAGTGGCGGCCATTGCAGGCGGCAAGTTCGAGCTCCCTACCATCAACGAGACCTGGGGCACCACGGAGAACATGGCCCTTGAGACAGTGACCATCAAGAACCTGCGCTCCGTCAAGTGCTACGGAAGTTCCATGGCATTCAAGGCCCGCATGGAGAAGGTGCGCGGCGTGCACGGGGTCAAGACCTACGTCGGAAGCCACACCGTGGTGGTCAGCTTCGACCCTTCAGTGACCACGGCCGACAAGGTGCAGGCGGAGGTGTTCGTGCCGTCCCACTTCAGGGTGGAAAGCCCGGACCCGGCCAAATATCCGGAAATCAAGTGCGTCACCATACGCACCGAGCACATGTCCGACAGGATTGACCTCAACTTCCTCGGCTTGCAGATGCGCATGAGCGGCAAAAAGATCTTCGGCCTGGAGTCGGAGTACGACTGCCCGCTCATCGTGAGGGTCTACATGGCCCCGGACGAGCAGGCCGATGAAGAATGGTTCCGCCAGATAGTGGAGAAGAAGACCCTCGACATGCCCGTACACGGAGGCGGAGTCAAATCAACCCCTGTCGACTTCAAATTCGTGAGGATGGAGAAGGGCGAGAAGGTGATCCCTGTTGCCGACTACCTCCACAGCATGTTCGACACCTTCACCGCCGAATACAGGGGGAAATATCCTCAGGGCGACACGACCGTCATCCGCAAACGCAGCGAAGTCTATGCCGGGCAGCCGCAGTTCATCTACGAAATCGCCGACCAGAACTACGAGAAGCCTATAGTCAGGAGGGCCCTGCCGTTCCTGAGCAACCATCTCTCAAAGGAAGAGGGTGTGATAGGTCTCTACCTCAGGCTCAACGACAGCCTCGTGCCGAGCATCCAGATACGCTTCGCCGCCCCCATGACGGCCGACAGGCTCTGGGAACTCATGACCATGGACACCTGGACCATCACCTACTCCGCAGATGACGTACGTCAGGAGGGGGCAAGGCTCAAGTTCGACAAACCGGGCAGGGTGCTCCCGTACAACGCAGAAAAATAATGGAGCAGATAATACGTCACTTCACAGACAACGACCTCTACACCTTCACCTGCCAGTACTACATACTGGAGACATATCCGCGCGCAGAAGTGGAGTACACTTTCTACGACCGCAACGCCTACCGATACCCGCAGGGCTTCGACCTTCTGTTGCGGGAGCAGGTGGAGATGATGCGAAATGTGGTCATCAGCGACGAGGAGGTGGAATTCATGAGGGGCAGGTGCGTGTTCCTGCCGATATGGTATTTCACCTTTCTGCGCGGCTACCGCTTCAACCCGGATGAGGTCAGCATTAGGCAGGATGCAGAAGGGCATCTCGACATCAGCGTCAAGGGCAAATGGTTCTCCACGATAATGTGGGAAATGCCTCTGCTCTCCTGCATCTCCGAACTCATCCACTCCCTGAGGGGCGACTTCGACAATTACGATGCCGCCCTAGAGCAGGAGCGCAGCATGCAGAAGACGGTCAAGATCATCGAGAACGGGCTGAAACTCGGAGACATGGGCACGCGCCGCCGCTTCAGTTTCGCCCATCAGGACATGGTCGTCAGAGTAATGGAGCAGACCGCCCGCCAGATGGACGGTCCCGGAAAATTCATCGGCACTTCGAATGTCTGGTTCGCGATGAAATACGGGTGCACCCCGCTCGGGACGATGTCCCACCAGCTCATCTCATTCGAAGAGAACGTCAGCGGCGTGTTCGAGTGCAACTTCAATGTGATGAAGAAGTTCAGCGACGTCTACGACGGCGACAACGGCATCTACCTCTACGACTGCTTCGGAGACAAGGTGTTCTTCTCCAACCTCTCCAAGAGGATGGCCATGATGTACAGGGGACTGAGGGTGGACAGCGGCGACGAGTTCGAGCAGACGGACAAGATCATAGCCAAGTACCGCTCCCTCGGCATAGACCCTGCCACCAAGCAGGTCGTCTACAGCAACGGGCTTGACATCGACAAGGCTATAGAGATCCACCGCTACTGCGCCGGCAGGGTCCAGGACTCCTACGGCATCGGCACCTTCCTCACCTGTGACGTGACAGGCTGCGAACCGATGAACATAGTTGTCAAGCTCACCCGCGGCCGCATCACGGAGCTCCGCGAGTGGCACGACTGCGTCAAGCTTTCCTGCACCAAGGGCAAAACCCTCGGCAACCAGCGCAAAGTCGAGTATCTGCTCGACCTGCTCGGGCAATAATCAGCCCGGACGGGCACCTCAATTTCAGCGGCTCAAAAAAATGTATTTTTTTTGAGCCGCTTTTCGTATCAATTTCGTTTTACCCCCCTGTATAAGTATCAAATCATAAGCATTAATATTAATATTTGTAATAAATATTTATATCGACTTGACTGACTAACGTTTACGCGTTTTGATTTTATTATAAAAATATTTAGGTTTGCATCCGATGTCAACGCGCGCGGCATCGAAACAAATGTTATTAGTAGTTATTGTTTAATCAAAACGATCTTATGGAAAGAATCAGATCCTTCCTCACTGTCGTGGCCATGCTGTTTTCCGTATGGGCATACGGACAGGATGTCACCGTCACCGGCACAGTGACCGACGCCTCGACAAAAGAAACCCTGCCTTTCGCCTCGGTCCTCGTCAAGGGGAGCAGCCACGGCACAAGTTCAGATCTTGACGGCAAGTTCACACTCTCCGTTCCGCGCAACGCCGTCCTGGTCGTAAGTTCTATGGGTTATCACACCCTTGAGGTGTCCACAGCAGGACGCAGCAGGCTCGACATCGCTCTGGAGCCCGACACCGAGTTCCTCGAAGAGGTGGTCGTGACCGCCCAGGGGCTCACCCGCAAGCAGAAAGCCCTCGGCTATTCGACCCAGAAAGTGACGTCTGAAGAACTCACAATCGCCCGCCAGTCCGACCTGAGCAACGCCATCGTCGGCAAAGTCGCCGGCGTACAGTTCTTCGGAGGGGCCGGCTCATCGTTCTCATCCGGCAAAATCGTCCTCCGCGGCGCCGGCACACTTTCCACCGCGTCCAGCGGCAACCTGTCCGTAAACGAACCGATCTATGTGGTGGACGGCACCATCACCAACAAGAACGCCGTCAACATGGACGACGTGGAATCCATCAACGTCCTCAAAGGCCCTGCGGCCACAGCGCTCTACGGCTCAAGGGGAGGTGACGGAGCCATCATCATCACCACCAAATCCGCCGAGAGCGGCAAGGGCACGGTAGACTTCAGCCACACCACCACCGTGGAGACCTACTACAACCATGTCAACCTCCAGACTCTCTACGGCGGCGGCCAGTACGGCTACCTCTACGGGGAAGCCAAGGGGACCACTTCCGCAGCCGAACTGCTCAAGGACTACAGCGGCAACATCGAAAGCCTTAAGGGCGCCAAGATAATGGACTACGGCAACGACGCATCCTGGGGACCGCGCTTCGACCCTTCCGTCAAGTATGTGACCCCGCTCTCTGTTGACCCGACCAGCAGCAAGTACGGCATCGCCGACACCTGGGAGAGCCACCTCAACCTCGGGGACCTGTACCGCGCCGGAGTAGCCAACGTCACCAACATCGCGTTCTCCAAATCCTACAAGGATCTCTCCGCCAGGGTGTCATTCACCAACAACCAGCGCACCGGCATCCAGCCGAACTCCGACGCCGTACGCCGCAACCTGAGCATCAAGGCGAAATACAGTCCCGCATCATGGGTTGACGTATCCGTGGACTACCTCTACACCTACCGCCGCGACCACAACCCGGCATCATCTGGGTACAACGGCAACCGCACCGTCCTCCAGGAGTACACCCAGTGGGGACAGACCAACGTCAACCTCGCCGACTACAAGGACTGGCAGCGTCCGGACGGAAGCTGGCGCACATGGAACGTCAAGAGCCTGAGCAACAACAGGGCAAACTACCACGACAACCCGTACGCCCTCTTCGAAGCATACAACACCTACGACACCTACCAGTGGAACGTGTTCTCAGCTGACGCCACAGTCAAGCTCCCGTTCAACATCAAGGCCGGTGTCCGCTACAACGCCAACTTCCGCAACTACATCGGCGAGACCAAGAGGCCTTCAGGCTCCATCAATTTCACATCATACTACGGCCAGACCCAGAGCGGCATCATGGATGACACCGTGCAGGGGCATCTGACCTGGGACGGCAGCTTCGTGGACGACAAGCTCACAGTCGAGGCGGCAGCCTTCGCCGAAGCGAGGAACTATCAGTACGATATCATCGATGCCTATACCAATGGCAGCTACGACCTGTCCATAGACAACTTCTACAACCTGAGCGCGTCCACGGGCACCACAGCCATCGTCACCAACACCAAGACCAACTACGCCGAGCGCAGCATCTACGGGACCGCAACCCTCGGCTGGGACGATACCTACTTCGTGGACGGTTCTCTGCGCAACGACTGGTCATCCACACTCTCCCCTGAGAACAACAGCTACCTCTACGGCGGACTTTCCCTGTCCGTAATCGCGAGCAACTGGTTCTCAGCCCCTTGGCTCAACATGTGGAAGCTCCGTGCGAGCGCGGCTCAGCTGGGTTCTTCCATGGGAGCATACAACATCTACCCGACCTACACCATCGGCACGAAGTACGGCTCCAACTCCACCATGTACGAAACCGCGACCCAGGTCAACTACAACATCAAGCCTACCATCTCCACCTCTTATGAGGTCGGCACCGAATGGAAGATGTTCGGCAACCGCTTCTACGGAGACATCAACCTCTACAACCGTGACAACGACAACCAGATCATCAACGCAAGCTCCGCAGCAGAGTCCGGGTACTCCACCCGCAAGCTCAACGCAGGACTTGTACGCAACCGCGGCGTGGAGTTCATGGTCGGCGCACGCGCCCTGGACACCAGGGATCTGAGCTGGGATCTTGATTTCAACCTCGCGAAGAACGTCAACACCCTCGTCCGTCTCACGGAAGGCATCTCATCATACCAGATGTACTGGACATCTTTCTACAGCAGGATCTACCTCTGGGCCGAAGAAGGCCGCCCTCTTGGAATCATCAGGGGCAACACCTGGGAGCGCGACGAGCAGGGCCGCCTGATCTTCGACGAGGACGGATGCCCTACATTCAACACGGACGTGGACAGGGAACTGGGCTGCTACCAGCCGGACTTCACCGGAGGCTTCTCCACAAGGCTCCGCTACAAGGGCTTCAGCCTCGCAGCATCTCTCGACTTCTCCGTCGGCGGACAGATCTCCTCATGGACCAACCTCTGGGGCAACGGTTCAGGATTGCTGGCCACTACAGCCACGGTCAACGACAAGGGAGTCAACATACGTGAGCCGGTCGCCAACGGCGGCGGTATCCACTTGACCGGCGTGGACAAGAACGGCAAAGAAGTGGACACCTATGTCCCTGCAGCCGAATATTTCCAGGACTACGCATGCCAGGTGTGGGAGACCACCATCTTCGACCGCACATACGTGAAACTCAGGGAAGTATCCCTCTCCTACGATGTGCCTAAGAGTTTCCTGAGCAAACTGGATGTCGGCCTGAGCGCTGCCCGCGTCTCCTTCGTCGCCACCAACCCTTGGCTGATTTATTCCGCAGCACCGAACATCGATCCTTCAGAGCTCGGTTCCAACTTCATCGAAGGCGGTGCGGCTCCTTCCACAAGGGCATTCGGCATGACCCTGAAACTCACATTCTGATGCTGTCAAACAATTTCAAACGAATCTTATCATGAGAAACATAAAAGCATTTCTGGCCACTTCAGCCATAAGCGCAGCTCTTCTGACAGGGTGCGGCATAGGAGACTTCGGCGACCTCAACAAGAACCCGAACAAACCGTCCGAGGCCCAGACCGATATGTTCTTCACATACGCGTGCAAGTACACCTACAACTTCACGCTCAACAGCTACTACTACAACCCGTGGACCCAGATGTACAACGGCTACATGGCGGAGCGCAACACTCTCCAGTACGGAAAGCTCAACATCCTCGAATTCGACACGAGCTCCTACTACCTGTACCCGCTCAAGAACCTCAAGTACATCATCGACCTCAACTCTGATGAAGCCACGAAGAACAATGCCGCGGTGTCCCGCTTCGGCAGCAGTGCAAACCAGATCGCCACGGCAGTGACCCTTCAGGCCTACTTCTACATGCATCTGGCCGACATTCTCGGCCCGATCCCTGTCAAGGAGGCCCTCGGAGCGGGAGAGGACAACTACACTCCGGCATTCGACTCGGTAGAAGACATCTACACATACCTGGACGAGAAGCTCAAGGAGGCGTACTCCCTCTTCGATGAAAGCGGAAGCCTGTCATCCGCCGACATCATCTACAACGGGGACATAAGCAAGTGGAAGAAGCTCAACGCCTCGCTGCGCATGCTGATGGCCATCAAGCTCAGTGATGTCGCCGAGAGCGTCGGCAAGGCCCGCTTTGCCCAGGCATACGCCGACGGAGGCATCATGGACAACAGTGACTCGATGATCTATCATTTCGACTCCAACGCACCGTCACCTCTGTACACCAACGGTGTCAACTACAACAGCAACTTCTGTCCGAATGAATATCTCGTGGAGACCCTCAAGGAATACAATGACCCGAGGCTTTTCAAGTACTTCTCCCTCGTACCATTCGGCAAATCCGAACCTATCGGAGACCCTTCCGACCCGAAAGCCTATATCGGGATTCCGCTGGGCATACCGAATGTCTCCGACTATGAGGGCAAGGCCTGCTACTTCGCCGAGACCCTCACGGATGCCGAGGGCATGCTGCCTATCGTCACCGCGGCAAGAGTCAATCTCGTGGCAGCGGAAGCAGCGGAGCGTGGATGGATCTCAGCCGACGCCAAAGCCCTCTATGAAGCAGGTGTAAAGGCTTCATTCGCGCAGTGGGGCGCCGATGGCGCTGAAGCATACCTTGCCTCCGACAAAGTCGCCTTCGGCGGAACTTCAGCCCAAAAGCTCGAAAAGATCGTATTCCAGCGCTGGCTTTCCGGATTCATGGCAGACGGAGTTGAAGCATGGTCCGACATGAGGCGTCTGGATGTGCCGAAAATAGAAGTCGGCCCGGCTGTGGTCGTAATCAGCCACATACCTTACAGGCTGAAATATTCCGGAGCCATCTCAGCCTCCAACAAGGTCAATTACGAATCGGCCATCAGCGCCGCATTCGACGGCACCAACGATGCCGAGCATCATATCTGGTGGGACGTAAAGTAACTTGAAGCTTTCTCAACTGCTATACAACCACTTTTCAAAGAGGGGGAGCGGCCGTCGGGCCACTCCCCCTCGATTTTTCATTCCGCTCTAATTTTTCTAAAACCCATGGTAATTGGCCAGTTTTAGAAAAATAGTCGGCAACTATTCTTCTAAAACAAGACTTTTTATTTTTTTGTAGAAAAATAAGCATCCATGAAATCTATTTCTGGCTCGGTGGCAACAGCCAGATAGACAGGGCAGACAGACAAAGACCCGCAAACCCACCATCATGACGCTTGTGACCACATTCGGCCTCAAGCAGAACGAATACTCGGGACGCTTCCAGAGCATAATAACTGCCGACGACCTCTTCAGCGCCTGAGCAGAAGAACATGGCGCAGACGTTCTGCCTGTTTGTGGAAAACTCATTATCTTTGCAGTAGCGAAACCGCTATTTCCGAAACGATCATTTCGGAAATAGCAGCATAAAAGTATTCAGGATATGAGATTTTTTGACAGGACAGAAGAAATAGCATCCCTGCGCGAGATTCGCAGGATGTCAAAAGACAACGCCCAGTTCACGGTAGTGACGGGACGACGACGCATCGGCAAGACATACCTCGTATGGAAGGCATACGAGGACGAACCTATCCTTTATTTCTTTGTAGCACGCAAGGCCGAAGGGGACTTGTGCGAAGATTACCGGGTTGAAATAGAGAGCAAGTTGGGAATTCCCGCGATGGGACGGGCGGAGCATTTCACCGATGTGTTCGAGTTTCTGATGAAACTTTCCACGGAACGTCCCATCACACTGTTCATTGACGAGTTCCAGGAGTTCTTCCGCGTGAATAAGTCAGTATACAGCGACATGCAGCGCATCTGGGACATATACAGCCCGAAAGCCCACATGAACCTTGTCGTCTGCGGCTCAATATACTCCATGATGACGAAGATATTCAAGGACCAGAAAGAACCTCTGTATAACAGGCAGACCCGTTTTATGACCGTGCGTCCGTTCACTCCAGCGGTGCTGAAGGAAATCCTCATGGAATACCATCCGGAACACACGACGGAAGATCTGCTGGCCCTGTTTTCCTTCACAGGCGGTGTGGCCAAGTATGTGCAGCTGCTTGTGGATGCCGGGGCAACGACCAAGTCAGCCATGCTTGACCATATCATAAAGGCCGACTCCATCTTTTTGGGAGAAGGTAAGGCTATACTTATCGAGGAGTTCGGCAAGGATTACGGGGTCTATTTCTCGATCCTGTCAGCCATAGCGAGAGGCAAGACCTCCCGTTCGGAAATAGAAAACGTGGTAGGCAGGGAAATCGGTGGCTACCTGACCAAGCTGGAAAACGAGTACGGAGTCATCACCAAGAGACAGCCCCTATTCGAAAAGAGTTCCACCAAAAATGTCCGCTATACGATAGAGGACAACTTCTTCACATTCTGGTTCCGCTTCATCTATAAATACAGCTATATGCTGGAGATAGAGAACTACAAGAGCGTGAAGACGATTATCAACAGGGACTACGAGACGTTCAGCGGCCTGATGCTCGAGCGCTATTTCAGGCGTGTGCTGATTGGACGTCAAGCCTACACACGCATCGGCGGATGGTGGGACCGCAAGGGAGAGAATGAGATCGACATTGTTGCCGAGAACGAACTAGACGAAGAAGCCACGTTTTTCGAGGTAAAACGCAAGGCTGACAACATTGACATGAAAGTGCTGGAGAAAAAGGCTGCTGCCTTCCTGCGTGCCACTGGCGAATTCAAGGGATATAAAATCTCCTACAAAGGACTGTCTATGGATGACATGTAGTCCATTCCAGCATAAAAACGGGGCCGGCCTTGCGGCCAGCCCCGATATCAAGCGAAAAATATCAATTTTAGATGATGCCCTGCTCCAGCATGGCGGTGGCGACTTTCATGAAGCCGGCGATGTTGGCGCCCTTCACGTAGTCCACGCTGCCGTCCGGCTGAGTGCCATACTTGACGCAGGCCTCGTGGATGGACTTCATGATGAAATGCAGCTTGTCATCAACCTCCTTGCCGCTCCAGCTGATGTGTGACGCGTTCTGGGTCATCTCAAGACCGGAAGTGGCGACACCGCCGGCATTAACGGCCTTTCCAGGGGCGAAGAGGATGCCGTGATGCTGGAAGTAGTGGATGGCTCCCGGCTGGCAGCCCATGTTGGAAACCTCGCAGCAGCACCATGTGCCGTTGGCTACAAGTTCCTTGGCATCATCCTCGGAAAGCTCGTTCTGGAAGGCGCAAGGCAGGGCTATGTCGCATTTGACGCTCCAGGCTTTCTTGCCTGCAGTGAAGTGAGCCTTGTCAGGGAATTTTGTGGCCATGTCCTCCACCATGTTGCGGTTGGAGGCGCGCATCACGAGCATATAGTCGATCATCTCAGGGGTGATGCCCTCAGGAATCTCGCAGACTCCGTCCGGGCCTGATATGGCCACCACCTTGGCCCCGAGTTCAAGAGCCTTCTTGCAGGCACCCCAAGCCACGTTGCCGAAGCCCGAAACAGCTATCTTGCAACCCTTCAGTTCCTTGCCGGCTTTCTCGAGAAGATAGTGCGTAAAGTACAGCGCACCATATCCCGTGGCCTCCGGACGGAGTATCGAGCCTCCCCATGTGGCACCCTTGCCGGTAAGCACGCCTGTGTTGTACTGGCGGGCGAGTTTCTTGTACATGCCATAAAGATAGCCGATCTCACGTCCGCCCACTCCCACGTCGCCGGCAGGGATGTCCTGATCCGGGCCGATGCAGTTCCAGAGCTCAAGCATGAAAGCCTGGCAGAAACGCATGATCTCCTCGTTGGATTTGCCAGTAGGATCGAAGTCCGAGCCGCCCTTGGCACCGCCCATAGGCAGGGTCGTCAGGGCGTTCTTGAATGTCTGCTCGAATCCGAGGAACTTCAGCATCGATGGGGAGACTGCCTTGTGGAAACGCAAGCCCCCTTTGTAAGGTCCGATGGCGCTGTTGAACTGGATGCGGTAGCCCGTGTTGGTCTGCACCTCTCCGCGGTCGTCAACCCAGGTGACGCGGAATGTGAAGATACGGTCAGGCTCCACCATCCTCTCGACTATCCTGGCCCTCTCGAATTCAGGATGCTGGTTGTAGACATCCTCGATGGATTCCAAAACCTCCTGTACCGCCTGGAGATACTCGTTCTCCCCCGGGTACTTGGCCTGGAGACGGGCCATAATGTCCTTTGTCTTCATTGTCAGTGTATAATGTGGTTATTCGACCTCCCATGTTGAACCGCTGTGCAGGAGGTCATCTACACAGTGTATCTGTGATTTCATCATAACTTCCTTGACCTGATCTCGCACCCCGTCATCGTATGTGATGTCCTTCACATCGCGGATGACGCCGAGCGCCACAGGATAGTCAGGTCCTTTCATCTCAGCAAGCGCCATGTGTATGCCGATGTTGTCGGTGTGGGCATCATGGATGAGGATGTCCTCCTCCGTGAACCCGCCCTCGCCTATATGGACGGCGCGGATCTTCTTGCCGTCGTAGATGAGCCCCTTGTCACGGTTTTTGCCGAAAATCATGCGTTCGCCCTGCCTGAGGACAATCGTGTGGTCGGCCTTCACAGCTGGGTCGGAGAGATCCTTGTGGGCTCCGTCATTGAAGATCACGCAGTTGGTGAGCATCTCCATCACGGAACAGCCGTCGTGCAGGGCTGCCGCCGTCATGATCTCCTCGTTGAGCTTCAGCTCCACGTCCAGAGAACGCGCGAAGAACGTGCCCTTGGCGCCAAGCACCAGGGCTCCAGGGTTGAACGGATGCTCCACGGTGCCGTAAGGCGAAGTCTTGGTGATCGCACCGAACTTGGAAGTCGGAGAATACTGCCCCTTGGTGAGACCGTAGATCTGGTTGTTGAAGAGGATGATGTTGATGTCGATGTTGCGGCGGATGGCATGGATGAAATGGTTGCCTCCTATGGCCAGAGCATCACCGTCGCCGCAGGCCTGCCATACGGTCAGCCACGGGTTGGCGACCTTGATGCCAGTGGAGATGGCAGTCGCGCGGCCATGGATGCTGTGGAAGCCGTAGGTGTCCATATAGTAAGGAAGCCGCGAAGAGCAGCCGATGCCGGACACCACAACATACCTCTCCTTGTCATAGTTGAGAGCCTGGCTCACCTTCGGGAGAGCTCTCTGCAGGGCTGCGAGCACGGCATGGTCACCGCATCCCGGGCACCAGCGCACCTCCTGGTCACTTTTGAAGTCTTTGAATGTCAATGTTGCCATAGTCTTACAGCTCTTTCTTTATCGCTTCCTCCAGCTCGCTCACGAGGAACGGCTGGCCTTGTATCTTGTTGAACTTGTGAATCTCCAGATGAGGGAACCTGGCCCTCAGATAATCGGCGAACTGCCCGCTGTTGAGCTCGCAGACAAGTATCTTCTCAAACGAGTCCAGAATCTTGCCCGTGTTTGACGGGAGCGGGTTTATGTAATCGAAGTGGACATAAGAGACATTTTCCATCTCATGCACAGCCGACCAGATATGCCCGTATGTTCCACCCCAGCCGACGACGAGAAGCTTGCCCTGCTCCGGCCCGTGAAGGATGCTCAGCTGCGGTATGTCCTTGGCTATGCGGGCGACTTTCTCGGCACGTTCGGCAACCATCGTGGCGTGGTTGAGCGGGTCGGTGGAGAGGACCCCGTCATGGTTCTTCTCAAGCCCACCCACGCGGTGCTCCAGCCCCTTCTGCCCCGGGATTGCCCAGCGGCGCACAAGAGTCTCGGGGTCGCGCTTGAACGGGTGGAATTTCTCCCCTTCCTTGAGAATGCCCTGCACAAACGGCGGGCGGATCTCAGGATAATCCTTCATAGATGGTATCCGCCAAGGTTCAGAACCGTTGCCAAGGAATCCCTCGGAAAGCAGCAGGACAGGAGTCATGTGCTCAAGGGCTATCTTGGCGGCCTGGAAAGCGGCGTCAAAACAGTGGGCCGGGGAATGGGCGGCGATCACCGCCATCGGGCACTCCCCGTTGCGCCCGTAGAGGGCCTGGTTGAGGTCGGACTGCTCCGTCTTGGTCGGAAGTCCCGTGGACGGACCGCCTCTCTGGACATCGATGACCACAAGAGGAAGCTCGGCCATCACGGCGAGTCCCATGGCTTCCGACTTCAGAGAAAGTCCAGGCCCCGAAGTGGTGGTCACCGCAAGGTTGCCCGCGAAAGAGGCACCGATGGCAGTACAGATTCCGGCAATCTCGTCCTCCGCCTGCAATGTCTTGGCTCCAAGGCTCTTATGGATCGCGAGTTCCTCAAGTATGGCAGTGGCCGGCGTGATCGGATAAGAACCGCAGAAAAGCGGCAGTCCGGACTTCTCGGAAGCAGCCAGAAGCCCCCAGGCGGTGGCCTGGTTGCCGGTGATGTTGCGGTACGTACCCTTGGCGAGATTTTTCACCGGCTCCACGGTGTAGGTGTTGGCTATTATCTGGAGGTTGGCCGCGTAGTTGAAGCCGTCCTTGAGGACTTTCTTGTTCGGCTCTATGACCTCCGGATGTTTCTTTGAGAACTTCTTCTCAAGATAGTTGAAGATATATTCAAGCGGACGGTTGTAGATGAAGCAGGCCATGCCGAGAGTGAACATGTTCTTGCACTTGAGGATGGCCTTGTTGTCCATCCCGCTGTCCTTGAGACTCTCGTGTGTGAGGGTCGTGATAGGTGCAGCGATGATAGTCCTGTCCTCTACCCCGAGTTCTCTGAACGGGTCGTCGGTAGTGAAACCGGCTTTCTCCATGCCCGCCTGATCAAAGGCGTCCTGGTCCACCAGGATCATCGCGTGGCGCTTGCACCACTTGGCGTTGGTCTTGAGCGCCGCCGGGTTCATGGCCACGAGCAGGTCACAGAAATCCCCCGGCGTGGAGACCTTGGAACAGCCTATGTGGATCTGGAAACCGGAAACGCCGGAGACGGTGCCATGAGGCGCGCGGATTTCGGCGGGATAGTCCGGAAAGGTCGACAGTCCATTGCCGTAGATGGCTGACATATCTGCAAAAAGAGATCCGGTGAGTTGCATTCCATCACCCGAATCTCCAGCAAATCTGATCACCACATCCTTGGCGTCAATGATTTTATGTTGCATTACAAAAGTTAATTGGTGTAGTTTCAGTGCAAAAGGCCCCGCCTCCCTTGGGGCAGGGCCGATGAAGTGTGGTCTCGCTAGTTTGCAGCCGTCGTCTGCCCCTGCTGCTGGGCCTGAAGCTCTGCCTGAAGAGATTCAAGGGTGCGGTCATCGGCTATGCCGAGAGCCTTGCGTGCAAGAGGAGTAAGATCCGTGCTCTGTGTGTCATCGTAATACATCAGAGAGCCGACATCGAACACATAGACATATCCACCCTGCTTGGCGAGGTCCTTCACTGTATCCTGGGCCTTCTTGACGATAGGGGCCATCAGAGTCTGCTGCTGCTGCTGAAGCTCGGCATCGACTGTCTGGCCGAACTCCTGAATACGCTGCTGGATCTCCTGGATCTCCTTAGTCTTGCTGTCCCTAATTGCGGCAGTCCAAGTGTTGGCCTTGGCCTCATATTGGCTGTATTTGGTGTTGAACTCATCAACCATGGCCTGATAAGTCTCCTGGGCCTCCTTGCTTGAGGCTGCCATGGTGGCGCGGGCCTTGTCGGCCTCCGGGCTGAGCTGTACAAGCTCTGAGAAATTGACATGGGCAAATTTCGGCTGGGCCGCAGCTGAAATCGCGACGAGCGCCGAAGCGGCGATCAAAAGAATCTTTTTCATATAATTCATACTTTAAAATTGTTGTCCAATCACGAAGTGGAACTGGCTGCGCTTGCTTGAATCCGTGGTGTCGAATCCGTAGCCCCAGTCCACACCGAGCAGTCCGACCATCGGAAGGAAGATGCGAACACCCACGCCGGCGCTGCGTTTGATCTGGAAAGGATTGAACTTTCTGATGTCAGACCAGGCATTGCCGCCCTCAAGGAAGCCGAGGACATAGATGGTGGATGTCGGCTGAAGTATGACAGGGTAGCGCAACTCCACGGTGAATTTGTCGTAGACATTACCGGCGTAGGCATAGCCGGTGGAATTGTATGTGGACGGCTCGTACGGGGTGAGAGAGTAGTTCTCGTAGCCACGAAGGGAAATCACTTCCGAACCGTAGGTGTTGTAGCCGGACATTCCGTCACCACCGAGGAGGAAGCCCTCAAATGGAGAATATCCCCAGTTTCTGTTGTAGTAGCCGAGATAACCGAACTGCGCTCTGGTCATCAAGACGAGATCCCCGACAAGCTTGGTGTATGTAGCACCGGAAACTTTCCATTTGTGGTACTCGATCCACTTGTAGCGCTGCTTGGAAGTCCAGTTGTTATAGTTGACATCCTTGTAACTGCCCACAGAGAATCTGTTGCCGTCGCTGTCGTAGTCGTATTTACGGAAAAGAGAGAACGGCGGAGTCAACTGCAGCGAGAAGGAGAAGTCCGAGCCGGTACGCGGATATATCTGCTGGTCAGTGGAGTTGCGCACAAGACTCAGGGAATAGTTGATATTGTTGGCTATACCGTCATCGAAGATGAAGTAGCCCGAGTACCAGTTGGTCAACTTATATGACTGCCAGTTGAGGCCGTTGTACAGCACGAAGTAGCTGTCAGGCCACTTGAGACGCGTACCGAGTGAGGCGGAGAAGCCGAAGACCTCCATCTGACGGTCGTTGCTGAGGAAGTTGAGCGCCAGATAAGAATTGGTCTGGCGGGTATAGTAGGCGCCGAGATTGAGTGACGTCGGCTTCTTGCCGAAAAGCCAAGGTTCTGTGAAGTTGGCAGTGAGCGCCGTGTAATATGTACCGTTGGTCTGGAAGCGGAACGCCAGATTCTGGGCATCGCCAAGCGGTACCGGACGCCAAGCGCTCTTGTCGAAGAAACGCTGGGTCGAGAAATTGTTGAAGCTGACGCCGACCGTGGCCACGAAAGTCCTTCCGCCCCATCCGCCTGAGACCTCAAGCTGCGAAGAAGGTTTCTCAGTCACATTATATATGATATCTACGGTGTTGTCAAGCGGGTTCGTGACCATAGAGTAACCGGTCCCCTGCTGCATTATGGCCTCGGCATCGAACTGGCCAAGAGAAGCGATTTCCCTGATGGAGCGCTCGAAGTCACTCTGGCTGAAAAGGTAGCCCGGACGGGTGAAGATCTGGCGGCGGACCACCTTCTCGTTGGTGAGGTCGTTGCCGTTGATCACGATGTCGCCGATCGTGGCCTGCTTGCCCTCGGAAATTCGCATCTCCACATCGACGGAGTCGTTCTGGATGTTTGTCTCCACAGGATTGATCTGGAAGAACAGGTAACCGTTGTCACGGTAGAGCTTGGACACGTCGTAGTCGGTCTGCTTGCCTCCGCCGTAGAGCCTTTTCTCCATGGTGACCTTGTCATAGACATCGCCCTTGTTGATGGCGAGCACCTGGTTGAGAGCGTCGGAAGAGTAAACGGAGTTGCCGGTCCAGCTGATGTTGCGGAAGTAGTATTTGTCGCCCTCGTCGAAGACGATGTCGATGCCCAGACGGTTCGGTGCCACGTAGTAGACGGAGTCGCGGACGATCCTGGCATCGCGGTAGCCTGCCTCGTTGAACGCGGCGAGCGCGCCCTTCTTGTCGTTGAGGTACTCTTTCTCGTTAAACTTCTTGCTGTTGAAGAAGTTGTAGAACTTGTTGGACTTCGTCTTCTTCATGGAGCGGGCGAGCTTGTAGTCGGAGACGTGCTCGTTGCCGATGAAGTTGATGTCACGCACCTTGATCTTCTGGCCCTTGTTGACGGCGAAGTTGACCCTGATGGCGTTGCGGATGATGGTGTCCTTCGTGACCTCGGCGTTGACCTCGCAGAGCAGGAAACCTTTCTCGGCGAAGTAGCGCTTGATGATGTCGGAGGTTGTCTTCTCCACGTATTCGGAAAACTCCCCACCTCGGCGCAGGTTCACCCTCTCCTGGATGTCCTTCCTCTCTCCGGACTTCACGCCGGAAAAGGTCCAGCTGGACACCCTCGGACGCTCCTTGACACGGATTGTGAAATAGGCTGAATCCCTCCCGGCACTCAGGCTGTCTATGGTGATGGAGACGTCTTCAAAGTAGCGCTGGAGCCACAGGCGCCTGACGATGTTGGTCATGGCCTCTCCCGGCACGGTCACTTCCATTCCTTTCTGGAGGCCGGCGTGGGAGATGATCTGCTGGTCACGGTAATATGTGTTGCCCTCTACGCTGATTCCTCCGACCCTGTAGGTGCGGGGATGATTGTAATCCACTTCTACACCCGATTCCTGCGCACCTGCTGCGGCGCCCGTAAGAATCAGAACCAAAATGGCAAGTATCCGTCCTATCTTCATCTTAAATCAATAATTCACAAATATAGACCAATTATTTGACTTTTCCGAACCTGCGGTCACGCGAGGCATACTCCTCCAGCGCAGCCAAGTACTCCTCCCGGCGGAAATCCGGCCAGAGAGTATCGGTGAACACGAATTCCGTATAGGCCGTCTGCCAAAGCAGGTAATTGCTGATCCGCTCCTCTCCTGAAGTACGTATCAGCAGATCGGGGTCCGGAATCCCGCCGGTCACCAGATAACGGGAGAATTCCTCCGCTCCTATCCGGAGACCGGGGTGTTCAATCAAATCGTGTGCCATCTTCCGCGCAGCCTGAAGTATGTCCCAGCGGCCGCTGTAACTGAGGAACAGTATCATCGTCAGGTCTTTTCCCTCTGAAGTGGCAGCCATTATCCTGTCTATCACTGCATTGAGAGAGTCTGAGAGCCTCGCCCTGTCACCAAGCACCATGAAGCGCACCCCGTGGCCGAGGAACGTCGGGAGCTCGTTCTCCATTGCCCTGCACATCAGCTCCATGAGGGTGTTCACCTCATCAGCCGGCCTCCCCCAGTTCTCTTCGGAGAAGGCGAAGAAGGACACATATTCAATGCCCAGCTCCGCCGATGTCTCCATGACGGCACGGACGCTCTCGACGCCCTCAAAATGGCCGTAGACTCTCTCTTTCCCCCTCTGCTTGGCCCATCTTCCGTTGCCGTCCATGATGAGCGAGACGTGACGGGGCAGTTTCCCCTGTTGTATCATAATCATGATGTTTCGTTGCTGTTGCGCACGTCCTCGCCCCATAGAAGCCTGGTACGCAGCGCGTTTATGAAATTGGGCCTGCCGAAGCTCAGGCGTTTGAGACTCTGCGGCGCCGCGCATACCTCGATCCTGGCTCCGGCGGGGATGTGGCAGGTGCGGTTGTCCACGGAAAACGCCACGCTCTGCTCCCTGGAATGGAAACTGATGGCGATGCGCGAGGTCCGGGGCACCACGAGCGGGCGCACGTTGAGGTTGTGCGGGGAGACGGGGGCCACTATGAACACTCCGGCATCAGGAGTACAGATCGGGCCGCCCGCGCTCAGGGAATAAGCGGTGGAGCCTGTGCTCGTGGCGACAAGCAAGCCGTCGGCCCACCATATGGGGAGCCTCTCCCCGTCCAGTTCCACGTCCACCCCCAGCATCGAAGCGCCGACACGCGAGACCACCGTCTCGTTGAGCGCATACGGCCAGAAAACATCCGGCAGAGCCACATCCGCACTCACCCGGAGGAGATCCCTGTGCTCGATCCGGAACTCCCCTCCCCTAATGGCGGAGGGCATATCCTCGGGGCGGCATTCCGAAAGGAAACCGAGCCTGCCCAGATTGACCCCGAGCACCGGCAGGGACGCAGGTACGGCTATACGCGCGGCCGAGAGGAAAGTCCCGTCGCCGCCGAGGCTCAGAAGGGCGTCAGTGCCGGGGCGCACATCCGCGGCCGTGTGCACCCGATACACCCCGGACCCGTCCGCCTCCAGAGCGCAGATCATCTCCCGGACACGCGGGTCATCCCAAAGACCATCCTTCTTTATATAGCCTGCAAATAACATAACAAACGCCAAATTTAGCACATTTATTACAATTATTGTTACTTTTGCAACTTAGATAAAGTCTTATAAAAGATGACACGGTTAAGTGTAAACATCAACAAGATCGCCCTGCTGCGCAATGCGCGCGGCGGCAACATGCCGGACGTGCTCAAGGCCGCACTCGACTGCGAGCGCTTCGGCGCCGAAGGCATCACCGTCCACCCAAGGCCGGACGAGAGGCATATACGCTACTCCGACGTGCGTATGCTGCGCCCGCGGATCAAGACGGAATTCAATATCGAGGGCAACCCGACGGGCAGCTTCTGCGCCCTCGTCTGCGAAGTGGTGCCGGACCAGGTGACCCTCGTCCCTGACGCACCCGACGCCCTGACCTCCAATGCCGGCTGGGACACGGTAAAAAACTACGCTTTCCTCAGCCGGATATGCGCCTCCTTCAAAGCAAGGGGAATCAGGACATCCATTTTCATCGATCCGGACCCGGCCATGGCCGAGGGTGCCCTGAAGTGCGGGGCCGACAGGGTGGAACTGTACACGGCAGCCTACGCCGCCGAATACGCAGAGGACAAGGAGAAGGCCATAGCCCCATACCTCGAGACAGCGGAGAAAGCCAGGGAAATCGGGCTCGGACTCAACGCCGGCCACGATCTCTCGCTTGAGAATCTACAGTATTTCATCCACACCATCCCGTGGACGGATGAGGTGAGCATCGGGCACGCCCTTATCTGCGATGCCCTGTACATGGGGCTTGAGACTACCATCCACAAGTACCTCGAAGCCACCATGGGCTGAGATGTCAGATTTTTTGCTTACCTTTGCAGGTTGACCCACGACAAAAAAGAAAAATTAACATAAAATGAACAAGATTTCCCTTATCCTCGGCGCCGGTTCGCTCGCAGCGGCCCTCGCTCTCACATCCTGCAACCAGGCAGGCAGCACACAGTCAGGCGACGCAGCGGCCGAAAACACTCCGGCAGCCGCACAGTCCGGAGCCATCGTATACTTCAACATGGACCGCATCATCAGCGAGTACGACATGGCCAATGACCTGCGCAGCGTTGTGGAGACCAAGGTCAACAGCATCGACCAGGAGGTGACCCGCAGGGGCACCAAGCTCGAGAAGGATATCAAGGCGTTCCAGGACAAGATCAACAAGGGGCTCATGACGCAGTCCGTGGCCGAATCCCAGAACCAGAAGCTCCTCCAGCAGCAGAACAGTTTCCAGACCTACGCAGCCCAGAAGCAGCAGGAGATCGCCGAGGAGCAGCAGGTGATGATGAACCAGATCGCCGACGCGATCAACTCCTACATCGCAGAATTCAACGCAGACAAGAAATACGCCCTCATCCTTGCCACCCAAGGGGACATCATCTCCCTGCCGGTAGTGACCGGTTCTCCTGAACTCGACATCACCGACACCCTTCTTGAAGGTCTCAACGCAGCTTACGTCAAGACAAAAGGCAAGAAATCAGAATAAAAGGCCTTGAGGATTGCCATACTGTCCTGCTTCCACCCCTACAGGGGAGGTATCGCCCAGTTCAACGCAGACATCCTGAAAGAACTGGGGAAATCGCACGAGGTGCGTGCGTTCAATTTCACCAGGCAGTATCCCTCAATCCTCTTCCCGGGCAAGACACAGTTCGTCACAGAAGAAGACAGGGAAGCCGTATCCGTGGAGTCTGAAGCTCTGCTGGATACGGTTTCTCCGTTGTCCTGGGCCCGGACCGCCAAGGCCATCAACAAATGGGACCCCGATGTGCTCATACTGCGCTACTGGATGTCCTGGTTCGCCCCGTCTCTGGGCTATGTCGCGTCAAAGATGAGGAGCGGATGCCGCGTCATCGCAATACTTGACAATGTAATCCCGCACGAGCCGCACTTCTTCGACAAGCCGCTCACCAGATACTTTCTCAAGCATGTGGACGGCTGCGTGACCCTCTGCAAGGAGGTGTCCGAGGATCTTTTCAAGTTCAAAAGCGATGCCGTCTGCACGGTAATCCCCCACCCTGTCTACGACCACTTCGGGGGCAGGGTGGACAAGAAAGAGGCGGAGAAAAAGCTCGGGATACGTGACTGCGGGCGCAACATACTGTTTTTCGGCCTTATACGCGACTACAAGGGGCTGGATATTCTCATCGAAGCCTTCGGGAGGCTGGACGACTCATACCAGCTGATCATCGCGGGCGAGCCCTACGGCTCATTCGAAAAATACCAGAAGCAGATTGACGCCTCCCCCAACGCCAAGCGAATATGTCTCTTCCCCCACTACATCAGCGATTCGGAAGTCAAGTATTTCTTCTCCGCCGCCGATGTGGCTGTGCTCCCCTACAGAAGCGCGACCCAGAGCGGCATCAACGCGATAGCGGGACACTTCGAGCTCCCGATGATAGTCACCGATGTCGGCGGGCTCAAGGAGACCATAGGCGCAGGGGGCACGGGGATTGTGTGCAGTGAATGCACCCCGCAGTGTGTGGAAGAAGCCATAAGGAAGTACTTTTCCGATCCACAGCTCAAGGAAGGGTACATCCGCAACATCAAGAAACTCAACAGAGATCTCAGTTGGGACAGTTTCTGCAAGGATCTCGTGGAATTCGCCGATACGATAAAAAAATGAAGAAAATCATCACCATATTGAGCATGCTCTGCTTGCTTCAGCTCACAGCATGCGCGCAGTGGTATCTTTTCCCGGGGAAGAAGAAGCGCACAGAGCCGGTCGAGGAGAAAAAGGAAGTGAAGGAAGCCAAGCCTCAGGCGCCTCCCCAGACAACCCAGGCAGCCGACAGCACCGAAATAGTGGATGATACTGATTTCTTGTTCGGTACACCGTCCACCATTGGGGTGAGCCTCATCCTCCCGGTCAACGCCTCCTCCGCAAAACCGAGTGCCGGATTTCTGGAGATGTACGGCGGCGCACTGCTGGCCCTCAGGGATCTGGGCAATGCGGGGACAAGGATCAACCTGCGCTTCGTGGACTCCGCCAGCGAGGACATCAGCGACGAGTCCATATACTCTGAAAGCGACGTGACGATAGGCCCGGTAGCATTCGCCGACATAGAGAAGGCCCTGCTGCACTGCTCCGGCAAGATGCTCATCTCACCGCTGGAGCCGAAATCCGCAGTGCTTGCAGAAAACGGGGAAAACGTCATCCAGGCCCCCACTCCATGGACATTCCAGGTGGACGGAATCGTAGACTGGCTGCAGAGCGAACTCGAGTTCGGAGATGAAGTGATAGTCCTCAAAGACAATTCCAACCCGGGAGATCAGGCGACCTACCTGCTCGAAAGACTCCAGAAAAAAGGAGTGCTCTTCCGCAGCGCACAGAACGCCGAGGAACTCAGGAAACCGGAACTCAAGGGGAAATATAGGGTGCTGATAGCCTCGGACGATGACAGTTTCATAAGCAACTCCATAAAGCAGCTGGGCATAGCCGCCACAATCAACCGGAACATTGTCCTCTACACTACATCGCGCGTGCGCAACAGCATCAGCCCGGATGTGCTGGATCTGTACAACGCTAACGCGAGGCTTACCGCATCATACTACATAGACTACGACTCGGAGGATGTCAAGAAGTTCGTGCTGGCCTACAGAGCCTTGTATGGCTGCGAACCAGGGTCGTTCGCATTCCAGGGGTACGATGCCATGAACTATTTCGTGAGGATGTATTCGGAATACGGCCGTCGCTGGTGGAAGAGACTGCCGGAGCACCCTTGGTGCGGACTTCAGTCCGATTTCAGGTTCAGCCGGGAGACGGCCGACGGGAAAGTGAACACAGCTGTAAGGCGGATAGTTTACGGCAATGACCTGTCAATGACCCTCGTCAAGTAAGGTTCTGGCATTGGCCACAGCAGCCGGGGTGATACCCGCACCGCTGAGAAGACGCGCGATTTCCATCACCCTCTCCTCCCCGTCAATCCTTCGTATGGACGAGAGAGTCCGCCCGTCCGGCGTGATGCTCTTCTCGACGAGATAGTGTGCATCCCCTTTGGCAGCCACCTGCGGGAGATGCGTGATTGAGAACACCTGCATATTATGCCCCATTGAGCATATCATCTGGCCCATGCGGTCAGCCACACTGCCGCTCACTCCGGTGTCTATCTCATCGAAAATTAAAGTAGGCATACCCGTAAACTCAGCCATCTTTGCCTTGAGGCAGAGCATGATACGTGAAAGTTCGCCTCCCGAAGCCACTTTGGATATGTCCATAAGGGACTTTCCGGTGGATGAGAAGAGAAAACGTACTTTGTCCGAACCCTCCTCACCCGGAGCACCTTCCTCAACGGAAACTTCGAAGACCGCACGGTCAAGTTCGAGGAAATGCAGGGAGCCGGTGATCGAGGATGAAAGCTGCGGAGCAGCCTTCTTGCGCGCATCCGAAAGCCTTATGCAGACATCCTGGTACTGATCCAGAAAATCTCGCTCCTGTTCCTCAAGCTCCGCTATCCTGTCCTGAAGTGATGCGGTGCCGTCAACCTTCTCGGAGAGGGAATCCCGCAGGGAGATAAGTTCGTCTATACTAGAGCAGGAGTGCTTCTTAAGGAGAGAATACAGAAGTGACATCCTCTCCTCCACAGCAGAAAGCCTGTCAGGAGAAAGATCCACTTTGGACAGAAGGACATCGAGTTCGGAAGCGACATCCTCAAGTTCCAGGCGCGCGGACTCTATGCGGGAGACAATATCCGGAAGGTCAGGGAGATACTGGGCAATATGCTCCAACTGCTTCTGTGCGTCCTTGAGCAAAGCCGTAACCCCATCCGATTCTCCGTCCGACGGAGAAAAAGCCTCGGAGGCAGCGCTGAGCCCCTCAATTATCTGCTCAGCGTTGGCCAGACTCCTGTGCTCCTCTTCAAGGGACTCAAGCTCACCGCACACAAGGCGCGCTGCTTCAAGCTGGCGGAGCTGGGCTTCGTTGTATTCCCTGTCGCTTTCGGCTTTTGAAAGAGTTTCACGCAACGAGGCGATATCCGCCCTTATCTGGCGGAGCTGTCCCCATAGGCGGCGGCATTCTTTAAGGTTCTCCCCATTGCCGGCAAAAGCGTCGAGCACCGACAACTGGAAATCCTTGTCGGAAAGCAGAAGGCTCTTGTGCTGGGAGTGTATGTCCACGAGCCTGGGGGAAAGCCTCTGAAGAAGGCCCACCTGCACCGGCTGGTCGTCCACGAAACATCTTGATCTCCCGGACTGCGAGACGACACGCCTTATGATGAGCGAGTCCCCGTCAGTCTCCACTTCTTCTTCAGAGAGAAGCGCCCTTATGCCGTCGTCGAGGGAATCGAACTCCGCCTCGACCACGCAGGACGAAGCCCCTTCCGATACCATGGAGGCATCGGCCTTGACTCCGAAAAGCAGCGACAGAGCCCCGAGAAGTATGGACTTGCCGGCTCCTGTCTGCCCGGTAATAATGATCAGACCCTCCGGGAATGTGATATCCAGAGAGTCTATCAGAATGTAGTTGCGTATGTGCAGGGAACGGAGCATCGCCGCACTTGTATTGCCGGCAGGGGCCTATTTCTCGGCAGCCGTGTCCTCCTTGGCCATCCTGTAATAGAGGTCACCGTCCTCAAACTCGGCGATGGCCACCAGATCCGGCTTAGGCTGACGCTCATAGTACTTGGAGATCTCTATCTGCTCCTTGTTCTCGAACACCTCGTCCATGGTGTCGCGCTCCGCGTTGCGGAAGTCTTCAAGCTTCTTCGCCAGTTCTTTCTTCTCTGCCACAGCTATCTGGTTTGCCCTCTTCGAGAGGATCACCACTGTCTCGTAGATGTTGCCTGTGGGCTGCGCAAGATATTTGATGTCGCGCGTGATTGTGTTTGTAGGTATCTTCATTTCCATATATTGATTGTACGGATGCGGCCTGAGGGAAAGTTTCAAATATTTCCTTTCACTTTACCATACAGGGAATCAAGTTCCTTGCGGTACGGGGAATCCGGGTATTCTCCGATGAAGTTGAGGTAATCATCCACGAAGACGAGATACCGCTCTTTCTGCTTTGACTTGACGCTCATGTCGGCATACTTATATGAGGCCATGGCCGCGTAGTAGAGGATGTCTTCACGGTAGATGTTGTCGGCGTCCTCCTTCAGCACGTTCTTGAGCGCAACCCTGGCGGCCTTGTAATCCTCCATCCTAAAATAAAGTTTCGCGTTCTCGTATGCCTTGCGGTCAAGCCTCTCCCCGAGTTCCTGCAGCATGTGGCGGCAGACTTCAGCATTGGCCCCCTGCGGGTGGTCTATAAGGTATTCGCTGATGGCGTTCATCGCCGTGTATGTCGGGGTCTGGTCCAGCTCGTAGCGCAGTGTGGCCTTGTAGAGGCAGTCGATCCTGAGGAACTCGGCGCTCTCGGAGAACGGGCTGTTGGGGCAGGAGGACAGAAACTGGGTGAAATTGGTCTCGGCGGTGTAGTAGTCCTTGTTGGAGTAGTTGCTCAGACCCCAATAATACCTCACCGTGTCGTCACGCTCGGTGCCGTTGGTGAGCAGGGCGAGCGACTCGAAGAGCGAGGCGGCCCTGGTGTACTTGCCTTTGTTGAAATAGTCGAACGCTGCCTTGTATTTCAAGTCCACGTCGCTGCTCTCCAGCACTATATCGTACTGTGACTTGCAGGACGGCAGCAGGGCGAAGGCAGCCAGAAGTGCTGCAAGGATTCTGTTGAATTTCATCGTTGCTTCAAAAATTTTTCAGCCTCCAAGGCGGCGCGGCATCCTGATGCGGCCGCATTGATGGCCTGACGGTAATGGGGATCCTGCACGTCACCGGCCGCGAATACTCCTTCGACATTGGTGTGTCCATTGACCCCGTCGGTGATGATATAACCGTCATCATCGGTCTTCACCCATTCGGCAAAGAGCTCAGAGACAGGATGGTGGCCTATCGCCAGGAAAAACCCGTCCACCTTGATATCAAAAACCTCGCCATTCTTCCTCAGGAGCCTTGCTCCGGTCACCCCGGACTCGTCTCCGAGAATCTCCTGCGTGGTGCAGTTCCAGAGGATCTCGATGTTCGGGGTGGATTTCACCCTCTCCTGCATGGCCTCGGAAGCGCGAAACACGTCGCGGCGCACTATCATGTATACTTTGCGGCAAAGGCCGGCAAGGTAGGTGGCCTCTTCACAGGCTGTGTCCCCTCCCCCGACTACAGCCACATCTTTCTTGCGGTAGAAGAATCCGTCACAGGTGGCGCAGGCGGACACTCCGAGACCGCGGAATTTCTGCTCGGAAGGGATCCCGAGATATTTTGCCACGGCTCCGGTCGCTATGATCACAGCTTCGGCTTCGATCTGATGCGAGTCATCTACGGTGATCGGGAACGGCCTTTTGGAGAAATCGACCTTGGTCACGGACCCCCGTCTGATGTCAGCACCGAGACCCGAGGCCTGCTCGCGCATGTCGGACATGAGCTTATTGGCATCCACTCCCCCGGGAAATCCGGGATAGTTCTCGATGACGGTAGTGGTGGTGAGCTGTCCGCCCGGCTCCATGCCCTCATAGAGCACAGGCATCAGACCGGCTCTGGAGGCATAGATGGCCGCCGTGTATCCGGCAGGTCCGCCGCCTATTATGAGGCATTTGATATGTTCGGTATTGTCCATATTTTACAAAATTAGTCAATTTTTTGTTACCTTTGACGGCTCATGCCAAGGATTAAAGATAAAACCGCTCCGGACGTTGACAGATTCCGTGCCATACTCAAGGAAAAGGGGCTTAAGGCCACACCGCAGAGGATTGCGGTGCACGAGACCATGCTCAGTCTCGGGCATGCCAGCGCGGACATGGTGGTGGAGCGGATGGCGGCTCAAGGAGTCGATGTGACGGTCTCTTCTGTCTACAATATCCTCTCCACTCTGGCCGATCTCAAGATCTACGGCAGGCGCACCAGTTCCAACAACAAGATGTACTTCGATGTCAACACGTTCCGGCATTTCCACCTCTACAATTATGTGGACAACGAATACAAGGACGTGATCGATGACGAGCTCGCCGATCTGATAGAGAGCCACTTCAAAGGCCGCCGCTTCAGGGGGCTCAAGGTGGAGTGCATCGACGTCCAGATCATCTGCCGTCCCTCTCGCACGACAAGGAAATAGGGGCCCGGCATTGTTGCGGCAGACCCCGTGACAAGTCCCGCCTGCTCACATAAAATCCCGGCAGATGCCACCTGCCTCCGGCGCACAACCCCCAACTCATTGGACAACACCTCGCGTACAGAAATGACCCCGTTTTCTGTACGGCACGGGGTTGAAATGGCGTGCGGTACAGAATCAGGCCTTGAGGTGTACGGCAAACCCCACCTTTCCCGAACGAAACCATCCTCGTGGGTCATTTGGTACGGGAAAACAAGTTACCAAATTGGGCGGGCTGGAGTCCGGGCACTTATGGTATATGTGTATGGAAGCGCTAAAGTTCTTTGCGCCAGCGTGCAAGAGGAATGCCGAGCTGCCCGCGGTATTTGGCGATGGTCCGGCGGGCGACCTTGTATCCGTGTTTACCCATCTCTATGACGAGCTGCTCGTCGGTCAGAGGTTTGCGCTTGTCCTCGGCATCCACGCACTCCTGAAGGACTTTCTTGAGTTCGCGCGTGGAGACTTCCTCGCCTTCTTTGTTTTCCATGCCTTCGGAGAAGAAGTATTTCAGTGGGAATATACCGAAATGGGTCTCGATGTATTTGCTGTTGACCACCCTTGAGATAGTGGAGATGTCGAAGCCTGTCTTCTCGGCTATGTCTTTGAGCACCATCGGTTTGAGTTTGGTCTCATCGCCGGTCTCGAAAAAATCGTGCTGGTATTCGAGGATGGCATCCATGGTGCGGCTCAGGGTGTTCTGCCTCTGCTTCAGCGCCTCCACGAACCATTTGGCCGAGTCAAGTTTCTGGCGTACGAAGGTGGCCGCCTCTTTCTGGGCGCGTTCGGACGAACCCTTGGCCGAGAGCAGGAGGTCGGCGTATTTGCGGTTGACCCTCAACTCCGGCACGGAGAATCTCGGCATGGTGAAAGAAAGTTCTCCACCGTTGTCCTCCAGGACAAAGTCCGGCACTATCTGCTGGGCCTGATCCTCGTAGGACTCGCCGGCTTCACCGCCCGGGGACGGGTTGAGCCTGACTATCCTCGCCATCGCTTTCTTGAGGGCGTCTTCGCTGATTCCGAGTTTGGCTGTGATTTTCTTGAAGTGCTTGTTGGAGAACTCCGTAAAGCAGTCGTTCAGAATATTGATGGCATCCTTGACATCCTGGGTCTGCTTGCACGCACGCAGCTGCAGCAACAGACATTCCCTGAGATCGCGGGCACCTACGCCGGTCGGCTCGAAGTCCTGCACCACTTTGAGCATCTCCAGCACTTCATCGGCATTGGTCTCTATCCCAGCACGGAACGCCATGTCGTCCACGAGGGACTCGATGTCACGCCGCAGGTATCCGTCAGCATCGAGAGAGCCTATGATGAAAGCGGCGATGTCGTACTGGTGTTTCGTGAGGTTCCTACATCCGAGCTGGTCCATCAGCCCCTGGGTGAAGCTGTTGTGGACCGAGAAAGTGTTGTATTCCGGGCGGGGATCCTTTCCCCAGTTGTTGACTTTAGTGCGATAGGAAGGTATGTAGTCATCGTCCTTGAGCTCGTCCAGGGAGATGTCACGGGCATCTTCCGGCTTGTCCGGATCGGGGCTGTCGTCAAGCACAGGGTTCTCCTCTATCTCAGTGCGGATGCGCTGCTCCAGATCCTGGATTGGAAGCTCTATGAGCTTGATGGTCTGGATCTGAAGCGGGGAAAGCTTCTGCGTCTGTTTTATTTCGAGGCCTTGCTTGATCATCGGATGACGTCGGTATTGTCAAATTCCGTACCGCCGGAGGTCATGTCAGGCCTGCCGAGTGAGGGAAAACGGAATCTGTCCCGTACAATGAACGCATCCGGAAAATCCGGTTTTAGCACTCTCAGCAGGGCCTCTGCCTCCACGCGCGTGCGGAAATTCCCCACCGAGACTTTATAGTTCGGTGCTGAAAACGACCTGAATATGGGGATGTTGGGATAAATCGTATGAAACCTTGACATTACGGAGAGGGACTCCTCCCTGGCGGTCCGGCGGCTGTCGAGAAACAGCCTTATCCTGTAGCCGTTTATGGTCTTGGAGACTCCGGCTTCAGCGGCGGAGAGCAGTGCTTTGCGCACTTCCGGGCTCTGGCGCACGATTATATCCTCCGGAAGGACCGAGAATATGTCGCGTCCGTGCAGGGTTGAGTCTATCTGGGCCTGCACTCCGGCCTGCTCCGCTTCCTCCCCGAGGGTTACATTCTGCCCCGAAAGATTAAGCAGCGGCATGAAGGCCAATATAAGTATGAGTATGGTCCGTTTCATCTCAAATCTTGTCTATCAGTTCCTTAAGAGGCAAGTCTTTAATCTCCACGGTCTTGCCTACCCCGCCTCTGAGAGCCGGCCGCGCGCTTATGGACAAAGTCATGTCCTGCATGTCGGCTTCGTTGCCCAATAGTCTCAGGAGCTGGAAAGGGTTGAAGCCTTCGGCCAGACGTCCCTTGACGGGGATGTCGTATTGTTTATCCGAATGGCCTTCGACCATGAGCTGGTCTGCGCTGAGGTAAATCATGTCCTGCTCTTTCATCTTGATGGTGGCGTTGAGGTCGGTCACCTCAAATCCTACCGTAGGGTTGTGTATGCCTACCTCCACGAGGGCTGTGATTCCTGAAAGCCCCTGCGGGGCTATCGACACTATGTTGAAGGATGTCACGCTGATGTCCTTCACCTTGCTCCCGCAAGCGGTCAGCAGAAGTGCGAAAATGGCAACAATTATGACTTTGATCCTTTCCATACGAAATGCAAAGATAAGAAAAATCTATATCTTTGCCCCGGGATATGAATAAGGTATATATTGAGACATACGGCTGCCAGATGAACGTGGCCGACACGGAGATAGTCTTCTCGATCCTCGGGAAGGCCGGGTACACCAGGACGGAAGATATCGGCGAGGCCGATGTGATAATGGCCAACACCTGCTCGATACGCGACAATGCGGAGCAGAGGATATGGGGACGCATAGACTTTTTCAACCTCCAGAAACGCTCCAGGCATGGCGTTGTCGTGGGAATCCTCGGCTGCATGGCCGAACGCCTCAAGGAAGCCCTTCTCGAGTCGGGCAAGGTGGACATCGTGGCGGGCCCGGACGCCTACCGCAACCTTCCCAGTCTGCTCGAAGCCGTCTCCGGGGGACATCCGCAAATGGATGTGATTCTCTCGCGCGAGGAGACCTACGGGGACATCTCGCCGGTGAGGATGGACCGCAACGGGGTGTCCGCTTTCATCTCGATAATGAGAGGCTGCAACAATGTATGCTCATACTGCGTGGTGCCATACACGAGAGGGGCGGAGCGCAGCCGCGACTTCCGGACCATAGTCCGCGAGGCCTGCGAGTGCTGCCGTGCCGGGTACAAGGAAATCACCCTTCTGGGGCAGAACGTGGACTCGTACCGCTTTGAGAATGTGGATTTTGCCGGGCTCTTGGCAATGGTGGCCGAGGCTGTGCCGCAGATGCGTATCCGATTTTCCACGTCCAACCCGCAGGACATCTCTGACGATGTGCTCACAGCCATGGCCTTACATCCCAATATCTGCCACCACATCCATCTTCCCGTGCAGTCAGGTTCGGACCGCATACTTGAGAAGATGCGCCGCCGCTACAGCCGGGAGTGGTACTTGTCCCGCGTGGACAGGATCCGCGAGATCCTTCCCGACTGCGCCATCTCCACTGATGTCATAGCCGGATTCTGCTCGGAGACGGAGGAGGATCACAAGGATACACTCAGCCTCTTCGAGAAGGTCGGATTCGATGCGGCCTATATGTTCTATTATTCCGAGAGGCCGGGGACACTTGCCGCCAGGAAGTACCCTGACGATGTGGACCAGGCCACCAAGACCCGACGTCTGGAGGAGATCATCGCCCTCCAGAACCGTCTGTCGCTTGAAAGCAACCGACGGGATGTGGGGAAAAAGTTCCGCGTGCTTGTGGAGGGCCCGTCCAAGAAGAATCCCGACGAGCTCTGCGGGCGCAACCAGCAGAACAAGATGTGCGTCTGGCCGGACCAGATCCACAAGGCGGGCGACTTTGTGGATGTCGTGGTGAACGACTGCACCCAAGCCACGCTGCTCTGCTCTCTGTTGTAGAGCCGCCCGTTGACGGGGATGCAGGCCCGTTTTATTGCGAGGCTGTTTTTGAAAAACTTTATAACAATACTTATAACTATGAAGATTAAAGACTTATGCGAGAGCGAAAGGCCTCGCGAGAAGATGATGCATTTCGGGCCGGCGAGCCTGAGCGATGGAGAACTGATAGCCGTGCTTCTGCGGAGCGGAAGCCGCACGGACAGTGCCCTTGATCTGGCTCAGCGCCTGCTGGCGATGTCCGGCGGACATCTTGTCGAACTTTTCAACATGCCGTCCTCAAGGATGAGCTCGATTCCGGGGATCGGAGCTGTGAAGGTCGCATCGGTGCTCGCCGCGTTCGAACTCGGCAAACGCTTCCTCGCGGAAGAAGCCAGCGTGGAGAAGAAGCCGATACTGACATCCAGGATGGTGTACGACATCATGATTCCCTCTCTCAAGGGGCTGAAGCACGAGGAATGCTGGGTGCTGTTGCTCAATGACAGCAGCTACCTGTTGTCCCGGGTCAAGGTCACCAGCGGCGGAGGCCGTTCTACCGTGATAGACATCAGACAGGTGGTACGGCTCGCCCTGGACAGGAGCGCTTCCGGGATGATCCTTGTCCACAACCACCCGAGCGGCAATCCTCACCCCAGCAACGCTGACATCACACAGACGGACTCGCTGCACAAGGCCTGCAACGCCTGCGGCCTCGAACTCATGGATCACGTGGTGGTGTGCGACGATGCCTTTTTCTCATTCTCCGAAGAGCGGATGTACCCGGCAGCACTCTGACGGTACGGCAGGCCGCTCTTCTCCAATATGAACTCCGGCGCTTGAATGGTTTCGTACGGGAAATGGCCCTTTGCCGTACACCACAGGGGCTGATTCTGCACCGCAAAGCCTTTCGCCCCATGCCGTACAGAAAACAGGGTCATTTCTGTACGCGAGCCACCTAAGGACCTGTCCCGTACAGAAAACCGGCCATTTCATGCACGGGAGAACTTTGCCGGCACGCGCGGCACAAAAAAAAGCCCGGAATGCCTTTCGACATTCCGGGCTTTCGCTTAAAACTCAAGCGTCAAGCAGACGCAACGGCCATATTAGTTGTTCTCGCTGAAGTCAGGCTGAGGACCATCCTGAGGAGCTTCAGGCCCCTGCGGATTCTGAGGACCCTGAGCACCGCCCTGGGCAGCTTTCGCCATATCCTCGGAAGCGGCATGCCAAGCGGCTTCAAGCTCTGAACTGTAGCGGTCGATGTCAGCGATGTTCTTCTCCTCAACGGCCTTCTTCAAGCTTGCGCAGGCAGACTCGATAGCTGACTTCTTCTCAGCAGGAATCTTGTCACCATACTCCTTGAGGTTCTTCTCGGTCTGGAAGACATTGGCATCTGCGCTATTGATCTTGTCAGCCTTCTCCCTCTCGGCCTTGTCGGCAGCCTCGTTGGCCTTGGCCTCGTCACGCATCCTCTTGATCTCCTCCTCGCTAAGGCCGCTGGAAGCCTCGATACGGATGTGCTGCTCCTTGCCGGTGGACTTGTCCTTAGCGGATACGCTCAGGATACCGTTGGTATCGATATCGAAGGAAACTTCGATCTGAGGAACTCCACGCGGTGCCGGTGCGATGCCGTCGAGATGGAACACACCGATCTGCTTGTTGTCCTTGGCCATAGGGCGCTCGCCCTGAAGTACGCGAACCTCAACTGAAGGCTGGTTGTCTGCCGCTGTGCTGAACACCTGCTCCTTGTGTACAGGGATAGTGGTGTTGGCATCGATAAGCTTGGTCATCACGCCGCCGAGAGTCTCGATACCGAGTGACAGCGGGGTCACATCAAGCAGAAGGACATCCTTCACATCACCTGCGAGCACACCGCCCTGGATGGCAGCACCGATGGCTACAACCTCATCAGGGTTGACACTCTTGTTAGGCTCCTTGCCGAAGAAGTTCTTGACAAGCTCCTGAACCTTAGGGATACGGGTTGAACCACCGACGAGCAGGACTTCGTCAATATCTGAAGCGCTCAGGTGAGCATCTGCAAGGGCCTTGCGGCAAGGCTCTATAGACCTCTGGAAGAGATCGTCGCAGAGAGCCTCGAACTTGGCACGGGTAAGGGTCTTCACAAGATGCTTAGGCATACCATCTACTGCTGTGATGTAAGGCAGGTTGATCTCTGCGCTCGCAGCACTTGAAAGCTCGATCTTCGCTTTCTCGGCGGCCTCCTTGAGCCTCTGGAGAGCCATAGGGTCTTTCTTGAGGTCCATTCCGGAGTTCTCTTTGGCGAACTCTGAAGCAAGCCAGTCTATGATGGCCTGATCGAAATCATCACCTCCCAAGTGGGTATCACCGTTGGTTGACTTGACTTCGAATACGCCGTCACCGAGTTCCAGGATGGAGATATCGAATGTACCGCCACCGAGGTCATATACGGCGACCTTCATGTTCTTGCTCTTCTTGTCCAGACCATAGGCGAGGGCTGCGGCCGTAGGCTCGTTGATGATACGCTTCACATCAAGACCTGCAATCTTGCCGGCCTCCTTGGTGGCCTGACGCTGTGAGTCTGAGAAGTATGCCGGTACAGTGATGACAGCCTCGGTCACTTCCTGACGGAGATAATCCTCAGCAGTCTTCTTCATCTTCTGAAGGATGATGGCTGAAATCTCCTGTGGAGAATACAGGTGTCCGTTGATGTCAACACGCGGGGTATTGTTCTCACCGCGTACTACCGTATAAGGGACACGGGCGATTTCCTTGGTTACCTGATCGTAGGTCTCACCCATAAACCTCTTGATGGAGAATATGGTGTTCTTAGGGTTGGTGATAGCCTGACGCTTGGCAGGGTTGCCCACCTTGCGCTCACCATTCTCTGTAAACGCAACCACTGACGGAGTGGTGCGGGAACCTTCATCGTTGATGATTACGGTCGGCTGGTTGCCTTCCATAACGGCTACGCAAGAGTTCGTAGTACCGAGGTCAATTCCTATAATCTTTCCCATAATATAATGTTTTTTAAAATTTCACTTCAACTCTCCCGCCTCACCCGAGGCAGGACGCTTAGAGAAATATCAAAACATTTGCCAAGCACCCCTGATGTGACATTTTGTCACAACGAGGCCCGGCTCCCACGTTTGGAACCGGGCCTCGACATTATCTCACGTATCCCCTACTCCACGAAAGCGACAATCTCGCCCTTGACGACATCCTTGCCTTGAGGGGCTGTGACAGCGACAATCCGTCCGCTGGCAGCAGGCACAATCTCCTCCATGCCATAGTATGTCTGGACATAGCCGCAAGGCTCACCTGCCTTGACGGCAGTGCCGGTGACAGGAGCCGTAGAGACGTCATCCACGTCAATCTGCCAGAGCATCTTGCCCTTGGCGGGAGCCTGCAGCGGTGTGGCCTTCGGATACTTGGCCACATAGCTGTCGATGTCAAACTCAGGCATCTCGACCACGGCACGCTTGACGACAATCGGAGCGCCGGCCTTGGCCTTGAGATCACTGAGTTCCTTGTTGAACCGCTCCTTGGCGACACCGCTCCTGTAGTCGCGGTACTGGCGCTCGTGCATGGCCAGTTCGAAGAGCTCCTCATCGTCCTGACCGCAGTCCCAGCCTTCATCTTTCATCATCTTGCGGAACTTAGGAAGTTCGTCAGGATACTCGTCCTGAGGGTTGCCGGTATAGAACTCCATGCCCTTCTCCTTGGCGAGGGCCACAATCTCCGGAGCGAGCTTGCCCGGGAGTTTACCCATCCTTCCGAGAATCATTCCCCAGGTGTCCTTGTCGATGGTGCTGAAGCGAGGCTTGTTCTGGCTCAGCGCGAGGAGATTCATCAGCGCGGTGTTCTTGACATACTGGCTGAACGGAGTCACGAGAGGTGGATAGCCAAGACGCGGCCATACATACTCGACTTCGTTGAACAGCTTGACCATCAATGTGTCAAGGCTGCTCTCCGGCTTACCGTTGGCCCTCTCTGAGGCGTTGATCGCAGCCTTGAATCCCTTGAGATCTGCCATCATGGAGCCCATCATGCCGCCAGGCAGGCCGCAACCCACGAGGAGCGAGGTCATCAGGGCGTTGCTCGGGTTGATCCAGTAGCCGAGGAAGTCATCGATGAACTCCTGAGTCAGGCGACGGACCTCCATGTAGGCGTCCATGTTGATGTCCTTGACCTGAAAACCGTCGGCACGGAGCATCTGCTGGATGGTGATGACATCCGGGTGAACCTTGCCCCAGGCGAGAGGCTCGACAGCCACGTCTATGTAGTCGATGCCGGCACGGGCGACCTCAAGCATTGAAGCCGGTGAGAAACCCGGGCCGCAGTGCCCGTGGTACTGGAGCTTGATATGAGGGTATTTTTTCTTGATGTCGGAAGTGAGCTGTGCCAGGAACGTAGGGCGTCCCACACCGGCCATGTCCTTGAGGCAGATCTCATCGGTGCCATACTCGACCAGATGGTCAACCACACCCATATAATACTCCACCGTATGCACAGGTGAATGGGTGATGGAGAGGGCTCCCTGGGAAATCATCCCCGCCTTCTTGGCGAACTCAACGGAAAGTTTGAGATTGCGGTGGTCGTTCAGACCGCAGAAAGAGCGGGAGATGTCAGTGCCCTGAGCCTTCTTGACCTTGAACATGAGTTCGCGGACATCGGCCGGTACAGGATTCATTCTCAAGGCGTTGAGACCGCGCTCCAGCATGTGGGTCTGGATGCCGGCCTTGTGGAATGGGGCCGTCCACTTGCGGACCGAAACATTAGGGTTCTCCCCGTAGAGGAGGTTCACCTGCTCGAACGCTCCGCCGTTGGTCTCCACACGGTCGAAGCATCCCATATCGATGATGGCCGGAGCCACCCTGACAAGCTGGTCCACACGGGGCTGGTACTTGCCCGAGGACTGCCACATGTCCCTATATACAAGGGAAAACTTTATCTCTTTAGCCATAATGTATATTTTCTGACTTTTGCGCACAAAGATAATCGTTTTTTCCGGTTTATTTTCCGCATTTATGCGCCTTAGGGTCTTGCACAGTTGAAAAATAATTCTCACCTTTGCAATCCAATTGACACGGTGCGATTAGTTCAGTTGGTAGAGCACCAGATTGTGGTTCTGGGTGTCGTGGGTTCGAGCCCCACATCGCACCCGAAGAGGTCGGCTTCCAGCCGGCCTTTTTTGGTATCAGGCGGTAAGCCCGGCACCCTCTGCCTAGCGCTTGCTGTGCTGCCAAGCCCTGGTGATTGTAAAATTCTTTTACATCGAGTGTAAAGTTTTTTTACATGTTCAGCCGAATCCTCCCATGCAACACATTGCCTTACAGCACATTATACGCATGGCACAGTTTCAGCATTCCCCAAAAACGGACAAAAAAATACTATGCGTTCGTTTTTCAAATTCCTTTCGCGCAACAAGCTCTACACTCTTATTGAGGTGACCGGGCTTTCAGTAGCCCTCGGCTTCGTCATACTCCTGTCCTCCTATGCGAGGACAGAATTCAATGTCGGTACCGGGCAACCACTGTCAAAGCAGCTGTACGCAGTGGGGACCGGAGAATTTTTCGGGATGACCCTCGGCACAGCCGATGAATTTTTCCCGTCCATTCCTGAAATACGGGAGTGGACCAATCTCACTGACGGCGGCGAGGTGCACATAAAATCAGGAGAGGATTACTTCAAGGCAAAAGAAGCCTCCATAGATACGAATTTCTTCAGGCTTCTCGACTACCGCCTCACCGGATGCAACGCCGAGCAGACCTTTGTAAACGGGGACGAGGTGATCCTCTCCGAATCTTTCGCCGAGAAGATGTTCGGCAATGAGAACCCTGTGGGCAGGACAATCAGCGAAAACGGCTCGCCTCTCACCGTCATCGGCACAGTCCAGGATTTCGGGCCGGAAGACCCGTTCACGCATTACGACATATTCACATCCATCAAGCGGCAGGAAAAAAACTACCCAAGGATGGACAATTTCGGTTCGACCCTCCCGATAATCCTCCTTGACAAGGGCACGGATGTGGAGAAAGTTAGGGAGAACCTTCTGGACAAGTTCGTCTCATATTGGGATTTCTACACCCCGGACAACTCCAAAGGCAATTTCATCTGGGGCGCCAGCCTGACCAGATTCGACCGGATCTATTTCTCAAGCCTTGAGTCGACAGGCTCGCTGAGGAAAGGCGACCGCCGGCAGGTGGAGATTCTGCTCGCAGTGGCAATTGTCCTGCTGGTATGTGCAGTGTTCAATTACATCAACCTCACTGTGGCGCAGACCGGCAAGCGGGCCAAGGAAATGGCTACAAGGCAGCTTCTCGGGGAGAGCAGCACCAGAATAACGGCGCGATATCTCTCGGAATCCTTCACATTCACTTCAGGATGCTTCATCATAGGGTGCCTGCTGGCCTACCTGTGCCGTCCGTTTTTCGACCGCATCCTATCTTCTGAAATACTGATTTCATGGAGTCCGGCATATATCCTCATGGCCCTTGCCTCCATAATCACCATCTCTGCCATTTCCGCTGCCCTGCCGGCGGCACTCATCTCCAGATTCAAGCCGATCTCCGTGGTCAAAGGCGAGTTCAGGCTAAAGAGCAAAATGGTCTTCAGCAAAGTGTTCATAGTGCTTCAGGGCGTGTTCAGCACTGTCATGATAGCCATGGCCATCACCATGACGGCAGAGATAAAGCATCTCGCGGATCTTCCGACAGGATATGAGACTGCGGACATCATACAGATCAAGTCCAACCGGCTCGGCTATGACAGGGCCACCCAGATGGAACTCCAGTCGCGCATCAAAGCCCTCCCGCAAGTGACAGATGCCGGTCTGGCCATAAACACTCCCGCCGAATGCGGAGCCAATGGGCTTCATGACGCAGACGGACAGCTGGCAGGCTGGATGAGACTCTCCCAGATTGACACCACCTCGCTGAGGATACTCGGATTCAGGATAATCCGGCAGTACAGTGAAATCTCTTCAGGCAAAGTCCTCCTTACCGAGACGGCGGCACGGGATCTCGGGGTCAGCGAAGATCATCCGTACGCCGGAGGAAGCGCATCCAAGCCGGAGTATGAAATCTGCGGCATAGTCTCTGACTTCCGCACACGAGACGCCCTGTTCAAGCCCATGGAAGACGAGCACAACTCGATAATGATAATTCCCGATGACTATCCCTACATTTTCACCCAAGTCATCAAAATCAGCGGTGACCGCAAAGAAGCGCTCGCTGCAGTCAAGAAAGTCTGCAAAGATTTCGCCGAAGAGAAAACCGGCATCCCCATAGATCTTCCGATGTTCTATCTCGATGAACACCTTCAGGAAAGTCTCACAGGAACACGCAACACCATGCTGCTGGTGCTTTCATTCATGATCATAGCCCTGCTCATCTCGTCAATGGGCATCTACGCCATGGCGCTGTACTTCACGGGTCAGCAGGGACGGGAGATAGCAGTCCGCAAAGTCTATGGCGCGGACACAGGGACTGCGGTACGGACCCTGGTGAGCCCGTTCATGATCCTCAGCCTGATTTCCGCAGTCATCGCCATGCCGATATCGTTCAAAATGATAGACAGATACCTGCAGGACTTCTATAACAAGATAGACTTCCCGTGGTGGGCCATGGTGCTGGCCGCACTTGCAATGCTTGCCGTCTCTCTGCTCTCCGTCATAAGCCAGAGCTGGAAGGCCGCCACCAGAAATCCTGTCAAGACCTTAATCCAGGAATGACGGCCAATCGGGAAATTTGCACTATCTTTGTGCCCCGAAAAGCGTTGCACATGAATTTTACAGGTCTTATAATAGGCATCTCTTCCTTCCTGATGATAGGAATGTTCCATCCGATTGTCATCAAAGCCGAATATCATTTCGGCACCAAATGCTGGTGGGTGTTCCTGCTTGTCGGGCTGTGCGGGGTCGCCGCATCACTCCTGACGGAACATATTATTCTCTCTACCCTTCTGGGGGTATTCGCGTTCTCCTGTTTCTGGAGCATACTCGAGATCTTCCATCAGAAGAAACGGGTGGAAAAGGGGTGGTTCCCGGCCAATCCGAAAAGAAAGAACTGATACAAACTGAAATCGCCAGCCTCGTTATGAGACCGGCGATTTCAGTTTACAGAGACTGGCTGCTACTAGTAGCGGTCCTCTGAAGAAACTGAGAGTTTCTTGCGTCCATGAGCGCGACGGGAAGCAAGTACCCTGCGTCCGTTCGCTGTGCTCATGCGCTCACGAAAGCCGTGCTTGTTGACTCTCTTGCGGTTTGACGGTTGAAATGTCCTTTTCATTATCTTATTCTATTTTTGATTATTCAAAATCGGGAGGGCAAAGATAGGATTTTCCTATCTCAATTACAAATTTTTCTGCGAAATAATCATCTTGAAGCCAGTCAGATATTCTCCAGCACCTCACATTGCGCGGGTCAAGGCGGCATTTACGCAGCAGCACGGAGAACTCTTCGTTGACATCTCCACCCTTGAGATACAAGATGCTCCGGCGGAACTTCCCCTCGACCCACGGGTAGAATTTCTCCAGAGAGGTGACGGCCCGCGACACCACCCAGTCGAACGTCTCCGGGAGAGATTCGGCCCTGGCGTTGACACAGGTCACATTTTTCAGCCCGAGACCCTCGGCTACGGCACTGGCTACCGTTATCTTCTTGCCTATAGAATCGCAGAGGGTAAATCGGGTCAATGGGAATTCCATGGCCAGCGGAATGCCGGGGAATCCGCCTCCTGTCCCGACATCCAGCACACTCGCCCCGTCCCAGACGCCTTCATGGTAGAAGCGCCTGAGGTATTCGGCTATGGCGAGAGAGTGCAGGACGTGGTGCTGGTAGATGTTGTCCATGTCCTTGCGGGAAATCACATTTATCCTGGAGTTCCACTCCGTGTAAAGTCTTATCAGTTCTTTGTAGTCTGTCATTGTTCTTCTGATGATTTCATCTCGTCTATCATCGCCTTGGCACGCCGTATCCTGGTGCGCACGGTGTTGAGCTCCATCCCGAGTTCCTCGGCTATCTCCTTGTATTGCAGGCCGTCCACAAGGCGGCGCCTAGCTATTTCCCGGTACAGTTCGGGCAGAGCTTCGATGCAGGACTGGAGACTCTCCGCGTCCTCGTCCTTGATGATGCTTTCCAGAGGGGTCGCCTCGGCATCCCCTATGGTCTCCACGGCCGCCCCGGCAGTGGGGTTGTCGTCGATGGAGACGAGTTTGCGCTGGTTGCGGCTTTCCGACTCCAGCGTGTCCAGCGCAGTATTGCGCGCTATGACGCGGAGCCAGGTGGAAAACAGGCTCCGGGATGGGTCGTAACTGCGTATCTGCCTGAAGGCTTTCTCGAAACTTCGGGAACAGATGTCATCTATGTAAAAGCCGTCCAGCTGCTTTATCGTGGCGGCGAGATAGGCCTTGAGGGAGTCGATATTCGTATCCCACAACTCAGTGAAAGCCGTCCCGTCACCTATGATGGCGCGGCGGACCAGTTCATCAGTGGGCGTCAAGCCAGTTTTTGCCATAATCGCATTCTACTGTAAGTGGTACTGAAAGGCTTGTCACGTTTTCCATCTGGCTCACGAGCATCGGTTTCACGGTCTCGATCTCGGCAGAGGGCACTTCGAGCAGGAGTTCATCGTGGATCTGGAGAACCATCATGGATTTGAGGTTCCCCTCCCGCAACTGTCTGTCCACCCCGATCATGGCAAGTTTGATGATGTCTGCGGCAGTGCCCTGAATCGGGGCGTTGACGGCATTGCGTTCTGCAAGTGCGCGGACGGTGGCATTGCCGGAGTTGATGTCCGGGAGGTATCTCCTGCGTCCGAAGAGGGTCTCGACATAGCCGTTCTTGCGGGCCGAAGCAAGGGTGTCGTCTATGTATCTGCGTATTGACGGGAAGGATGCGAAGTAGTCGTCGATTATTTTCTTGGCCTCCTGCCTGCTGCATCCGAGACGCTGGCTGAGCCCGAAGGCGGAGATGCCGTACATTATCCCGAAATTGGCTGTCTTGGCGACCCGTCTCTGGTCAGGGGTGACTTCATCCAGACTGACGCCGAAAATCTTGGAAGCGGTGGCGGCATGGATGTCCTGTCCGCTGCGGAAAGCCTCCGTCAGGTGGGCGTCCCCGCTGAAATGCGCCATGAGCCTCAGTTCGATCTGGGAGTAGTCGGCGGACATCATCACGCTGCCAGGGGACCCGGCCACGAAGGCCCGGCGTATCTCGCGGCCCAGATCCGTGCGCACTGGGATGTTCTGCAGGTTGGGGTTGGACGAGGACAGGCGGCCCGTGGCGGTCATGGTCTGGTTGAAAGTGGTGTGCACCCTGCCGTCTACCGGGGAGACATAGCCCGCAAAAGGCTCGATGTAGGTGGAGAGCAGTTTGCGCATGGCCCGGTAGTCCAGGATCGCCTCTATTATCGGACTGCGGTCCGAGAGGGCCTGGAGGGTCTGTTCGTCAGTGGGCCAGTTTCCGGAACGGGGCTTGCGCGCCTTGGGATCGAGCGCCATCTTCTCGAAGAGCACTGTCCCCAACTGTTTGGGTGAACCAACGTTAAGTCCCGGCTCACCGGCAAGTTCACGCACCTGCTCCTCTCTTTCGGCTATCTTGGAATGCAGCATCGCGGCGAAGCCGGACAGAGACTCAAGGTCAACCTTGACCCCTGCCCTCTCCATCCTGGACAGCACCCCGATCAACGGTTCCTCTATACGGTCGTACAGCCCCCGGAGCCCCGGCACGGAGTCGATCTCACGTCCCAGACGGGGAACGAGCATCAGCGAGGAGAGCGCCTCCCGGCAAATGGAGTCTGATGACCCGGACGACGGCTCGTCAAAGAGCGAGGCTTCAACCTTGTTCTCCGCCCCGTCAAGATCAACACCTAGATAAGAGAGGGCCAGAGTCTTCAGGGCGTGGCTGCGCTCAGGGTTGAGGAGGTAGTGCATCAATTCAACATCTTCCAGGAGGCCCTCAAGGCCTGTCCCGGAAGCGGCGAGAGCGTTCATGGCCGATTTCAGGTCGGCACCCGCCTTGGAGACGGAGGCATCCTCCAGCAAAGCCTTGAATTCCTGGGGCTTGCCGACAGCGCACCTGTCACCCGCGGCGGCATAGACCGTCCCGTCCTCCACACGGACAGCCATCCTTTTCTCCGCCCGGGCCATCTTGCCCAGATCCTCTACACAGATCATATTCACCTCCAGAGACTTAGCCGGCGCATCAGGGAGCGGCATCTGGCCGGAAGCCGCGGCGATACGGGAGATAAGCTTCTTGAGAGAGGGCATCTCGTACTTGTCAAGCAGCTCCGAAAGTCCGGGGGCGCAGCACGGACGGAATGCCATCTGCTCGACATCCACATCCACGGGAACATCAGTGCGTATGGTCACGAGCTCCTCGGAGAGGGCAATATGCGGCTTGGCGGCAGCGAACATCTCCCTCTGACGCTGTGTGAGTTCTGAGAGGTGGGCGTATATCCCCTCGGTTGTCCCGTATTTGGAAAGCAGCTTGGCCGCGCCCACCGGACCGATTCCCTGCACACCGGGGACGTTGTCGGACGCGTCACCGCACAGGGTCAGAATGTCCCGTACCTGGGAGGTGCTTGAAATTTTCCATTTTTCACACACGGCCGCACTGTCCAGCACCTCGTTTTCAGAGCCTGATTTTCCCGGTTTGTACTGAAATATGTGAGCGGAGACGAGCTGCCCGTAATCTTTGTCCGGAGTGACCATATAGACATCCATCTTGTCCGAGGCGAAGCGCTTCGCGACAGTGCCTATCACGTCATCGGCCTCGAACCCGCTGACCATCAGCACCGGAATGTCCATGGAGCGGACAATCGCGGTGAGCGGTTCCAGAGCATCGATGACAAGCTGCGGAGTCTCGGCGCGGTTGGCCTTGTATTCCGGGTAGAGTTTGTTGCGGAAAGTGCCGCCCGGCGGGTCGAAACTCACCGCCAGATGGGTAGGCTTCTCGCGCTCCACCAGCTCAAGAAGATATTTGGTGAAACCGAAAAGTATGGAGGTATCCACGCCCTTGGAGTTGACCATTGGACGGCCGAGGAACGCATAGTACATCTTGAAGATGAGCGCGTGCCCGTCGATAAGAAAAAGTTTCATTGTACAAAGATGAAACTTTTTATGAAACTTCGCAATAGCCCGTTGACAGCATTTTATCTCCGGATACTTGGATTTACAATGGACATTTCCTATCTTCGCCCTTACCATATAATTGAAACACAGCATATTGAACTAATTTGAACCAAAAGATTATGAAGAACATCGGACTGGCGCTGATTGCGTTGTCGCTGCTGCATGCTTGCAGCAAGCTGCCTTTGCTGGACAATGATTGCCGGAGTCCTGTCCCCGGCAGTTTCACTGTGGACGCGTCAGGGAAAAAGGTCATTTTCGCAAGCGGCAACCTCCAGGCACACATCATTGGAAGTGGAGATGAGCTCTCCGTCAACTGGGGCTTCGCATCATGGCAGGGTGAGTTCCTCGGATCCACCTCTTGCAATGTAAAACCGGCCGCAGGCGGGACAGCGGATCTTTTCGGATGGGCGGCGGCCGGTTCACCCTCTGCGGAAAAATTCGGCATCGGGTACAACAGCGATCCCTCCCACTATGGCTCATCCGTATCAGACGTGCTTCAAGACTGGGGTCCGCTCATCGGCAGCGGGTGGAGGACGCTGTCAGACAACGAATGGAAGTTTCTGCTCAATAAAAGAGCCGGCCCAAGAATAGGAGGGGTAGAGAATGCGCGACATTCAAGGGCGACAGTAGATGGGGTCAGAGGCCTTATACTCTTCCCGGATGTCATAGGCTGGCCTTCGGATATTCCTCTGCCGAGAGGGATAAACCAATGCGGCAGCTACAACTATGCCGACACTTCCTACGGGGCCGGGCAGTGGCAGATCCTTGAAAACCTCGGCTGCGTGTTTCTCCCGGCAGCCGGCCACAACCCGGCCAAAGGCAACCCGGAATACGGAAAAACCGGTGCATATATTTCGTCAAGTTCCAAGGATAACTGGAGATATTGCAGAAGGATGATATTCAAGGAAGACGGGGTCTACACGAGCGTCGTCAGCCTGCGCTCCGCCCTTTGCGCTGTACGGTTGGTAC
>DJQV01000015.1:0-206188 GCA_002438805.1 Bacteroidales bacterium UBA6377
AAGCTTCTCCATCTGCCGCTTTTCTTGTAGTCAGGATATTCCTTGGGGACATCGAACCCGTGTATTTCATTGAGGTTCAATCACTTCCAAAACAGACCCGGGCATTTCCCCACCCCGGGGCGCGCGACGTCTCTTGGCAAGAGACGACAAGGCAATGCAAATATAGTGATTTTCACCGAATTGGGTGCGTACCGCGATTGAAAATTAAGGTTCATTTCCGTTCACGGGGCGTTCTTTCGCCCGTATCGTATTTTCTCTCAATGCTTTGCGAGAGCGACGTCTCTTGCCAAGAGACGTCGTTTTCAAAATCTCCACCAGAACACCCATAACGGGTTATAGCAAAATACCCTCAAAATGCTCTAACCTATAACGGAAAACAACGCCAGACAGCATTTTCAGTTCCAGGTTAGAGCACAAAGGCTTCAAAATTCTCTAACCCGTCAACCTACAAGAGCAATGGTCCTCTTTTCGCATCCGATACATGTATGCTTTTTACATCTGATACAACCCAACTCTTGCATTTCCAATCAGAAAACCCTATCTTTGCCGCATTCGACATGGAAGTAGTGAATTACATATCCCTCACCCTTCGACGGGACGTCCGACTATAGGAGGCGTAGAAACCTCCCACACTTCGGAAAATTCATTGCATTACCCACCAATCAGACAGAATTTTCACTCTCAGCAATTGCAATTGACAATCTCGGTTTGTCTTGCCGTTAGGGAGTCTATATATAATAATGGAAATAAAAGTGACCGTGGCTGACGAAAGCCACATCAAGTACGCAGAGGACATCTGCAAAGAAATCTACATATCATCGCTTGAGCGCAAGACCGGCATCGCCAACCGCACGCCGGAGTACATCTGCGAGAAGATCCGCGCCGGCAAGGCCGTGATCGCCCTGGCCATCCCGGACAAAGCCGCCACAGTCCCCGACGAGGCCTCCACAGCCCCCGACGAAGCCGGGTCAAAGCGGGAAAGCAAAGACAAGACGGAGCAGGAAAACGGCAGCGCGCAGCCCGACGGGAAATTCGCCGGCTTCTCCTACATTGAATCCTGGGGAGGCAAGAGCTTCGTCGCCAACTCCGGCCTCATCGTGGCCCACGAGTTCCGCGGCCTCGGCGTGGCCAAGAAGATCAAGGAGCAGACCTTCATCCTCTCTCGCCACCTCTTCCCGGACGCCAAGATATTCTCCATCACCACCGGGGCTGCGGTCATGAAGATGAACTATGAGTTCGGCTTCCGCCCAGTGCCGTATACCGAGCTCACTGATGATCCCGAGTTCTGGAAAGGCTGCGAGGGTTGCCGCCACTTCGACATCCTCAAGAGCCATGACTACAAGATGTGCATCTGCACAGGGCTGCTCTACGATCCCAAGGAGCACCTCGAAATCCATCATCCCGACGAATAAAAAAACAATTATATGAGCAAGAAAAAAGTTGTCGTCGCGTTCAGCGGCGGGCTGGACACCTCCTACACTGTGATGTATCTGGCCAAAGAGAAAGGATATGAAGTCCACGCGGCCTGCGCCAACACGGGCGGATTCAGCCCAGAGCAGCTCCGCACCAATGAAGAAAACGCCTACAAGCTCGGCGCCGCCAAGTACGTCACCCTCGATGTCACGCAGGAATACTACGACAAGAGCCTCAAATACATGGTCTTCGGCAATGTCCTCAGAAACGGCACCTACCCGATCTCCGTGTCCTCCGAGCGCATATTCCAGGGCATCGCCATCGCACGCTACGCCAAGAGCATAGGCGCCGATGCCATAGCCCACGGCTCCACCGGCGCCGGCAACGACCAGGTCCGCTTCGACATGACCTTCCTGGTGATGTGCCCGGAGATGGAAATCATCACCCTTACCCGCGACGGCAACCTCTCCCGCAAGCAGGAAGTGGACTACCTCAACGCGCACGGGTTCAACGCCGACTTCACGAAACTCAAATACTCCTACAACGTAGGCATCTGGGGGACCTCCATCTGCGGAGGAGAAATCCTGGACTCCACGCAGGGTCTCCCGGAATCCGCCTACCTCAAGCAGGTCTCCCGCAGCGGCAGCGAGATCCTCAGCCTCGGCTTCAAGAAAGGCGAACTCACCGAGGTCAACGGAGCATACTACGATGACAAGATCGCGGCCATCCAGGCCGTGGAAGCCATCGGATCAGCCTACGGCATAGGCCGTGACATGCACGTCGGGGACACCATCATCGGCATCAAGGGCCGCGTAGGCTTCGAGGCGGCAGCACCGATGCTCATCATCGGGGCGCACAAGTTCCTCGAGAAGTTCACCCTCTCCAAGTGGCAGCAGTACTGGAAAGACCAGGTGGCCAACTGGTACGGCATGTTCCTCCACGAGAGCCAGTACCTCGAACCGGTGATGCGCGACATCGAGGCGATGCTTGAGAGCAGCCAGCGCAACGTCAACGGGACCGTAACTCTGGAACTCCGCCCATACAGCTTCTCCACCGTGGGAGTTGACTCCCCTGACGACCTCGTGAAGTCAAGGCTCGGAGAATACGGCGAGACCCAGAAGGGCTGGACCGCTGAAGACGCCAAAGGCTTCATCAAGGTGCTCTCCACCCCGCTCCGGGTATACTACAGCAAACACCAGGATGAGGAAAACCTGTAGGCAATGGCAGAAAACACCATAAAAAAACGCCGCAAGGCAGTACCGCAAAATATAGAGACCGCATCAGGAAGAAAAACTCCCCGCAGGAAAACCGATGCCCCCACCGCAGAACGCCCATCAAAGATACGGGTCGGGATCGTGGGAGGGGCCGGTTACACCGCCGGCGAGCTGATAAGACTCCTGGTCAACCACCCTTATGCCGACCTGAGCTTCATCCACTCGGAGAGCAGTGCCGGCAAACACCTCTACGAGGTGCACAGCGGGCTGCTCGGCGACACGGAACTCAGATTCTGCGACAGTTTCGACCTCAACTCCGTGGATGTCCTCTTCCTGTGTTCAGCCCACGGCAAGAGCCGCGAGTTCTGGGCGCAGCATGAGCGGCCTTCCCGCCTCAAGGTGATAGACCTCGCGCAGGACTTCCGCGACGAGAGCGGAGGCTACGTCTACGGACTTCCCGAGATGCAGAGAGAAAAAATACAGCGATCCGCAAGCCTCGCCAACCCTGGCTGCTTCGCCACAGCGATCCAGCTCGCTCTCCTGCCTATGGCCGAAGCAGGCATCCTGGATGGTGAGATCTGCGTCAACGCCATCACCGGCTCGACAGGTGCCGGAGTGAGGCCGTCCGAGACCACTCACTTCAGCTGGCGCTGCGACAACATCTCGGCCTACAAAGTCTTCGAGCACCAGCATCTCAAGGAAATCCGCCGCAACCTCTCCCTGATTCAGCCGGACTTCAGTTCCCCGGTCAACTTCATCCCGATGCGTGGAGACTTCACCCGGGGCATCTTCGCCACGGTTTACACGGACTGCGAACTCACCCTGGATGAAGCCTCCAGCCTCTACAGGGCCTATTACAGTGATGCCCGTTTCACATTCGTGAGCAGCGTCCCAGTTGACCTCAAACAGGTTGTCAACACCAACAAGTGCCTAATTTCCCTGGAAAAGCACGACGGCAAGCTGGTGGTGTGCTCCGTCATCGACAACCTCCTCAAGGGCGCCTCGGGGCAGGCCGTCCAGAACATGAACCTGATGTTCGGTTTTCCCGAAGATGCAGGCTTGAGACTCAAAGCTTCAGCATTTTAGACATGGATTTATTCAAAGTATATAAACTCTGGGACATCGAGCCTGTACGCGGACTCGACACAAGCCTTTGGGACAAGGACGGGGTCGAATACACCGACCTCTACGGCGGTCACGCCGTCATCAGCATCGGGCACTGCCACCAGCACTACGTCAAGATGCTCCAGGACCAGCTTACCCGGCTCGGCTTCTACTCCAACGCAGTGCAGAACTCCCTCCAGCGCGAGCTCGCGGCAAGGCTCGGCAAAGCCAGCGGATACGATGACTATGCCCTGTTCCTCTGCAACAGCGGAGCGGAGGCCAACGAGAACGCCATGAAGCTCGCATCCTTCGCGACCGGCAGAGCCAAAGTGCTCGCATTCAACAAGGCATTCCACGGCCGCACCAGCGGAGCCGTGGCCGCCACCGACAACCCGAAACTCCGCGCCCCTTTCAACAGCACGGACAATATCAGCTTCGTCCCGATGGGCGATCTCGAAGCCGTGGAGAGAGAACTCTCAAGCCGCCGGTATGCCGCAGCCATCATCGAGGGCATCCAGGGCGTGGCCGGCATCTATGAGCCGTCCGACGAGTTCCTTCGCGGCCTCAGGGCACTCTGCGACAAATACGGCACCAAGCTCATACTGGACGAGATACAGTCAGGATACGGACGCAGCGGTCTGTTCTTCGCTCACCAGAAGTCGGGCATCAGGGCCGACATCATAACCACAGCCAAGGGCATGGCCAACGGCCTGCCCATAGGCGGAGTGCTCATCTCCCCTGACATCAAGCCGGAATACGGGATGCTAGGCACAACTTTCGGAGGCAACCACCTCGCCTGTACGGCAGCCCTTGCGGTCCTCGACGTGATTGAGAACGAGCACCTCATCGAGAACGCGGCCAGAGTCGGCGAGCACTTCGGGGCAGCCCTCCGCGGAGACAAGGCCCTCAAGGAATACCGTGGCCGCGGGCTGATGATAGGACTTGAACTGAAGCCTGAGTACATCGGCCTGCGCGACCGCCTGCTCTTCGAGAAGCACTTCTTCACCGGGGCTGCAGGCGCTTCAGTAATCCGGCTCCTGCCGTCCCTCACCATAAGCCGCGAAACGGCGGACAGGTTCATCAAGGCATGGAGAGAACTCACAGCATAACGGCAAGATGAAAGAATTCACAAACATACGCCAGCTGGGCGACCTCAAGGAGGCGCTCGCCCAGGCACAGCAAGTCAAAAAGAACCCGTTCGCCGACCAGACACTCGGCCGCAACAGAACCCTGTTGATGGTATTTTTCAACAACAGCCTCCGCACCCGCCTGAGCACCCAGAAAGCCGCGCTCAACCTCGGGATGAACGTCATCGTCCTCGATGTCAACCAGGGAGCCTGGAAACTCGAGACCGAGCGCGGAGTGATCATGGACGGCGACAAGAGCGAGCACCTGCTCGAAGCCATCCCGGTGATGGGATGCTACTGCGACATGATAGGAGTGAGGTCATTCGCACGCTTCGAAAGCAAGCAAGACGACTACAACGAGGTGATCCTCAACCAGTTCATAAAATACTCCGGCAAGCCGGTCTTCAGCATGGAAGCCGCCACCAGGCATCCCCTCCAGACCTTCGCCGACATCATCACCATCGAGGAGCACAAGACCAAGGAGCGTCCGAAAGTGGTGATGACCTGGGCACCGCACCCGAAGGCGCTTCCGCAGGCCGTTCCGAACTCGTTTGCCGAGGGCATGAACTTCGCCGGCTACGATTTCGTGATAGCAAACCCTGAAGGATATGACCTCGCACCGGAGTTCGTAGGGAACGCCAGAGTCACCCACGACCAGGACGAGGCACTGCGCGGAGCCGACTTCGTATATGCCAAGAACTGGTCCGCCTACGAGGGAGACAACTACGGCAAAGTCCTCAGCCGCGACCGCTCATGGACAGTGACAAGCGAGAAGATGGCCCTCACCGACAATGCCTTCTTCATGCACTGCCTGCCGGTTAGACGCAACATGATAGTCAGCGATGATGTCATAGAGGGCCCGCGCTCTCTGGTGATTCCGGAAGCGGCCAACAGGGTCGTCTCCGCCCAGACGGTCATCAAGAAAATGCTCGAGTCCCTATGATAAAGGTCGTCAAGATCGGCGGCAACGTGGTGGACTCTCCGAAGCTGCTTGAGAAGTTCTGCAAGGACTTCGCGTCCCTCAAAGGACCGAAAGTCCTAGTGCACGGGGGCGGCAAGATCGCAAGCGACTTCCAGCGCAGACTGGGGATGGAGCCGCAGATGGTCGAGGGACGCAGGGTCACCGATCCGCAGACTCTCCAGCTTGTGACCATGGTCTACGCCGGATGGTGCAGCAAGCATATCACCGCCCTGCTTCAGAGCAATGGATGCAACGCGATGGGCCTCGCCGGCTGCGACGCGGGCCTCATCACCGCTTCCCGCCGAGCCCCGAAACTCCTGTCCGATGGAGTGACCAGACTCGACTACGGGCTCGTGGGAGATGTTAAGCCAGAGTCAGTAGATGCCGAGAGACTGCTCAGACTCATTGATTCAGGGACAGTTCCGGTATTCTGCGCCATCAGCCACGATGGCCATGGGGAGCTTCTCAACACCAACGCCGACACCATAGCCTCATCAATTTCTGCTGCAATTAAGGCAGAACTTCTTTATTGTTTCGAAAAAAATGGCGTACTTTACAGTTTGGATGATCCGTCAAGCGTAATTCCGCTTCTCGACTTCAACGGCTACACCCGACTGAAGGACGAGGGACGTGTCGCGCAGGGGATGATCCCGAAACTGGACAACGCCTTTTCGGCGCTGCGTTCCGGTGCGACCGGTGTACGCATCCTGCACTCCTCAAGCCTGCTTGACGGCAGTGCTGGTACAAGACTGGCTCTATGACAAAGTATGACGAATACATAGACCTTCTCCGGCAGATGGTCCGCACCCCTTCCCTCTCCTTCGAAGAGGGCAAGGTCAGTTCTTTGGTAAGCGAAGCACTGGACAGTTTCGGGATTGAGCACAGCCTGCCGGGCGGCAACATAGTCTCCGTGACCCGGCATTTCGACCCTCTCAAGAAGACTATGGCCTTGGATGCCCATCTGGACACGGTCAGCGCATCCGGCGGATACACGAGAGACCCTTTCGATCCGGGTGACGACGAGAGTATCGTCCGGGGGCTCGGTTCCAACGATGACGGCGGAAGTGTGGTGTCGATGATTGCCACTTTCCGTCATTTTTATAATATCCCCCTACCCTTCAACCTCATGCTCGTCCTGACAAGGGAGGAGGAGCGCTCCGGCCCGGACGGGGCAAGGTGGCTCTATGCCGCCGGCGGGGGTCTGGAGCAAAGCGGGGTGTTCCCCCTCCCGGACTGGGTTATAGTCGGGGAACCGACCGGGATGAAGGCCGCCACGAGCGAACGTGGACTGCTTGTCCTTGACGGGGAGGCTCACGGAGTAAGCGGTCACGCGGCACGGGCAGAAGGCGTCAACGCCCTATACATCGCTCTCGATGACATCGCGGCCCTGCGCTCACACCGCTTCACCAGACACTCCCCGAGGATGGGGGATGTCCGCCTCAACGTCACGCAGATCGAGGCGGGCAGCGCCCACAACGTCATCCCGGACCTGTGCCGCTTCGTCGTGGACATACGCCCGACGGAGCAATACACCAACACGGAGATCCTTCAGGAACTCCAGGCCCTGTGCCGCAGCAGTCTCAAAGCCCGCAACCTCGCCAACCGCTCATCCGCCACCCCGGAAGGCTCGCCCCTGCTCGCAGCCGCCCGCGCCCTGGGGCTTGAGGAGTTCTCCTCCCCCACCACCTCCGACTGGATGCGCATCGGATGCGAGGCCATCAAGATGGGCCCCGGAGACTCCGCACGCTCACACAAGGCTGACGAATACATACTCACAAGCGAGATTCAGCAAGCAATAGAAACATACACCGAATACATCAATAATTTTCATGGCAACACTCTGGAATAAAGGTACAAGCGCGACAGAAAAGGTGGAGAGTTTCACCGTCGGCAACGACAGGCAGCTCGACCTTCGGCTGGCAGCATATGACATACAGGGCTCCAAGGCTCACATCAGGATGCTGGAAAGCATCGGCCTGCTCACCAAAGACGAGCGTGACAGCCTCACAGCGGCCCTCGACAGGATAGAGGACACTGTCAAGGACGGCAGTTTCGTGCTCGAAGACGATGTGGAGGACATCCACTCACAGATCGAGCTAAGCCTCACCCGAGAACTCGGGGACATGGGCAAGAAGATCCACTCCGGCCGCTCGCGCAACGACCAGGTCCTTGTGGACATAAAACTCTTTCTGCGCGATGAGATCCTGGCGATGAGGGAGGAGACGCTCCAGCTCTTCCGCACTCTCCAGGGCCTGAGCGAGAAATACAAGGAAGTGCTTCTGCCCGGCTACACCCACTTCCAGATAGCCATGCCGTCATCATTCGGCCTGTGGTTCGGAGCATACGCGGAGGCTCTGGTGGACGACATGCACATGCTCCACGGGGCCTACAGGGTAGTCAACCGCAACCCCCTCGGCTCAGCCGCCGGCTACGGCAACTCCTTCCCCCTGGACAGGGACATGACCACCCGTCTGCTGGGCTTCGACTCCCCCGTCATCAACAGCGTCGCAGCACAGATGAGCCGGGGCAAGACAGAGAAGTGCACAGCCGCAGCCATGGGCTCCATAGCCCTCACCCTCAACAAGTTCGCAGCCGACTGCTGCATGTACATGTGCCCGAACTTCGGCTTCATCCACTTCCCTGACAGCCTGACCACCGGATCCAGCATCATGCCGCACAAGAAGAACCCCGACGTCTGGGAGATGGTGCGCGGAAAATGCGACCGCATCCTCTCCACGGAAAACGAAATCTCGATGCTCTGCAGCAACCTCCCCCACGGCTATCACCGTGACTACCAGCTGCTCAAGGACATACTCTTCCCTTCCCTGGAGATGATGCACGACTGCCTGAAGATGACGGACTACATGCTCGCACATATCGAAGTCAACACACACATCCTGGACAACCCTCTCTACACCCACCTGTTCACCGTGGAAGAGGTCAACCGCAGGACGCTCTCAGGCACACCCTTCCGCGAAGCCTACCGGCAGGTGGGGGTGGAGGTCAACGAGGGGCGCTTCAAATACTCCGGAGGCGACACCTCTTCGCTCAAGGCATCAGACCTTGGACACACCCACATAGGAAGCCTCGGAAACCTCTGCAACGACAGGGTGGCCGAACTAATGCAACAAGCATCCAACTGGAAAAAATAAATATGTCAGAAACTCGAAAAAAAGCAGCGCTCGTCCTTGCGAACGGGTGCAGGATGGAAGGCTGGAGCTTCGGGTACGACGGCGCCGGCAGCGGAGAAGTGGTCTTCTCCACAGCGATGGTCGGTTATCCGGAGAGCCTGACCGACCCGTCATACGAAGGGCAGATACTCTGCGTGAGCTACCCGCTGATAGGGAACTACGGCATCCCGTCGGAAAAATACGACTCCAATGGACTCTGCACGACCTTCGAGTCGGAGAAAATCCACGTCAAGGGCCTGATAATCTCGGACTACAGCGAGAAATACAGCCACTGGGACGCGGTCAAGAGCCTCGACGAATGGCTCAAAGAACAGAAAGTCCCCGGAATCTTCGGCATCGACACCCGCGAGCTCACCAAGATGCTCCGCGAACAGGGTGCGATGCTCGGCAAGATCATCCCCGAGGGCGCATCGGAGGACTTCCCTTTCTATGACCCCAACCTCGACAACCAGGTCGCTGCCGTCAGCTGCAGGGAAGTCATGCACTACGGCTCAGAAGGCAAGAAGGTGGTTCTGGTAGACTGCGGCGTCAAGCACAGGATCCTGGGCTGCCTGCTGGACAGGGGCGTGCAGGTGACAAGGGTCCCGTGGGACTACGATTTCAACACCCTTGACTGGGACGGGCTCTTCATCTCCAACGGCCCGGGCAACCCCGAACTCTGCATGGCAGCAGTGGACCACATCCGCAAGGCATACGAGGGCGACAGGCCTATATTCGGCATCTGCATGGGCAACCAGCTCATGTCCCTGGCCGCAGGAGCAAAGACATTCAAGCTCAAATACGGACACCGCAGCCACAACCAGCCGGTGAGGATGAACGGCACGGAGCGCTGCTTCATCACATCCCAGAACCACGGCTTCGCAGTGGACGAGGCCACCCTCGGATCTGACTGGGAGCCGTATTTCACCAACATGAACGACCTCACCAACGAGGGCATACGCCACCGCAGCAAGCCGTTCTTCTCCGCCCAGTTCCACCCCGAGGCCTCAAGCGGCCCGGTGGACACGGAGTTCCTTTTCGATGAATTCATATCCAGACTCTAATGATTGACAGAAGAATAAAGAAAGTACTTGTGCTCGGTTCAGGGGCACTCAAGATAGGCGAGGCCGGAGAGTTCGACTACAGCGGTTCACAGGCCCTCAAGGCCCTCAAGGAAGAGGGCATCAGAACCGTGCTCATCAACCCTAACATCGCCACGGTGCAGACATCCGAGGGCGTGGCGGACAAGATATACTTCCTGCCCGTCACCCCGTATTTCGTGGAGAAAGTCATCGAGAAGGAAAAGCCGCAGGGCATCCTTCTCTCTTTCGGAGGACAGACGGCCCTCAACTGCGGGGTGCAGCTCTACCGCGACGGCATCTTCGACAAATACGGCATCAAGGTGCTCGGCACCCCGGTCCAGGCCATCATCGACACCGAGGACAGGGAGCTTTTCGTTGAGAAGCTTGACCAGATAGGCGTCAAGACCATACGCTCACACGCGGCAGCCAACATAGAGGAGGCCCGCGCCGCAGCCTCCCAGGTCGGCTATCCGGTGATCCTGCGCGCGGCCTACGCGCTCGGAGGTCTGGGCTCCGGCTTCTGCGAAAACGAAGAGGAACTCAACGCCGTGGCCACCAAGGCGTTCTCCTTCTCCCCGCAGGTGCTGGTAGAAAAGTCCCTGCGCGGCTGGAAGGAGATTGAGTATGAGGTCGTGCGCGACTCCTACGACAACTGCATCACCGTCTGCAACATGGAGAATTTCGATCCGCTCGGCATCCACACCGGAGAGAGCATCGTCGTGGCCCCGTCGCAGACCCTCTCCAACGAGGAGTTCCACTTCCTTCGCAAGACAGCCATCGACATCGTGCGCCACATCGGCATAGTCGGCGAGTGCAATGTCCAATATGCATTCAGCCCGGACGGGGAGGACTACCGCGTGATCGAGGTCAACGCCCGTCTGAGCCGCTCCTCAGCCCTCGCATCCAAGGCCACGGGATACCCTCTCGCCTTCATCGCAGCCAAGCTCGGTCTGGGCTACGGGCTCTTCGAACTCAACAACGCCGTCACCAAGACCACGCCGGCCTTCTTCGAACCGGCCCTTGACTATGTGGTCTGCAAGATTCCGCGCTGGGATCTTGCCAAGTTCAAGGGAGTCTCCCGCGAGATCGGCTCCAGCATGAAGAGCGTAGGAGAGGTGATGGCGATAGGACGCAACTTCGAGGAAGCCATCCAGAAGGGCCTGCGCATGATCGGACAGGGAGCCAACGGCTTCGTATGCAACAAGCCCTACAGCGCCGCCGACCTTGACGACGCCCTCAAGAACCCTACCGACACCCGCATCTTCGCCATAGCCGCCGCATTCGAGTCCGGCTACAGCGTGGACAGGATACACGAGCTTACCAAGATCGACCGCTGGTTCCTCGACAAGCTCGAGAACATCGAATCCACTTACCGTGAGCTGGAAAGTGTCAAGAGCCTCAGCGAGGTAAGCTATGACCTTCTGCGCAAAGCCAAGTGCCAGGGATTCTCGGACATCCAGATAGGGCGCGTGTTCGGCATTCCGGAGTCCGACGTACGCTCCCGCAGGAAGGCTGAGAGCCTCAGGCCTGTGGTCAAGCAGATAGACACGCTCGCGGCGGAGTTCCCGTCCGATACCAACTACCTGTACCTCACATACAACGGCAGCGCCGATGACGTCAGCTTCAGCGAGAGCTCCCGCTCCGTGATAGTGCTCGGCTCGGGGGCCTACCGCATCGGCAGCAGCGTGGAGTTCGACTGGTGCGGGGTGAACGCCCTGCAGACCCTGCGCAAACGCGGCTACAGGGCCATCATGATCAACTACAACCCCGAGACCGTCTCCACCGACTACGACAGCTGCGACCGCCTCTACTTCGACGAGCTCAGCTACGAGACCGTGATGGACATCTGCACGCTCGAGAAGCCCATGGGCGTGATAGTCAGCGTGGGAGGCCAGATCCCGAACAACCTTGCCCTGCCTCTGATGAAGAGCGGAGTGAGGATTCTCGGCACCTCGGCCACGGACATCGACCGCGCTGAAGACCGCAACAAGTTCTCCCAGATCGTGGACAAGCTCGGTATCGACCAGCCGAGATGGAGGGAACTCACCACGATGGAGGACATCGACAGTTTCATAGCAGAAGTGGGTTTCCCTGTGCTGGTACGCCCTTCATACGTGCTCTCCGGAGCTGCCATGAACGTGTGCTACAGCTACGATGACCTGAAGATCTGCCTCGACATGGCAGTGGAGGTCTCAGAAGAGCACCCTGTCGTCATCAGCTCGTTCATGCAGCGCTGCAAGGAACTTGAGTGCGATGCCGTGGCCGACAACGGACGGGTGATCGCCTCAGCCATCTCCGAGCATATCGAGTTCGCGGGTGTGCACTCCGGAGACGCCACCATCCAGTTCCCGCCGCAGAAGATCTACGGCATCACGGCAGCCAGAATCCGCAAGACCACGGCAGCCATAGCCGCGGAGCTGCACATCACCGGCCCGTTCAACATCCAGTTCCTCGCCACGGACAACTACATCAAGGTCATCGAGTGCAACCTCAGGGCCTCAAGAAGTTTCCCGTTCGTTTCCAAGGTGCTGAAAGTCAATTTCATCGAACTCGCGACCCGCTGCATGCTCGGAGAGCACCCGGTCCCGGTGGGGATCGACCCGTTCGAACTCGAGTATGTGGGAGTGAAGTGCTCCCAGTTCTCGTTCTCCCGGCTCAACGAGGCCGATCCGGTGCTCGGGGTGGACATGTCCTCCACCGGAGAGGTCGGCTGCATCGGGGACAACCTCGATGATGCCCTGCTCAAAGCCATGCTCTCCGTGGGACACCGCATCCCGAAGAAAGCCGTGCTCATCTCCTCGGGCAACGCCCGCCAGAAAGCGGACATCCTCCCGGCCTGCCAGCTGCTGAACGCCAAGGGCATAGAGATCTACGCCACAGAAGGCACCTGCCGCTACCTCAACGAGAACGGAGTGCCCGCAAAGCTGGCACTCCGTCCGGATGAGACTTCCGCCGGGGGGCACCCTTCAGCTGTTGACCTGATAAGGGATCACCGGGTGGAACTTGTGATAAACATCCCTAAAAACTTCAGCCGAGGGGAACTCAGCAACGGATACCGTATGCGCCGTGCAGCCATCGACTTCAACGTTCCGCTGATCACCAACTCCCGGCTCGCCACTGCCTACATCAGGGCGTTCTGCGCGGAGCCGCAGGAGAGCATCAGCATCAAGGGATGGGATGAGTATTAGTCCTGTGAGACCTCCGCGTCAGTAGCGGGCACAAGAGCGAGGCGCACCTTGCCCTCGGCATCAGAGAGTTTGAGCGTGTCGGCGGAATAGCTGATGCGCTCAACTGCGTTGATGGCCTCGCGGACCTTGTTCTCCACGGCCATGTCCTGCGGAAGACCGGCCATCATGGTCATGCCCATCTCCCCTATCTTGAGCGTGTCGCCGTTGAACTTATAGTCCCCGTTTGCGATGTTGACCCCCAGGCAGCTGTGCACCCGTCCGTCCTCGCCGAAGACGATGTATGGTGTCTTTTCCACTGTCTGCACTTTCTCGCCGTCAGCGGCCACAATCTTCCACTGTCCCACCGGGGACTTCACTGCCTGTGAGCAGGCGGCTGCGGCCATTGCAGCGGCAGCCAACATGATAATACACTTCTTCATATCGTTTCTATTGTAACGGGACTGAACCCGAGTTTATCCAGTTTTTCGTGCAGTGCCCTGCGCACAGGTTCCGCCGGGCCGTCCACCTCCACGCACACCGTGAGGGCGGTCTGGTTGATGCTCACAGCCCAGATGTGCAGATCCAAGATGCTCTTCACCCCCTCGCATCCGACTATCACGGCCTTTACGGCATCGTAATCCACTCCGCGCGGCACCCCGTCCGTTATCATCCTCAAGGCCTCGGAGAGGAGCCGTATGCTGTTGAAGAGGATCACGGCGGCTATGACAAGGCTGATTATCGGATCGATGCGGTACCAGCCGGTAAGGCTGATGACCACGCCGGAGAGCACCACGCCCAGCGAGAGCATCGAGTCCGCCGCCATGTGCAGGAACGCACCCCGTGTGTTGATGTCCTTCTTCTGGTGGCGCATCATCAGGAGGGCGCTCACTCCGCTGACGATGATGCCGGCAGCTGCCGTCCATGATACCGCCTCCCCGTCCACAGGCGAAGGCTCCAGGAACTTCTCCATGCTCTCGTATACTATCACGCACACGGCGCAGACAAGCAGGAGGGCATTGAACAGGGATATCAGCACGGATGCCTTGCGGTGACCGTAGGTATAGCGGCTGTCGGGCTGGCTCGAGGCAAGACGGAACGCCACCAGCGCTATCAGAAGCGAGAAGACGTCTATCATCTTGTGCCCGGCGTCCGAGAACAGTCCGGTGGAATTGCTGTGCACTCCCACGACGGCTTCGAGTATCACGAAGCCGAAATTGAGCGCGATCGCGATATAATAAACCACATTCAGGGACTCAATCGCATGAACGTGGGGCGCATGAACGTGATGCGCATGATGCCGATGTTCCATAACGGGCGCAAATATACGGCAAAAAGTGTTAAATTTGTAATCTAAATCCAATACAGACAATGTTCGACAATCTATCAGACAGACTGGAAAGGTCTTTCAAGATACTCAAGGGCGAGGGCAAGATCACGGAAGTCAACGTGGCCGAGACCATAAAGGAAATCAGACGTGCGCTGCTCGATGCCGACGTCTCTTACAAGGTAGCCAAGGACTTCTGCGACAGGGTCAAAGCCAAGGCCATGGGAGCAAATGTCCTCACCGCCGTCAAGCCTCAGCAGATGATGGTCAAGATCGTCCACGACGAGCTGGCCGAGTTCATGGGTTCGGAGCACAGCGAGATCAATGTCAAGGGCAGCCCGGCCGTCATACTTGTGGCCGGCCTCAACGGTTCTGGAAAGACGACTTTCTGCGGCAAACTGGCCCTCAGGCTCAAGAGCAAGAAAGGAGCGAAGGTCCTGCTCGCCGCCTGTGACACATTCCGCCCTGCCGCAATCACCCAGCTCCAGACGCTCGGCGAGCAGGTCGGAGTCCCTGTCTACAGCGAAGAAGGAGAGAAAGACCCTGTCAAGGTAGCCAAGGACGCTGTCGCCAAAGCGAAGCAGGAAGGCTACAGCATAGTCATAGTGGATACCGCCGGACGTCTTGTCGTGGACAAGGAGCTGATGGACGAGATCTCCACTCTCCACAAGGCCCTCCAGCCGTCAGAGACCCTCTTCGTGGTCGATGCCATGACAGGTCAGGATGCAGTCGAGTCCGCCAAGGCGTTCAACGAGGCCATAGACTACGATGGAGTGGTGCTCAGCAAGATGGACGGCGACACCAGAGGCGGTGCCGCGCTTTCCATCAAGGCGGTCACCGGCAAGCCGATCAAGTTCGTCAGCATGGGCGAGAAGATGGAAGCCCTCGACATATTCTATCCTGCCCGCGTCGCTGACCGCATCCTCGGCATGGGTGATGTCGTGTCACTCGTGGAGAAGGCCCAGGAGCAGTTCGACGAGCAGCAGGCCCGGGCGCTCAAAAAGAAGATCGCCAAGAACCAGTTCACATTCAACGATTTCTACGACCAGCTCAAGCAGGTCCAGAAGATGGGCAACATGAAGGACATCATGGGCATGCTCCCGGGGATGGACAAGGCCCTCAAGGATGTGGACATCCCGGACGATGCATTCAAGTCCACCGAGGCCATCATCCAGTCCATGACCCCTTACGAAAAAGAGCACCCGGAGTGCCTCAACGGCTCCAGGCGCTCAAGGATCGCCAAAGGCTCGGGAACCACTCTTGCGGATGTCAACAAATTGATCAAACAGTTCGAGCAGAGCCGCAAGATGATGAAGATGGCTGTCGACGGGACGCTCCAGCAGAAGCTCAGAAGTCTCCGAAAATAAGCTCCATATCATTGTCCATCAGTCTGGACACCTTTTTCTCCGGTACGAAGTGCCACTCTCCTGTCACGGAAGGGTCGCCGACAAGTGCCGGAGTAATTTCTTTGTGGGAGCGGATGAAATCATATACCATGTCGCGTATCTCCGGATAACGGGCCACCACGCGGCTGTCGGCCTCCTCCTTGCTCAGACCGGCTCCCTTGAAGAGGATGTTCCCACCTCCGTTGGCGCGGTACGAGGTCATCGCCACATTGTACCAGGTGCTCTCGTCGAAGGTGCTGCCGTCGGCAAGTGAGGCTATCTTGACCCTTTTGCCGTAAGGCTTGGTCACGTCCACCGTATAGACAAGGCCGGCAGCTGAATCGAAGTTGTACGGGCGGGCGCTGAACGACCACTTCCTGGCGCCGGTACGCGCATCCGGGCTGTCAACTATCTTCAGCACATGCCTCCCCGGGGTCTGTATCCAGGTGTCGTAAGAGTATTCGAGGTAGTTGCGTATTTCGGCCCCGGTAAGTTTCAGAACGAAAAGCTGGTTCTCATAAGGGTAGATGGTGAACATGTCGTTGTAGATCACGTCCCCCGCCTTGACGGTGCCATCGTATGTGAGCGGTGCCGCGAAAGAAATCTGCGCCTCCGGGACGCCGATCTGCACGGTATGGACAAGGTTGATATAGTCCGACATTCCCCGGTAGGCGTCGCGGGTGCGCAGTTCCATCGAGATGTGGCCGACCTTGCGGTTGGTGAAAGCCTTGACCTCCTCGAACTCGGCTTCGAACTCCTTCCGCATCAGTGTGTCCACCAGGGTTTTGTTCATCCTTACAGTCTCACCGCGCACTGTCTTTGAGGCTCCGAGGCTTACCGTGACATGCCCGACATTGCCGGCACGTGCCCCACCGTTGACAAGCACACAGCCGTCTTTCTCCGCCACATAAGGTCTATGGTCGTGGGCGCAGACGAGCACGTCCACACCGCTCAGCGAGTTCAGAAGGTCAAGTCCCTGGTTTTCAAGGGCCGAGCCGTCCCCCGTTCCGGTACCGGAGTGCACCGCCACCACCGTGACATCCGGTTTCTGCGTGGCCCGGACCTCGTCCACAGCCTCCTGTACTAGAGGGATGAGCGAGACGAAATCCATACCCCTCCACAGAGGCTCGGAAAGCCAGGCCTTCATGTTGGGGTTGGTGAAACCGAGTACGGCCACCTTCATCCCGGCCCTCTCGAAAATCTTCCATATCGGGAAATACGGCTTTCCGTCTGCGGTGCGCAGGGCGTTGCCTCCGAGCCACGGGATTCCCGCTTGAGCGAGTTCCGAAGCCACCCTGTCATAGACCGCATGGCCCGTCTCGATGTCGTGGTTGCCGACAACCACGGCATCATAGCCCATATACTCCACAAGACGCGGGAAAAGGTGAGGAACATCGGTACGGACATAGTTGTAATAGTAAGCGGCATTGTCGCCCTGAAGACAGTCGCCGGCATCAAGCAGAAGGAGATTATCCGGACCCGCGGCAGAGCGCAGGCTGTCCACATAGTGCTTCACCGACATCAGGCTGGTCCTGGAGGCCTGCCCCTCCACATAAGGACGGTCAAACCAGGAACCGTGCACGTCACCGGTGGTAACGATATGAAGTGTACGCTCCTGCGCAGCGGCGCAGACTGCGGCCGCGAGTACAATGGCAGAAGCGAGAATCCGTTTGAGACAAAGTTTCATAAGATGAGATTTTAACGGGGCAAAAATACTAAATTTGCCGTTGCTTATGAAATTCAGAACAGAGATAAACTTGCAGCCGTCGGGCGCGGTGATAAGCCTCGATGACCGGCTGACCCTGCTGGGAAGCTGCTTCTCGGACAGCATCGGAGAGAAGCTCAGCGATGCCGGCTTCATGGTGCTGCGCAACCCGTTCGGAACCCTCTACAACCCCGCATCCATAGCTTCCGCCGTACACAGGCTTGATTGCGGGGAACCGTTTTCGGAGCAAGACTGCATCATGATGGGGGCCGGTGCGGGGCTCGTATGCAGTTTCGAGCACCATACTTCATTCGCGAGGGAAAACGAGGAGGAGTTTCTGGCCAACGCCAACGCCAGACTGCTTGAGAGCCGTGCCGCCTGGGAGAGAAGCAACAGGGTCATCATCACCCTCGGAACCGCATTCGTCTGGAGATCCCTGCTGCGCGACGGGATGGTCGTGTCCAATTGCCTGAAACTGCCCTCCAAAGAATTTGAAAGGGAGATGCTCTCTGTACAAGAATGCGCTTCGCTTCTCAAAGGGATCACGGGCGCGCACCCGGAAAAAGAATTCATTTTCACAGTCTCCCCCATTAGACATCTCTCCGACGGGGCCCATGCCAACACCCTGTCCAAATCGACCCTGCACATCGCCATAGAGTCCGCCATAGCCGGGACCGCCAACGCATCGTATTTCCCGGCATACGAGCTGATGATGGACGACCTGAGGGACTACCGCTTCTGGGCCAAGGACATGATTCACCCGTCAGAGGTGGCTGTAGACTATATCTGGGAGAAGTTCATTGAAGCATACATCCCCCTAAAAGACCTTGCCGGACTCAGAGCGAACGAAAAGTCCAGTCTCCAAGCCCGGCACAGGCCGCTGAAATAACCTGTCCGGCTATTCGGTCCTGACAGTCCCGGCACCTTTGACTGATTTGGAAAGGATTTGGACCTTCAACTCGGAGATGTCAACATCCCCGGCCCCGCGTACATCGATATCTGCACTGTCCGCACGTCCCGCGAATGTGCAGTCCCCGGCTCCGCTGACGTTGACTGACAGGCTGTCGCAGTCAAGATTTTCGATATCTATGTCTCCCGCTCCTCGCACATTGACGCTCACCTGCGAAGCCTTGATGCTGTCAGCCTCCACATCCCCGGCCCCGCTGATGTCGATCATGAACGAGTCGGCGACAAGGTTTCCTTCCAACTCCACATCAGAAGCCCCTTTGATGGTAAGGCCCTCAAGAGTCGGGGCGCTTATTGTGAACACCACTGTCCTGGCGTTGAGTATCTGGCGGTATCCCGGAGTCGAGATGCCAAGGCAACCGGTGGAGTCCACTTCAAACGCGAGCGCGTCCACAAGATTGCCGGCGGCATGGACGCTCACGCTCTTCGGACCAGGAGTGAAGCGGATGTCGCACGGCACGTTCACGCTCAGGGATTTGAAATCATCCACCTCAAAGCTTCTGGTGACAAGGCTGTCCGTGGCCACGAGAACCCCGCCCCGGCTGAAATTTTCCCCCTTGTAACTGACAAACTTGCACGAAGTGCAGAAAAGGGCCGCCACCACGAGCAGCGCGCCCGCTGAAAAAGTTCTTTTCATTTTATATAGTCTTTCAATTGTATTCCGAGCAGCTCCGCCCTGTTGCGGAAGGCTGGAAGCTCCTGTTCTATAAATTTCCGGCGTTCCGTCTGACGGATGATGTCCACCGCGTCGGAGGCGATGAAGAATCCTATCCCCCGCTGGTTGAAGATGACCCCCTTGTCGGAGAGGACTTCGTATGATCGCACCACCGTATTGGGGTTGACCCCTATCCTCGCTCCCCATTCCCTGACTGAAGGGATGCGGTCGGCGGGCTTCAGTTCGCCCGAGAGCACCCGTTCACAGATGTTGTCAGCTATTTGGAGATATATGGGCCTGTTGCTGTCAAATTCCATCTCTAATGCTTTATTGTCTTGATCCTGAAGTAGCAGGCAGCTACCACAGCCGCCATGACCGTGAAATATACGATGTTGAATATCACATTGAGCCTGCCTATCACCTGCTCCGGAGAAAGATCGCGGAACAGCCATTCGACATCGTCAGATGTAAACGCCGCCTGCCCTATGATGGCGGTGCATATCAGGCTGCAGACCGTAGCTACGGCGAAGCATACAAGGATGGTCTTTGCAGCCTTGGCCTTTTTGAAACAGAGAGCACCGAGAGTGAATATCAGGATATTGGAAAGCCAGGTCAAATAGCCAAGTGAGAAGAAATCAAAATGGACTCCTTCATCATGATTGAGTTCCCCGAGGGTTCCGAGTTCGGAGAGCATCAGCTTCCCCGCATAAGTGTCTCCGAAGACAAGAGTGCACACGGTATCACCGGCAAAGATCACCGCCGCAAGGCAGAGAGGCAGCACCAGTATGCAGATGAGCATCATGGAGAGCCACTTTTCGAAGCCTGATACAGGAAGCATCAGCCAGTCGGAGCCGTAGCGCCTGTCGGTGACCTTCCCCCAGATTTTGGACGGAGCCACGAGCCACACCACAAACAGTCCTATATATACCGACACATACCTTACCGGATCGGGCATATCAGTGAAACGTCCGTGGATTGTCAAGGAAAAGAGTTCGGAAATCACAAATACAATAGCCGGCAGCAGCGACAGCACGATCATCGACCAGCCGAAACTGTTTTTCACATTGCGCAGGTCATAGGCGAAATATCTGCCGAACCTGCCGAAGTCAAATATGTCATTCATTCTCAAAAAGCGATTTTACCAGTTCCTTGTTTTTGTGTACCGCATTGAAGAGCGCCTCGATGCTGACCTTGCTGTCCTCTCCTGTCACATTGGGATAAACCTGGATGAATCCGCCCGGAAGCTGCTCAGAATAAAGGCTCTCAGGATGCAGGGAGTTGCCGTAGTCAAAGAACAACTTGTTTGAAATCTTCTCCAGAGAGGCGTTCAGAAGTACATCCTGACGGTCAAGGATTATTATGGGGTCTATCACGTTCTCAAGGTCCCTCACCTGATGGGTGGAGATCACTATGGTGGTATCTTCAGGAGTGTACTTGAGTATGGCGGAACGGAACTGGGCCTTGGAAGGTATGTCAAGCCCGTTGGTCGGCTCGTCCATGAGCAGATATTTCACGGAGCAAGCAAGCGCAAAAGATATATGGGTCTTCTTGAGCTGGCCCGCGGACATGGTGCTTAACTTCTGGTCCTTGTCCACTTCAAAGACTGTCAGTATCTCCGAGAAAAGATCCAGACTGAAGTGCGGCCAGAAACATCCCCTTGACCTGGCCCACTCCAACGCCTTGTCAGAAGACGGCGCCACATCGTCGGGCAGGAAATACTGATCCGAGAGCAGCGACGGCTCACGCCTGTAAGGATTGTGACCGTCGGCATCGATAGTGCCGGCCACAGGTTTTTTCAAGCCGCACAGCAGGGTCAAGAGCGTCGTCTTGCCCACCCCGTTCTCTCCGAGCAGGCCATATATCTTGCCTGGCTCAAGACTCAGGCTGATATTCCTGAGGACCTCCTTCTTGCCGTAACTGAATGCCAGATTCTGTGTTTTTATCATCTATTGTGTATTACTTTATTAGTACACTGCAAATATAACGCAAATTTCCGAACTTGCAAAAAAATCAGCCGCATCACTGCGGCTGATTGAAAATAAACTTTACTTAATGTAAAAAAGCAATCATTCTTCTGCCGGTTTGAGGGTCGTGTAGACGTTGGTCACGTCCTCGTCATCCTCAAGAAGTCCGGTAAGTTTGTCAAGGGTCGCGCGCTGCTCCGGTGTCACATCTTTGAGCTCCACGTTAGGGATCTGCTCAAATCCTCCGGAGATCAGCTCGTAGCCGTTGTCCTCGATATATTTCTGGATCTGTCCGTAAGCGGAGTAGTCTCCGTAGATGACAACCTCCTTGGTGATGTTGCCGTCCTTGTCTTCCTCTTCCTGCTCATAGAGCTCGTCCACGCCGTAATCTATCATCTCAAGTTCAAGCTCCTCAAGATCCATCCCCTCTTTCTCCTTGATGCGGAAAACGCATTTGTGGTCGAACATGAAACTTACGGAACCTGACGTTCCCAATGAACCGCCGCATTTTGTGAAATAGCTCCGGACATTGGCTACAGTACGGGTATTGTTGTCCGTGGCGGCCTCCACGAGATACGCTATGCCATAAGGACCATAGCCTTCGTAGACGATCTCCTTGAAGTCGCCCTGCTTGCTCTCGGTCGCCTTCTTGATCGCACGCTCGATGTTCTCCTTGGGCATCTGCTCGCTGCGGGCTTCTGCCATCAGGGCACGCAGACGAGGGTTGCCGGTGACATCAGGGCCGCCCTGCTTGACGGCAATAGTGATTTCCTTGCCCAGTTTCGTGAAGGTGCGGGCCATGTGACCCCACCTCTTCATCTTTCTCTCCTTGCGGAATTCAAACGCTCTTCCCATATTTTGCTATTCGGATACTCGTGCGATGTATTTGTTGATCTCGTAGCTTTCCGGAGACTGAGGATAATTGTCACGGACGCTGTTGTAGCATGCGAGTGCGCCGGCCTTGTCACCGAGAGCCTCGAGGGCGAGGCCTTCCTTGACGAGGTATGAAGCGGCGAAAAGATTGTCCGCCTTGGCCACAGCAGCCTTGTAGGCAGCGACCGCCTCACTGTATTTGCCGAGTCCCACATAGGCGTCTCCTTCACAAGCCTTGGCACGGGCGGCGAGGATAGGCTCCTTGCCTTTATACTTCTTGAGATAAGAGAGGGCCGAGTCGAAGTTGCCGAGCTGAAGCTCGCACACGCCGGCGTAGAAAGGCATGGCCTTGCCCGCCTTGTTGCCATAATTCTTGATTATGTCGGCAAAACCGAGATTGTTGCCGTCCCCGTTGAGGGCAAGCTCATATTCCCCGTTGCGGAAACTGGTCTCGGCCGGGAAGGCCTGCTCCATAGCCTCCGCGCACTGGCGCTGGTAGACGAACTTGTTCCATGCGATGGCTCCGAGAAAGACGACCACAACTGCGGTCACCACACCCCAGATCACCTTCTTGTGATCATTATAAAACTGCTCTGTAGAAGAAACGGTCTTCTCGAGATTCTGCTCGATCACCGCCTCCTTGTCCTTGACATTTGTGTTGGCCATATCTTAAATTAGTTCAATTATCGTGTTTCGACATTTCAGCCCGCGAAGTTATGAAAAATACTTCAACATTCAAAGAATAAATCACTACCTTTGCAGGTATATGCCTACTCTGGACAAGACAGTCATACAGGATTTCCGCAACATCCGCCTGCAGGAAATCGAGTTCTCACCCAACGTCAACTGCATCAGCGGCGGCAACGGCGAGGGCAAGACCAACCTGCTCGACGCGATATGGTATCTCTCCATGACGAAGAGCGCGTTCGCCGCCTCGGACAGGTTCAATTTCCGCCACGGCTGCTCCTCGTTCGCAATCTCGGGAATGTACACCATGCGGGAAGGGCTCAAATCACGCTTCAGCATCCAGGTCTGTGAAGGGGGAGAGAAGAAGCTGCGCCGCGATGACAAGCCATACGGACGCATCTCGGAACACATCGGAGTCCTGCCCATAGTGATGGTATCACCCGCGGACATCTCCCTTGTCAGCGAGTCCGGGGACGAGAGGCGCCGCTTTGTCAACTCGGTCCTCTCGCAGATGGACAGGGAATACCTTTCAGCCCTGCAGCAGTACAACCGCCTGCTTCTCCAGCGCAACCGCCTGCTCAAGGACGGCATCGCCGACCCCGACCTGCTGGACGCTTTCGACGGGAGGCTCTCGTCGCTTGCGGAACCCGTCGCCGCACGCAGGAGAGGCTTCTGCCACGACCTCGTACCGGTGGTGCGCAGATATTACGGCGAGATATCCGGCGGCCGGGAAGACGTCTCCATAGAATACCGCACGGACATGGACGGCGGCAGCCTTGCGGACATCCTCAGAGCCCGCCGCGAGCGTGACATGGCCCTGCATTTCACCTCGGCCGGCATACAGCGGGACGACTTCATTTTCACGATGGACTCCCACCCCATCCGGCGCTGCGGCTCCCAGGGGCAGCAGAAGTCTTTCATCGTGGCCCTTAAGTTCGCCCAATACGAACTGATGCGGCAGTCCTGCCTCACCGAGCCTATGCTGCTTCTCGACGACCTTTTCGACAAGCTCGACCCGGGCCGTATCGGCAACCTTCTCGGCATGGTGGCGGACAAAGGTTTCGGCCAAATTTTCATCACCGACTCCGACAAGGTCCGCACGCGCGGGATAGTTGACGCCGTCACCTCTGACAGGGCTTACATAAAGGCGGAAGGAGGCGTCTTCACAAGGACTGATGAATAGGCCCGACTACAGACTGCGCCGCCAGAAGCCCACACCGCTCTCGGAGCTCATAAAGATCTACCTCCAGAGCAACTCCATGAGCCGCGCCTTCAACACCCACCTCGTCTTCTCCGCATGGGACGACGCCTCGGGCGCCGGCCCGTATACCGTCAAGAAATTCTTCCGGGACGGCAAACTCTACATTACAGTAAGTTCTTCGGTGGTCCGCAGCCAGTTGCTTTTCCAGAAAAAGGCCCTCATCGACAAGATCAACACTCTGGTCCGCGACAACGAGCTGTTCTGCGGGAAGCCAGCCGACGGATACGTCAAAGATTTGATTATCAAGTGATGAAAATCGTCATAGACAACAAGATCCCCTTTATAGAAGGAGTGTTCGAGCCCTACGCCGACGAGGTCCGCTACATGGAAGGGCCCCTCATCTCCCACGCCGATGTCATGGATGCCGACGCCCTGGTCATCCGCACCAGAACCAGATGCGACGAGAACCTTCTCAAAGACACGGCCGTCAAGATAATCGCCACCACGACGGTGGGCACGGACAACATCGACATAGACTACTGCCGGCGCAACGGCATCTTCTTCAAAAACGCCAGCGGCTGCAATGCCGGGGCCGTAGCCGACTACGTCTTCTCAGCCCTCTACGGGGCGGCGGCGCGCAAGAGCATAAGCCTCGAAGGCGCCACCATCGGCATAATAGGCCTGGGCAGCATCGGCCAGAGGGTCGAGTCCATGGGCAGGGCGCTCGGATTCAAGATTCTGAGGCACGACCCGCAGAAAGCAGAGGTCGAGTGGTACACCCAGTTCTGCTCCCTGGACCATCTCCTGGAGAACTCCGACATAGTGACCATGCACGTGCCCCTCACCGAGCAGACCAAAGGCATGGCCGGAGCGGATTTCTTCGCCAAGATGAAACCGGGCGCATTTTTTATCAACACCTCCCAGGGCGACATCGTGGACGAGCAGGCCCTGATGGCCGCCATACCCCGCCTCGGCCCTGTGGCCATCGACTCGTGGAGCCACGAACCATGGATCAACACCAGCCTGATGGCCTGCGTGGACATAGCCACCCCGCACATCGCCGGCTACTCCCTGCAGGGCAAGCAGATAGGCACCTCCATGGCAGTCCGCTCCACAGCCAGGTTCCTCGGGATCAGCGACCTCTACGAGTTCTTCCCGCAAACCGACATCATGGAATACCAGGCCGTCAAACTCAACGTCCTGGACAAGTCCCAGGGCCAGATAGCCGCCATGATCCAGTACAACTACCCCATCTTCACAGATGACTTCATGTTCCGCATGAACCCGACCAAGTTCGTGGAGCTCCGGACGAATTACAGCTACAGACGTGAATTTTACCTCTAACTAATAACGCATTATGGACAAGACCAGTATCGATGCTCAGATCGAGCGTTTCCGCAAGGGTTTCCCTTGGCTTGACATCATCTCGCCCGCGACCCCGTCCCGCGGGATCGAGGTTCTGGACGAAGAAGCGTCCCGGGAAGCGGCCGCCTACGCGGACTCCGCACAGACGGACGGCAGGTGCAAATTCGTGCCGGCATCAGGGGCGGCATCCCGGATGTTCAAGGACATCTTCGCCGGGATGGACGAGCCCAACGAGGCGGTGCGCCGCCTGAGCGACAAGCTCGAAAAATTCGCATTCTACGACCCGGCCGTCTTCGGGACAGCCCCGTTTGACCCTGTCAGGACAGCGCACAGGCTGCTGACGGCGGAAGGTCTGGACTACGGCAGCAAGCCGAAAGGGGTACTCAAGTTCCACCGCTACCCTGACGAAGTCCGCACCGCCCTGGCAGAACACCTCGTCGAGGGCCAGGCATATATGCGCAACCCTGACGGCAGCGTCAACCTCACGGTCACCATCACGCCGGAGCACGAACCCCTGTTCCGCGAGGTGCTGGAGGGGATCCAGGCGGCTTATGAAGAACGCTACGGGGTCAGGTACAACATCACCTTCACATACCAGGACAAGGCCACTGACACCATAGCCGTGGACATGGACAACCGTCCGTTCCTCAAGGAAGACGGCACCGTCCTCACACGTCCGGCAGGGCACGGGGCCCTCATCCACAATCTCAACGCCCTCAAGGCCGAGCTCGTGTCCATCAAGAACATAGACAACGTCTGCGTGGAGAGGCTGCAGCCCGTGACATACCGCTGGAAAAAAGTGCTCATGGGGCGCGCCCTGCAGCTGCGCGACACCATACGCGGCTACATCTTCGCCCTCGACCAGATGACACAGATGCGCAAGGAGATGTCCGACTTGGCATATATCCCCGGATACAACATCAACCTCGACGACCCGTATGCGACCCCGGAGTGCCAGGACCTCTGCAATGAGATCGAAGTCTTCCTGCGCGACACCCTGTGCATTGAGCTGCCGGAAGCCAAGGACTGCCGCGACAGAGCACAGGCCCTCCGCGCAAAACTCGACCGTCCCATAAGGGTGTGCGGCATGGTGCGCAACCAGGGGGAACCCGGCGGCGGCCCGTTCATCATCCGCGGCAGCGACGGGGCGACATCCTTACAGATACTCGAGGCTGCCCAGATCAACCCCGACGATCCCCGTTCAGCCGAACTTCTCAAAGGCTCCACACACTTTAATCCAGTGGACATAGTCTGCTGTCTGGAGAACCACGAGGGCCGTCACTTCGACCTCACAGCCCATGTGGACGAAGAGACCGGACTCATCAGCCGCAAGAGCTGGCACGGACGCGAGCTCAAGGCCCTTGAACTGCCGGGCCTGTGGAACGGATCCATGTCCGACTGGAACACCCTTTTCGTCGAAGTGCCGCTTGAGACATTCAATCCGGTGAAGACCGTTCTCGACCTTCTGAGACCGGCACACCAGCAGCAATAACTTGCCCCGCGCCCTGTCGCGGTTTCAAAAATAATAAGTATCTTTGCGCCCGCGCACTCGCAAGAGAAAAGCGGGCGTTTAGAATATCATCATCAATATGAGCATACAAGAAGAGAAAATCGCAGAGCTCGTCGAAAGACGCGCCTCGGCCGCTCTCGGAGGAGGGCAGAAGCGCATTGACGCACAGCACGCCAAGGGCAAGCTCACGGCGAGAGAAAGGATCGCCAGACTTCTCGATCCTGGCAGTTTCGAGGAGTTCGACATGTTTGTGCACCATCGCTGCACGGATTTCGGCATGGAGGCCTCGCACATCGACGGTGACGGGGTCGTAACGGGACAAGGCACCATAGACGGCAGGCTCGTCTTCGTCTTCGCCCAGGACTTCACCGTCAACGGAGGCTCGCTCTCCAAGACGATGTCGGAGAAGATCTGCAAGGTCATGGACATGGCCGTCAAGGTCGGCGCCCCGATCATAGGGCTCAACGACTCCGGCGGAGCCCGCATCCAGGAGGGCATCGACGCGCTCGCAGGCTACGGTGAGATTTTCGAGAGGAACATCCTCGCAAGCGGCGTGGTTCCCCAGATCAGCGGAATATTCGGCCCTTGCGCGGGCGGAGCGGTATACTCCCCAGCCCTGACGGATTTCACCCTGATGGTCGAGAACACCTCATATATGTTCCTCACAGGCCCCTCCGTAGTGAAGTCAGTCACCGGAGAGACCGTGGATCAGGAGCAGCTCGGAGGGGCATCAGTGCACGCATCCAAGTCAGGAGTGGCACACTTCTGCGCAGCATCCGAGGACGAGGGCATCGCCAATATACGCCGCCTGCTTTCGTTCATACCTCAGAACAACATGGAAAAGGCACCGCTGCGCCAGACTTCCGATCCGGCAGGCAGGGTGGACGATGCGCTCAACAGCATAATACCTGACAACCCCAACAAGGCATACGACATGTACGGCGTAATCAGCAGCATTGCTGACGACGGCGACTTCTTCGAGGTTCACAAGGACTTCGCCAAGAACATCATCACAGGCTTCGCCCACATGGGCGGACGGAGCATCGGCATAGTGGCCAACCAGCCGCGTGTGCTCGCGGGTGTGCTTGACATCAACGCGTCACGCAAGGCGGCACGTTTCGTCCGTTTCTGCGACGCGTTCAACATCCCTCTCGTGACCTTGGTCGATGTCCCGGGATTCCTCTGCGGCACGCAGCAGGAGTACGGCGCGATCATCACCAACGGCGCCAAGCTCCTCTACGCCTACGGTGAGGCCACCGTGCCTAAGGTCACCGTGACACTCCGCAAGAGCTACGGCGGAGCACACATTGTAATGAGCTGCAAGCAGCTGCGCGGTGACATCAACTACGCATGGCCGTCTGCAAACTACGCCGTGATGGGAGCTGAAGGTGCTGTGGGCATCATCTACGGCAAGGAACTCAAGGCCGAGACCGACCCTCAGAAGCAGGCCGCACTCGCCGAAGAGAAGAAGAAAGAATACAACGATCTTTTCTGCAACCCATATCAGGCCGCGCAGAAGGGATACATCGAGGATGTAATCGAGCCGCGCAACACAAGATTCCGCGTTATCCGCGCACTTGAGGTGCTCGACGGCAAGCATCAGGAAATGCCAGCAAAGAAACATGACAACCTGCCTCTTTAGTCTCCTCACCGCGGGTTCGGACAGGATGGCCCAGACCGACCCGCACGGATGGACGCTAACGCTCATCAGCGTGGCGGTGGTATTTCTGGCCCTTGTCATCCTGTACTTCATCTACAGTCTCTCGGGAGCCATCTTCTCCGGGAAGATATCCTTCAAGCGTGCGCCGAAAGCCACGAAAGCCTCCCCTGATTCCGAAGTGGCCGCAGCCATCGCGCTCGCTCTCCAGGCCGAATGCAGTTCGGACGATGAGATAGCGGCAGTGGCAGCCCTCTGCCTGTATCTGGGAGACAGCATCCACGATGTGGAGAGCGGCGTCATAACAATCAAGCACAATCCCGCCTCTGCATGGGACGGGGCTCAGTTCAACTTCAGAAAACAAATAAGGAAATGAAAGAATACAAGTTCAAGATCAACGGCAAAGAATATAATGTAGCCGTAGCCGGCGTGGAAGGCAACAACGCCAGCGTCACAGTCAACGGTGTCACCTACAATGTGGAGATTGAAGGCGGAGCCCCCGCAGTGCAGGCAGTCCCTGTCCAGACAGCGGCCCCGGCAGCAGCTTCTCCCGCACCGCAGGCCGCCGCTGCTCCGAAAGCCGGCGGCAAGGACATCGTCTCCCCTCTCCCGGGCGTAATCATCAGCGTCGACGTCAAGGAAGGCCAGGCAGTGAAGCGCGGCCAGAAGGTTGCTGTCATCGAGGCCATGAAGATGGAGAACGAGATCCTCTCAGATGTGGACGGCACTGTGACCGCAGTCCATGTCTCCAAGGGAGATTCCGTGCTTGAGGATGCCAAAATCGTGACAATCGCCTGATGGAAAACGTCATAGACAGCCTGCAGCAGTTCTGGCAGTTCACAGGATTCGCCAACTGCACCTGGCAGCATCTGGTGATGATCCTGATAGGCCTGGTGTTCATCACACTCGGCATCGTCAAGAAATGGGAGCCGCTTCTGCTTGTCCCGATCGGCTTCGGAATGATCATCGGCAACATTCCTCTCCCGATGGGGATGAATGTCAGCATATACGAAGAAGGATCCGTTCTCAACATCCTCTACCAGGGTGTGCGTCAGGGCTGGTATCCGCCGCTGATATTCCTCGGCATCGGAGCGATGACCGACTTCTCCGCCCTCATCTCGCAGCCGAAGCTGATCCTCATCGGAGCAGCGGCACAGTTGGGTATCTTCGGAGCTTACATACTGGCTCTCACCATGGGCTTCGCCCCTAACGAAGCCGGTGCCATCGGCATCATCGGCGGTGCTGACGGCCCTACCGCCATATTCCTCAGCTCCAAGCTCGCTCCTGAGCTGATGGGAGCCATCGCAGTGTCGGCATACTCATACATGGCTCTTGTGCCTGTCATCCAGAAACCGATAATGCTCCTGCTCACCACCAAGAAAGAGCGTCTCATCAGGATGAGCAAACCACGTACAGTAAGCCAGAAGGAGAAGATCATCTTCCCTATCATCGGCTTCATCTGCACCGCGTTCATCGTCCCGTCCGGACTTCCGCTCCTCGGCATGCTCTTCTTCGGCAACCTGCTCAAGGAGAGCGGTGTGACCAAGAGGCTCGCCACCACCGTAAGCGGTCCGCTCATCGATGTGGTGACCACTCTTATCGGCGTCACCGTAGGTGCGTCAACTCAGGCTGACGTATTCCTGACAGGCAATTCCGTCAAGATTTTCGCACTCGGTCTCATCTCCTTTGTCATCGCCACCTTCGGCGGGGTATGCTTCGCCAAGCTGATGAACCTCTTCCTGCCGGAGGGCAAGAAGATCAACCCGCTCATCGGCAACGCCGGAGTATCAGCAGTGCCTGATGCGGCCCGCGTCTCCGAGACCGTAGGCCTCGAAGCTGACCCGTCCAACCACCTGCTCACCCATGCCATGGCCCCTAATGTGGCCGGTGTGATCGGTTCCGCTGTGGCTGCCGGTATTCTGCTCGGATTCCTCGGATAGCAATACCTGTACATGCCGTGACACAGGGCCGCCTTACATATTGAATTTGACTTTATTTTTGCGTATATTTGTGCCTGACCGCAACTCGCGGCCAGGCACTTTTTGACTAATAACAAACTCTATATGTCCAACAAACTACAGGAACTTACCGACAAGCTCTACAACGAGGGACTGTCGAAAGGCAAGGAGGAGGGAGAACTTCTTCTTGCCAAGGCACATAAGCAAGCCGACGAGATAGTGGCCGGGGCCCGCGCCGAGGCAGCATCCATAGTAGCGGCGGCAGAAAAGGACGCCGCGTCGCTCAAGGCCAAGGCCGAATCCGACATCAGGATGGCCGCCTCTCAGAGCCTCCAGACAGCCAAGAAGAGCATTGAGGACCTTCTGGTCGGCTCTCTGGTCAACAGCAAGGTCGGCGATGCCCTCACCGATCCGGAGTTCATCAAGAAGATCATCAGCGCCGTGGCCGACAAGTTCAATGCCGAGGAAAGCTGCGATCTTTCCCTCGTCCTCCCCGCCACCATGCAGTCTGAGCTGGAGCCGTGGGTCAAGGACAGCCTGCAGGAAACCCTCGGCAAGGGCGTACAGGCGCAATTCTCCAAGAAACTTGCCGGAGGCTTCACCATCGGCCCCAAGGGTGGCAGCTGGTATGTCAGTCTGAGCGACGAGACTTTCCGCGAACTCATCTCCGGTTACATCCGCCCTGTGACAAGGAAGATTCTCTTCGGACAGGATGAATAACTACGAGTACATCATAGCGGGCCTGCCCCTTCTGCAGAGCGGTTCACCGAAAGCGTGGCACATAGACACCGCCGCCGTTCTGGAGGAGATACGCTCACAGCTCTCCGGACGGGACAACTCCATCCTGGATTTTTTCCTCTCCGGATATGACGAGGAAAGCCTCGGGCCGGACTTCTACCTCGCAGCACTGAAGCACCGCAACCGTTTCGTCCGCGGGTTCTTCACCTACGACCTCATGGTCCGAAACACAAAAGTCAACTGGGTCAACTCCACCGTCGGCCGCCCGGAAGGGACTGACATCATCAGGATCGACAGCGGATTGGAAGATGAAGAGCTGCTCAGGCAGGAAGTCCAGACCGTACTTGACTGCGGCAGCATTCTCCACAGAGAGAGGGGGCTTGACGACCTGATGTGGCGCAAGGCGGACGAACTGGCCCTCTGGTCGCTCTTCGATCTGGATCTCATCCTAGCCTTCGTCGCCAAGCTGAAGGTGGTGGAACGCTGGGAAAGGCTCGACCCGGAGACGGGGCAGAAATATTTCCGCAAACTCGTACAGGAGATACGCTCAACATACGACAACAAGAAAAACACACAGATACAATGAATACTACAGGAAAGGTGACAGGCATCGTCTCCAACCTCGTGACGGTGAGCGTCGACGGACCGGTGGCGGAAAATGAGCTCTGCCACATCGACCTCGGAGGGACCCAGCTCCTGGCCGAGGTCATCAAGGTCAACGGAGACAAGGCTTCCGTGCAGGTCTTCGAGAGCACCCGAGGCCTCAAGAACGGCGACAAGGTCGAGTTCCTCGGCAGGATGCTTGAGGCGACCCTCGGGCCCGGACTCCTGTCCAGCGTCTACGATGGTCTGCAGAACGACCTCACCACCATGACCGGAGTCTTCCTCAAGCGAGGAGAATACACCGACCCTCTGGACCGCAAGAAGCTCTGGGACTTCACTCCCCTCGCCAAGCCTGGCGACAAGGTTTCAGCCGCCGACTGGCTCGGCGAAGTCAAGGAAGGATGGCTGCCCCACAAGATAATGGTGCCGTTCAACTTCAAAGGAGATTTCACCGTCAAGTCGGTAGCCCCTGCCGGGCAGTACAATGTCGATACGGTGATCGCCACGCTCACAGGCCCTGACGGGGACGTGGATGTGACCATGACACAGAAGTGGCCTGTCAAGGTGGCTGTCAAGGCTTACCGCGAAAAGCCGCGCCCGGAAAAGATCATGGAGACCGGAGTGCGCGTGATTGACAGTTTCAACCCCATCGCGGAAGGCGGCACGGGCTTCATCCCTGGACCGTTCGGCTGCGGAAAGACCGTGCTCCAGCACGCCATAGCCAAGCAGGGCGAAGCCGATGTGATAGTGATGGCGGCCTGCGGAGAACGTGCCAACGAGGTCGTTGAGATTTTCACCGAGTTCCCTGAACTCATCGACCCGCACACGGGGCGCAAGCTCATGGAGCGCACCACCATCATCTGCAACACTTCCAACATGCCTGTGGCCGCACGCGAGGCATCCGTCTACACGGCCATGACCATCTGTGAGTATTACCGAGCCATGGGGCTGCGCTGCCTGCTCCTGGCAGACTCCACCTCACGTTGGGCCCAGGCCCTCAGGGAGATGTCCAACCGTATGGAGGAGCTCCCGGGCGCGGATGCGTTCCCTGTTGACCTCTCGGCCATCATCTCCAACTTCTACGCCCGTGCCGGCATGGTACGTCTGGTGAACGGGAAGACCGGGGCGATCACATTCATCGGCACGGTCTCACCTGCCGGAGGCAACCTCAAGGAGCCTGTGACAGAATCCACCAAGAAGGCGGCCCGATGCTTCTACGCCCTGGAGCAGAGCCGCGCCGACCAGAAGCGCTACCCTGCCGTCAACCCTATCGAATCCTACTCCAAGTATCTCGAATATCCTGAAATCATCTCATACCTCGACTCCAAGATCGAGAAAGGCTGGGTAGACAAGGTGCTCAAAGCCAAGAATATAGTAAGGCGCGGCAAGGAGATGGCCGACCAGATTAACATCCTGGGAGACGATGGAGTGCCGATGAGTTACCACGAGTCTTTCTGGAAGTCGGAGCTCATCGACTTCGCTTTCCTCCAGCAGGACGCGTTCGACGCCATCGATGCGGTGTCCTCAATGGACAGGCAGAAATATATGCTGGACCTGATTCTCGGCATCTGTGAGCGTACCTTCAACTTCGACAACTTCGAGACATGCCGCACATTCTTCAAGCAGCTCATCAACATCCTCAAGCAGATGAACTACTCCGAATATCAGGGCGACAAGTTCAAGGAATATCAGCAGCAGCTGGCTAAACATCTCTCATAACATGGCAGTCAAAGCATACCAACGCACATACACGCGCCTGAGCGCAATCACCAAGGCCACCGTGTCCCTAAAGGCCGACGGGGTCGGCAACGATGAACTGGCCACCGTGGACGGACGGCTCGCCCAGGTGGTCAAGACCAAGGGAGACACGGTCACCCTGCAGGTGTTCTCCGGTACTGAGGGAATCCCCACTGATGCCGAAGTCTCATTCCTCGGAGCCCCTCCGACCCTGAAAGTCAGCGAGCAGCTCTCCGGACGTTTCTTCAACGCCTACGGCAGGCCTCTCGACGGCGGCCCCGAGGTGGAGGGTGAAGTCCGCGAGATCGGCGGCCCATCCGTCAACCCCTACAAGCGCCGGCAGCCGTCGGAGCTCATCCCTACCGGCATCGCCGGCATCGACCTCAACAACACCCTCGTCTCAGGCCAGAAGATCCCGTTCTTCGCCGACCCGGACCAGCCGTACAACAAGGTGATGGCGGACGTGGCGATGAGGGCTGACGTGGACAAGATCATCCTCGGAGGCATGGGCCTGTCCAACGACGACTACCTCTTCTTCCGCCACGAATTCGAGTCAGCAGGCGCTCTGGACAGGATAGTGTCCTTTGTCAACACTACTGAAGATCCCCCAGTGGAGCGGCTCCTCATCCCTGACATGGCCCTCGCCGCCGCCGAGTACTTCGCCGTAGACAAGAACGAGAAAGTGCTCGTGCTCCTCACCGACATGACCCTCTATGCCGATGCCCTGTCCATCGTGTCCAACCGTATGGACCAGATCCCTTCCAAGGATTCAATGCCCGGTTCGCTCTACTCGGACCTCGCCAAGATCTACGAAAAGGCAGTACAGCTCCCGTCGGGCGGCTCGATCACCATCATAGCCGTGACCACCCTCAACGACGGGGACATCACACACGCCATCCCTGACAACACCGGATACATCACCGAGGGCCAGCTCTTCCTGCGCGCGGACTCCGATTCGGGCAAGGTCATAGTGGATCCGTTCCGCTCGCTGAGCCGTCTCAAACAGCTTGTCCAGGGAAAGAAGACACGCGAGGACCACTCCCAGGTCATGAACGCCGGCGTACGCCTGTACGCCGATGCCCAGAACGCCAAGACAAAGCTCGAGAACGGCTTCGACCTCTCCGACTACGACCTGCGCTGCCTGGACTACGCCAAGGAATACGCCACCCGTCTGCTCTCGATAGATGTCAACATCACCGTGGAGCAGATGCTCGACACCGCATGGGAGATATTCGCCAAGTACTTCTCCCCTGCCGAGACAGGCATAAGGCAGTCATTGATAGACAAATACTGGAAGAGTTAACATACTGTGGCCATCAAATTCCAATACAACAAGACTTCGCTGACGAATCTGGGCAAGCAGCTCAAGGTACGCCAGAACGCTCTCCCGACCCTCAAGAACAAGGAGTCGGCCCTGCGCACTGCCGTGCAGTCCGCCAAAAACGAGTCACGCAGACTTGAGGCGGAACTTGAGAAGGCCCTCTCCGGCTACAAGGACATCTCCGCCCTGTGGAACGAGTTCGAACCCGGCCTTATACGCATCACGGATGTGGATCTGCGTACCGTCAAGGTGGCCGGAGTCAGGACTCCGCAACTCGATGAAATCCATTACGAGATTCTCCCGTTCAACGCCTTCGTCAAGCCGGCCTGGTTCGCAGACGGCATCCGGATTCTACAGGACCTGACCCGTATCGGTATAGAATCTGAGGTGTTCGAGCAGAAGAGACAGATCCTCGAGTTCAACCGCAAGAAGACCACCCAGAAGGTCAATCTTTACGAAAAAGTGCAGATCCCGGGCTATCAGGAAGCCATCCGCAAGATAAAGAGATACATGGAAGACGAGGAGAACCTCTCCAAGGCGGCTTCCAAGATAGTCAAGACCCGCCACGAAGAAGAGGAGGAGGCAGAACAATGATCACTTCAATGACCAAATACTCCTTCATCCTCCTCAGCGGGGATAAGGACGAATTCCTGGACAGGCTCCAGGAATTGGGAGTGGTGGACATAAGCCGCTCGCAAAAACCGGTGGACGATGTCTCCGGACGGATTGTGGCCGACATCGACGCGACACGCGACCTTATCAAATGCATCTCGGCCGGTTCTGACGCCCATCTTGTTGAACTTCAGGGCGACAGGCTCTCGCTCGTGCGCAAGCTTGAACAGGTCAGCGTCTGGGGAGACTATGACAGGGAGAAGCTCGCCGCTCTCGGGGCGAAGTTCTACCGCGTGCCAAAGAAGCAGTTCGCCCCCCGGTGGGAGCAGCAGTATGCCCTGCAGAAGGTTGCGGAGCAAGACGGCAGCATCTGGTTCGTCATCGTCGGGGACAGCACGGACTTCCCTGTCAAGGAGCTTCCCACCCCGGACAAAACCGAGGCCGAAGTCCGCTACGACCTCGAAAGACTCGACGCCAAGATCTCCAACTACCGCTCGGGCCTTGAGAAGCGCCGCGCCGAAATCCCGGCCCTTGAAGCTAAAATCCACAGCCTATACGCAGACCTGACCCTCTATCTTGCAGGCATCACAGGCAAAAGCGCTGCGGAGAACAGCCTGCTCGTCTTTGAGGGCTTCGCTCCCTCTGAAGACGATGCCAGACTCAAGGCCGCATTTGACCAGATGGACATCTACTGGGAGGCGGAACCCGCCAAGGCTGCCGACAACCCTCCTATAAAACTCAAGAACAACTGGTTTGTACGCCAGTTCGAGCCGCTGACCGCGATGTACGGCATGCCAGTCTACGATGAGTTCGACCCGACAGTGTTCTTGAGCATCTTCTTCCTGCTCTTCTTCTCGATCTGCATGGGAGACATGGGCTATGGACTGCTGCTCATCCTCATCGGCCTTGCCCTGCGCGGCAAAAGCGGAGGCCTGGGCAAGATGTGGAGTCTGATAGTGACTCTCGGCGTGGGTACCGTGGTTGTGGGATTCTTCATGGGAGGCCTGTTTGGAGTCAGCCTGCCGGACCAGAGCTGGGTGCCAGAGTGGATGAAGAAGTGCATGATCACTGGAGACATCCAGTTCGGAGGCAACTCCTACTCCAAGCAGATGGCACTCTCACTTGTGATAGGCGTGGTACATATATGCCTGGCGATGATTACCAAAGCTGTATGGGCCGTCAAACGGGCCGGCTTCAGGCATAGCCTTGGGACTCTCGGCTGGACTCTCCTCATTGTAGGCGGGGTCATCGGCATCACCTTCGGCGCCGCCGGCATTCTCCCCGAGACAGTGATGAAGTTCGTTCTCATAGGCATCGCCGCCGTCTCCGCGCTCGGCATATTCGTCTTCAACCGCTGGGGACGCAACCCTCTGCTCAACATAGGAAGCGGCCTTTGGGACACCTACAGCATGGCTTCCGGCCTGATGAGCGATGTGCTCAGCTACGTCCGTCTCTATGCTCTCGGACTCTCCGGAAGCATGCTGGGCCAGACTTTCAACCTTCTCGCCGAGATGGTCAAGGGATCCGACCCGACCTGGCAGTGGATTCCTTTCATACTTATACTTATAGTAGGCCACGCGCTCAACCTTGCCATGAGCTGTCTGGGCGCTTTCGTGCACCCGCTGCGACTCAACTTCGTGGAATTCTTCAAGAACTCCGGATACGAGGGCATGGGAGCGGCCTACAACCCGATAAGAAAATAATAAAACAAATTAAAACACAAACAATTATGCTTAACACAATTCTTGGTTACGTCGGTCTCGGACTCATGTTCTGTCTGGCCTGTATCGGATCAGCCTACGGCACGACCATCGCGGGCAACGCCGCTGAAGGGGCGCTCAAAAAGATGCCGGAGAAGTCATCCACATACATGATTCTCTCCGCCATCCCAGCTACACAGGGTCTTTACGGCTTCCTCGCTTTCGTGCTCTGGCTCGGCAAGGACTTCGCCAGCAACGGGCTTCTGTACTTCAGCGTCGGCATCAGTGTCGGTGTGGTCTGCCTCGTCTCCGGCATCCGTCAGGGCCAGGTCTGCGCAAACGGCATCGTCGGCACCAGCCAGGGCCACAATGTGATGACCCAGACGATGATCTACGCCGCTCTTCCTGAGTTCTACGCCATCCTCGCCCTCATCGCATCCATCCTCATCGGATAAAAACATCCTTGCAGCAATATGACTCCGGCCACAGATGCGACCGGAGTTTTTTATTTTAAAGCCTTGATTATGAAACCCATCCAATTTTTGATGCTCACCTTGGCGACGCTGGCTTCAATTGCCTGCTCGACACCGGAGACAAAAATCGACCTGTCCGGGGACTGGCAGGTCAGCCTTGACAGCCTGAAGACATTCCAGCACATGTCCCTGCCCGGAACCACAGACCTGGCTGGACTCGGCACGCCGAACACCCTCGGTCCGGCCATCACATCTCCGCAGATCAACCGCCTAACAAGAAAGCACTCCTTTCTGGGAGCTGCATACTACGAGCGGACATTCTCCATCCCGGCCTCGATGGCAGGGAAACCCCTTGTCCTCACCCTTGAAAGAGTGATCTGGCAAAGCCGCGTATGGGTGGACGGAAAGCCGCTTCCGGGAGCTGGGGAGAGCCTCACCACACCGCACCGCTACACAATCGGTCCACTTCCGGAGGGTGAACATTCCATACGCATCATGATAGACAACCGCAAGCGCTACGACATATCGTGGAACGACCTTGCTCACGCCTACACCAACGACACCCAGGTCATCTGGAACGGCATCATCGGGGAGATTTCCCTCCGGGCTCTTGAGAGGGTCGAGGTGGCGCATGTCGATGTCTACCCGGACGCCGCCTCAAGGACTGCCAAAGTGGTGGCAAGGCTCACCGCCACAGCTGAAGCGCCCTCGCAGGCCGAAGTCAGATTCAAGATGGACGGCCAATCCGCCGCCAAGCTGGAAATCAAGCCTGACCCGGCCGGAACTGTAGTGGAACAGGTTATCGGACTAGGGGACGATGCTGCACTTTGGGATGAGTTCAACCCGGTGCTGCATACCGTGGAGGTCTGCTGCGGCAACTCCTCAAAGACCGTCACCTTCGGTCTGCGCAACTTCGAGGCCAAAGGTGACCGCTTCGAAGTCAACGGACGCAGAATATTCCTGCGCGGTACCCTGGACTGCTGCATCTTCCCGCTCACCGGCAATCCTCCCATGGATGAAGCGGGCTGGGAGAAAGAGTTCGAGGTATGCCGGGAGTGGGGCATGAACCATATCCGTTTCCATTCATGGTGTCCTCCCGAAGCGGCGTTCCGCGTCGCCGACCGTATGGGCTTCTACCTCCAGGTGGAGCTGCCCGACTGGACAAAATCCATCGGGGATGAAGCTCTGGACGCGTTCCTCAAGAGTGAATACGACAGGATCGTCGAAAACTACGGCAACCATCCGTCATTTTGCATGCTCGCTTGCGGCAACGAACTCGACAAGGGCTACGACTTCCTCAACAGCCTGCTCGCCTACATGAAAGAGAAGGATTCGAGGCATGTCTACACCAATAGTTCCTATTCCATGGGAGAGGGACACAAGGGTCACCCGGAGCCTGAAGACCAGTATATGGTAAGTTCCAGGACCTGGCTGGGCATGATCCGGGCACAGAAATTTGTAGGCTCACGCGAGCCGGACTTCAACAGTGACTATTCCTCCGCCGCGGCAGACATCGGCATCCCGCTTGTGTCGCACGAGATAGGCCAGTACTGCGTCTATCCCAATATGGCCGAGATCGAGAAATACACTGGCACGCTGCTTCCGCTTAACTTCCTGGGCATCAAGAATATCCTCCAGGACAAGGGCCTGCTGGACAAGGCGGCCGACTGGACGGAGGCATCGGGAAAGCTAGCGGCCATCCTTTACAAGGAAGAAGTGGAGAGAGCCCTTAGGACCACCGGGATTGCCGGATTCCAGATGCTTGGACTTCAGGACTTCAGCGGACAGTCCACTGCTCTTGTGGGGCTCGTCGATGCGTTCTGGGACAGCAAAGGCCTTGTCTCCCCCGAATGGTTTGCCGGGGCATGCTCCCCTGTGACTCCCCTCGCCCGCTTCAGCAAGGCCTGCTGGACCAGCAGCGAAACTTTCTTCTCACCTGTCGAGATAGCCAACTACGGCCCCACAGATCTGCATGCCGACATCAGCTGGAAGCTTACTGACGGCGATTCCGTCTTCGCCTCCGGCCTTATCCGGGGAGCCGACATCCCGACCGGCGGCAACACTAGGCTCGATGAGATCATAAGCGCCCCCCTGCAGGGTATTGACAAGGCAACGGAACTTACACTGACAGTATCGTTAGACAGGACAGAGTGGAAAAACTGCTGGAGCGTCTGGGTTTACCCGACCTCCGCCCTTAATTTCGGGGACGTGAAGCTGGCCCGCAACTTTGACGAAGCTGTCGCTGCCCTCTCCAAGGGAGGCAAGGTGCTGCTTGCCGCTGACCCGTCAAAGCTCAACGGCGCGGATGGCAAGTTCCCTCCGGTGTTCTGGAGTCCGGTTTTCTTCCCGAAAGAAGCCGGCACGATGGGCATCCTCTGCGACCCATCACACCCCGCCCTCGCCGCCTTTCCTACAGCGATGCACAGCGACTGGCAATGGTGGAATCTCGTCGTGCGCTCCAAAGCCATGGATATCGACGCCATCCCCGAAGCGGACACCATCGTGGAGGCCGTGGACAACTTCGTACAAAACCGCAGGCTCGCCTACATATTCGAGGCGCATTGTGAAGGAGGCGACCTTGTGGTATGCTCGATGGACCTGCTCGGCGAGAAGAACTCCACCAAACCTGAGGTGCAGCAGTTGACAAGAAGCCTGCTCGCCTACATGAACTCCGCTGATTTCCACCCGGACTCCAGCATCGGTACAGACGAACTCAAGACCATTTTCAAATAACTCGGCGAACCCGTCCGGAGGTTGGGGTGAAAAGCGATGAAAATACCCAACCTTTGGCGGGATGAGTCAGGAGTCCAGTAGAAGTCCGTCCACCTCTCAGCGCAGCCTGATGACAGCAGCATCGAAAGCCCCGACAGCATCGACGGCCACAGAACCGCAGCCGCAGACGGCCTCCAACTCGGAAGGGATGCTGATTCGCAGGCCTAGAAGAGGCGAAGAAGAAAAATTGCAGAACACAAGCCAGGCCTGGGAGTCATCGAAGCGCAGGAAGACAAAGTGCCGGTCCGGGTCAAATCCCTGTGTATCCAGATTGCAGTAGCAAAGATCCCAGGACTTTCCGCTGCGAAACACCGGCATCACAGCATAACCCAGCATCTCCCGATACCTCGCGAGCACGGCGGACTCGCAAGGAAGCAGGCGTCCCGTGCCATGGACAGCCTGATAAAGACGGCCAAGCGTCGCAGGATGGGTAATGTCGAAGATGGATGTGCGACCGTTGCCGCTCTCGGCGGCGCTCTCCCCGGCCTCCTGCCCGAAATACAGCATGAACGAAGCGTCATTGAATAGCAGGGACACGGCCAGAGCTGCATAAGCACGGGACGCCTCGCCCAGGAAAAACTCCGACGCCACCCGCTGCTCATCATGGTTCTCAAGGAAATTGAGCATCCGCGGCTGAAGATCCCCAAGGAACTGCCAGTTCCAGGTGATGGCCATGGCGCTCAACCGTCCCGCGCAGATCTCCCTGAGGCTGTCATAAAGACCCGATTTGTCATAGAGCAGGTCAAAACCCACCTCTTCAATATACCTACGGTAATTGCCCTTGCCATACACCTCAGCCACGAACAAAGATCCTGGATAATCCCGCTTCACCGCTGCAATCAGCTCACCGAGGGCATCCGGCGGCACGAGTTCCACCATGTCGCAGCGGAATCCGTCCACTCCGTGCCTCAGCCAGAAACGCAGTATGTCCAGCATCTCCGCGCGCGTATCCGGCGATGACCAGTCATTTTTGAGAGTGTCTGTCCAATCTGCATCGCAATAGTCGAAATGCACAATCGGCCCCTGATAGTCCCGCGCCACATGGTTCGGTATGTAATCGATAAGAAGCTTTAGACCGGCCCCGTGCACCCTGCGGACAAGGGCATCGAACTCCTCCATCCGGCGCGGCTGACAGTCAGCAAGATAAGGATTGACATCCTTCCAGTTGCTTATGGAATAAGGACAGCCGGGAACTCCCTTCACAAACGGCTGGCCGCTGGCGTGACGCGGAATTCCCGTAAGCCAGAGACAGTCCATGCCGAGGGATTTGACATACTTGAGAGTCGCCTCGTCCCATGAGGAGAAGCCGCATTTGCCCCAAAGACGGACAAGAGCCTGATAAATAAGAAGTTTCATCGAAAAATCAGAATGGATAACCTACGCCGAAATGGATGGCGAACCCGTCATCCCGAAGCCATTTTGAAGGACCTGCCCACCGGCTCCCGGCCTCACGGGACGGATCGTGCAATTTGAAGCCCATGTCCACACGCAGGAGAATAAAATCCATGTTCAGCCTCACCCCAAGCCCCCAGTCAGCAGCCAGACTTTCCAGCCGCAGCTCTTCGAGAGCATCATGCTGCCAGACATTGCCGACCTCCGCGAAAAGCGCACCCTCAAGTTTCCAGAACATCGGGAAACGGTACTCCATGTCGGCCTCGATCTTGATGTCGCCGGTCTGGTTCGGGATGATGAAAAAAGAATCCATCTTGCTGAACCCCGGACCCAGGGTCCTCACCTGCCATCCGCGCATGCTGCTCGCCCCTCCGCAGTAGAACTGCTTCTCGAAAGGGAGCGCCATGGAGTTGCCGTATGCACGTCCTACACCCCCGTCGAGCCTGAAGGCAAGCGCCCGGCTGTCATTGCCGCCGAAGCGGAAAGTCTTCCCCAAAGACAGGGACAACTTGACGTACTGGTTGTACGGAAGCCCGAACAGGGTACGCTGGTTCAATGAATTGAGAGGCAAACGCCCCCTGAAAAGTGAAATGAGGTTTCCCGCAACATCCACCGACACCCTGGCATAGTGGTATGGAGTCTTTGGCACGATGTCAGAGTTGGTGGTGTAATAGAAAGTTCCTCCTGCCCCCGCATCGATCTGATCCTCAAACGAATCCCAAAGATATGGGTTGCCCTTGAGCGTCTCCTGGAACTCTTCCCCTATCGCATAGAGCTTCACCAGGTTGAGCTGCAGCGGATAGAACTGGTAGAAAATGTTCTTGCCCGACTGCCCCGTGTAGCCGTATGAGAGTCCGGCGATGCTGCGGCGGTATTCAGGGCGGTTCTGGTAGTTGAAGCTGGCCTTGATCTCTGTGCGCGGTATGTTGTCATGCCTCTCTATCCACCGGCTGCTGTAGCCCAATGCCTTCGGGAAACTTATGGACGCGGACGCACCGTATTCTGTGGAACGGACATCCGTCCCTGGCTTGAACTGCCAGTTGCCGCTGAATCCCAGGTTCAGCAGTTCCCCGCCATGGAAGAGGTTCTTGTGGAAAAATGTCAACTGAGGGGATGTCCCGAGCAGGCCGGAAGAGTTGGAGGAGGCTTCAAGGTTGACCTTGAACCCGAACACATTGGAGCCGCTCAGACGTATGTCGCAATCCACCAGGGCGCTGTCGGAAGGGGTCATTTCTATGTTCACACTGTTGAAGACGTTGAGCCCCGAGAAACGGTAGTAGGTGGAGTTCACCAGTTTCTCGCTATAAAGTTCACCCGGGCGTATGGTGTTGAAGCCCTCCAGCATCGATTCGCGGAAATGGATCGATGAGGGGTAGTGAATGTTCACCTTGCCGATCCTGTACTTGACCGGAAGCACTGCACTCGACGGGCTTTCGTTGCGGGTGTAATTCCTTATCCTGTAATAGAGTACTGTTCTCCCGGAGAGAGTGTCAGCCTCGAAGAAATAGTGGTTCTTGTTGAAATTGTAGTAACCGAGATTCCTGAAATATGCGGCGCCGCGGCCCGTCTCGGCTTCCAGCGCCTTCTCGGAAAGAGGGTCGCCGACATGTATTCCGAGGGATGAACTGTCACGGCGGAAGTCCTCTTCAAACTCTCCTTCCGGAACATCGAAGACCAGACTATCAATCCTGTGCCGCCGCCCTGGCTCAACCACATATTGCACCGAGGCCTTCTTCCCCATGATCTCCGCCTGCGGGGTCACCCTGGCGTCATAATACCCGAGGTATGTGAGCCTTGTCCGCATCGATGCGGCAGAGGCCTGCATCTGTACAGGGTCGAATACCACGGGTGCCGTCCCTATCTTCTCCCAGAAGCTGTCCAGTCCGCGGCCGCTGCCGTCGGACCAGTTGTAGATACCGATGAAAGGATTCCAGCCAAGAAACGTCGGACTGGGCTGCTGACGCACATAGGCCGAGATTTCCGACACACGCGGCCCGTCATCACCGATGACAGTCACCTTGCTGGCTGAAAGCAGATAGCGGCCTTCCGGAAGCCCCTTTGTGGTGCTGCATGAGACGGCTGCGACGATAATGATGAGCAGAGGGAGTCTCCTCATAGCGACCTCCTTCTGAATTCCGACAGGGTGACGGCCGTTGCCACGGCGACATTGAGGGACTCGGCCCCGCTTTCCCCGAAAGAAGGTATGAGAAGCCGGCGGGTAAGCAGACCGCGCACTTCAGCACTGATTCCTGCGGACTCGTTTCCCATTACCACAAGTCCTTCAGGGACAATATTTTCCTTATATATGTCCACACCGTCAAGCACAGTGCCGTAGACTTCCATCCCATCTTCCCTGAACCTCCGGCACAGCTCCGGAATATCCGCAGTCATGACCTTGACCCTGAACACAGACCCCATCGAAGCCTGTACCACCTTCGGATTGTATGTATCTACGCAGTCCCGAGAAGCGAACACCGTCCCCACCCCGAACCAGTCAGCGATGCGGATGATGGTGCCGAGATTGCCCGGATCACGTACAGAATCAAGCGCGAGATAAAGCCCTCTTTGTAGTGTCTGCGGCAAGTTGTCCTGCCGGGGAATCTTAAGGACAGCAAGCACGGGGGAGGGGCTGGAAAGCTGGCTTATGCGGGACATGGCATTCTCCCCGATGTCCTCCAGACGCCAAATACCCGCAAGCTGAAGTCCGGACTGAAGGGCTTCCCTCACCATCTTCTCTCCCTCCACTATAAACTCACCGCCCGCCTCACGGAATTTCTTCTCGTGAAGCGAGCGGATATGCTTTATCTGCGCGTTTGTAATCATTTAATCTACGAACCTGATTTTTCCAAGATCCCTCGGCTTGGCGGCAGGAGCCTCATCAGGATAGCCTACTCCTATCATATAAAGGAGAGAGTAGCCTTCGCTGAATCCGAGGCTGGCGATGAACGCCTTGCCGGGGTCGCTGTTCTTGAGATAATTTACAGGTCCGCCGAGGCAGACGGTGCCAAGGCCGAGAGACTGGGCGGCGAGTATGATGTTCTCTCCCATGAGTCCGGCGTCAATTCCGTTGTCACCTTCAGGGATGGCGATGCAGATGACAGCTGGAGCGTTGCGGAACATGTTCTTGAAGTTAGGGTCACGCTTGGCAAGATCCGGGTTGGCCTCCTTGTAATCCTTGGAGATGTCGGCAATTGTCTCGGCGTTGTCAACGATACGCAATTCCCATCTCTGGGCGTTCATGCCGTTAGGGGCGTTGACACCGCACTCGGCAATGAGCTGGAGCTTCTCCCTCTCGACAGGAGTGTCTTTGTATTTACGGATGGAACGACGGCTCATGATGGCCTCGATTACAGGGTTCTGAGCATCATTCTTTGTGACGGTCTCACCGTTCTGTCCACAGGAGGCGAGACAAAGGGCGGCAAAGGCTGCCGCCGCAAATGAAACATACTTTTTCATGACCTTGCTAAGTTAGCAAGAATTTTCATATCTTTGCGTCCGAAATTTGATTTTTACATGAATATCGGATCCATAGGAGTTCTCACCTCCGGAGGCGACGCCCCGGGCATGAACGCTTGCGTCAGGGCGGTCACCAGAGCCGCCATCTTTGAGGGCTGGAAAGTCTACGGCATTTACCGGGGCTATGAAGGCTTGATAATGGGCAACATAAAGGAGCTCAGCACCGAGAGCGTCAGCAACACCATACAGCGCGGAGGCACCATCCTCAAGACTGCACGGAGCAACGAGTTCCGCACCCCCGAGGGAAGGAAGAAGGCCCACGAGAATGTGGAGAAGTTCGGTATCGACGCCCTCGTCATCATAGGCGGCAACGGTTCGCTTGCCGGCGCCCAGATTTTCGCCAGCGAATACGACATCCCGATCATCGGCCTTCCGGGCACGATTGACAACGACCTCTACGGTACGGATTCGACCATAGGCTACGACACCGCCCTCAACACCATCATGCAGTGCGTGGACAAGATCCGCGACACGGCGACAAGCCACGACCGTATCTTCTTCGTCGAAGTCATGGGACGTGACGCCGGCTTCCTCACACAGAACAGCGCCATCGCTTCAGGTGCCGAGGCCGCCATCATCCCTGAGGACAACACCGACATCGACCAGCTCGCGACTTTCATCGGACGCGGCATCCGCAAGAGCAAGAACAGCAGTATCGTGCTCGTATCCGAGAAGGACGGCGGGGCGATGCATTATGCCGAGCGTGTGCGCAAGGAATATCCTGAATACGATGTAAGGGTATCCATCCTCGGCCATCTGCAGCGCGGAGGTACTCCTACCGCATACGACAGGATTCTCGCGAGCCGTCTTGGGGTCGCCTCCATCGAAGCGCTCAATGAGGGCCAGAGGAATGTGATGGTCGGAATCAAAAACGACCAGATCGTCTATGTTCCTTTCTCAAGGGCCATCAAGATGGACAAGCCTATAGACAGGGAGCTCATCAATGTGCTGAGCATCCTGTCAATATAGATTCATACGCGGCTCGGCGCGAGCCGTTTCAGCCGGGTCTCACACCCGGGACAAGGGGTATTAGCTCAGTTGGTAGAGCGTCAGGTTCGCAATCTGAAGGTCAGGGGTTCGATCCCCCTATGCTCCACAGAAGGTCAGCCGCTGCGGCTGACCTTCTGTGGCTTTTGGAGGGGCATATCCCCGGGTGAAGCATTCTAGGTGATCGAGGTTATAGAAAATGGACGTCTTTTTCCTATAACCCGAACACGAAAACACCGGCAGACCGCTTTTCACTGTACACGTTATAGCATTCAGGCCGCAAAACTCTATAACATGGACATAAAAATAAGTTGCCCCGGATGTACTCCGACGGTCAGAGCGGATAAATCTGCGCTCCTACAAAGTCAATCAGGTCCTGAGGGGCGATCTTGAGCTGAAGGCCGCGGACACCAGCACTGATATAGATATGGTCATAGAGCAGGGCCGACTCGTGTATGAAAGTCGGAAAGGCCTTCTTCATACCTATCGGGGAGCAGCCGCCACGAATATAACCCGTCAGCGGCAGCAGCTCCCGGACATGCACCATCTCACAGCTCTTGTTGCCCGAGATCTTGGCGGCCACCTTCAGGTCCACCTCCATATCCCCGGGAATCACACAGACAAAATATCCGTTGCGGTCACCCCTGAGGACGAGCGTCTTGAAAACCGTCTCGATGTCCTCCCCAAGTTCGGCCGCCACATGCTGGGCGGAAAGATCTTCTTCCGTATATGAATACGGAATCAGTTCATACTCAATTTTTGCGGCATCCAGCAGTCTGGCCGCATTTGTTTTCTCAATTTTTGGCACGATGATTGCAATAATTTCTGTCGAATAGATTTTTCATAGGTTAAATTTTGGTTAGAATCAGAACCGAAACTCTCGATGTGATATCGAGAGTTTCCTTTTTTATATCTGCAAATATACATCCAAAACATCATGGTATCAAAAATTAATCAGTATCTTCGCGGCCGCAAACAGACAGCGGAATAAATGATCACCACAGACAGCAGCGCGCAACTGCGCAACAAGGTTACAGGCTATGCGGCCGGCATCATAGCCGGAGCAGCTTACGGGACCAATCCCCTCTTCGGCAAGGAACTCCTCGCCGGAGGCGCCCCGGTATCGGGCGTGCTTATGTTCAGGTATCTTTTCGCGACGATTTTCATGGCACTCCTGATGCTGGCAAAGCGCGAGAGTTTCCGCTCAGATCGCAAAGAAGGGCTGATCCTCCTCATTCTGGGAGTCCTGTTCAGCTGCAGCAGCCTCTTCCTTTTCGATGCCTACAACTACATCCCCGCAGGACTCGCCACCACCGTGGTATACCTTTACCCTGTTTTCACAGCTCTTATAATGCTGCTGCTCAAAGTGAAACCGAGCCGGCAGGTCTGGATTTCCATTTTCGCCACCCTCATAGGTGTATTCATCCTGATGGATCCGCTCAAAAGCAGCACCTTCAACCTCACCGGTGCCATCCTTTCGGCACTCTCCGCCTTGAGTTACGCGGCTTATCTGGTAATAGTCAACCAGTCGGAGAAGATGAAGCACCTGTCCGCGCACACGATCACTTTCTACGCACTTGCGACCGGGACAGTTTTTTTTCTCATCAAACATCTTATCGAGGGAGGGGCATTCATGCAGGGGATCACAAGCGGACGTGACTGGCTCGACCTGCTCGGACTTGGCCTCGTCCCGACGATGGTTTCCCTCCTTGCCCTTGCGGTGGCGACAAAGTGTATCGGGCCGACAAAGACAGCAGTGCTGGGAGTGTTCGAGCCGATAACGGCAATAGCCATCGGCTCGCTGGCATTCGGGGAACCGTTCACCGCCAACGTCGCCATCGGAGCCCTGATCTGCATAGGTGCCATCGTGTTCATGATCCTGTCAGGCAGGCATTAGGTTTTGTGCTGAAATCAGAGTATCTTTGCCCTCCGAAATAAGGGAGGGGCGATCTGCCGCTCAGATGAGAGGAAAGTCCGGACAAGAAAGGGCATCCCGCTGCGGAAAGCGCAGGTAGAGGCAACTTTACGCCATCCGTAACAGAAAATGACTGCCGAAAGGCGAGGGTGAAAACGTGAGGCAAGAGCTCACGACGCATTGGCAGCGATGCCTTGTGGGTACGGCACCGGGACTTGCAAAACCAAATATACCGGCAAACGAGGACTGCCCGTCCGATGCCGGGGGGTAGGTTGCGAAGATAAATGGCAGAACAAAACAGAAACCGGCTTACGGCTCCTCCCCTATTTCTTTTTGATCTTCTCCATTATATTGGAGAAGGCCTTGCTTCTCTTCTCGTCCTTGCTCAACGAAAGCCGCTCCGCTATCTCCCTGTTGAGCTGAGGGAAACGTTCAAAGAGATTTTCTAGCAACTGCTTGAGATACGGCTCCTTGTGCCGGTCGCGCTTGTCAGCATACATCTCATTGAAGCACACCAGTATGGCTGTCTCCTCCACGTCCGAGAACTCGTCATTGATTGCCGTCCCGCACATCTTCATGGTCGGCGATATGTTCATATAGGAGTTGACCAAAGGCGGTATGCTGCATCCAAGCTTGCGAACAGCGTCCTTGAGGTTGCGGTAATCGGCCTTGAAGTCATCGTCCTTCAGGATCAAGTCCATGACGCGTCCGTCCAGCTGAGGCAGGACAGGATTGTAAGGACGGACAAGGTTCTCATCATCAGCGAAATGCTTCCAGAGGAAATGCAGTATAAGGTCACGGCACGAACGGTCGTACGAAGGGTACATGGTCATCTTTCCGAAGAAATAGATGATGTTGGAATGCTGCATCATCACCGAACCAATGCCGTCCCATAGGTTGTCAAGGGCATAAATGGCTTTCGCTCCTGCCTTGGAGCTCTGGTATGCCGGCGTCACGAACGAGCGTCCGAGTTCGATGACATGAGGCAGGTAGTCCTTGATGAACTTGTCCGAAAAATGGAACATGTGCGACGTGGCAAGGTTCGGCTGCCCGTCAGGCTTGATCTCCACATCTGGCCCGAGGATGTACCTGTACCCCCCGAGGATCGATTCTGCGGCAGGATCCCAGATGACGATCTGCTTGTAGGGCCGCTCCATCGTGTCGAACTCATCCAGATCAAGAGAAAGCCCTGAACTTCCCCCGGCCTGCCTGAACGACTCCTCGCGCAGACGGCCCACCTCGCGCAGGACGTCTGGGGAATTATTGCCGTCAATGACATAGATTTCGTTCCCCGCCTTGTTGGTGTCGCAAAGTTTTTTGTCCGGCGTGAGCTCGGCCTTGAGCAGGCTCACGTCTACAGGGTCGATGATCTTCTCCATAATGTCCTATTTCAACTGATAAACCTTGTCCCTTATATATGCCGCCCACTGCAGGGGCGTGCGGCTGCCGTCGAAAACCGAAGACGGCACCGGTTTCCCGAAAATCACCTTGAAATGAGCCCCGCGTGCCCGGTACATCTCGTCCGGGAGGAAGATCATCGCGAAGTTGAACTTCAGCTTCAATGCTTTACAGAGATTTGCCACCCGGTAGAACCGGCCCGAATTTTCCCCTATGAAATGCACCGGAACGACCGTTCTGGAGGTGGCCCTGCTCTTGGTGATGAATGTCTTGGTCCAAGGAAGGTCCTGGACCTTGCCGCCGATCCTGCGCGAGCATATACCGGCCGGGAAAATAAGTATCTGGTCATCTGCGCGAAAAGCCTCATCCAGCATGGCCGGCAGGCTGCGCGCCAGCGAGCCGGTCTTGTTGACGGGTATGAAGAGCGGCTCCAGAGGCTTGATGTACATCAGGAAGTCGTTGACAGGCATCTTGACCTGTCCGAAGCGGCGTCCGATCACCGAGCACAGAGCAAGTCCGTCCACCCCTCCGAGCGGATGATTGGAAGCGAATGTATAGAGAGTGCCGTCAGCGGGCACGTTCTCCAGTCCCTCGACATCCACGGTGATCCCCATCTTCTGGAGGGTATGTTCACAGAACTCCACCCCTGTCGAATCATCGGAGAGGATGGAGTTCAAAAAATCCTGGTGTATGAACTTCTTGAGAAGGCTGACGACAAAATGAGGGATCCTCTTCCCTTTGAATTTGGTCGCCACGACCTTGTCAAGATCTATCAAGCGGTCGTTGTCGGTCATAAAGCAGTTTCAGTACTGCACAAATATAACAAGAAATCAGATAATCCGCTCCGCTTCCAGATCATATTCTTCTGCCCCGGTGATCTTGACAGTTATGAACTCCCCTATCCGGGCACCGCCGCCCCTTACCAGTATCTCCCCGTCCACATCCGGACTCTCATACTGGCTTCTGCACACGAGGGTGCCGTCCGGCATCACCTCGTCCACAAGGACACGCTCCACCGAGCCGACCCTTGACTGGTTGTACTGATATGAAATCCCGCTCTGGAGGGACATAAGTTCATCGAGACGCCTCTGCTTCTCTTCCTGAGGCACGTCATCCTTGAAGTGCGAGGCATCGTAAGTCCCCTCCTCCTCTGAATAAGTGAACGCTCCGAGACGCTCGAAACGGGCCTCACGGACAAAGTCCAGAAGTTCTCCGAACTGCTCCCGTGTCTCTCCGGGGTGGCCCACTATCATGGTGGTGCGCAGCACCACGCCCGGGACACGCTTACGCAGCCTGGCGATGAGCTCCCTTGTCCAGGCCCCGTCCACATTGCGGTGCATCCTGTCCAGCACTCCGTCGGATATATGCTGAAGCGGGATGTCCAAGTACTTGCAGACCTTGGGATTATTTGCCATCTGCTCAAGCACGTCCTCCGGAAAATCAGCCGGATACGAGTAGTGGATCCTTATCCGCTCTATTCCGTCTATCTCCGAGAGCCGCACTATCAGTTCAGCAAGAGCCCTGCGGTGATAAAGGTCCAGACCATAATAAGTGGTATCCTGAGCTATGAGGATCAACTCCTTCACCCCGCCGTCGGCAAGAGAGCGTGCTTCCTGGACAAGCTTTTCAATCGGCACGGAACGGTGGGCCCCACGTATGAACGGGATGGCGCAGTATGAGCAGCGCCTGTCGCAGCCCTCTGAAATCTTGAGATAGGCATAACCCTTCCCGCCGGTGAGCTGCCGCGGGGCTCCGGATCCGGGCTCCACTCCAAGATGTCTGAGCACCGGATCGATTTCGCGGGCTCCGAACCAGGCGTCAACCTCAGGTATCTCCTGCTTCAGTTCCGATCCATAGCGCTGAGAAAGACATCCGAACACGATCACTTCCCCGGCCTCGCCGCGCCCTTTGGCGGCTACCGCCTCGAGGACAGCGTTGACGGACTCCTCCTTGGCATCCCCTATGAAGCCGCAGGTATTGACAAGAAGACAGTCCACAGGACCGTCTTCCACTATTTCGAACTCATCTTGCGGGAGTTGCGCCAGAAGATGCCCGGTGTCCACAGTGTTTTTGGAGCAGCCGAGCGTCACGGCCCTAAGCCGTCTCCTTTGCTTCCTGCTGCCCATCATCCTTTACGAAATCAAGAGAAGCGTATTTCACAATCTGGCCGTACCAGTCAAGAACCTTGCGCATGTGCGAAAGATAGAACCTGTCGGCGTCATAATCCGGCACAGCCTTCTTGAAAAGCGCTGTCACTTCCGCCTCCGGAGCTTTAGGAGAGGGGGCCGGAGCATCTCCGAGCACGTCCTTGATGGCATGAAAGACCTCGGCGAGCTTCAGTTCGCCCTCGCTTGTATAGATGGCTATGTCAGCCAGAGAAGTGATGCGGCTTGAGGCGCCGAAACTGGTCCGCTTCCTATCAGAGAGGCTCTCAGCGATGGCCCCGTTGCGGGCCGGAGCCACATACTCATACAGTCCATGCTGTCCTGAGACAGCCAATATCTTGCTTAAATCAGTCTGCATAACATTTTATCTGTTTTAACTTTTAAATCTTCTATACTTGAATTGTTCTCGATCACATAGTCCACGCGCGCAAGGTCGAAATACTGCAGGGCTCCACGCACGGCAGCGTCCGGGTTGCGTCCTTCCCTCAAGCTGCGCTCTGAGGTCACCAGCAGAACCCTGTCATACAGAGAATCGAACTGAGGCCTGTCCAGGGCGAGCGCCGACTCTATGAACAGAAGGCGCGAGGACTGCCCGTCTTTCCATCTCCCGATATCCTCAACCACAAGCGGATAAACAATACTTTCAAGCAATGTCCTGCGGCGGTCGTCCTTGAAGATGATGCAGATATCCTTCCATTCTATGCCTAGTGCCGTCTCTATACGGGACTTGAGCCCCGGCACAGAATCATACAGCGCCTTTGTCCTGGAGTCGCAGTCATATACAGGCCAGCCGAGGGAGGAAAGATACCTGCACACCTCCGACTTGCCGCTGCCTATGGGTCCGGTGACAAGAACAGTTGTAGTCATTGCGTGGAAACCCTTACTATGCAGTCGAACACCTCGGGAGACATCTTCCACGAGATCACACCCGCAGGAAGATCCTCAACCCGCGGGATGCAGCGCCCGGTTATGGACCCGGCGAAATCATTGTAGTCCACATAGAACACAGCCTTCTTCGCAGGGTCCTGGCCTACCGGGAACACAAGGCGGAAATCCACCTCGGCCTTGGGCGGCAGGACTACAAGTTCAAGCCCACGGGGCACATTCCTCACCTGGATGTCCACCTCCGCTCCGGTCTCCACATAACGCGAGACCTCCATGGAATAGACGACCTGCGTCTCGGAAAGCCTGGTCCCGGAAGGGACCTCGAGTTTGACCTTGCCGTGCACACTGGTCCTCAAGCCCCACAGGTCCACGGGCCTGGTGAGGACATAGTCTATGCTTTCAAGCCTTGACGGCTCCCCATAGACAAGCACGGAGTCCGGACTCAAACTCATAGGATGCATAGGCATGTACTGCGCCTCGAACGTTAGGGCCTGCACCTTCCGGACAGGGACCTTTTTATAGGCCACCTCCTGGAACACGAACTTCGGAGCCTCGGAGATGAAAGATTCGACAGACACACCTTCACCGAAGATGGCGGCGGCATATTTGTAGAGATTGGATACCGGCAACTGAAAAACATTGCCGTCTTCCCGCCTGAAATCCGCAGCATCGAAGATCACCCGTTCCGGACGGCGATGACGACGCGAAAGCCTAGCCTGCCGGAAGCCGGTGGCCTTGACCTGCGCCGTGATCGTGGCATCCGACGATGACACCCCCGCATGGCCGGGAAGATTGCTCTCAGCCACGACCGGCATGCTGACCATATTCACATAAGTCTGGGACAGATTGTGGATAAGCCAGATGCCGGACGAGAGAAGAAGGCAGAGCAGGAGCTGTACCCAATGGCTCTTCACCTTACTTCTTCTGCTGCGGCTGGGCAGGTACCTGATCGGACATGTCCTTCTGGATGGATGACTTGTCCACGCGGAGCTTCACCTCACCGTCCACCTTGACAAGGACGGTACGGTCGTCAACGTCGGCCACTACACCGTAGATGCCCCCCGCAGTCACCACCTTGTCACCCTTCTTGAGGGAGCGGCGCATCTCTTCAAGAGCCTTCTGCTGCTTGCGCTGCGGACGGATCATGAAAAACCACATGACGACGAAGATGAGGATGAGCATTATCCACATCGAGAGGCTGCTACCAGCTGAACCTGCGGCCGGAGCGGCAGTCTGCAAAAAGTTTGGAATCATTTTTATTCTATAATGTTAATGTTGATTGATCAATTTATCCAGCAGTCCGTTGACGAAAGCGCTGCTGTCAGGGGTACTGTAATATTTAGAAATCTCCACATACTCATTGATGATGATCCTCACAGGAGTCTGGGGGAACGCTTCAGCCTCTGCCTCGCCGCACACTATGAGCGCAAGATCCGTGGTGCAGAGCCGGTCACGGTTCCACTTCGGAGTCAGGTCGGCAACCTTTGAGGAGAAACGCTCAAACCCGCTGAAAGCCGTCCTTAGAAGGGTCATCGAGAACTGGTGGTCGTCGGAGTAGTTCTCCTTCCCGGAAAGCGAACTCTGGTAAAGCGGCGGGAGGCTCCACCTCTCCCCGTCCCCGAGAGTCCGTATACTGCGGCAGCACCAGCTCAGCGCGTACCCGAGGTCATCGTTCCAATATATGGACATCTCCTCAAGGATTTCTCCCAGGGCCTCGTTGTCCTCGAATTCCCTCTGGAAAATCTTTACCCAGAGTTTCGCATCCTCCTTGAGGCTGCTTTCCGGGCTTTCAAGGTATTCCTTGAAGTATTTGCGCTCCCTTACAGTCTCATACAGACGGCGTATGAGCGCGTCGTGCTGGGACCATGAGAGTTTCTTCTTGGAGACTATCTTGGTGAAATCCGGATCTTCCGAAAGAAGAGGGGCGATACGGTTCTCCACAAACTTCATATTCGGGTTGAGCTCTTCCTGTGTCGGGTTGAACTTGGCCTTGGCGGCCTCTATACGGTTTGCGGCTTCTTCTGTGAGAGGCCCCGTGACGGAAAGCAGAAACAGATAAAGGTCTCTGGTAGACTCGCAGGCAAGCCCGAGAGTGGCCTCGGCCTCTTTGAGGGTCATACCGGGATTTTCCGCGTAACTGTATATGGTCTTGAATACCTTCGTACGGAGAATTCTGCGGTTGAGCATACTTTCAAACAAAAATTAACGCACAAAGATAGCAAGTAATCCATAAATTGTTCTAATTTTGCAAAGCTAAAACAATAAAAAGTTGCTATGTACAGAGATGATTATGACCAGTCAAGGTTTGACAGCCGCGACGGAGAGGATGTGTTCTCCAAGCCCGTTAGGGCGGGGAAGCGTACATATTTTTTTGACGTGAAGTCCACTAAGGGCAATAAGGACTACTACCTTACGATAACCGAGAGCAAGCGCAGGAGCAACCCCGACGGGAGCTTCACCTACGACAAGCATAAGATTTTCCTCTATAAGGAGGATTTCGAGAAATTCGCAGAAGGTCTGGGCGAGGTGATCGCCTACATCAAGGACAACTGCTTCCACGGCGAGATCCCGCAGAGGAGCTCCGAAGACGGCGCCGATTTCGGGCAAGAGGAATATTGATGGGCGCCATACTTCTCAAGGACATCACCTTAGAAGGCTCGCGGAAAGACATACTCATAAACAACGGTCTGATATCCAAGATTGAGCCTTCCGGCTCGTGTGCAGACTGGAACCTTGCCGGGGACATAGAGATCATGGATTGTTCCGGCAAGGTTGCCATACCCGGATTCATCAACATGCACACCCACTCCCCCATGTCGCTGATGCGCGGACTTGGCGAGGACATGCTGTTCCCGGAATGGCTTGACACGATATGGAAAGCCGAAGAGAGCATTGATGCCGAGTATGTCTACTGGGCCACCAAAGTCTCCTGCATCGAGATGATCAGGACCGGCACCACCACTTTCAACGACCAGTACTGGTTCTTCGACGCTTCAGTCAAGGCCGCCACGGAGATGGGGCTCCGGATAGCCACCGGCTACGACATCATGGACAAAGGCGACCCGGAAGAATCAGAGAGGCAGAAAGCCCACTGCGAAGCCAAGAGCGGGCCCTACCTCTCGGGAGGGGTTCCCGGGCTCATATACGAACTGGCCTTCCACGCCATATACTCCGTACGCGAGGAGATGATGCTCTGGGCAGCGGAATACGCAAGGAAGCATTCGCTCAACCTGCACATACACCTAAGCGAGACACGCAAAGAGGTGGAGGACTGCAAGGCCGCCCACGGAGGTCTCACCCCTGTGGAGTACCTTGACCGTCTCGGGATTCTCTCCCCCGCCGTGATAGCCGCGCACACCCTGTGGGTGACCCCGCACGACATCGAGATCCTCGCCCGGAGAGGGGTCAACTGCGTGCACAACATCAACTCCAACGCCAAACTCGCCTCCGGATACAAATTCCTCTACAATGAGATGAGGGATGCCGGGATCAACCTCTGCCTCGGAACTGACGGCTGCGCCTCGTCCAACAACCTCGACATGCTCGAGGCCATGAAGACAAGCGCCATCTTCCAGAAGGCATGGAGGGAAGACCCTTCCGCCCTTCCGCTCCCGGAACTACTGGACATGGCCACGGTCAACGGAGCTAGGGCCCTCAAATTCAACAGCGGCAAGATCGAGACCGGCAAATGCGCCGACATCTGCATCATCGACACGGCCAACACCTTCTTCCTCTCAGACGGCCCATTCCTTGCAAACCTCGTCTATTCGGCCCATTCCGACTGCATCGACTCGCTCATCTGCAACGGACGTTTCCTAATGAGACACAGGGAGATAGAAGACGAGGAAGAAATTCTTTCCCAAGCCCGGAAAGTACTCTCAAGAATCAACAAAAGACTTTTTTAATATATGGACGACAGAATCAAAAGGATCCATGATGCCGCGGACCATATAAGCGCCGCCATCAGCGGACATATCCCGGAGATCGGGATAGTGCTCGGAAGCGGGCTCGGAAGACTCGCCGACCGGATAGGGCAGCAGACAGTCATACCTTACAGCCAGATACCGGGGTTCCCCGTATCGACGGCTGTCGGACACAAGGGCAACTTCATCTTCGGGCAGCTCGGCGGCAAGCAGGTCATTGCCATGCAGGGCCGTTTCCATTACTATGAGGGCTACCCGATGGACCTTGTCACCATCGGCATACGGGTCATGAAAACCCTCGGGGTAAAATACCTTTTCGTATCCAACGCCGCCGGGGCCTGCAACCCGGACTTCAAAGTCGGAGACCTGATCATAATCAGGGATCACATCAGCATGATGCCGAACCCCCTGATAGGCCCGAACATGGATGAATTCGGACCGCGTTTCCCCGACATGACCTGCGCCTACGACCTCAAGCTCCAGGCCCTTGCGGAGAACATCTGCAACGGGATGGGCATCCCGGTCAAGAAAGGCGTCTATTTCGGCAGCACCGGACCTACCTACGAGACCCCGGCGGAAGTCCGCTTCTACCACTCCGTCGGAGCCGACCTTGTGGGGATGTCAACCATACCTGAAGTCATAGTGGCCCGCCACTGTGGGATCAGGGTATTCGGCATGTCAGTAGTCACCAACAAGTCAAATTTCATCAATATAGAAAACAACTTCAACGACGGGGATGACGTTGTAAAGCAGGCTGACATGGCGGCAGAACGCATGTCGGACCTCTTCACGAGGATGATTTCAGCCATCTGACCCCATCTCATGCCCAAAAAGCCGGGCCTGCGGAGATGCAGGCCCGGCTTTTTTCATCAACTGTATCCCCTATTCTGAAAGGAAGTCAAGATAAGCTTCAACATCCAGATTGTAGGCTCTCGGGCCTTTGAGGATGTTACCGTCCTGGTCCAGAATGAAATAATTCGGCTGTGAATTGACCCCGAAACGCTTGAGGGCAATGTAAGAATTGACCCTTCCGACCTCCTTGAGAACCTTGCCGCTGTCGTTTGTGATCCAGCGTGATTCCGGCAGGGCGGACTTGTCATCCACATAGAGAGCTGCAATTACAAAATCTTCCCTGAGCGAACGCAGCACAGCCGGGTCGGACCATACTCTGGCCTCCATCTCACGGCAGTTGACGCAGCCGTGTCCTGTAATGTCCACGAATACGCGCTTCCCGCTCTTCCTGGCGGCCACCAGAGCATCATCGACGTTGTCGTAAGCCTTCAACCCATGGGCAAGAGTAAGCATGCCGGCACTCTCAGATGCATCATCTCCCCCAGAAGTTACGCTTACGGATGACTCGGAGAGAACGAAATCCTGTGTCTCCAAGGGCGGCAGGTACCCTGAGAGAGCCTTGAGCGGTGCGCCCCACATCCCCGGAATCATATAAACCACAAAAGTGAAGCATACGATGGACAGGGCCAGCCTCTTGACAGACAGGTACTCCATCGGCGAATCATTCTTGAACCTGAGCTTGCCGAGAAGGTACAGCCCGAGCAGGGTGAACACCACTATCCAGACCGCCAGATACACTTCCCTGTCAAGGATGTGCCAATGATATGTCTGGTCCGCAACACTCAGGAACTTCAGCCCGAGGGCCACCTCGATGAAGCCGAGCACCACCTTGACCGAATTGAGCCATCCGCCGCTCTTCGGAAGTTTCTTGAGCAGGGAAGGGAACAGGGCAAGCAAGGTGAACGGCAGGGCGAAAGCCACGCTGAACGCAAACATCGTGACCATCGGTACCCAGAACTCTCCCTGTGTGCTCTTAATGAGGACTGTCCCCACTATAGGGCCGGTGCAACTGAAGCTTACAAGGACAAGAGTCAGGGCAAGAAAGAAAATCCCGCCGAGCCCCTTGCCGTCGCTCTTCTTGTCCGCCCCGTTTGTCCACTTGGACGGCAGAGTGATCTCAAACGCCCCGAAGAAGCTGGCAGCAAACACCATGAACACTATAAAGAAAATGATATTCGGAAGCCAGTGCGTCGCAAGCCAGTTGAAGATATCAGCCGTGACACCGCTGCCGCCTACAATCCACGTGACCCCGATTATGACAGAAATCGGCACAGTGTAGAGAAGGACGATGAAAAGCCCGTACATGAACGCCTTGAAACGCCCTTTTGCAGGAGTCTCGCTGCCTTTCATGAAGAAAGAGACCGTCATCGGCACCATCGGGAACACGCATGGAGTGAGGAGCATGGCGAATCCCCACAGTATAGCCTCAAGTATCAGAGACCACAGAGGGGCCTGTGTCCCCTGGGGCGCAGCAGAAGGGGAAGATGCTGCAACCACGCTTGGCCCAGAAACCTTTGCAGGAGCAGCCTGCACGGAAGATGAAGCGCCGCCGAAAGACGGGACAGATGATGATTTGAGGTAATGATCAAACTCAAACTCCTCAGGTGAGAAACAGTCGTTGCCCTGACAGGATGAGATGTCCACCGTGCCGTAGACATGGTCCACACCCTTGCGTATATCCCCCGTGAGCACAATCCGGCTGCCGGACGGAGACTCTTCAACCTCCGACTTCCAGGTCACGTTAGGCGAGACCTGGAGCAGAGACAATGATATCAAAAGCCCGAGCATGACACTACTTGGCTATAGCCACTGAACGGGTCTCCCTGATGACAGTAATCTTGACCTGTCCAGGATATGTCATCTCATCCTGGATGCGCTGGGCGATGTCCACAGAGAGACGGGCTGCCTGCTCATCAGAAACCTCTTCCGCCCCGACAATGACACGGAGTTCACGGCCGGCCTGGATGGCATAGGACTTGGTCACTCCCGGATATGAGGCTGCAAGATCCTCCATGCCCTTGAGACGCTTGATATAAGACTCTATCACTTCCCTGCGGGCTCCCGGACGGGCGCCGGAAATGGCGTCTGCGACAAGGACAAGCGGAGCATAAATGGATGTCATCTCCATCTCCTCATGGTGTGCACCGATGGCGTTGCAGACCTCCGGACGCTCCTTGTACTGCTCAGCAAGTTTGGCACCCAAGATGGCATGAGGATACTCAGGTTCGCTGTCACTCACCTTGCCTATATCATGCAGGAGGCCGGCACGGCGGGCAATCTTAGGATTAAGCCCCAATTCAGCTGCCATGATGGCGCAGATGTTGGCCACTTCGCGGGAGTGCTGCAGAAGGTTCTGTCCGTAGGAAGAACGGTACTTCATGCGGCCTATGAGCTTGACGAGCTCGATATTGAGCCCGTGGATGCCGAGATCGATGCATGTCCTCTTTCCTGTCTCAAGTATCTCGTCTTCGAGCTGCTTGCTCACCTTGGCCACCACCTCTTCGATACGCGCCGGATGGATACGTCCATCAATGACCAGCTGGTGCAGAGAAAGACGCGCTATCTCCCTGCGGACAGGATCGAAAGCGGAGATAAGGATAGCATCCGGAGTGTCGTCAACCACGATCTCGACTCCTGTCGCGGCCTCAAGCGCACGGATATTGCGGCCTTCACGTCCGATGATACGTCCTTTCACCTCATCGTTCTCGATAGGGAAGGTTGTCACGGCGTTCTCGATGGCAGTCTCGGTAGCCGTACGCTGGATGGTGTTGATCACTATCCGTTTGGCCTCTTTGGCGGCATTCAGCCTCGCCTCGTCCATGGTGTCGTTGATATAGGCCTGCGCCTCTGAGCGGGCCTCGGCCTTCATGTTCTCGACAAGCATCTTCTTGGCCTCCTCGGCACTCATCCCGGCCACATTCTCCAGTTCCTTGTTGACCTGTGCCGTTATCCTGTCGCACTCCTCAAGCTTGGCATCAAGCTTCTGCCTCTGGGCATTGAGCTGGCCTTTCTGGGAATCGAGATCGCGCTGCCTGCGGTTCAACTCGCCGGCCTGCTGGTTGAGCTGGCCCTCGCGGGACTTGATATTGTTTTCGCGGTCACGGAGTTCCGAATTCTTGGCATTGACTTCCTTTTCATGCTCGCTCTTGAGCTGGAGGAACTTCTCCTTGGCCTGCAGGATCTTCTGCTGCTTGATATTTTCAGCATCGTTCTTAGCCTTCTCTATTATGGCATCCGCCTTACCGGCAGACAATTTGCGGGAGATCAGCATATATACTCCCACCCCTATAGCTGCGCCGGCAATCGCCGCAAGAATATAGTATATCAACATAACACAAATATATAATTAAATAATATTCAACAAAAAACAGTGTCAGCACACATACCGCATGCAGACACTGTATCTCTTAAAAAGCCGTCAGCCGAACTTTCAGAAAAACCTCTGAATAAGATTTGGGCTCCGTTCTGTATCGGGCTTCCCGTCTGAGCGGGCCTGCCTTCCCCGGACCGAGTGGACCCTGTTCCGAAGAACTTGTTGTTTTCAGAAGATGGGCCTGACGGCTATCTTTTATCAGTTTCCTCCAAATATGAACTCAACTCCGAAGAGAGTGAACTTACCTCCGCTCCCATCTGAGAGAGTCTCGCTTTCATATAAAACTTCCCCACAGCCTCCTGGACAGCTACAAACGCGAATTTGTCCACAATATCCGTCTCCACGAATTTCTCATTGAATCTGTCCAGCATCTCGTTCACATCCCGTGCCGCGAGACGCATCAACTGCTCCTGCTCTTCGGAGGCCGCCGTGAGGGAATACTCCTTGCCGGCAATCTTCAATTTGACGCTCTGCCCCATATCAGCTCTCCAAGAGTTTTATGCATCTGTCTATCTCCTTGATCAGACGGCTGATCTTCTCCTTTGCCTGTGCGCTGTCTCCGCCAGCCATAAAGGCACTCATCAACCGCTGATTGTCTATCTGAAGGTTCAAATCAGCAATCTGCTCTTTGCATTTCAGAACTTCACCCTCACTGACCGAAAGCTTCGCCGCAAGAGAATCGGCTCTCTGCCTCTCAGCTTCGTACAAGGCTATCAGCCTCGCGATATTTGACCTCAATCCGTTTATATCGTCACGCATAGGGCTGCCCCGCAATACATTGAGTGCAAATATAATGATTTTGTTTCAAATTTCCTTGCCTCGGATACCCTTATATGTGGCGCAGACCTCATGATAACTCTCAAGGTTGCCTATATCGTAGCGCCGGCCCGGCATCCGCATAGCATACACAGGACGCCTTGATGAAAGCCATGAGACAAACGAGCCCGGGGCATCTGTACCGCAGCCATCTGAAATCGCCTGCGGAATCAGGGCCGCATCCGCAGCCGTATAATAATAGAAAGGCGGACAGCACCAGTGGCTGCGCGGCTCCACCGGCTTCTCCTCCATGGACAGGACCCTGTCATCAGAAGCCACCTCCACGACACCGCTCTTGTGCAGACGCTCCTCCCGAGGTTCATCATAACGCATTATGCATGAAGCCCTCTTGTCAAGCGCATAGTCCACGAAATCGCAGAGGCTGAAATCGAGGACATTGTCTCCGGCCACCACCAGCAGGTCCTCATCCAAATGAAGACTGTCAACCGCGAAGCGGATGTCGCAGACTGCCCCGAGGCGGGTTTCGTTGGTCGAAGTGCCGTCGTCAACCACCTGCACTCCAGCAGGCGCCCAACGGCGGAAGTCATCGGCGAACTTGTGGTTGGAAATCACGACAAAGCCGTCCACCGCACCGCATCGGCGCAGGTCATCGATCAGCCAGTCAAGTATTGTCTTCTCCCCCACTTTGAGGAGGGGCTTCGGGAAGTTCTCCGTCAGCGGATAAAGGCGGGTAGCATAGCCCGCTGCAAGTATAAGGCATTTCATAATTTCACTCCGTCAGCTGTCTGGCAGCCGCAATAAAGATACTTTCCTCTGAGCTGCGGGAACACCGCAAGGTACTCCTTCTCGACATTGGCGGCTATGCTCTCCTCGTAGGACGGGTCTATCAGCGCCATGCAGCAGCCCTTGAAGCCCGCCCCGCTGAAACGTCCTCCATACACCCCTTCCTGCCGCACTATCACCTCATAGAGGGTCTTGAGCTCGGGGGATCCGGTCTCCCAGTTGTTGATGGAAGAAGCGCCGCTGGCCGTGGAGATGCGCCCGTATTCTTCGATGTCGCCCCTCCTCCATGCCTCGGCAGCACGCTCCACACGGTCATACTCTGTATACCAATGCTCCGCACGTTTGCGCCAATTGTACGGAAGGCGATCCTTGTACGTCTCGTAAATTTCGAGCGGAACTTCCCTGAGGTAAGTCTCGCTGAACTTACCGTATTCCATGCCAGAATAGGCTTTCAAGGCATAGGCCGCACTGCGCACCTCATCGACTCTCATGTTGTATTTGCTGCCGGCGAGATTCCGCTCAAGTCCCGAGAAGAAAATCGCGACTTTCCACGGCTTCATGCTGTCCGGAGCCGGAATCAACTCGTAGGTGTCGTCAAGAGTGTCGAGATACAGAAGATGTCCGGCCTTGGAGTACACCTCGCAGCTCTGGTCAAGCTTGCCGACAGAGACTCCGACATAATTCAATTCAGCGCGGAGAGCTATCTCGATGATCTCAAGCGGAGCGAGGTGTATGTCATTCACCTTGCAGAGCGCAGAGATGAATGCGATGGTGACCGCAGCGGAAGAGGAAAGGCCGCCGATAGGCAGGCTGCCCTCAATGACGCCGCTTATGCCGTTGCGCAGAGGATAAATAGCCCCGAGCTCTATGGTGGCACCTCTCAGATAGTCAGCCCAGTCACCGCGCCGAGTCTCGAAAACATCACGTACGTGCCACTGGGCACGTTTGTCGAACTGCAGGGAAGCAAGCTCAACCACTCCGTTGTACTTTGGAGAAAAAGCGATGTGTATGCCTTTATCTATGGCGAAGCCTGTAACCTTGCCGTACTGGTGGTCAGAATGTGCGCCGACAGGGCATACCCGGTAAGGGCAGAAAGACATCGCCTCGGGAGACTTGCGATAGATCTCCTCAAATTTCGTAATGCAGTTCATAGTGTCTAAAAAGTCTGAACTGCAAATATATGAAAAGTACAGCACAAACAAAAGGCCCGGAGGCGAACCCCCAGGCCTTTTGATATTTGGATGAATCCTCCCGGATTACTTCTTCTTGATGATGACGGTGCGGGAGAGCACGTCGTTGTTGAAGAAGAGGGCGTCTACGCCACCGAATGCCTGCTTCTCAAGTCTGCTCGGATCAACACCGGCCTCGACGAGAGCCTTGTAAACAGCCTCGGCACGCCTCTCAGAAATCCTCTGGTTGGTCCTTGCGCTGCCGGTCTTCTTGTCAGCATAGCCGTTGACAACATATACGCTGTTGTCCTTGGTGCTGTTGATGGCCTCAGCATAGAGCTTGATGCGGGCCTTGTCCTTGCTGGTGAGGGTAGCTTTGCCGATCTGGAAGAAGATGGCGGTAGAGGCAGGAACCTCGTTGTTGACAAGCTTCTCGACCTGCTTTACGACCTCCTTCTCGACGATCTTCTCGACGATCTTAGGATTCTTCTCTACAGCCTCGTTGGCAAGAGCCTCGGCAGCCTCCTTGGAGATGTAGCCGGCAGCAGCGGCGGCGGTAGCAGCGTGTGCAACCTTGCCATGCTTTCCGCCGATGGTCCAAACACCGTTGAGGGCGATGCGGGTGGTACCGGCAGCCTTGCGGTAAGCGTCAGCGTCACCGAAGATTGAAGGGGTGATGCCGAAGCGGGCCTCAACTCCGAGGGCGAAAGACTTGGTGATGTCATAAGCGAGACCGAGACCTGCGGTAGCACCTACGCGTACCTTGAGATCATCATTCGGCTGTACGAGGAAAACTTTAGAAGACGGATCCGCCTGAGCGTCCGGAGCAACAAACTCGCTTCCTACGCTTGAGAAGTTCATGGTAGGACCGGCAAAGAGGTATACGTTGAACTTGGCAAGATCATCAGCGAAGACGTTGGTGATGTTGAACATTCCGTCAAGATTGAGCTCGCCGAAGAGCTTGTTCTTGTAAGCCTTGACAACACCGTTCTCGGTGGCGTTGCCGTCATTGGCGTCGAGTGAGAGGAAAGGACCTCCGATGACACCCCTCACACCCCATACCGGAGTGATGTACTTGCCGACCTGGAGGTTGGCATAGAACGCAGGAGTGTTGAATCCAGGGGTAAGAGGTGAGGCGATGCCGACACCTCCGCCCACGAAGACATCACTGCACTTTGAACTTGTCTGGGCATTTGCGGCAACGCAGGCCGCAGTCATTGCGATAGACAATGCGATAACTTTGAGTTTCATATCTTTAATACGTTTTTTCGTTTAACAAAGCATCCAAGGACTACTCAGGGATGACGATTCCGCCGCCGGCGTTGTCAGTTCCGTGACCATGGGCATGGCCGTGGCCGTATACATAGTGTCCGTGTGCGTTAGGGTCGCCCTTCTCCTCGTATTCAGCAGAAGAGGAAGTGTTCGACTTGACAGTGATTGTACCCACAACTACCTTCTTGCCGTCTTTCTCGGCAGATACGGTGTACTCACGTCCAGTCACCTTGGTGTTGATCTGGTAAGCGGTATAGTAGCAGTAGGCTGAAACCTGAAGATTGAGTTCATGCTTCTCACCAACCAGTTTACCGTCCTTATAGCCGTATGTGAAGAGTTTCGCATAATCTTTAACAACAGTCTCGAGCTCTTCGACATCCTCTTTGACATCCTCTTTGAGGCTCTCGTTCATGGTATAGGTAGCAAGAGCCCCATTGTAAGAATACCATGTCACCACGCCGGTAAGGATGAACTCGGTATTGTTCCTCACCCATAGACCTCCGTCATGAGTGTGGGTCTCGGCATGGGAGTCGCTAGGAGTAAAGTACTCCTTTTCTGTCTCGTATACGCCTTCCTTGGTCCTTTCGCAAGTAATGGTGTATTTTGATTCAGGATACCCTACGACAAAAGTCACATCGTATGTGGCCTCACCACCTGCACGGAGAGCAGCCACATTTACAGTCTGAGCCTCTGTCGTCTCCTCAGCGCTCATGTAATCAGACTGATACCTGACAGTGATAGACACAGTCTTCTGGGCAAGTGCCGGTGAACCTTCCAGGGTGATCACACTACCTGAGACTTCCTTTCCGTCGGCCAGGACCTTGTACGAAGCAGGAGCTTCTTTAGTCCTTACGTCCACAACCCTTACATTGATTGTAGCCTTTGCTTTCGCTGCGTCGAAAGCAGTTTTGAGCTCCTCTGGCTGGCAGGCAGCGAAGATGCCGGCCAACGCGATAAGCGATAAAAGTTTTTTCATCTTAAAAGTGAATATTAAACATTAAACATTAAACATTAATTTCTTTCCTTACCCGAGCGGCATCGGGCCAGTCAGACCCTATTGCCGTTCAAAAGGCAAATATACTCCAATTCTGATAAAAAACAAAAATTAAAAATTTTTATCGCACAAAATTGAGTTGACTTTCAATAAAATATGGACTAAATTGATTCTTGCTCATAATGTTGTCAGAGGCCTCGGTGCGGAACTCCTTATAGTAATATTGTTCGTTGTTGGCATTGTAAGACATGCCCATCTGCCCGGAAGTCCTCACCCTCGGAATATACCCCCGGCGCTTCTGGTTGTACGGCGGGAGGGCTATCTGGAAGCGGAACCCCACATTGAGCTGGGCATCCGGAGCCTTCTCGGCATAAAGCCCGGCGGAGCAGTGGCGGAAGTGGCGGATCATCTCGTATTTCAGCCCCACATCCCCGAGCAGGAACTTCTGAAGGCGGAGCGTGAACTGCGTCCCGAGAGGCGGGCAATAATAGTTGGCGGCCACATTCCAGCGGAAATAAGGCTCTTTGCTATAGTGGAAACGGAATCCGTCCCAGTAGCTGTTGGCCAGCAGCCCGAGCTGCGTATCAAGCGAGAAGCGCTCATCCGGAAAATAGTACAGCATCTCCAGAGCGAACCCGTAACGGTTGGCAGAGAACGCGCCGGCAGTCAGTTTCCCGCTGATGTTGAGGTGCCACGGGTCGCGGAAACTCTGGGAAAGAGTGACGAATCCGGGATGCACCTTGGAGGAAAGAGAGCCGTAGCCGTCATTATATATAGGCAGGGCCAGCTGATAACTGAACTTCATCCCAGGCCAGAGCGAAACTTCAAGTGCCGGGGCAAGTTGCCATAGAGACTGATAGACCTGGTTGATTATAAGGTTCTTGAGGGAAATCTGCGGGTATATGACTATATCCACCTTACCCAGAGAACTGGCTTGCATCTCCTCGTCCCGGACCATGTCCCAGCCTTCATCCAGACGTCTGGTGGCATGCCACACCCCGGTCCGTGGGGAATAGGAGAGCGTGATCTCCGGCACATGACGGTGAGTACCGATGATCTCCACTTTCCTGTCTATAGGCAGCCCGGCCCCCTCCACTATGCGGCAAGCCCGTGCAAAGCCTTCTGAGGGAAGCTTATATGAATCATTTTCAATCGTGAATACAAGCACATCATCGTTGAAAGCGTAGCGGACATTCGCATAACCGGCCTCCACGAGCCTTGCCGCCACGGCCCCGCAGGCTTCTTCCGCATCCTGCCCCCGGCACTCCTGCGCTCCGCAAAGAAACGCCAAAATGACGGCGGCCAGAACGTACAATATATTGGTCTTGCTTATCATGTCTTATGTTAGCGGATATTTTCCAGCACTTCGGAAGTGTCGATACGTCCGGACTTGTCGTAAGTGTCATGGCGGACCATCCCGACCCCGGCAGCATACCAAGTAAGAGCCGTGGTCTCGCGGTTGCGCCCCGGCCCTTTCTCCACCTTATGTTCCGAGACCACCGGACAGTCGAAAACACCGGCGGGAGTCTCGATACGCTCCACACGCAGCACCTTGCGCTCCGTGACCTTGACCCTCCAGGTAAGTCCCATCGCCGAGACGCTGAACTCCAGATCAGGCAGGACCGTCCCAGCAGAAAGCGATGAGGGCAGCACAGAGCGGGCCGGCACAGAAGACACGCTCCGGTCAGGCAGGCGGTTGCGGAGCACGGAGGCCATGGCCTCGGACGGGTCGGCACAGACCTCTCCCCCGGAAAGCACCTGCGCACCATACAGGACAGGGCCCCCGTTGAGGGTCCGCCCCTTGCTGTCCGTGAACAGAGACGAGCATTCAACGGCAACGCCCCCGTCAGGCCCTGCAGCGGACTTGAGTATCGTGAGTTCGTGGCGCCACTTCAGCTTGCCGGAATCCGCATGGCGTCTCACATACGAGAGAACCGTCCCCTCGCGCGTACAAAAATACGCCCCGCCCCCAGACTCCAGCGGCGCGGAAAGAGAGACAGCCACAACGGCAGACAAGATGAGCATCCTCAACATCAGAATATCTTATAAATCAGGCGCAAAGAAAGCACAGGCCAGAAAGGCTGCCAGTCCAGAGAGGCATCCGGAAAGTCCTCCAGCAGGTCTTCTGCTGACGGGTCATATTCCACCTCGTTTGGAGAGTCCAGCTGCGGACGGGCAAAGCACACGCCGAGATCGGCCTGGAAAGCAAAGTGCCCTTTCGGCATGCTGCGTCCGAACCCTATGGCGGCATACGGACGGAAACGGGACAGGACAAGGTTCATTTCCACCCGACCGGCCCCATCCTGTTCTTTGACCTCATAAGTGCGTCCAAGTGCACTCGCGCGGATAGAACTTATATCGGTAGGGGTATACCCGGGAACATCCTTGTACCTCTCGTTTATCGCGTCAACCTCTGACTGTAGGCTCGTGTAACTGCCCCAGAAAGCCTTGTCGGTCGTCGCGACAGCTGTGATGAAGGTATCGTTCATCCCATAGAAGAAACCGGCAGTCAAGTGGAAAGACGACTTTTTGAAAGGATAGAACTCAAAGGCAGCCTTGAGGGTGCTAAGATTAAGCGAAGAGTTCAACCCGAGGTTGACATCATCAAAACGGGTGTTGATCCTGTCCGGAAGCCCGGCTGCCTGAAGATTGGCATTGACCTCGGAAATGCTTGCATTGACCTGGTCAAGGTCAATATCAAAACCGGTATTGAAATTAAGCGACGGCGCATTAAAACCGGCAGTCAAGACCAGATGGTCAGTGACAAGCGGCATGGCGAGCTGGATTCCTACCCCGGTAGTGCCGGCTTCGACACCGAAAGAAAGGCTGTTGAACGCCTGTTGGGCGGAAGCCGGTAAAGACATGGCCGAAATGACCGCGATGGCAAACAGAATTTTTTTCATACTGCAAAGAAGATTAGATTGTTATTTAAGTCCCAGTTTATATCGGAGTCCGAAGTTGACCCACTTGCATGCCTGAAGTTCGAACATGGCTTCAAAACGGTTTTCCCAAATCGATGCAAGGAACCCCACATTGAAAGTTCTGGCATCATATTCCGCAATGAGACGGACTCCGTCAAGTATCGACCGGTCGCAGAGGAATGCCGGAGTAAATGTCACACCCGCCGCCGGGCCGTTGAGCGGATAGTCTCTACGTCTGTTGTACTGGTATGCAAGGTGAGCGCCGACTTCTCCCCAAGGAGTGGTGAAGTGCTTGGTGGCGGCTATGTAGTTGCGGTTGAAATATCCGTTCCCGTCACCCTCGACATCGGCGTCCACGTAGCCGTTGGTCGAAGACGCCGTGGTCGGGTCACTGACACCGAGCACGACGGAGGGCAGCCATTCCAGGCCGAACTCCCCTTCTTTCAAGACCTGAAACCGTCCCGTAAAATGCCGGTCCTGATTGAACATTATCCTTGCACGCCCGGTGGCTCCGGGAACCTTGGCGCCATCGAATATCGTACAGACGTACCCGACTTCCAGCCGGCTCCAGAACGTAAGGCTGAAACCGTAGTTGAATGTCGAGTAGCTCCAGCCAGATGTAGGAAGCGAATGCCGGTTGAGGTAATTGTTTGTTATCATGAACGTGCCCTCGTCCTGCATCTCAGCCGAGGGCATCTGGAGAAGTCCGCTTGAAGCGTCTACAAACTGCGCCCCCGCCCGCATGGGCAGGAGCATCAGCAAAGTAAAAAACAATGTCCGGACTCTCCTCATCAGGCGGCAGCCGGAATCAATAATTTCTGGCAGCCAGACGGAAATAACTCTGAGGATGTGCGCAGACAGGACATACATCCGGAGCGGACGGGCCGACCACTATGTGTCCGCAGTTGCCGCATTCCCAGATGGCGTCCCCTTCCCTTGTGAACACAAGCTTCCCCTCAACATTGGCGAGAAGTTTCTTGTAGCGTTCCTCATGATGCTTCTCTATCTCGGCGACCATCTCGAAGAGGGCTGCAATCTCATCAAAGCCTTCCTCACGGGCCGTCTTGGCAAAAGAAGGGTACATCTCCGTCCACTCGTAGTGCTCGCCCGCCGCAGCGTCAGCAAGATTAGCCTCAGTGTCCGGGACTGCACCGCCATGGAGAAGCTTGAACCAGATCTTGGCGTGCTCTTTCTCGTTGTCAGCCGTGGCTTCGAACAACTCCCCTATCTGGACATAGCCGTCTTTCTTTGCCTTGGAAGCATAATAAGTGTACTTGTTTCGAGCCTGGCTCTCACCGGCATACGCCGCAGCCAAATTGGCCTCGGTCTTCGTACCTTTAAGAGATTTCATGATACATGCGTTTTTATAGTCACTGCGAAGGTAACACTTATTTTTATATATTTGGCAAAATTTCCGGACATGGCAGACAACTATCTTGAAAAGAAATACGACGAATACCTCCACGGCAAAAACATCATACGGCGCGCCAACCCGTCTCTTGACAGTCTGTTGAGCAGGGTCTCCGGACAGCAGGAGCAGACCGCCCCGGACTACAGAGTCAAGCAGGCCCAACTTGACGCCGTCATACGTTCCGCAGAAAGGCTCGGCCTCGATGCCGAGTTCTCTTCAGATGAGGGCAGAGGACTGGTATCGATCCGCTGCAGCACGCCAGAAGACCTTGGAGCTCTCGTCCTTGCGGCAAGACTCAAGGCCGCCGAACTCGGTCTGCACTCAAGACCTGCCCTCCAAAAACATGAAGGGCAGGCCGAGATAACCATATTCCGATAGTCAAACTCTTCCAGGATACTCCTCAAGCGCCTTCTGGAGCACAACGAGAGCCTTTGCCAAGTCTTCCTTGCAGAGAACATAGGCCATTCTGACTTCCTGACGCCCCTCCCCCGGTTCTGTATAGAAGCCCGAAGCGGGGGCCATCATCACCGTAGAGCCCTCATATCGGAAATCGCTCAGGCACCAGATGCAGAACTTTTCGGCATCATCCACGGGAAGTTTTGCAAGTGTGTAGAACGCCCCCATCGGGATCGGAGAATAAACCCCCGGAATCTTGTTGAGACCGTCTATCAGGAAGTTTCGTCGGTCAAGGTATTCCTCATAAACACCGTGCAGGTATTCCTTGGCGACATCTATAGATGCGGCGGCCACAAGCTGTCCGATAAGCGGCGGTGAAAGGCGTGCCTGACAGAACTTCATCACAGCCTCATGGACTTTCTTGTTGTGGGTGCAGAGGCAGCCTATGCGGGTGCCGCATTCGGAATAGCGCTTGGAGACCGAGTCGAAAAGCACGACATTGTCGTCTATCCCCTCAAGATGGAAGGCTGAGATGTACGGCATGCCGGTATAAATGAACTCCCTGTAGACCTCGTCGCTGAACAGGAAGAGCTTGTGTTTCTTCACTATGTCGCGCAGCTGGAGCATCTCCTTGCGTGTGTAGAGGTATCCGGTAGGATTGTTGGGGTTGCAGATGAGGATGGCCTTGGTCTTCTCCGTAATCTGCTTCTCGAACGCTTCCACAGGCGGCAGCCGGAAACCGTCCTCTATACGTGTCTTGACACTCTTGATGACGGCGCCGACAGAAATGGCGAAAGCCATATAGTTGGCGTAAAACGGGTCCGTGACTATTATCTCGTCACCCGGGTCAAGACAGGCGAGAAAAGCGAAAAGCACGGCCTCGGAGCCTCCTGCCGTGATGATTATTTCCTCCGGAGAAAGGTATATGCCGTATTCGGCATAGTACTTCACCATCTGGGTACGCAGCTCCAGCAACCCGTCCGACGGGCTGTACTCCAGAATGTCCCTGTCTATATGATGCAGGGCATCAAGGGCGCACTGAGGGGTCTTGATGTCCGGCTGGCCGATATTGAGATGGTAGACATGTACGCCGTTGCGCTTCGCCTCATCAGCGTACGGGGCGAGTTTTCGGATCGGAGAGAACGGCATGTTCTCCGCCCGGTGTGATATTTCCATTGACATAGATGGTTACAGTTCAGTGTGCTCAAATATATGAATAATTGTCAAAAAAATCACTATCTTGCAGGTCTATAACACCATTAATTGATGAAACCTCTAAATAAACTTATCCTCAGCCTTGCGGCCCTTGCCGCAGCCGGCATCAGCGCAGGAGCGAGAGAACTTGAAATCAATCTCTCAAAACCGGGGGCACCCATCCAGCCGACCATGTACGGCATTTTCTTCGAAGACATCAATTTCGCCGCGGACGGCGGGCTCTACGCCGAGCTGGTCAAAAACCGCTCTTTCGAGTTTCCGGATCATCTCCAGGGTTGGAAGAGTTTCGGAAAGGTGGAAGTGCGCGACGACGGCCCGTTTGAGCGCAACCCGCACTATGTAAGGCTTTCCGGCCCCGGACACCGAGACAAGTACACAGGCCTCGACAACGAGGGATTCTTCGGGATAGGCCTCAAGAAAGACGCGCAGTACCGCTTCAGCGTATGGGCCAGAGCCCCGTTCGGAGGCCAGGGCAAGATACGCATAGAATTCGTGAACCCGGCCTCGATGGAGGAAAGGCAATACTTCTGCCAGGCTCACATAACAGTCGATTCTCCCGAATGGAAGCAGTACGAGGTGGTGATGACCTCCGACAGGACCGACCCGAAAGCCGTCCTGCGCATTTTTGACGAGAGCCCGCAGGTCACCGTTGACCTTGAGCACATCTCCCTGTTCCCGGTGGACACATGGATGGGGCATCGCAACGGCATGCGCAAAGATCTGGCACAGGCGCTCGCCGACCTGCACCCTGGGGTGTTCCGTTTTCCAGGAGGCTGCATCGTCGAGGGTACAGACCTCGCCACCCGCTACAACTGGAAGAACTCCGTGGGCCCGGTGGAGAACAGGCCGCTCAACGAGAACCGCTGGCAGTACACCTTCCCGCACCGCTTCTTCCCGGACTACTACCAGAGCTACGGGCTGGGATTCTATGAGTTCTTCCTGCTGAGCGAGGAGATAGGCAGCGAACCCCTTCCTATCCTGAGCTGCGGCCTCGCCTGCCAGTTCCAGAACAGTGAGCAGAGCGCACATGTGCCGGTAGACCAGCTCCAGCCGTACATAGATGACGCTCTTGACCTCATCGAGTTCGCCAACGGGGGCACTGACACAGAATGGGGAGCCCTGCGCGCAAGCATGGGACACCCGGAGCCTTTCGGACTCAAGTTCATCGGCATCGGCAACGAGCAGTGGGGCGAGGAATACCCGGCAAGGCTCGAACCGTTCATAAAGGGCATCAGAGCCAAGTATCCGGAAATCAAAATAGTAGGCTCCTCGGGGCCTAATTCCGAAGGAGAGCAGTTCGACTTCCTCTGGCCGGAGATGCGTCGTCTGAAAGCCGATCTGGTGGACGAGCATTTCTACAGGCCGTATGAGTGGTTCCTGAGCCAGGGAGCGCGATACGACAACTATGACCGCAAGGGGCCTAAGGTTTTCGCCGGAGAGTACGCCTGCCACGCCAACGGACGCAAGTACAACCATTTCTACGCCTCGCTTCTGGAAGCGGCGTTCATGACCGGGCTTGAAAGGAACGCCGACATCGTGCAGATGGCCACATACGCCCCTCTGTTCGCCCACGTGGAAGGATGGCAGTGGAGGCCGGATCTCATCTGGTATGACAACCTCCGGTCTTTCCGCACAGCAAGCTGGCATGTGCAGCAGATGTACTCAGAGTATAAGGGCGAGAGGGTCCTCAAGACCACATCCGGAGGAGTTCCGCTATGCGGCGGCGAAGGCCAGGACGGACTGTTCGCAAGCGCCGTGCTTGACGGGGACAGGGTCTATGTCAAGGTAGTCAACACAACCCCGGACGCGCAGAGCATCTCCCTGAAATTCAACGGACTAAAAAGGAAGCAGAAAATCGAGGCCGACAAGAGGGTCAACCTCCACTCCTACGACCTCTACGAAGACAACAGCCTCGACGAGCCTGACGCATTCGAGCCATATACGGAAAAGTTCGACTTCTCGGACGGCAGCGTGGCGGCAGAGCCTTACAGTTTCTCAATCTATTGCTTCAGGCTCGTCAGATAGTTTCTCAAGTGAAGGGTTGAATCCCTTATAGCCTTGAGCCTCGACGGAGAGGGCGATGTCCTGGACAAGTGACCAGTAAGCATCCTTGTCAAAAGACGTCCCTCCACTCCAGAGAACCTCGAAAGACATTCCGCAATATTTGAAGAGCCATCCGCTCTCACGGAAAGCGTTGCGCAGATAGAAGCCCTTGCGGCGAACTCTCTGCGCAGCGTTTTCTGCATACGGGTCAAGCGGCTCTATGTCAAGCACCACCTGCTTCCCGGGGTAAGTCTCACGTATCAACTGCAAGGCCTGAGTTCCGCAGCCCGATGCCCGGCAGGAGCTGTCAACGGCAAGGAAGAACACATAGACACTCCGGTCTCCCTTGTACACAGAGGTGAAACCGCAGTAGGAATTCCCCTTGCACAGAGCCCAGAGGTCAAGCTCTCCCCGGCTGCACATGTCCGCCTGCACCGCCACGGGGAGCTGCTCTTCCGGAGGGAAAGCCTCAAGATTGGTGCGCTCTATCATTTCAAGGTACGGACTTCCCGCACCGGCTTTCACAAGTCTCATAATGAAAGAAGATATTTTGCTGCGCCCGACCCCGCCAGAGCGCCGGTAGAAAACGCCGTCTGAAGATTATAGCCTCCTGTATCGGAGTCAATATCAAGCATCTCTCCACAAAAATACAGGCCCGGGACATGCCTGGAAGCCATAGTCTTGGCGACCACAGAGTCAGCGGACACTCCTCCGGCCGTCACGACGGCGCGCTCATAGCCCACGAATCCGGCAATATCAAACTTCCATGCCTTCAAGGCCTTGGCTATGGTCGGCAGATTGACCCAGACCTTTGTTGCAGTACGGGAGCGGCGTTCAAGCGTCATTATTCCCGGATTCATCTCCACGAAGGACGGAATCAGGTCCCACGGCATCAGTTTGCCTAGAAGAATCCGGCACTTCTCCTTCTCGCGCAGCCGGGCGGAACGCGGATCCTTGTCCACCTCTGTCCATAGCTGCTTCACCCTCTCCGTCAGTTCGGTGAGGGTGACCCCCGGCTTCAAGTCAAGCACAAGCGAGACCTTGGCTCCGTTCAGCATGGACTTGACAGCCTTGCGGCTGAGCTGAAAACCGAGAGGGCCCTCAAGCCCCCCGTCCGTAAAGTCAATGTCACCGAATTCCGAGCCGGCTTCCGTCCCTCCGACAATAAGAGTCAAGGCTATGTTCTTGAGATGCAGCCCGCAGAGTTTTTCTCCAAGAGCGGTGAGAGGAGTCCCCCTGTCTATATGCAAGTCTTTGTCCTCCACAAGTTTGTACCCTTGCGGAACAAGGGCAGTGAGTGAAGGGAATGTCGGCTCTATCTTGTGTCCGAGCATCTCTGCCCAGCGGAGCCCGTCCCCCGTGGAACCGGTACCGGGATAGCTGAGTCCCCCTGTGGCAAGAACTAGAACTTTACAATTCCAGACAGTCCCGTCAGAAAGCCTGACTGTGAAGCCCGGGATCACATCCTCGACTTCGGCCTCGCAGAGGATTTTGACACCCACCGAGTTACAGGCATTCACAAGGGTGTCCACCACATCCGATGCCCGGCAGGACTCTGGGAAAGCCCTGTCTCCCCGCTCCACCACACTGCGCATCCCGAAGCGGCCGAACCAGTCAAGCAAAGCCTCGGGAGGGAGGGTGAAGAAAGCGGACTTCACAAAGTTGGGGTTGCTTCGCACATGCGAGGAAAAATCATTCCAGCCCTTGACATTGGTAAGGTTGCACCGCCCCTTCCCCGTTATCATCACCTTCCTGGCTGGCCGGGGCATCTTCTCAAGCAGGGTCACCTGCGCATCAGAACCGGCATCAACCAAGGTCTTGGCAGCATAGTACGCAGCCATCAATCCGGAGGCGCCGCCCCCGACCACTACAATATCACTTTTCATCAGGAAAACAAAAAAGGGAAAGCTTAGCACATCGCACCGCTACGACCTCCTACCTTTGCTGCCTTCCGGCCCTGGAGGATTTGGAGGGAGCTGGTCGTGTACGACTTTCCCGTTGCAAATATAGCAAAAAAATCAAATGCAGTTGAATATCATCGGGAGAATGTCGTCCACCTTCTCGAATTTCAGAATCTTGTCGGAGGCCACCATCAGCACCGACATGGGTTTGCCGGACTTGGCCTGATACTGCGCCATGACCTGACGGCATGCGCCGCACGGCGTGGCTGGAGTCGTACTCAGGCGTCCGTGGACACCTCCGGCGACCGCTATGCTGAGCATGTCCTTGTCAGGATACTTGGCACCCGCAGCGAACATGGCGGTGCGCTCCGCACAAAGCCCCGAGGGGAAGGCCGCGTTCTCCTGGTTGGCCCCGCGGACTATCTGTCCGTTGGAGATCCGGACAGCGGCACCCACATGAAAATGAGAGTAAGGAGCATAGGCACCGACCATCGCTTCGACGGCAGCACAAGCGAGTTCCCTGTCTTCCGGCAGCAGTTCATCTATGGAGGAATATTCCTGATATTGGATGTGTATGTCTCTTGTCAACATCGGCTATGTGTGGTTAAACTTGTCAAATATATGATTAATTTTGCGGATAATAAATGCATCGAGATGAAAATTTGCGTAGGATTGTCGGGCGGGGTGGACTCAAGCGTAGCCGCACTGCTTCTCAAGAGACAGGGTTACGACGTGTTCGCCATGTTCATGCAGAACTGGCACGACACCGAGGGGACGCTGCACGGTGACTGCGAATGGGAGGAGGACAGATTCGTGGCGGAGCTGGTGGCACGCAAGATAGGCATCCCCTTCTATTTCGTGGATCTCAGCAAAGAATACAGGAAACGGGTGGTCGATTATATGTTCGATGAATACGCGCGCGGGCGCACTCCAAACCCCGATGTGCTCTGCAACCGCGAGATAAAGTTCGATGCTTTCCTCAAGGCCGCTCAGAAACTGGGCGCCGACATGGTGGCCACCGGGCACTATTGCAGGAAAGAGACCCTTCCCGACGGCACCTGCCGCATACTCGAAGGCACAGACCCCAACAAGGACCAGAGCTACTTCCTGTGCCAACTGGATCAAGAACAGTTGTCCCGGGCCCTTTTCCCCATCGGGGACATCTGCAAGCCTGAGGTGAGACGGCTCGCGAGGGAGGCCGACCTGCCCTCAGCCGACAAGAAGGACTCCCAGGGAATCTGCTTCGTGGGCAAGGTTGACCTGCCGGTATTCCTGCAGCAGAAGCTGGAATCCAGAGAAGGAGATGTGGTGGAGGTGTTCGACAGATACTACGCCGACTCGGAAAAATATGCAAAGGACACCGGAATCCTGGAAAAAGGCGTGGAAGCCCCGGACGAGGAATTGTATGAACTTTCAACTCCTGTCGACTACAGCGACATCCGCTTCGAGACAGAGACATACCGTTCTGGAAAGCATCATACAAAAAAGACCAGATACAAGGCCAATCCTTATGGTGCCATCATCGGGAAGCACGAGGGGGCCCAGTTCTACACGATAGGCCAGCGCCGCGGACTCTCCATCGGCGGGCACGCACACCCTCTGTTCGTTATAGCCACCGACACGGCAAGCAACACCATCTATGTCGGAGAGGGCGAGGAGCATAAAGGGCTGATGCGCAGCTGCCTGCGGATCAGACCGGAAGAAATACACTGGATACGCCCTTCCGAGAAAATGGAAATCGGGGAACAACGCAGGTACAGGGTACGGATACGCTACCGGCAGCCGCTTCAGGACGCGACCCTGCTGATGAGGGAAAACGGGCTTTTCATACTCTTCGACCAGCCGCAGCGCAGCATCACGCCGGGACAATTCGCCGTATGGTATGCCCCCGACGGGGAGATGCTCGGGAGCGGAGTAATCTAAAGCGAAGCGGCCAGCGCGACGGCCACATTGATGCCGTCCATGGCACTCGACACTATTCCCCCGGCATATCCGGCACCCTCTCCGCAAGGATAGACACCCTTCATTGAAACATATTCATAAGTCTCACTGTCCCTGGGCACACGTACCGGGGATGAGGTGCGTGACTCCACACCGAGTAGAAGCGCCGCATTGGTGTAATAGTTGCGCATCCTCACTCTTGGAAAAGCCTTGCGCAGACGGTCGGCGACCAGAGGCGGAAGAAGTTCGTGCAGCGGTGAACTCACCACCCCGGGATGATAGCTGGTCGGCGGCATTGTCTTGGAAATCCTGCCCTGACAGAAATCCTCCATCCTCTGGGCCGGTGCGGCCATGGGATTCTCTCCCCCGTGGCGGGAGGCGTATTCATACATGTCCCGTTCTACTTCATGCTGGAAGTCCATGAGTTTGAAAGGTCCGCTCCCGGTGATGTCTTCCGGTTCGATCTGGACCACCACGCCGGCGTTGGCAAACTTGCCGTTTCGCGAGGAGTTGGACATGCCGTTGAGCACCACTGTCCCGGGCTCGGTGGATGACGGCACCAGTATGCCGCCTGGACACATGCAGAAAGAAAATACGCCCCTGCCGTCCACCTGTTCCACGAAAGAATATTCAGCGGCGGGCACGCCCGGCTTCCACTGCCCGTGATATTGGCACCAGTTGATCTTCTCCTGGGGATGCTCCACCCTCACCCCGAGGGCGAAGCCCTTGGCTTCAAGCTCCCCTCCGGCGGCATGAAGCATCTCGTATATGTCGCGGGCCGAATGACCCGTGGCCAGGATGACCCGGGATGAGGCATATTTCTCCCCGGCAGCCGTCCCGACCTCCAGAAGGCCGTCCTCGCGGCGGATGATGGATTCCACGCGGGAGTTGAAGTGGTATTCCCCTCCCTTTTCGACTATGAATTTGCGGATGTTCTCGACTATGAGCGGCAGTTTGTCCGAGCCTATGTGCGGATGGGCGTCGATAAGGATGTCCCGGCTGGCCCCGAACTTCACAAGAAGGTGCAGCACCTCGCGGATGTCGCCCCTCTTGGAGGAGCGGGTGTAGAGTTTGCCGTCGGAAAAGGCCCCGGCACCGCCCTCGCCGTAGCAGTAGTTCGAGTCCGGGTTGACCTCCCCCTCACGGGACAGGCGTGCCATGTCAAGCTTGCGGGCGTGCACATCTTTGCCGCGTTCAAGAATTACGGGCCTGAGCCCCAGAGAGATGAGTTTAAGGGAAGCGAACATCCCGGCAGGGCCGGCCCCCACCACTGTCACCGGCTCAGAACCATGGACATCGGGGTATTCAGGCAGCGAATAGGGCACATAGTTGTCTTCCGGGGAATATGCCTCGTACTTGTAGCGCCACACAGGCTCCTTGCGGGCGTCGATGGAGCGTTTTTTCAGGACCCACTTTAGGCCTCCGGCCTTGGCCTCGATCTCCTTGAGGCGCGGCTCCCGAGTCAGCGGGCAGACAATCTCGAATTCTTTCATTGCTCAAAACCGGAAGCCCTCGAAACCGGGGCGATGTCAAGCGGAGTACGCTCCCCGGCGAGGTAGTGATAATATCCGGCAACTGCGATCATCGCCGCGTTGTCGGTGGTGAAGCGGAATTCCGGGAGATAGGTGTTCCAGCCACGGCGGCGTCCCTCATCCTCGACACGGGTACGGAGTCCGCTGTTGGCCGAAACTCCCCCTCCGATTGTTATCTCTTTGATCCCAGTCTGCTCCGCGGCCTTGATGAGCTTGTCCATCAGTATGTCTATCAAGGCTTTCTGGAAGGATGCGCAGATGTCCTCCTTGTTCTTCTCCATGAATTCGGGGTCTTTTGCCATCTCGTCCCTGACGAAATACAGCAGGGATGTCTTGATGCCGCTGAAGCTGTAGTCCAGCCCGGGAATGTGAGGTTTGGCGAACTTGAAGCGCTCCGGGTCACCCTGCTTTGCCAGACGGTCGATGATCGGGCCGCCAGGGTAGCCGAGCCCCATCATCTTGGAGCATTTGTCGAATGCCTCCCCCACCGCATCGTCGATGGTCTGGCCGAGAATCTCCAGATGCAGAGGGTCATCCACCCTCACTATCTGCGAGTTGCCTCCGCTGACAAGCAGACACAGGTATGGGAAAGACGGCTCACGGACAGGTTTGTCCGGCACTTTGATGAAATTTGCCAGAATATGACCCTGAAGGTGATTGACCATGACTATGGGGATATTCAGGGCGAGCCCCATGGCCTTTGCAAATGAAGTCCCGACAAGCAGCGACCCGAGCAGGCCGGGCCCGCGCGTGAACGCAATCGCGGTGAGATCGGAAGGTCTGAGTCCGGCGCGGGAAAGGGCCTCGCTGACAACCGGCACTATGTTGAGTTCATGGGCTCTGGATGCAAGTTCGGGCACCACGCCGCCGTATGCACGGTGTACATCCTGACTCGCAATGACATTGGAGAGCAGCCAGCCGTCCTTGAGCACGGCGGCCGAGGTGTCATCGCACGAGGATTCTATTCCGAGGATGATGTCTGACATATTCACTTGATAAAAGTCCGCAAAGTTAACAAAAACAATTATATTTGTAAGTTAGGAATGTATAGAAAGGGATCATACATAGCGGCAAGAATCATCGGACTGGCGGCAGTGCTGGTGTTGACGGCCCTATTTGCCGTCCAGACTCCTACGGTCCAGACAAGGCTCTCAAGGTACGCGCTTGACCGTCTTCTGGCGGCAGCCGACGGCAGGGTGACGTATGACCAGGTCAAGATAATCCCCTCCGGAGCCCTGGTGGTCAAGAACCTCCTGATCCTGGACAAGGACCCCTACACGGAGGACGTCAACGCGCGCGGATGGGAGAGGGTGGACACCATCCTCACGGCGAAGACCGTCACGGCGACGTTTTCCCTTCCGAGCCTGCTGAAGCCCGGGAGCATACGCATCGGGCGGGTCAGGGTCGACGGTGGGGAATTTCACCTGACTCTGGAGCCCAACAGCCTGCCGGGCGGCAGGAAGACCATAACCAATATCGAGAGGGCTTTCAGAGTCGGGGACAGGAAAAAAGAGAAAAAGCCGCTCAAGGGTGAACTTTTCTCGGTGGCGAGAGTGGATCTGGGCGATTTCCGCTTCAGGCTCAACAGTTTCAAGCCACAGAAAATCCGGTACCGCGACGGGGCCATGAACTTCGATGACCTCGACATACACATAAGCAGCCTCAGCGGACACGGGGTCAAGATGGTGGACGGAAGAGTCAGCGCGACGCTGGACAGGCTCAGTCTGACCGAAAAATCGGGATACACCATACTGAACCTCTCCGCAAACTGCTCCGTGGGCCCTGGAAAAACGCTGGTGGAGGACATACGTCTGCGCGACCCGTGGTCAGAAGTCAACGTCAGATACTATTCGATGGGATATGAGAACGCACGCTCGTTCTCCCGATATGTCAAGGAGGTGAAGATGGGTGCGGAGATAGCCCCCTCGCGCCTGACACTGCACACCCTTTCTTTTTTCGCCAACTCGGTGTTCCGCAACTGCGCGACGAGCCTCAACCTCAAGGGCGGCAAGTTCACAGGCTATGCCAACGACTTCACAGTGGAAGGCTTGAGCTTCTCCGATCCCCATAGCGGCATCATCCTGGATGCCCTTGACTGTACTCTGACCGGTCTGCCGGACGTCAGGGGGATGATGGCATCTGCGGAAGTGAAAGGCCTGCATTTCACCGCATCGGGAATAGAGAGGCTGTCCCGGGACTTCATCCCGTCAGGCTTGAAGATACCGGCAGGCATCGGCAGAAGACAGCACTTCACCCTCAATGCCAAAGCCAAAGGCCCGCTGAGCAGGCTCAAGGGCACAGTGCACCTGCATTCGGAAGCGGGCAGGATGAAGCTTGAGGCTGACGTGAGGAATCTCCTCGACCCGCGGAGGGACATCGAACTTGCAATGAAATTCGGCACCGGGGCCCTCGATGTGGGGGCCGTCAGCGGTACAAGTGTTCTGGGCCGGTGCGACCTGTACACAGAAGCCCGGGCGACACTGGGGAAGAACACCCGCCAGATAAGCCTCGACTCTCTCAAGATATACAGGCTTGACGCAGGCGGATACGATTTTAGGGACATCACGGCCAAAGGTACACTCTCAAATGAGTCGGCTGAACTGAGAGTAAAGAGCAGGGACCGTAACCTGATGATGGCTCTCTCCGCCGGGACGAAGTTCGGAGACTCCTCAGGAGAACGGACGCTGAAGCTCGATGCCGACATCGACAGGCTCGACCTGCACGGACTCGGCCTGGACATGAGGCGCAGCATCTCCCGTACCGCACTCGGCATACACGGCTCGGTCAGCAAAAAAGGCAAAGCCCTCAACGGCGATGTCAAGATAGGCGGGGTCAGACTCTGGAGCGGCGACTCCATGACCGACATAGGAGACATCGACATTAAACTCTACAACATAGCCGACGACCAATGCCTGAGCGCCGGCTCGCAGTTTGCGGACCTGTTCATCTCCGGAAGCGGGAGCATAACTGAATTTGTGGAAGACCTGCAGGACATCACGACCAGAAGGGAACTTCCGTCCCTTTACCCGGACAGCGGGGATGTGTCACTCCACGGCAAATATGACCTCGACCTGCTGATGCATGACTCGCGCGGGCTGCTGTCGTTCGTCTTCCCGGGACTGTACATTGCCGACGGCACCAGAGCCACCATGAGCATATCTCGTGAAGGGGAACTTGTCGGCAACGCCACCTCTTCGCGGCTGGCCTTCGGCACGACCTTCATCAAAGACGCAGACCTCCAGTTCGACAATCTCGGAGAAAGTTTGAGCATCAGCCTGACAGGCCAGAACTTCAGGAGCGGCAGATTCGATCTTGACAGGCCTGACATCAGTCTGCTTGCCAAAGACGACACGATGTCCGCCAGCATGCACTTCGAAAGCTTCTCCCTGTCCGGCGGTTCCGGAGAGCTCTACGCCGAAGCGGAATTCCGGCGTGACTCCACCAACACCCTGGTCATCAAGGCACGTCCGCTTGAATCGTATATTTCAGCCGGAAACGGAGTGTGGGACATAAGCGAATCGGAAGTGACCGTACGCGATGGGGACATCCGCGTCAAGGGGTTCCGGATCAGCAACGGAGAGCAGGAGATAAACTTGGACGGAGGCATATCCCGCGAAAGGGACGACACCCTCTTCCTTGGAATAAACCGCCTGGACCTCGCCCAAGCTGACGATTTCATGCCGCGCAGCTACGGCATACGCGGTGTGGCCAACGGCAAAGCCCTGCTCACCTCCAGATCCGGAAGGGCAAAAGGGATGCTGATGGACCTGAAGCTCGACTCCCTGAAGATCGGCGACACCAATGCGGGCAGTCTTCAGCTGGCCAGCATCCTTGAAGATGACAGCGATGACATAAGTATATATCTGCGCAACGAACTGGACGGACGGAATCCCCTGTACGCCACCGGAATGTATTTCCCCGACGACGGGAGGATGTACCTTGACGCCTCCCTGGACAAACTGCCGCTGGAGATAGCCGGGCCGTTCCTCACTGAGATATTCAGCGAACTCGACGGGAGCGTCAGCGGAAGTGTCAGGCTCGACGGGCAGACCGGCAGCCTGTCCCTTTCAAGCAAGGGCCTCACACTCAATGACGCCAGTCTGCGGCCTGCATATACGGGAGTCCTTTACACACTCAACGGGCCGCTTGAAGCATCCGGCGACGGGGTGCGCTTCAGCGGACTTCAGCTGCGCGACGACAGCGGCGGCAGCGGACTCATCTCGGGCAGCATCGACTACGACCACCTCAGGGACTTCTCGCTAAATTCTGAAATCAGTTTCAACCGCCTCAAGCTCATAGACAGCCCGGAGCGTTCTAGCGGGGTGTACGGACTTCTGAGGGCAAGCGGAAGCGCCACAGTCAAAGGACCGTTCAACGCACTGAGCGTCAACGCGACCGCCAGCACCGCAGGCGACGGCAACCTGCATGTGCCGATGTCCGGAGCAGTAGCCCAGAAATCAAGCGACCTGCTGACATTCACCGAACCCGCCTCGGAGGTGGATCCTTACGAGGAGATGCTCTCCTCCATCGAGGATAAAAAGCGGCAGCGCTCCGACCTGGACATACACGCCAACATCAATGTGTACTCCGGAGTGAAGGCTTTCGTGGAAATAGACAAGAACGCCGGCAATGTGGCAAGCCTGAGCGGAGACGGCAACATCAACCTGCACTTCAGGCCGGCCAAAGCCGTGTTCGACCTCAACGGTGACTTCAGCATCCGGGAAGGCAACTACCAGTTCGTGCTTCCTGGCATCCTCAGCAAGGACTTCAGCGTGTCGGAAGGCAGCACCATAAAGTTCGGGGGCGACATCGCCGACACCGAGCTCGACATCAACGTCATATACAAGCAGAAAGCCTCGCTTTCAGCCCTCGTGTCCGAAGAGAGCAAGACCGGGACAAAGAGGCTTGTGGAATGCGGGATCTCCGTCACCGACAGGCTGCGCAACCCCAAAATTGGATTCAGCGTCACCGTACCGGACCTCGACCCGACCACGAAATCCCTCGTGGAAGCGGCCCTGAGCACCGAGGACAAGGTGCAGAAGCAGTTCATGGCCCTGCTTCTGATGGGTTCGTTCATCCCGGACGAAAACTCCGGTGTGGTCAACGGTTCGGAAATCCTCGTTTCCAACGTGGCAGAACTGATGTCCAACCAGCTCAACTCCATCCTGCAGAAACTCGAGATCCCCGTGGATGTCGGCATCGGTTACCAGGGCATGTATCAGGGTTCAAACATGTTTGACGTCGCCATCTCAACCCAGCTCTTCAACGACAGGGTGATAGTCGGAGGCAGCGTGGCAAACAGGAAATACAACAATACGGCGACCAACGGGGACATGGTAGGAGACCTCGACATACAGATCAAGCTGGACGACGAGGGTCGATTCCGGCTCAACATATTCTCCCACTCCGCAGACGAATACACAAGTTATCTGGATCTCTCGCAGCGCAACGGCGTGGGCGTGAGCTACCAGAAAGAATATCTCGGCTTCGGCGACTTCATAGGCAGCATCTTCGGGCACAAGAAGCAGGAAGCCGGTGAAGCCAGAGCCGAGACCACTATCAAGATTGAAGCTGATGAACAGAGGAAAACTGTATCTGATACCCTCTCCGTTGGGAAATAGCCCCGTCGGAGACGTGATTCCGGAGGGAACATTGCACATAGCCTGCACGCTGAAGCGCTTCGTGGTGGAGGAAGTGCGCACCGCCAGGAGGATATTGTCCGCATACGGACTCAAAGGCCGGATAGACGGTCTGGAATTCCACGAACTCAACGAGCACACCGGACGGGAGGAGGTCGAGGCTCTTCTTCCGCTATTCGACGGAGAAGACGTCGGATACATGTCCGAAGCCGGACTGCCTGCCGTGGCCGACCCGGGAAGCGCCCTTGTGGCCCTCTGCCACAGGGAAGGCATAGAGGTCGTCCCCCTCGCGGGGCCCTCATCGCTGATGATGGCCCTCATGGCTTCCGGGCTCAACGGCCAGTCTTTCGCGTTCTGCGGCTATGTCCCGGCCAAGACGGACGAGAGAAGAAACGCACTCAAGGTGCTCGAGAAGCACTCCAGGGCGGAGAAGCAGAGCAAGATAATAATAGAGACCCCTTACCGCAACGATGCCCTGTTCTCCGACATGCTTCAGTTTTTCGCCCCGGGCACGAAGATCTGCGTCGCAGCGGACATCTCCATGCCCACACAATACATACGGACAGACAGCGTGGCCGGATGGATAAAGGCTGGCCTCACCATCGGCAAGCGTCCCTGCGTGTTCATAGTGCTTGCCTAGTCCAAGACTGATATGAAGATAGCATTTCTCACTCTCGGCTGCAAGCTCAACTATGCCGAGACCTCCACATACGAACGCGGATTCAAGGCCGCAGGACTCGAAGTGGTGCCATGGAGCGACGAGGCGGACGTATACCTTGTCAACACCTGCTCAGTGACCGCCACTTCCGACAGCAAATCCCGCAACCTCATACGCAAAGTCCACCGGGTCAATCCGGAAGCGGCCGTGATAGTCACCGGATGCAGCGCCCAGTTGCGCCGTGAGGAGATAGAGGCGATAGAGGGGGTGACGCGCGTGTTCGGAGCCACGGAAAAAGAGTCCGTCGTGCCCGAGACCCTCGCGCTCCTCGGACTCGCGAAAACCAACGGCGGAAACCCCGGTCCGAGCGGAGTGTTCGGGGCGTTCAGCACCGGAGAGCGTACACGCTCGTTTCTCAAGGTGCAGGACGGATGCAACAACTTCTGCAAATACTGCACTGTCCCCTACGCGAGGGGTGAGAGCCGCAACATCCCGATCTCGGAGTGCGTCTGCAACGCGCGCAAGATAGCGCAGGAAGGAGTCAAGGAGATAGTCCTCACGGGAGTCAACACCGGGGACTTCGGCAGAAGCACCGGCGAGACCTTCCTCGACCTGCTCAAGGCTCTGGAGGAAGTGGACGGAATAGAGCGTTACCGCATCTCGAGCATCGAGCCCAATCTTCTGGAGGACAGAATCATAGACTGGATAGCCTCGGGGACAAAGTTTCAGCCGCATTTCCATATTCCCCTCCAGGCCGGCACCGATGCGCTTCTGAGCAGCATGGGCCGGCACTATGATACGGACTTTTTTGAAAGGAAAATAGACTATGTGCGCCACAGGCTAGAGGGCCCCGGCAAACCGCTCGTGTTTTTCGGAATCGATGTCATGGCCGGACTTCCCGGAGAGACGGATGAACTTTTCCGCCAGGGCTGCGACTTCATCAAAAGGATACGCCCGGCTTTCATACATGTGTTTCCCTATTCGCGCCGCCCTGGCACACCGGCTGCGGACATGCCCGGCCAGGTGCCGGAACCCGAGAAAAAAGCCAGGGTGGAAGGACTCGAGAAGCTGTGTTCCACCCTTCACGGGGAGTTCATCGAGGCCAACAGGGGCATAAAGGAAAAGGTGCTTTTTGAATCCACGGACAGAGGCGGGAAGATGGAAGGCTACACCGGCAACTACATACGCATAGAGCGCGGATATGACCCCGCGCTCTGTGGAAAAATCGTGGATGTGGTGATCTAACCCCCTATCACGAGGCCGTCGTATGCCGGGTGCACATGAGGCGGAAGTTCTTTGCAGAAATCCTCATACTTGGGGAGCAGGTGGGACAGATGGGTGATGTACGACTCCCTGGCCCCTACCCTCTCAAAAAAGTCAAGGCACTGCTGAAGCGAAGGATGTGAGCGGTGTTCTTCCCTCTTGACACAGCCGAGCGTGACGTATTCCACTCCCTTGAGCTTCGCGTATTCGCTTTCATCAATGTGCTTTATGTCAGTAAGATACGCGATATTGCCGAAGCGGTAGCCGAGCACCGACATGGACCTGTCGCTCAGATGCCAGCCCTGGATGGGCACGACTTCCACAGGGCCGGGAGCAGGGACTTCCTGCGGCGGGAGATGCTTGTAGCCGAAGCCCTTCTCCCATACGAGTATCTCCTCGTCGGCGTTTGAATGGATTGTCACAGTATGCCTGGCGTCGATGATATGCACATGCCACTCCGGAGACCCGGGATATTTCGGTTCCGCGAAAGCGTAAGAATAATCCTGTCTGAGGGTATCCTCCACGTATTTCTCGCAAAAAATGTTGACCGGATGCCTCTCGATGAGGTTGAACGCCCTTATGTCATCAAGTCCTCCGGTGTGGTCCTTGTGATTGTGGGTCAGAAGGATGGCATCAAGATGCCGCACTCCCTGACGGAGCATCTGATAGCGGAAATCCGGGCCCGCATCGACCAGTATGGTGAGCCCGCCGTATTCGATTAGCGCGGATGAGCGCAGACGCTTGTCGTGAGGATCTGTCGAGCGGCATACAGGGCAGTCGCAGCCGATCATGGGCACTCCCTGGGACGTGCCGGTACCAAGAAAAGTGAGTTTAGCTTTCATCGGGGTGCAAATATAGCAATTTTCCCTCTTCAAGCATATCCCTGCACACCTCCATCACAGCGGGAGGGAGAGAGTTGCGCGGGTCGCGGCACCACTCCCTGAGTTCTTCCAGGCTGAAACCGGGATGAGATGCCGCAAAAGACAGTATCGCCTCCTCGGTGCGCCTGCGGGCGGCCTTTGAGCGGCACACGTCGCAGCAGCCGCAGTCCGCGCTCTCCGTCTGTCCGAAATACGCAAGCAGATACCGGGAGCGGCAGGTATCGGTCTCTGTCACATATTCCTCCATCGCAGCGGCCCTCTTGTGCGCGCTTTCCTTGAGAAATTTGTACTTGTCCTTGCGCAGGTTGAGGTTGCCGGGCATGAGCCTGCCGTGGTGGAGGAAGATGACGGTGGCCTTGTCACAGGGCACATACCTGATCAGGTGCTCCAGGGACAGTCCGTACAGCAGCTGCCTGAGCACAGGGACAGTGACCCCGCAGCTGCGCGACAGCCTTTCCTCATCCACCGGGACAATATATGAGAATATCCCCGGATATCCCCTCATGAGCGCGTCAAGCAGCTGGGGCATCTTCGGGTCCGGCAGGCTTATATCATAGAGAACCTGACGGTCCGCCAGAATCTTGACCTGTGTCGAGATATCGGCATCCTCGGTGAATGTAAGATGGTCCGTCATCTCGAGGTAGCGGATCGCATAGTGGACCTCAGCCCTTCCCAGGGAATAATGCCTGGCAAACGCCTCAAGGTCGAACTTGATTCTTGCCCCGGCCCCGCCCTCGTAAGGTATCTGGTTGAATATATGTATTTTCTGATATACGTCCTCGATATACTCAAGGGACGGGAATGATATGTCTAGCAGCTGGTGGAGCCTGCGGATGTCGGTCTTGTTCCACAGAAGCACGGCCCAGGAGCGCTGCCCGTCCCGGCCTGCTCTCCCGGCCTCCTGAAAATAGGCTTCCGGGCTGTCGGGAAGCCCCAGATGCACCACGAAGCGCACATCGGGCTTGTCGATACCCATCCCGAAAGCGTTGGTGCAGACCATCACCCGGATCCCGCCATTTTTCCATGCTTCCTGCCGCTCCGAACGGGTGAGGGGGTCCAGACCGGCATGGTAGAATGACGCGCTCTCTCCGGCGGCGGCAAGCTGGGCCGCGACCTCTTCGCACTTGCGCCTGTTGCGCATGTAAACTATCCCGGATCCCGGCACGCTGCCGCAGATGTTCAGGAGCTGGCCGGCCTTGTCCTCGCACCGGCGGACTATATATGAAAGGTTCGGCCTCTCGAAACCGCTGCGCAGCAGGGTGAAACTCTTCAGGTTGCGTTCGACCTCGCTCGGAGTTCCGGGACGTACCAGTTTCTGCATGATGTCCCCGGCGACTTCAGGGGTGGCGGTGGCGGTCAGCGCTATCAGCGGGGCGTCCAGCACCTTGCGCACCTGGGCTATGTTCAGATAGTCCGGGCGGAAGTCATACCCCCACTGGGAGATGCAGTGCGCCTCGTCCACCACGATGAAGTTGACGTTCAACACCTCCAGGTAGGACTTGAAAAGGCTCGTCCCGAGCCTTTCCGGGGAAACGTAGAGGAACTTGAAGTCCCCGTAGGCGGCATTGTTGAGGGCTATGTCCACTTCACGTCTGCCCATCCCGGCATGTACCGCCAGAGCCTTTATGCCACGGGCCTCAAGGTTCTGAACCTGGTCTTTCATCAGCGCGATCAGAGGTGTCACCACCAGGGCAATCCCATCCCTCATCATGGCCGGGACCTGGAAGCAGATGGATTTGCCGCCGCCCGTCGGCAGTATTGCCAAAGTGTCATGGCCGTCAAGCGCGGAGGAGATGATCTCCTCCTGCATGGGCCTGAAGTTCTTGTAGCCCCAGTACTTCTCGAGTGTCTGAACAGCCGTCAACATGCATACAAAAATAATCCTACCCGGGCGAAATTGCAAATCATGTTACTAATTGCTATCTTGCAGCGATTTTTACCACATTACATGAACACCACCATCCTCTCCACATTTGCGCTGTCCCTCCTGCTTGCAGCCTGCGGCACACTGCAGGACGACGGGGAATACAGGCTCATGCGCTACTACCCCGACGGCCGGGACATAGTCTGCCTCAACGGGAACGGCCGCTACACGCGCGCCCTGTATGGGACCCACACCCGTTTCAGACTCGAAACCTCGGACAGGCCGCTGTTCGCCACATACGACAAGACGGACAACCGCAACTTCCGATTCAGCCTGATCCTGGACGGCAAGCCTTTAAGGCTCGACAGCACCGACTTCTGCGAGGCCCGCTACCAGGGCGGAAGACGAAGTTACCTGCTGCGCGACAAGTCCTGGGGCAGGAAAGCCAGCCTGCGGGTCACGGCCCTCGCCTCCCTCTCGGAGGAAGCCGCCGTCTGGCAGTTCATCCCGGAGGGGTTCTCCGGCAAGGTCGGGCTCCAGGTCAAGATGTGCAAGGCCGCAGGGACGAAGTTCAACAGGGACGGAGACCTCGGCATGGATCCGAGAGAATCTTTCGATCCAGCCCCTGACGAAACAGGACTGACGGTTCTGACATGGGAGGCCGGGAATGAGAGCTACTGCCTGTACCGCCATCCTGAAGGGATTTCCAGCTTCGGGCAGGAGGGGCGCGCGGTATTCGATAAAGAGGAGACTGCCCGGCGGGAGCTCGTCAGCCGGATAGAGTTCAACACCCCGGACCCGTTCTTCAACACCATCGGAGCCAACCTCGTCGCGGCTGTAGACGGCATCTGGGACGGGGAGACGTTCCTGCACGGGGCCATCGGCTGGCGCACCCGGCTCGCCGGGTGGAGAGGCGCATACGCCGGGGACGTGACGGGATGGAACGACAGGGCAAAATCACACTTCATCGAGTACTCCAGGAGCATGGTCACGGATGTCCCTCCAATCTATGCCCAACCGCAGCAGGATCCGGACTGCAACCTTGCACGCGCCCTCAAGAAGTGGGGCACGCCTGTCTACTCGAACGGCTACATCTGCCGCCTGCCGGGGCGCACCGACCAGATGAGCCACTACGACATGAACCTCAACTACATCGACGAACTCATGCGGCACTTCCGCTATGACGCCGACACGGCCATGATGAGGCGGATGTGGCCATACATCAAGCTGCACCACCAGTGGGAGAAGCGCAACTTCGATGCCGACGCCGACCATCTGTATGACGCCTACTGCTGCATCTGGGCAAGCGACGCCCTCTACTACAGCGGCGGAGCCGTGACCCACTCCTCGGCATACAACTATTTCTCCAACCTCCAGACCGCAAGGATAGCCGGGATCATCGGCGAAGACCCCTCCCCGTACCGGGAGGAAGCCGAAGCGATCCTGGCAGCCATGAACAGCCGTCTATGGCTTGAAGACGAGGGCCACTGGGCCGAATATCAGGACTATATGGGGCTCAAAAGGTTGCACAAGAGCGCCGCAGTATGGTCCATATACACCCCTGTCGACTGCGGCTCATGCACCCCTGAGCAGGCCTGGAGGGCCACCCGCTACGTCGATGAGCGCATCCCGCACATCCCTGTCAGGTACCGCTACGACCCCAAAGCCCTCAAGGCATTGGGCATCAAGCTTCCGCAGCCTGAAGAAGACCTTTTCACAGTCTCCACCACCAACTGGCTTCCTTACGTGTGGAGCACCAACAACGTGGCGCACGAGGAAGTGGCGGCCACGGCTCTGGCCTACCTCCAGGCCGGCCGCAATGATGCCGGTTTCAAACTCCTGAAAGCCGACATTCTTGACGGGATGTATCTCGGGGAATGCCCCGGCAACTTCGGGCAGATAAGTTATTATGACAAGGCAAAGAAGGAAGCCTACCGCGACTTCGCAGACAACGTCGGGGTGACTTCCCGCGCACTGATAAACGGACTCTTCGGAATCCTCCCGGACGCCCTGGACGGACTGTGCGTCATCAGGCAGGCCTTCCCCGACGGGTGGAATGAGGCCTCAATAAAGACACCGTACCTGTCATATTCCTTCCGGCGCGAGGGCGACTTCGACATATATGAAGTGGAGCAGAATTTCACGGCCCCGCTCCGGATCATCGTAAGGGCCAATGCCGGAGGGGGCAAATACCTCGAAGTGGCCGGCACATCGGATAAGAAGCAGACAATCCGCGTGGACCGCAGGCTCCTGCCCGAAGCCCCTTCCTACGATGAAAGCGCCCTGTTCGGGCCGGACCCCGATTCCGAAGAATACATGGAAGAGATGGGTCTGGGGGACATAAGCCCGAGGACAGCCTCATCTTCCTCTCCGGTAGACATCAGCTACGCTTTCAACGCCGACGCCGACGACATCTTCCGCAACGAATACCTCTCCCCGAGACCTCCGTTCACCACCCTGGAGCTCCCGACCCAGGGCGTCGGCGAATGGTGCGTACCGCTGGAGACATACGAAATAGAGGATGACGGATTGCGGGAGCGGATCCGGGACGGCATCTTCGACACTGGACTGGGCCTGAAGTTCCTCTCCCCGGCAGAAGGTCCCAACACCGCCTACACGTCCCTTTGGGACAACTACCCCGACTCCATCACCGTAAGCCTCTCCGGCAGAGCGTCCTACGCCTGGCTGCTCATGGTCGGGAGCACGCAGAACATGCAGAGCCGCATCGAGAACGGGGCCGTGAGTGTGCGATACACCGACGAGACGGAAAGCGTGATGTATCTGGAAAACCCCGTGAACTGGAGGCCTGTGGAACAGGACTGCTATACCGACAGGCATGCCTTCCGCGCGGCAGGCAAAAACCCGTACCGGGTCTCTTTCCTGACAGGCGAGGTGATGCGCGAGATGAGACCGGACCTGCTCGGCGAGGGCGGTGCCACAGCAGACTGGAGACCGGAGCCTGGAGAAGCCAGGAAACCGAAAGCCGATCTCAACCCGGTGACGGACAGGACCATCATCAACGGCGGAGCGACCATACTGAAAATGCCGCTGGACGGCACGCGCACCCTCGAAAGCCTGACGCTCCGTACATTGTCCAACGACGTGGTCATCGGACTTATGGGCGTGACCTTGGAGAAATGATGAAAAAAACGTATATTTGCGCGCGAAATTTGCAGTATAGAAAACAAGTCAATACTCCAAATACCAAAACATATCATGTCAAAAATTGATTTAACAAAGTACGGTATTAAAGGAACCACAGAAATCCTTTACAATCCGACCTACGAGGTTCTCTACAACGAAGAGACCAAACCGGGGCTCGAAGGTTACGAGAAGGGTCAGGTGACTGAACTCGGAGCAATCAACGTGATGACCGGCATCTACACCGGTCGCTCCCCTAAGGACAAGTACATCGTCATGGACAAGAACTCCAAGGACACCGTATGGTGGAACACCCCGGAGTATCCTAACGACAACCACGAGCTTTCAGAGAAAGTATGGAAAGAGCTCAAGGCTCTCGCCGTAAAGGAGCTCTCCGGCAAGAGGCTCTTTGTAGTGGATGGTTTCTGCGGTACCCACAAGGATACCAGGATGAAGGTCCGCTTCATGATGGAAGTCGCATGGCAGGCGCACTTCGTCACCAATATGTTCATCCGTCCTCAGAACCAGGCCGAATTCGACCAGGAGCCTGACTTCCTGGTATACTGCGCCTCCAAGGCAAAGGTCGAGAACTATCAGGAGCTCGGCCTGCGCTCCGACACCGCTGTCGCCTTCAACGTGACCAGCAAGGAGCAGGTCATCCTCAACACCTGGTACGGCGGCGAGATGAAGAAGGGAATGTTCTCCATGATGAACTATTACCTTCCTCTCAAGGGCATCGCTTCGATGCACTGCTCAGCCAACACCGACCTCAACGGGGAGAACACAGCCATCTTCTTCGGCCTCTCCGGAACCGGCAAGACCACCCTTTCAACCGACCCTAAGCGTCTTCTCATCGGTGACGACGAGCACGGCTGGGACGATGAGGGCGTCTTCAACTTCGAGGGCGGCTGCTACGCCAAGGTGATCAACCTCGACAAGAACTCCGAGCCTGACATCTACAACGCCATCCGCCGCGACGCCCTCCTGGAGAACGTCACAGTGGACAAGGACGGCAAGATCGACTTCGCTGACAAGAGCGTGACCGAGAACACCCGAGTATCCTACCCGATCTATCACATCAACAAGATCGTGCGTCCTTACTCACAGGGGCCTGCCGCAAAGCAGGTAATCTTCCTGTCAGCCGACGCATTCGGAGTACTTCCTCCAGTGTCCATCCTCACCCCTGAGCAGACCAAATACTACTTCCTCTCAGGATTCACCGCAAAGCTCGCCGGTACAGAGCGCGGCATCACCGAGCCTACCCCGACATTCTCAGCCTGCTTCGGCCAGGCGTTCCTCGAACTCCCTCCTACCAAGTACGCTGAGGAACTCGTCAAGAGGATGCAGAAGAGCGGTGCCAAGGCATATCTTGTCAACACCGGCTGGAACGGCACAGGCAAGCGCATCTCCATCCGCGACACCCGCGGCATCATCGATGCCATCCTCGACGGTTCCATCGACAAGGCTCCTACCAAGAAGATCCCTTACTTCGACTTCGAGGTTCCTACCGTACTCGAGGGTGTAGACACCCACATCCTCGATCCTCGTGACACCTATGCCGACGCTTCCGTATGGGACGAGAAGGCAAAGGATCTTGCAGGACGTTTCATCAAGAACTTCCACAAGTACGAGAACACCGAAGCTGGCAAGGCTCTCGTCGAGGCCGGTCCGAAGCTCTAGTCTCGGACAGACATATTCCTTTATCGGGACGGAATCCTTCTGAGGGGTTCCGTCCCTTTCCGTTTTGGAGAAAAATACCTATATTTACCGGAAATAAATGAACAACTTATGACGTTAATCATCATTGTCGCCATCGTGGCCGTCCTGGTCCTTTGGTTCATTTCCATCCAGAGAAATCTCGTGAGCAAAGACGAGTTGTGCCAGAACTCCATGAGCCAGATCGGCGTGCAGCAGCAGAGCCGCTGGGACGCGATCACATCGCTCGTACAGCTCACCAAATCTTACAACGAGCACGAGTACAACACCCTCAAGGACGTGATTGCACAGCGCAGGGAGGTTGTCGGCACAAGCTCGGCTGCTGAAGCCGCCGGTCAGGAAGAGCTCCTCACGGCAGCGGCATCCCGCATCCGTCTGGTCGCGGAACAATATCCGCAGCTCAAGGCCAGCGAAACATACTCCAAGACGATGGAGAGCGTCAACACCTACGAAAACCAGGTGCGTGTCAGCCGGATGGTCTACAACGACAGCGTGACCAAGTACAACAGGCTCGTACGCCAGTTCCCCGACTCGCTTGTGGCCGGAATGCTGCACTTCTCCGTAAAGGATTATCTCAAGGATCCGGGCGAGAAGGCCGAAATGCCGAAAATCAATATCTGACATCCATGCGCAGGTTCTTTTTCTCCATTGCCGCGATGCTTATCGGTGCTGCGGGCTTGTCTGCATACAGCCCGGAGATCCGCGACATAGACATATCCATGACACTGCACAGAGACGGCTCGGCCTCAGTAGTGGAGCGCTGGGATGTCTGCGCCGCCGATGGAACTGAATGGTATCTTGTCCGCAAGAACCTCGGAGACATCGACATACGGGACTTCTCCGTCACCGACGAGAGCGGACGGCGCTACGTCAACGAAGGAGAGTGGGACGTGGACCGCAGCATCGAAGACAAGGCTGGACGCTGCGGTATTGTCCACAAGGGCGACGGGATGGAGTTATGCTGGGGCATAGGAAAGCTCGGGGACCATGTCTTCACCGTATCATATACCATGACCAATGCAGTCAAGTCCCTGAATGACTACGACATGCTGCATCTTCAGATTGTCTCTCCAGGGCTCTCCTCACGCCCGGAACACGTAAAGGCGGAAATCGGGATCGAGGACACGCAGATTGACTCCACAGACACCAGACTCTGGGGCTTCGGATTCATCGGAGACGCGAGGATAGAAGGCGGAAAAGCTGTCTACGAGAGCAGTGAAAGATTCAAAAGCAACAGTTCCGTGATAGTGCTGCTCCGTTTTGACAAGGGAACTTTCGATTCTCCAAGCCGCCAGGCCCGCAACTTCTCAGATGTGCTGGACATGGCTCTGGAAGGCTCCGACTATGCGGAAGATGACGACGAAGGAGGGTGGTTCGGATTCGCGCTCGTCATCCTCGCAGGTATAGGAATGACCATCGTCGCTTTTGTCGCAAGCGCTGCAAACAAGCGGAAGATCCTCGGAATGAAACCGAAAGATGTCGCATGGAGCAGGGAAATCCCCTTCGGCGGCGACACAAACGAATCATACTACACTCTTCAGAAACTTGGAGAGGACCGGTCCGGTGGCAGCGGACTGGCTTCGGCCCTCATACTGAAGATGATATACAAGGGCTATCTCACAGTGGCGAAGAACGGCGGCAAGGTGGAGCTCTCGTTCAACGGGACAACGCCGGACGATAGCGACACGACAATGAGAGGGCTGTACAACATGATGCTCAAAGCGAGCGGTTCCGACAGAATTCTCCAGAGCAAAGAGTTCTCAAGGTGGTCATCGGGACACAGTTCAGAAGTAAACAACTGGATAAAATCAAGCACTTCCTGCGGACGCAAGTCTCTGGTTCGCGACGGCTTCATCCAGGGTTCCGCCTACACGGAGAAGGGTCAGAACGAAGCGCGCAAACTGCTGGGACTCAAAAAGTTTCTTCTTGATTTCACCCTGATCAAAGAAAAGGAGGCCGTCGAAGCTGTCCTCTGGAAAGAATATCTGGTATTCGGCGCCTTGTACGGAATAGCCGAGACTGTGGCCAAACAGCTCAAGGACATCAACCCTCAGCTCCTCGAGCAGGAGGACGGAGGTTTCGACTACGCCACTCTTTATCTGATACTGAGGCTCAATGACAACCTGTCACGCTCCATCACAAACGCCTCCATGGATGCAGAGGCAAGGACGGGCGGCTTCGGCGGAGGCACGTCTTTCGGCGGAGGCGGAGGATTCAGCGGAGGAGGCGCCGGCGGCGGTTCAAGATAAGATGAGAGAACTGGATACAAGCATACAGTATTTGAGCGGCGTCGGCCCCAAAAGGGCCGAACTGCTCAAAAGAGAGCTCGGGATAGAGACGCTCTCCGACCTGATACACCTGTATCCTTTCCGCTACATCGACAGGCGGGGAATAACGCGGATCTGCGATATACGTCCGGATCTGGCTTTCGTCCAGATACGGGCCCGGGTGGTCTCCAGAACCCTGTACGGCCAGGGTTCATCGGTGATTCAGCCTGAGGGCCAGATCAACTTCAACACCTGCCGGCGCCTGTCAGTCTTCGTCGAAGACGGGAGCGGCAGGATGGAGATGGTGTTCTTCAAGGGGATCAAATGGAACTGGGGCAGGCTCGTCCCGGGCAGCGAGTTCGTCTTTTTCGGCAAACCCCAGAGTTTCGGTGACAGGGTCAACATGGTGCATCCCGAGGTTGACGCCCCGCAAGGCGGAACTCCTTCCCCGTCAGCCCTGACAGGAGTGTATCCAAGCACGGAGAAACTCAAGAACGGAGGGGTCACCGGCAAGGTGATGTGCCGTCTTCAGGCTTCGGCGCTCGCGCTCTGCCTCCCCGAGATAGAGGAGACGCTTCCCGATTACATACTGGGAAACAAGAATCTTGCATCGTTGAAATTCGCGCTCTACAACATCCATTTCCCCAAGGACAGCGAGGCTCTGGAACGCGCGACACGCCGGCTCAAGTATGAAGAGCTGTTTCTGCTGCAATTGTCACTGCTCAAGCAGAAATACGTACGCTCCAGAGGGGCGGTCGGGCTTATGATGCCAAAAGTGGGGGAAGGCTTCAATTCATGCTATAAATCCCTCCCGTACAGCCTGACAGGAGCGCAGCAGAGAGTAATACGGGAGATTCGCGCGGACCTCACCGGCGGGTGGCAGATGAACCGCCTCCTGCAGGGGGATGTAGGTTCAGGCAAGACACTTGTAGCCGTCTTCAGCTGCCTTCTCGCTGTGGACAACGGCTATCAGGCCTGCATAATGGCGCCGACCGAAGTCCTCGCGCAGCAGCACGCGGCCAACATAAAGAAGTATCTCGCCCCTACCGGGGTGAAATCGGCACTGCTCACCGGCAACAGTTCGGCGAAAGAGCGGAGGGAGATTCATGCCGGACTTGAAGACGGGAGCATCGGAATCATAGTCGGGACTCATGCCCTGCTTGAGGACAATGTTGTTTTCAAGAACCTTGGACTTGCAGTAATCGACGAGCAACACCGCTTCGGGGTAGACCAGAGAGCAAAACTCTGGGCCAAGAACACTCCTTCACCGCACATACTGGTGATGACAGCCACCCCCATCCCACGCACTCTGGCGATGACCTTGTACGGGGATCTTGACGTTTCAGTCATAGACGAGTTGCCGCCGGGCCGCAAACCGGTGCAGACCATCTGCATAGGGCAGAACAGGATAGGCGCGATGTACAAATTCATAAAGGAGGAGATCGCCGCCGGGCGGCAGGCTTTCATCGTCTACCCGCTCATATTCGAAAGCGAGAAGCTCGACCTGCAGAACCTGCAGAACGGGTACGAAGACATAATGCGCGCCTTTCCCCTGCCGGACTACAAAGTGGCCATCGTCCACGGACAGCAGAGCAGTGAGGAGAAGAATTTCAACATGGACGCTTTCGCGGCAGGCAGGGCGGACATACTTGTGTCCACCACCGTAATCGAGGTTGGGGTGGATGTGCCGAACGCCTCGGTGATGGTGATAATGAGTGCACAGCGCTTCGGCCTGAGCCAGCTCCACCAGCTCCGGGGAAGAGTCGGACGCGGCGCCGAGAAAGCCTACTGCATTCTCGTCAAAGACAACAAGACCTCCAAAGAGGCGCAGCAGAGACTGGACCTGATGTGCGCCACGGAAGACGGGTTCGAGATAGCGGAGCAGGACATGAAGATGAGAGGGCCCGGCGACCTTGAGGGTACACAGCAGAGCGGGCTCCCGATAAACCTGTCCATAGCTTCGCTGGCAAAAGACGGCACGGTACTCGCAGAAGCACGGTCCGATGCCGAGAAACTGCTTGATGCAGACCCGACACTTGAAAGCCCGCTGAACGCCCGGCTGGCACAGGAATTAAAAAAGGGCGGATACGAAATCAAAGATTACAGTAAAATATCATGAAAAAAGCACTTATCGGTTTATTTGTTTTGACTATGGCAATGAGTTGTGCTAAGACGGTCGAAAGCGGCTACATAGGCCCTTCCGACATCAAGGTTGAAGGTGGGGTGATGACCCCGGAGACCCTGCTCGCGCTCGGAAGGCTCTCCGACCCGCAGATCTCACCGGACGGAAGCAGGATTCTATACGGGGTATCCTACACCTCCGTCCCTGACAACCGCAGCTGCCGCAATCTCTTCATCTGCAACGCCGACGGCTCCGGCAAAGTGCAGCTTACCCGCTACGCCTCATCAGTAAGCAATGCAAGATGGTCCAAGGACGGGTCCAAGATATACTTCATCTTCAAGGGCCAGATATGGCAGGCCCCTCTCAAGGGCTCAAAGCTTGGCAAGATGCAGAAACTCAGCGACATTCCTGCGGGGGTCAGCGGATTCAGCGTATCCCCTGACGAGGCCAATGTGATATATGTCAGCAGCATAAAGAACACGGCCCTCCAGCAGCCGTCCGACAACAACCCGGATCTTGACAAGGCGCAGGCCTACGCGACAGAAGACCTGATGTATCGCCACTGGGACCACTGGGTGACAGAAGTGCCTAGAAGCTATGTGGCCCCTTTCGGCGGAGCCCTCATCACCCCGGACAATTCTTTCGACATCCTCGGCACGGAGAAGCTCTATGAACTTCCGACCGAGCCTTTCGGAGGCGTCGAGCAGCTCGCATGGGCTCCTGACAGCAGACATATCGCCTACTCCTGCCGCAAAAAGACGGGGAAGGAATACGCTTTCAGCACCAACAGCTGCATATACATCACCGACATACAGTCCGGACAGACTGTCGATGTCACAACTTCAGGAGGATATGACACAGATCCCGTATGGAGCGAAGACGGCAAGCACCTCGCATGGATCTCCATGGCACGTGACGGCTACGAGGCTGACCGCCAGAGACTTATGTTATGCGATGTGGAACTCGGGGACAGCGTCGTCCTCGGGGCTGCCGTGGAACTCAGCTCCACTTTCGACCATGATGTCGCCGGCCCGGTATGGCACGGAGACGAGATTTTCTTCAGCTCCCTGGTATCCGAGGGCATACAGGGGATCTTCTGCATCGACCTCAGCGGCGAGGTACAGAGGGTGACAGGAGAGGACTGGTGGTTCGACTTCGACTCACCATTCGCAGTGCTCGAGAGTGACAAGGGAGTGACCCTTCTCGCCTCTTATGCCAGCCTCAAATTCCCGACGGAACTTGTGGCCGTGGACATAACCTCGGACGGGACTTCATACAGACAGCTCAGCGACGAGAACGGCCATATAATCAACCAGCTTGACGACATACGCTCCGAGAGCGTTCTGGTGGAGACCGTGGACCACAAGCAGATGCAATGCTGGATCACCTATCCGCCTCACTTTGACAGCACCAAGGTGTATCCCGCCATCGAAATCGTTCTCGGCGGGCCTCAAGGCACCAATTCCCAGGACTGGAGCTACCGCTGGTGCTACCGTCTCATGGCCCAGCAGGGCTACATAGTCATCAGACCTAACCGCCGCGGCACCACCGCTTTCGGCCAGGCCTGGAAAGAGCAGATCTCCGGCGACTACCCGGGCCTGAACATGCAGGACTACCTCAGCGCCGGACGCTATATCAAGAGCAAGCCTTACGTAGGCAAGCTCGCCTGCGTGGGGGCCTCCTACGGCGGATATTCAGCCTACATGCTCGAAGGCATGCATGGTGACCTGTACGACTGCTTCATAGCCCACGCCGGCATCTTCGACGAGAAAGCCCTCTGGTACACCACAGAAGAGATGTGGTTCGCCAACTGGGACAATGGTGGGCTCACCGAGTACGCCTACACTCCGGGACAGGTCGGCCCTAAGGGCGACGGAATCACATTCGGCGGCATGCAGCAGGCTGGAGCCCCGTACGCAAGCACGGCCAAAGCACGCAAGCACTACGCCAACGACCCGTCATCCATGGTCACCAAGTGGCATACGCCTATCTTGTGCATACATGGGATGATGGATTTCCGCATACCGTACACGCAGGGCATGGCAGCCTTCAATGCCGCACAGATGATGGGCGTGCCTTCTAAGTTTGTCGTGTTCCCGGAAGAGAACCACTGGATACTTCAGCCACAGAATTCTCTCTACTGGCACAGGGAGTTCTATGGATGGCTTGACAGATGGATGAAATAGCATGAAACTCAAAGAAATAATAGGCGCCATCGAAAAGGTGGCGCCGCTTTCCATCCAGGACGGATTCGACAATTCAGGTCTTCAGATCGGATTTCCCGGGCAGGAGATAAAATCTGTCCTGATATGCCTTGACGTGACGGAGGAAGTGGTCGCAGAGGCGGAAAGACTCGGATGCCAGCTTATACTCTCCCACCATCCGCTGCTTTTCCATCCGCTCAAAACGGTAAGTAACTCCACGTACCAGCAACGCTGCACTGTCAGGGCAATAAAGGCCGGGATCGCCATATACTCGGCACACACCAGTCTGGACAATGCGCGAGGAGGAGTCAACTACAAGATTGCAGATGTCATAGGGATGGACGGGCTCTCATGGCTCTCGGCGAAAGAGGGCTCTGACGCCGGCTCCGGAGTGATCGGAAATCTGCGAGACCCCATGACAGACAATGAGTTCCTGCTGATGCTCAAGGATAGATTCGGCGTGACCGCGCTCCGCCACTCGGGCACTTCAGGCAAGGAAATAAGGAAAGTGGCCGTCTGCGGTGGGGCCGGGGCATTCCTGCTTCCTGAAGCCATCCGCAAAGAGGCGGACTGCTTCGTCTGCGGAGAATTTCACTATCACGATTATTTCGAAAACTCAGGCGTGCTCCTGGCGGAACTCGGCCACTATGAAAGCGAGCAGTTCACCCAAATTCTCCTGCTTGACATCATGACGGACGCATTCCCGGAGATTCAGGCAAGGATCACAAAGACCTGTACAAACCCCATAAATTGCCTTATATGAACAGCAAATACTCCCAAGACAGCATCGTAAGCTGCTATATGTCAGACTGTCACCACATTCTAAGGCCCGAATCATTCCTCGACCTCGCACAGCAGATGGCGGTCAAGGCGGCACAGGTCCAGAGCTTCAGCGATGATGCGCTCAAGGCACACGACTGCGCATGGATACTCGCGAGGATGCAGACCAGATTCGAGAGGAAGGTCCGCTTCGATGAAAAGATACATCTCGACACCTGGCACCGTGGACTGGACGGACTCTACTTCATCCGCGATTATCAGCTCAAGGATTCCGAAGGCCTGGTGGCCGTCAACTCCACCAGTTCCTGGATTGTGATGAACCTTGAAAGCCGAAGGATATGCCGTGGCGAAGAAGTGATGTCGCTTATCCCGTCTGAATCACAGAGCAGTGACAAGGCCATCGAATCGCCATGTCCCAAGATCGCGTTTCCTAAAGGGGCGGAACTCAAGAAAATCGGCACCCATCGTGTAAACTGGTCCGATGTTGACTATAACGGGCATGCCAACAATGTCAAATACACCGTATGGGCACTCGACAACCTCCCGCAGGACCTTGTCTTCGGACATTTCCTTAAGGAGGTGAGTGTCAATTTCAACAAGGAGGCCCGTCAGGGCGACACGGTGACGCTTTACCACACCGAAAGCGAAGGCAGCCACATAGTCGAGGGCCGGTGCGGAGACCATCAGGTCTTCATCGAAAAACTCGTCTTCGAGCCTTAGGCCTTAAGGGGTCTTATCTTGGCATACTTGAGCAGCAGAAGTTTCTCTCCGTGAAGGTCGAATTTGATATGAGCTTTCATATCAGGGGCCGTCCCGGAGAGATTCAGTATTGTACCGGCACCGAAACGGTTGTGCTCTATTCTCTCTCCGACACGCAGTTGCGTCATGTCAACTCCCTTGAAATCCGGATCAGGCTCAGGCAGGGACGGACGGGACGGGCCTGCCTGGCGGGCAGGGAAAGCCGCTGCTTTCCCGACAGGACGCTCCCGGCGCTCATACATGACACGGGAGGATTTGCCATAATCTCCGGGAGAGTTGCTCTGGATGCGGTCCAGCCTGCCACCGGTGAAGCGTGACCCGAAGCCGCCCCACTCATGTCTTACTCCGCTGTCATCAAAATCAGCCTCCTCCAGAGGGTTCTCTATATATGAAGGGTCTATCTCCTTGATAAATCGGGACGGGGAATTGGATTCGTGCTTGCCGTTCCGCATGCGTGTGCCGGCAAACGACAGTGAAAGGGCCTTGCCGGCCCTGGTCACAGCCACGTAGAACAGGCGGCGCTCCTCTTCAAGATTCTGCTTGGTGGCGAGCATGGAAAGGCTCGGGAAAAGGTTCTCCTCCATGCCGGCCACAAACACGTATGGGAACTCCAGGCCCTTGGCTGAATGCACCGTCATCAGAGCCACTTTATTGTCTTCATCCCCCTCGGAGACATCGACATTGCTCAGAAGTGACACATTCTCAAGGAAATCATCGAGCGTCACGGTGCCGAGCGGCTCGTCAGCCCCTTCCGCCTCCATCTCCCTCTCCTCGATAAAGGATGACACCGAGTTTAGAAGTTCATCAAGGTTCGACACCCTTGAAAGCCCCTCGATGCTCGTGTCCGCCTTGTAGGAGGCGTACAGGCCGCTCTTCTCGGCTATCATGACCGCCAGTTCATGGGCGTCCGTCGAGCTGACCATTTCCGAGAGACCTTTTATCATGGTGCAGAACGGCACCACCTTGGCAACTTTGAGCGCCGCCTCGAAGAGCGGCACTCCGGCAGCGGCAGCTGCCGACTCGACAAGCCGGAAAGTGGTGTCCCCGATCCCCCTGGCAGGCTTGTTGACCACCCTCCTGAACGACTCGTCATCGGAGGGGTTGACAACCAGTTTGAAATATGCCATCATGTCCTTGACCTCGGCACGGTCGAAGAACGAGTTGCCGGAGTAGATCATATATGGTATGTTGCGCCTTCGCAGCTGTTCCTCCAGGACACGCGACTGGGAGTTGGTCCGGTAGAGGATGGCGAAGTCCTTGTACCGGCACTGGTCCTGCCGCATCCTGGATATGATCCCGGACACGATCGACACCGCCTCGTCCTGTTCGGTGTAGGCCTTGAGCAGCTTTATCTTCTCCCCGGTCCCGCCCACGGCATAGCATTTTTTGGGGATGCGCCCGTCGTTGTGCTCGATGAGGGAGTTGGCGGCGTCCACGATGGTGGAGGTGGAACGGTAGTTGCGCTCCAGCCGGAACACATGGCACTCGGGGTAGTCTTTCTTGAAATTGAGGATGTTCTCGATCTTCGCACCGCGGAAGGCATATATGGACTGGCTGTCGTCCCCGACCACGCAGATGTTGTGGTGAAACTGGGCCAGTTTCTTGAGTATCAGGTACTGGGCATAGTTGGTGTCCTGGTACTCGTCCACCATTATATAGGAGAAGCGGTCCGCGATTGCGGCGAGCGCGTCCTTGTTGTCCCGCAGGAGATAGTTCATGTTCAGCAGGATGTCATCGAAATCCATGACCCCGGCTGTCTTGAGCTTCTTCTGGTAGAGTTCGTACAGGTCGCACATCCGGGGCTTGCGGCTGTGGGAGTCGGAGACCATGAGCTCGGGGCTGTTGCGGTAGCCCTGGACCGTGACGAGGTTGTTCTTGGCCATCGATATGCGGGAAAGGACTTCCTTGGGCTTGTAGATCTTGTCGTCCAGGCCAAGCTCCTTGATGCAGGCCTTGACCGCGCTGGTGGAGTCGGACGTGTCGTAGATGGTGAATCTCTCCGGGTAGCCAAGGGCGGCGGCGTATTCCCTGAGGAAACGCACGAACACCGAGTGGAAGGTCCCCATCACGAGCCTGCGCGCCGTGCGCTCCCCCACCATGTCGGCGATCCTCGACTTCATTTCCCCGGCGGCCTTCTTGGTAAAGGTCAGCGCGAGGATGCGCGAGGCTTCGACGCCCGAGGCCAAAATGTATGCTATTCTGCTTGTGAGTACTCTGGTCTTGCCGGAACCCGCGCCCGCGACTATGAGCACAGGGCCGTCAACACACTCCACAGCCCTTCTCTGCTCTTCATTCAGTCCCTCCAGGACCGCTTTCACTTTATCCTCCATAACACCGCGAAATTACGAAAAAATGAGTAAATTCGCAGCGCATTTGCAAATCATATTAACGTCATACTCAAATGTCACAAACCATCGTTTTGAAAAAGGGTCTGAACATCCCTATCACGGGGGAAGCGGAACTTCGTGTCTCCAAGGCGATTGCTCCGGGCATTGTGGCGGTCTGCCCTACCGACTTCAAGGGTCTTCTTCCAAGGCTTCTGGTCAAGGAGGGGGATCCTGTGCTCTGCGGTTCTCCTGTCATTGCCGACAAGAAGAACCCGGACATTCTCCTCACCTCTCCGGTCAGCGGAACGGTAAAGGAGCTCGTCAGGGGCGACAAGCGCAAGCTGCTCGCAGTCCTGATCGAGGCTGACAGCCAGAACAGGAGCGTAAACTTCGGAGCGAAAGACGTCTCCACCCTCAAGGCGGACGACGTGCTCGGAGCAATCCTCAAGAGCGGCCTCTGGCCTTGGCTCGTCCAGCGCCCTTACGGCATCATCGCCGACCCGGCCGCAAGGCCGAAGGCCATCTTCGTATCCGCGTTCAACACGGCCCCTCTTGCCGCCGATGCAGAATTCTGCCACGCCGGCGACCTTAAAGCTATTCAAGCCGGGGCTGACGCTCTCGGAAAGCTCACCGACGGAGGCGTGCATGTCTCCCTGGACGCTTCAAGAGAGCACAGCGAATTCACCAGACTAAGCGGTGTGAAGCTGCACAGCTTCAAGGGCAAGCACCCGGCAGGCAATGTGGGAGTGCAGATTAGCCACATCGCCCCGATACAGAAGGGAGAGACAGTCTGGACAATCTCTCTCGAAGGTCTGGCGGCCATCGGCAGACTCTTCACCAAGGGAGTCTACGACGTGCGCCGCAAGGTCGCGGTCTGCGGCCCTATGGCTATCGAGCCGTCTTACATCGAGACTGTCCCGGGCATGCCTCTCAAGGAGCTGGCCCCGTACTACGGCGGCGTCCCTGACGGCATCCGCTTCATAAGCGGCGATGTCCTCTCCGGTGAGAACAAGGGAGCGGACGGCTATCTGAGGTATTTCGATGAGCAGGTGACCCTCATCCGTGAGGGATACGAAAAGGAGCTCCTCGGCTGGGCCCGCCCGATAAGGCACAGGGAATTCAGCACCGACCGCTGCTACTTCTCATGGCTCACCCCGTGGAAGAAATACGACATGGACACCAACCTCCACGGAGGCGCGCGCGCCTTCCTGATGAATGACGGATATTATGCCAAGGTTCTCCCTATGGACATCTACCCGATCTATCTCACCAAGGCCTGTCTTGCCGGCGACATCGACAAGATGGAGCAGTTCGGCATCTACGAAGTTCTTCCGGAGGATCTCGCGACCTGCGAGTTCATCGACCCGAGCAAGAACAACATCCAGGACATCATATCAAAGGGCATAGACCTTATGCTCAAGGAAATGGCTTAAAGGTATGAACAAGATTTTTGAAAAAGGCGGCAAATTATATTGGCTGCACTCAACAGTTGACGCTTTTGAGACATTCCTGCACGTGCCGGGTACTGTGACCCTCAAGGGTTCGCACGTCCGCGACGCCATCGATCTCAAGCGTATCCTCATCGTCGTGCTCGTGGCGGCGGCGCCTGCGGCCCTGTTCGGAATGTGGAACGTGGGCTACCAGCACAGCCTGGCCATCGGCAACACGGGGATCGACATCCTCGGCAACTTCTGGTACGGATTCCTGAAGGTCCTGCCTCTCTATCTCGTATCCTACATCGTGGGACTCGGCATCGAATTCGCTTCCAGCCAGATCCGCGGCGAGGAGGTCAGTGAGGGCTACCTCGTTTCAGGATTCTTCATCCCTCTCATCGTCCCGGTGGACATCCCTCTGTGGATGCTGGCGATCGCCGTGGCTTTCGCTGTCATCTTCGGCAAGGAGGTGTTCGGAGGCACAGGCATGAACATCTGGAACCCGGCGCTTCTCACCCGCGCCTTCCTCTTCTTCTCCTACCCTAACTATATGTCCGGCTCCAACTGCTGGATCTCATACAGGCCGGGAGAGAAGCTTGTGGACGGCTTCACGGGAGCCACTCCGCTCGCCCTTGACGGGGCAAGCGCCCAGTACGGCACCGGATTCTGGGATCTTTTCATCGGCACCGTTCCGGGATCAGTCGGCGAGACTTCAGTGATAGCCATCCTGCTCGGCGCCATCGTCCTTATATGGACAGGAGTGGCCAGCTGGAAGATCATGGCCGGGAGCATCGCGGGCGCCCTGCTCGTAGGCTTCATAGGAGATCTGTGCGGCGCCACCACCATCCCTTGCTACATGCAGCTTCTTTACGGCGGCTTCGCCTTCGGTACGGTCTTCATGGCCACAGACCCGGTGACCTCAGCCCAGACCGAATGCGGCAAATGGATCTACGGCCTGCTTGTTGGCGCCCTGTGCGTGATGGTGCGCCTGTTCAACCCGGGATATGTCGAAGGCATGATGCTCGCCATCCTGCTGTGCAACACCTTCGCTCCGCTGATCGACTACATAGTAGTGAACCTGCACACTTCACGCAAGGCTAAAAAACTTAAAGTCGCATAGATATGAATACCAACAGCAATGTCTATACAGTCATCTACACGACGGTGATCGTCGTCATCGTCGCAGCGGTGCTCGCTTTTGCCGCGATGACGCTCAAGCCTATGCAGACTGCAAATGTGAAAGCTGACACCATCTCCCAGATCCTGACAGCCGCACAGGTCGGAACCAAGGCGGAACTCTCCTCCATGGGCAACGATGCCGTCCTTACAAAGTACTCCGAGCAGATAGCAGAAGCGTTCGCGGTCAACGCGGCCGGCGACAAGATCAAGGACCTCGGCATAAGCAAGGACAACATCGAACTTATCGACAACTTCAAGCCTCAGGATCTCGCCATCAAGGCAGGTACCGACGCCGTGCTCCCGGTATATGTGTTCAAGTCAGGAGTGACGGTCATTCCTGTCTACGGAGCAGGCCTCTGGGGCCCTATATGGGGGTACATAGCCCTGCAGCCTGACCATCGGACCATCGCCGGCGCATATTTCGACCACGCTAGCGAGACCCCAGGCCTCGGAGCCAAGATCAAGGACGACCCGGACTTCCAGGCCGAATTCATCGGCAAGACGCTCAATCTCGATGACGCATCGGACCTTTTCGACATCGTAAAGGGCGGAGCTCCAGAGGGTGACGACCACGCGGTCGATGCCATCACCGGGGCCACCATGACCTGCAACGGCCTCAACAAGGCCATCAACGTCTGGGCCGGGGCTTATGCGGGATACCTCAAAAAAGCGACTACAAGTACGGAGGAATAAGTTATGAGCAATCTTAAAGAAACAATCCTCAACCCGATACTCAAGGGTAACCCGATCACCGTCCTGGTGCTCGGAATATGCTCCTCGCTTGCGGTAACGGTACAGCTCAAGGGAGCCCTCGTGATGGGCCTGTCCGTGATGATTGTCACCGGACTGTCAAGTTTCGTCGTATCACTCATGCGCAACACCATCCCTAACCGGGTCCGCATCATCGTGCAGCTCGTGGTGGTGGCGCTCATGGTGATCCTGGTGGACCAGTTCCTAAAGGCATACTCCTACTCAATCGAGAAGCAGCTGTCCGTATACTTCGGACTCATCATCACAAACTGTATCGTGATGGGACGCATCGAGGCTTTCGCCCTCGGCAACAAGCCGATCCCGTCCCTGCTTGATGGTCTTGCCAACGGATTCGGCTACGCGCTGATCCTTATCATCGTGGCCTTTTTCCGCGAACTTCTCGGAAGCGGCACCTTGCTCGGATTCCAGGTCCTGCCTGCCGGCTACATCGCCAACAATCTCGTCATCCTTCCTCCTTTCGCCCTCATCCTTCTGGGATGCATAATCTGGATCCAGAGGGCCTGCGACAAGGATCTTCAGGAAAAATAACAGCGACGCTCTATGGAATATATAAGTTTATTCGTCAAGTCAATCTTCATTGACAACATGATATTCTCCTACTTTCTGGGTATGTGCTCATACCTGGCAGTATCGAAGAATGTCAAGACAGCCAACGGACTCGGTCTAGCTGTTATCTTCGTGCTTCTCTGCACCCTGCCGCTCAACTATCTTCTCAACAGGTATGTCCTGCAGCCGGGGGCTCTCAGTTGGCTCGGCCCGCAGTTCGCTGACGTTGACCTGAGCTTCCTGAGCTTCATCCTGTTCATCGCCGTCATCGCGGCGTTCACGCAGCTCGTGGAGATGATCGTGGAGAAGTTCCTTCCGTCCCTCTACTCTTCACTCGGAATCTACCTTCCGCTCATCGCCGTGAACTGCGCCATCCTCGGAGGTGCGCTCTTCATGCAGCAGAAGGACTTCGCCAATGTCGGAGAATCGGCGGTATATGCCCTCGGATCCGGTATCGGCTGGTATCTTGCCATTGTCTGCCTCGCGGCCATACGCGAGAAGATGGCATACTGCAATGTGCCGAAGCCGCTCAAGGGGATCGGAATCACGTTCATCACCGTGGGCCTCATGGGTATCGCGTTCATGACCTTTATGGGAATTCAGCTTTAGGAGGACAGAGAAATGAGTTCAACAATCATAGCTGCAGTAGCAGTAATCACAATAGTGACCCTCATCCTCGTGGTCGTGCTTCTCGTCGTAAAGGACAGGATCACACCTAAGGGCACCGTAAAGATCGACATCAACAACGGAAAGAAGGAACTCAACGTGACCCCGGGCTCATCCCTGATGAGCACTCTGGCCGGTGAGAAGATCCTCCTCCCGTCCGCCTGCGGCGGCAAGGCCAACTGCGGCCAGTGCAAGGTGCAGGTGCTTGAGGGCGGCGGGGAAATCCTCCCTACCGAAGTCGGGTTCTTCAACCGCAAGCAGATCAAGGACGGCTGGAGACTCGGCTGCCAGGTCAAGGTCAAGGAGGACATGAAGATACAGGTTTCCGAGTCGGCACTGTCCGTCAAGAAGCTCGAATGCGAGGTCATCTCCAACAAGAACGTGGCCACTTTCATCAAGGAGTTCACGGTCAAGCTTCCGGAAGGCGAACATCTGGACTTCAAGAGCGGCGAGTATATTCAGATTGACATCCCTGCTTACCATGTGTATTTCAAGGACATAGATGTCGATCCGATCTACCGCAAAGACTGGGAGAGATTCGGATTCTTCAATCTTGAGTCTGTAAACCCTACCCCTACGGTAAGGGCCTATTCAATGGCTTCCTATCCTGGGGAGAAGGGCATCATCAAGCTCAACGTCCGCATCGCCACCCCGCCGTTTGACCGCAGCGTGCCTAAGGAGCAGGGACCTAAACTTCTCCCTGTCAACCCGGGAATAGCCTCGTCCTATGTCTTCACCCGCAAGCCTGGCGACAAGGTTATGATCAGCGGCCCTTACGGAGAGTTCCTCCTGCCGGACAATGATCCTGACAACATCGAGTACATCTTCGTCGGCGGCGGTGCCGGTATGGCACCTCTGCGCAGCCACATCATGGAGCTCTTCAAGACACGCAAGACAAAGCGCAAGGTCAACTTCTTCTACGGAGCCCGCGCCCTTGTCGAGGCCTTCTACCTTGAGGACTTCGCCGAACTTGAGAAGGAGTTCCCTAACTTCAAGTTCCATCTGGCCCTTGACCGTCCGGATCCGGCAGCTGACGCTGCGGGAGTACCTTACACGGCTGGCTTCGTGCACAACGTGATGTATGAGACCTACCTCAAGAACCACGAGACTCCTGAGGACATCAAGTACTTCATGTGCGGACCTCCTATGATGGTCGCCTCTGTCAACAAGCTGCTCGACTCTCTCGGAGTTCCTCCGGAGAACATCCTCTACGACAACTTCGGCGCATAAGCCGCGTCACATACTGTCTACGGCACCCCGGGGCTTTCCGCTCCGGGGTGTTTTTGTGTCTGGAGATGCAAAGATTTTTTCTTTGCAAAGAAACAGAAAAACATGGAAAATGTTTTTTATGGATCGATTGGAATGCGACTGGAACGCCATAGATTTGCAGCGTTATGAAAAACTTCACGCACCAGAAAAGCCGGCAGTCCTTTCCGGACCGGTTTCAGAGAAAAGGCAGTCTGCCGGACCGCCGGTCATCAATGATCATCGTTTATAGCTTGCTTGTACTCCTGCCGGCTTTTTTGGTATTATCCTGCGAAAAGTCAGGCCCCGCAGATCCTTCCGCAGGGACAGAACCTGTACAGGTAAAGGACTCTGCCGTTTTTGTCCTGAAGTTCGGGGAGGTGGAACAATCCGTTAAGAATCTTGACATATTCATATATGATGCGGAAGGTGTGCAGCCGCTGGAAAAGCATATCACCCGCAAGGATATGCCGTCTGCGCTGGAAGTCAAACTCTGCAAAGGTGAGAAGATAGTGGCCGCAGTGGCCAACAGCCCGAAAAAATTCAAGACGGCCTCGATGTCCAGACATTCCGCCCTGTCCCAGGTCAGTTTCGAGTTCAAAGAGGACAGCAGCGGAAGCCCGATAATGAGCGCGTCGGCAAGGACTTCGGGAGAAGAGGCCACGTTGGATCTGAAGCTAATGCTGTGCGAAGTAATCCTGAAATCCATCAGCAACACGATGGATGACTACGAGCTGCTGGAATCCCCGAGGATAAGGCTTCGCGGGATCAATGCAAGGGCCGCGTTTTTTACTGATGAGGAGTATCTTCCTTCCGAGACCGTTGACAAGGGAGAATGGGCATCCCTGCCTTACGATATCGGCTACTACCCTCAGGAGACGGGAACAGTACTGCTATGCTACCCCAATCAGACCCCGGAGAGCAACATCGGACAGGACAGGACAAGCCTGGAACTTGAATGCACGATCACCGGCAAAAAATGCAGCTTCCTTGTTGATCTGCCACCTTTCGGCAGGGCGTCAAGGACGGAGGTAAGCATAAGTGTGGACGGGCCCGGGAGCTTCAGCTACAGCATCAATGAGCCCTCTTCAGAAACTTCCGGAAAGAATATACGGCAAGTCGCCAGAAGGACTGCAATCGCGAAGACGACAGGAGACCTTCCACATATCCGCGGCCATACAGCCGGGACGCGTCAGAGATGATGATGCTGCGCAGCTGCGGACTGACAGAAGAGAGAATCTTGCCGAGCTGCCATCCGGCGTAGCCGTTGTGCCTTGTGAACGCGGCTTTCTTGACAAATGGAACTCCTTTCCTGTAGACGGAAAGCACACGGTCATATATGCCCTTCCCTCCTACACTGTAAAGGCCCCTGTAAAGTATTTCCCTGGTGCGGAGCAATTCGCAGAAACCGGTTTCGTATCGCAGGCACACGTCCTCTTTGCGGGCCTGCCTGCCGACCGAGCGGATAAAAGAAGCGAACCATGAGGAAAGAAAGACCCTGCCGGACATGCCGACAAACCACGACTGGAGATGGGGCAGGCGCACATCCGGATGTATCACCAGTGAGAAAGCCGGCACGGAGAGGGATTCCATAGCCTCAATGACAGGCATGATGTCTTTCAGAGGGCCGTAGACGGAATCATTGACCATATAGCAGAAGTCATAGGAGTCTAGTGCCAGATTCGTCTCCGCCCAGATATAGCAGCGCTTGTAGGAGCCGAAATCATATTCCTGATGCCTTTTTGCTTCACAATGCAGGACAAGCCCCGACAACTTGGAAAGTTCAGCCTCCGGACAGTCCGAATCCATGACAAACAAGACATCTCCGCAGGCTGAGAGTTTATGGACATACCACACGATCGCGTCCGAGACCGTACCCTGCGGATCGTACGCTGCAAAAAGGAAAAGTCTCTTAGGCTCTCTCATCTGTACATCTTTGACATGACATCCGCAAAGCTTCCCGGCAGAGGATTCCGGGCGGAAGAGGATTTGTATTCAGTCTTCTGGAAAAGCGCCCCGGATGTCAGGCGGTCGAATATCTCCCGGTCGAAGGGCTTGTCCCGGTTGTCAAACCACAGCAGATGCGTGGCATCCTGACACATCTTCGGCATGGCCGAGAAAAGCTCCGCCGCTCTTGGGTTGCGGCTTATCACCCTCCAGAAAAGAAGCTGGTGCACAAAATAGTCTACAGCGCTGTCCTCATGCTTCCAGTACTCCATTATGGCCTCCCTCCACGCCCCGAGGATGTAATTGGCCCTGCGCGAGCGGAAGAAGCAGTTCTGCACAAATGCGTATGAACCGCTCACGTGGCTGCCGCTCAGATAGATGAAGAAATCCTCGTCCTGCAGCCATTGCGGAAAGTCACGGGTGACGAAATCCGTCGCGTCAAGCCATATTCCACCGTATCTGTAGAGAAGTTCCACCCGGCAGATGTCCGAGAAATGGGCGCGGTTGATACGGCCCTCCTTGTATTTCCGGACAATATATTCAGGCAAGCCAAGTCCGCTGAGCAATTGCGCCTCGTCAAGTATGGCCAGTTCCTGACGGCAATTGGCACGCACGCTTCTCCAGCATGCACGGACAATCGCCGGAGCCCTGTCCTCGCTCTGAAGCCATATACTGTATATTTTTTCATTCACCGAGGGAGACGGTGCCGCTTCCGGCAGGCATACGGCCGAATCCGGAACATAACGGTCGAGATAGCGCCCCACGGCACGTTGCGTCACCTCTCCGCGTATCTTCCTGCGGAGCATTCGCGGACGCCACATCCAGTTGAGGACATGGCCGCGGAGGATGACCTCCGCCTGCACTGCGATACGATCCAGGTTCATCATACTGCCGCGCTGAAACGTTCCGGTATCCTCACGATAACGACCGCCTCGAACATCGAAGGCTTGTTCCACGCAAAAGGAGGACGGAAAAAGTTCTGGATCTTCCTGGCCAATGCCACGCTGCGCTCCCAATCATGCGGACGCATGCCGCTGACCTGATATATGGTGCGGGCACGCTTGTGCAGATGCCTGGTCCAGCCTGCTTCCGCAAGCGAACGGTCCCCCATCTTGGCTTCAATGCGCTTAAGATCCACGCAGCCGAAGTGGAAGAGGTAGAGATCCTTTCTTATATGGAAATTTCCTTTGCGGGTACGATGAAATCCGGATCCCCAGCAGACAGGACGCAGGAGCACGCTGGCCTTGCTGTACCTTGTGGAGAGGCGGGCATAATGCCGCTGGGCAAGGAAAGGCCGGGATGGGTCGATCTCGCTCTCCTCGCCAAGTTTCTGCCCCACATCCACCCCCAAACCTGAAATGGACGGGCAGTTGCCGTAAGGTTTGAGAGACGAGAGAAATTCCGGGAGAGTGATGCCGAGACGTGGATCCACCACTAGGAACTCGTCCACATCTGTTCCGATCACCATGTCATATTTTCCGAACAGTTCCGCCGCCCTCTGCGAGAGGAAATCAATCCTGCCCCTGTCCGCCTCCCGGACATTGCCTTCTATATGGTTTACAGCCATAGTATTGACCCCGTCACAAAAATCGGGTATTCTCTGGTCCAACCCGTCAAAAAAGACATACAAGTTACTCTTTCCGAGCTGTGAACCATAGTATTCCACCCATTTGCGCAGGAAAAACTCATCGTTCCTGACCATTGTCAGTGCCGCAATCCGTTTCATATATATCTGGCCGTAAATGTATCTGCTTTCTTCAAATCTTCAGGCGTGCCCTCAAAGACTACTTCGCCGCCCCTGTCTCCTGCATCCGGCCCGAGGTCGATCACCCAGTCCGCTGCACGGATCACGTCAGGGTTATGCTCCACCACGACAAGTGAATGTCCGGCTTCAAGCAGGGCGTCAAAAGCCCTGAGAAGCTTCTCCACATCATAGAAATGCAGGCCCGTGGTAGGCTCGTCGAAGATGAACATCATCTTGTCCTTGCGCGGGCCGCTCTTGCCGATAGAGAGGAAGTATGCAAGTTTTATGCGCTGGCTCTCTCCTCCGGAAAGAGTGGAACTGCTCTGTCCGAGTTTTATATAGCCGAGTCCCACATCCTGCAAGGGCTTGAGTTTGGCGGCCGCCGCACGGGCTGAATCTTCCGTCCCGGCGGAGAAGAACTCCACAGCCTCGTCGACGCTCATGTTGAGAATGTCATCGACATTCTTGCCCCTGTAGCGCACCTCAAGCACCTCCGGCTTGAACCGCTTGCCGCCGCAGGATTCGCATACCATCTCCACATCCGCCATGAACTGCATCTCTATCCTCACCACTCCCTCGCCCTGGCACTCCGGGCAGCGCCCGCCGTCCGTGTTGAACGAGAAGTAATTCGGTCCGAAACCGTTGATCTTGGCATACTGCTGTTCGGAGAGGAGTTTCCGGATGTCGTCGTAGGCCTTCAGGTATGTCACGGCATTTGAGCGAGAACTGCGCCCGATGGGGTTCTGGTCCACATACTCTACCCTGGATATCCTGTCCAGATTGCCTCCGAGGCTGCGGAACGCTCCCGGGCGCTCTCCCCCGTTGTCGAAATGACGGCACAGGGCCGGATAGAGGATGTCTCCCACAAGGGATGATTTGCCGGAACCGGAAACCCCGGTGACAACCGTAAGCGTCCCCAAGGGGAAGCGGACATTTATGTCTTTGAGGTTGTGCTCCATCGCCCCGTTGACACTCACATAATACTGCCACGGGCGTCTTTCACGCATGTAGCGCCCCCTCTTGCCGCACAGATACTGCAAGGTCAAGGACTTGTCGATGTCGGGAGCAGAAGGTTTCTTTTTAAGGTCACCCATAAAGACCACCTCTCCGCCTGCACTGCCCGCCATCGGCCCCATATCGATCAGCAGGTCGGCTGAACGCATGATCTCCTCATCGTGCTCCACCACAATCACCGTGTTGCCTATGTCACGGAGCCGCTTCAGGACATTGATGAGCATGTCCGTATCACGCGGATGAAGTCCGATGCTCGGCTCGTCAAGGATATACATAGAGCCGACAAGGCTCGAACCCAGAGCCGTCACGAGATTGACCCTCTGGCTCTCACCGCCCGAGAGGGTGTTGCACGCGCGATCCAGAGTCAGATATGAAAGTCCCACATCACGTACACACTTAAGCCGTGAGACTATCTCCGAAAGCGGCTCGCTCACGACAGCCCTTTCGGAATCACTCAACTTGAGACCATCAAAAAAGGCAAGAGCCTCGTCTATATTGAGAGACAGAACCTCGGCGATGTTCTTCCCGCCGATCTTGACCCATAGGGCCTCCTTGCGCAGACGGGTACCCCCGCACGCCTGACAGGTAGCCCTGCCGCTGAAGCGGCTGAGCATGTACTTGTACTGTATCTTGTATTTCTGGGTCTCCACCCATTCAAAGAATTCATTTATACCCACAAGAGAATTGTCATCCCCGGGAACGGAACGGGAGTTCCAGATCGTGTCCCTGACTTTCTTGGAAAGATTGCAGTACGGCTCGAATACCGGTATGCCGTAACGGTCGGCGACCTTCACCAGATGTTCCTTGAACCAGCCCATCTTCTCGCCGCGCCAGCAGGCAATAGCCCCGTCGTATATGCTCAAAGACTTGTCCGGCACCACCAAGTCCTCGCTTATGCCTATTATCTTCCCGAGCCCGCCACAGACGGGGCAGGCCCCGAGGGGAGAGTTGAAACTGAACAGGTAATCATCAGGCTCACGGAACACGATACCGTCAAGTTCAAGGCGGTTGCAGAACTCACGTGTCACCCCACCCTCAACGGCCACGCTCATCCTGCCTGAACCGCGCTCAAAAGCATCTGATACGGAAGCAAGCAGCCGCGTGCGAAGATCAGCATCATCGCCTGAGGTGACTCTGGCCCTGTCCACAAGAAGAAATGCATTTTGCGGATATGCCCCGTCAGATTTGAGGACATCATCGATCTTCTGCGGCTTGCCGTCGGCATACAGCCTGCTGTAGCCGTCTTCCTTGAGCTGGAGCATCAGTTCAACTTTATCTTCCCTGCCACGCCAGCCTATGTCCGAAAGAATATAACAGGTGCTCCCGGGCTGCGAGAATATGAAATCAAGCACATCGGAGACGGAGTCCCTGCGGACTTCCCTGCCGGAAACCGGGGAGAACGTGTGGCCCGCCCGGGCGAATACCAGCCTGAGATAGTCATAGATCTCCGTAGTGGTGGCCACGGTCGAGCGCGGATTGCGCGTAGCGACTTTCTGCTCTATGCATATCGCCGGCGGGATCCCGTCTATCAGATCCACATCCGGCTTGCTCATCCTCCCGAGGAACTGCCGCGCGTATGACGAAAGGCTCTCGGAGAAACGCCTCTGCCCCTCGGCAAACAGCGTGTCGAAGACAAGGGAAGACTTGCCGGAACCGGAAACCCCGGTGACCACTACAAGTCTTCCCCTTGGAATCTCAAGGGTCAGGTCTTTCAGATTGTTCTCCCTGGCCCCTTTGATGATTATATTACTTTCCACTTGATTTTTCCTCGCTCTCTTCTATCTCTTTCTCTTCCTTTTTGAAACGGGCGATCCAATCACGACCCCAGAGCACCCATACGGCAGCGCAGGCCGCTCCCAGGAAGATGCAGGCCACAAGGGTCATCATCTTGGACGGTTTGCTTGCCCTGAGCGGCAGGGTCGGAGGATTGAGTATGGCGAACACCGGAGTCTCCATCTGGACCTTGGCCCTCGCCACCTGAAGCTGCTGGGCGGCGGAGTTGTAGATCTGATAAGAGAGGTCCATTTCGTTCTTGAGGCGCTCCTGCTCGGTCTTCACGCTCTGGCGGACAAGCATCTGGTTGGAGTCCACATAGCGGGCATATTTCTGCTGTGCGCTGAAATAGTCCGACTTGGCTTCGGCGTATATCTTCTCGTAATACTCCACATCCTTACGGGACTTGCTAGTACGGTACTCAGTGATATAAGACTGGAGCCTGTCAATGATGACTTCGGAGAGTTTCAGAGCGACACACGGATTCTGGGCCGTCTCGGTGATCGTGATGACCTGGGTCTTCTTGTCCACGACCACGGAGAAATTCTCCTTGATGGCCTTGGCTATTCCTGCCTGCTCAGGGGTAAGGGCCAGAGGATTGATGGACTCGTACCCTTCTATCTTCTCCGGTTTCTCGCGGAAAAGCCCCATCCCCCAGCTGATGGCTTTCATCGGAGCTTTGGCGACATAACCCCACCACGGGGCACGGGTGTACTCCTTGTAGAATCCGTAGACATCCGTGCGGATGGTGTCCTTCTTGTGCATGAACTCCACCGGCACGGAGAAAAGGTCTATCACGAAAGGGGTCGATGACACGATTTCCGGATAGAGGTCCGGGGAAACGGCATCGGAGGTTGACATGCTGCTCAGGTTGATCCCGGCCATGCTGGCAAGCGAAGAGAGTCCCCCACTGCGCTTGTCAACTGCCTCAGGAGCAAGTTTTGATGTCACCGTGTACTCTTTCGGTATGCTGAATCCGATGACCAGCCCCGCAACGGCGGCGACACCGCACCACTTAAGTATGAATTTCCACTCCTTGAGGAGCTTATGGAGCAGTTCCATGATGTCAATCTCATCGTACTGCTCTTCTGTCTGATATTTCTGCTCTTCCATTGCTTATTGTGCTTAGAGAACACTTATCAGGACAGAAACGAGCGTAGCCAACGAGGTGGCGGCGCTGCTCATGGCCATTATGTCGGCTGTCGATGTGGCTTTCCTCTCGTCCTTGGCAGGGACGATGATGGTGCAGCCAGGCTCAATCCTGAGGCGATTGAGTTTCGACTGCGCCGCCATGCCGTTCATATAGACCACATAGACCTTGGATTTCTTGGCCTTGGCGCTGTATCCGCCGGCGGCGTTTATATAATGGCGCAGAGTCCTGTTCTTCTCATAAAGGACAGCGTTAGGATACATGACCTCTCCGATGATGCGCACGGTGTTGACGAATTCGGGGATGATTATCCTGTCTCCCGCCTGCAGCTGGATGTCGTATGCGGATCCCGGGGTCTGCATGGCCTTGTCGAGGCTGATCGCCACATTGTAGTCAGAGACTATGTCAAGCCGTTCAGCGTTGATGGAATCGCGCTTGGTGGTGTTCTTCTCCGCCAGATCGCGGAGAGCCTCCCTGTTCTCTCCGGCGGTGATGCTGTTGTTGCGGCGGATGAGCATGGCTCCCTTGAGGTATGCGCTTGTTGTGAATCCGCCCGCGCGTGAGATCACTTCAGAGAGACGATCTTTGCGGTTGAGCAGCACATACTGTCCCGGGAATGTGACCTCTCCCTCAACAGTCACGAACTGCTGTGTGCGGTAGCCCGGACTGCGGCGGACAGACACGATGTCGTAAGGCTCAAGGATGAACTTGTCACCCCCGTCCATGGCAAGCCCGTCCACAATCCCGAATGAGAATGTCTGGCCCAGAGTGTCCGAAGCCTCGGTGCTGCTCGGGGTCACGATGCGCCTTGCCACATCAACTCTCGCCGTCGAAGCTCCCTCAAGAAGGCCTCCGGCCCTCAGGATGAGATCCTCCACGGTGGTGTTGTCAGAGAACGGGAACACTCCCGGGCGGGCCACCATTCCGTTGATGGTCAAGGTGCCGCGGTCCTCAAGTTCGTTGATGCTGGAGACGATGAGCACGTCGTTCTTTTTCAAGAGCACATCCTCACCCCCCGTGAGAACGGCCCCGAGATTGACGGAAACGGTCTCAAGGTTGAGATCCTCCTTCTCGCGCAGGAGCACTGCCCTGCCGAGGAACGCGTCTTCCCTCGGGCCTCCGGCCCTTTCGACGAGCTGGCGCACTGTGGCGATCTCCCCGCCTAGCTGGTACATGCCCGGACGGAAGACATAACCGCGCACTTCAACCCTGTTGGAGAAACGGTCAAGGCTTGAGCTGACCGTTACGGCATCCCCGTCAGCCATCTTGTATGAAGAATAGTCTTTTGAGGATACTGTATAGATTTCCTTCTCCTCGCCGGTCACCCTTACCACTCGAACATCCTCCCTGTAGGCATCACCGGCAAAGCCGCCGGCATATCCGAGGATCGTCTCAAGGGTCTCGCCGTCCTTCATCTCATATCGCATAGGGCGTTTGACATCTCCCTTGACATCGATGAGGCCCACATAAGGCGGGACTATCACTATGTCATCTTCCTCAAGCCTTATGTCAGAGTCGGACTTGCCGTCGAAAAGGTAGCCGTAGACATCGACCGTGGCCACCTGCTTCCCTGCACGCACGACCTTGATCGCACGCATGGAGCCTGTACCTGCCACACCGCCTGCGCGGTAGAGGGCCGTGAACACCGTGGAGAACGAGGACAGCCTGTATGTGCCCGGCACAGCGACTTCGCCCATCACGTTGACCTTGATGGTGCGGATCTGACCGAGGGTAATGCTGACTGAGGAGTTCGGGTTGTCTCCGCCGATGCCGCCGTACTTGGAAGCGAGCATCTTGCGTATCTTCTCGCCGGCCTCCTTGATGGTCAGGCCGTTGAGGTAGACCGGACCTATCTGGCTGATATATATACGCCCCTCAGGAGACACTGTCTTGGTTATGGAATCTTCGTTGTCACCCCAGATCTCGATGAGAAGCTGGTCCCCAGGGCCGAGCTTGTAGTTCTCCGGAGTGGCCGCGTTCTCGTTAGGTTCGAATGTGAGACGGCGGGAATTGAAGATATCGTGGCCGAAGATCTTCACTTCCGTCGAATCTGAAGAAACGCCGAAAGCGTCATCCACCACATCCTCAAGCTCATCGTCAGCTCCGTTCAGCATGTCGCTGCTGACGTTCCTCCCGACCGCCTTGCCGTCAAGGGCCTTGCTGGTCACGGAAGTGCTGCCGGATGTGGATTCGTACTTGGCCTTGATGCGTTCGGCCTGTTCTTTTGTGACGCCCTTGGCCAGCAACTCCTTCCCTATCTGGGATTCGCTCTTGCCGGCCGCGACACCGTTTTTGACATAATCAACCACCTGACTGTCAGTCATCTGGGCATTGAGCCCCATAGAGAACAGACATAGCAGAGCAGTCGTCAGAAGTAAAAGTCTTTTCATTGCACTGTATAGCTAAAGTATGCAAAATTACGTCTTTTATATGTATTGAGCAAGATTCCGGCTGCAAATGAACCTTTTTTGACCGGAAAACGGTGTCGCGGCCAACTTTTTTTGATTTTTTTCGCTTGGGCGCTTGCAGATTCAGAAATTGTCCCTATCTTTGCATCCGCTTTCAGGAATAAGCAACCAGTCTGGTGCGGTAGTTCAGCTGGTTAGAATGCCGGCCTGTCACGCCGGAGGTCGAGGGTTCGAGTCCCTTCCGCACCGCCCAAGCAGCCTCTCACGATTGTGAGGGGCTGCTTTTGTTTTCGGTCTTCGGTTTTCGGGGGCCACCTTGTTTTCTCGAGGCTGCCTTGTCTTCTCGGGGCCACCTTGCTTTCTCGGGGCTGCCTTGTCTTCGGTCTTCGTGGTCTGCGGCGGGGTGGATCTTGTTTTCTGCTTGCCGCGCGGCTTCTTTCTCGAAGGTAGGGGTATTTTCCGCCATTTCCTCCCCTACCTTCCACGGGCACAGCTCCCATATTGCGTTCTGCGGCATCCCGTTCCATCTGCGGCATCCACGCTCCATAGGTTGGGGTGTTTACGGCTGTTTTTACCCCTACCTTCCGGAAGCACCTCTCATATACCGCGCTCCACGGCATCCCCTCCCCGCAGGTTGGGGTATTTTTCGCACTTTCCTCCCCTACCTTGGCCTACCACCAAGCCCGGTGTCCCGGATCCCGCTCAGACGGCTACGATTCGCACCCGGGCAGAATGCCCCAAAAACGGGGCCAAGGCGAGCCCTGCCAGACAGGACCCCCATTTGGTACGGGAAAAGGGCATCTGCCGTACGAAACCTCGCCAAACCACATAACGGTACGGCAAAGCCGGGGTTTCCCGTACGGAACGGCCTCGCAGTGGCCTCGCGTACAGCAGAAGGCCGTTTTCTGCACGAAACAACTCCACAGGAGCCTCGCGTACAGCAGAAGGCCGTTTTCTGCACGAAACAACTCCACAGGAGCCTCGCGTACAGCAGAGGGCTGTTTTCTGCACGGAATCGACTTCGTGCGCACAGGATCAGCAGCGTGCGCACGGGAGGGAGAGAACAGAGACGGGTGAGTGCCGGAACGGGAGGGCGCTGGGACACCGCCACACTACCGCTCGTATACTGCCTTGTTGTTCTCGGACTCCCAGATCTCGACCTTGTAGCAGTTGGGGGTCTGGTCGCACATCCACTTGGCGAGATTCTCGGCGGTGGGTGAGAAAGGCAGGACCTCGTTGAGGTTCTTGTGGTCTATCTTCTCCATTATGTTGCGCTTGATCAGGGTGAAGTCGGTGACCATCCCGTCCTCATCCAGAGTCTCGGACTTGCAGTGGACTATCACTATCCAGTTGTGCCCGTGGAGAGCCTCGCACTTGCTCCCCCTGTCCGTCGTCACATAATGTGCAGCGGACACTTCAAATCTTTTGCTCACGTAATACATGGAGGCAAATTTAAGCCTTTTTTACTCGTCAGCAAGCAGCTCAAGTCCGAGGTCATCTATGAGGTTCTCTATCTCAGCGGAACTCTCTATCCAGTTTTTGATTTCTTTTGACATAACTTCTTTCGTTTTGTTGATGCAAAGTTACGCCCCCGTTTTGTCAACTTTTGACAATGATCAAAAAGTCACAAAAAATATTCAGACAACTCCTTACGCACGTACTCCCGCATATACTCCACCAGCTCCGGTGACTCGAAAGGCTGCACCTCGCCGCCAAGCCCCGCACAGAAGCGGCATACCCCGGCATAGTTGTAGACCTCCACATCCAGCAGCCACGTCTCCCCTCCTTTCCATGCCGGCGGCAGAGCCGTAGCATCGCCCGTGAAAGGCGAGAGGAACTTCTCCGCGAGCGGATACTCCTCCACGAGCAGGTTCTTGGCCAGCACGCTCAGCAGCAGGCGCACGCGCTTCCCCTCCTCGCCGCTCATTCTGAATATGTCCACTTTCTGCATGCGGTGCGCCTCCACGCAGGTCCAACCTTCATCGAGGACCTCAACTTCGGCTATACGGGAGATTCTGAAAACCTTGTTGCGCCCGTCCTCAAGATCATAGGCCCACACATCGGAGAAGTCGGTAGTGAATCCGAAAGGCTCCACAAGCCTGTCTCTCACTGTATGCGAATGCCCGGACTCGTAACTCTTGAGCACTGCCTTGCGCTCAAGCTTCACCGCCTCGGAAAGGGCCTCCACATTGGCCGACATGAAGCGGCGATCGACAAAGTCCGCAATCGAAGTGCTCTGATAGATGACCGCAAGTTTGGATTTAAGATTGGCTTTCAAAGCATTGCCACGGTCGAGCCTGTCCAACAGACTGTTCACTAGATACGCCTCTTCTTCGGAAAAATATATGAGCCTCTCGAAATCAGGTGCTTTGGCCGGGAGCTTCCCGAGCTTGAACACACCGCCAGGCAGGCGAGACACCGCGAACCCGGCATCCTTGAAAGTGTCTATGTAGCGGTATATGGTGCGCCACGACATCCCCAGTCTGGCCGCCAGCTCATCGACACTGTAGTCCACGCTCCCGGACATCAGCTTCATGAGCCGCAGCATCCTTTCTATCTTCGGCTGGTCCATAAACTATTCCTCCGGAAGTATCTTGACCGGATGCCGGTCGCTGTTGCGGGCTCCAAGCTTCATGAGTTTGCCTGACGTATTGATTATGCTCTGGCCTTGAGGGGAGAGCTTCAGAAGCCCGCGGTCATACTCGGCCTGCGCCTTCTCCAGCGACTTCCCTACCGCCTCATAGCGCTCCATGAACTGCCCCACCCTGTCTATCATCTCTTCCGCGAGGGCATAGACCTTCTCATGGTCGCGCGCCTGGGCTACCTGCGTCCATGTCAGTTCAACCATCTTCAGAGCCCCATAGAGCGACTGTTCATCGGCGATATAGACATTCTGGTCAGCGGCCTTGCGCCACAGGTCCGGTTCGGCATTGAGTGCCGTCCAGAGCGCCCCGGTATTAGGCACGAACATTATCACATACCCGGCCGAGACTTTCGGCGGCTTCACGCAAGAAGAGTAGTCCTTGACGGCGAGTTCCTTGACATGCTTCTTGATGCTCTCCAGATGGCTCTTGAGCGCCGCACGGCGCGAGGGCTCGTCCTCGGCATTGACATAATCAATATACGCCGTCAGAGAGACCTTGGAGTCTATTATCACCTCACGCCGCTCGTCAAGATGAAGAATCACGTCCGGGCGCAGGTTTCCGCTCACAACAACCTGGGTATCATAATGTACCCCGCGCGTAAGTCCCTGTGCAGAAAGAAGTTCCTCCAGGATGGTCTCTCCCCAGTCGCCCTGCACCTTGCTGCCGTGCTTGAACGCTGCGGCAAGTTCATCAGCACTCCGGCGCGCCGCATCGCTGTGCTCCATGAGACTCTTGAGCCTCTCGCGCATCTCCCCGTTACGTTCAGCCTGCTCCTTGCTGCTGTCCGCCATCGCCTTGCGCAGTTCAGAAATGTTCTCACGCAGCGGGTCCACTATCCGTCCGAGGCTCTCCCCACTCGACTCGGAAAACTCCTTCTGCCTGGCCTTGAGCATCTCCCCGGTATCGGCCTTGAGCTGGGCGCTCATCTTCTCCACCGTCTCGTCAAACCGCCTCTGGAGCAAATCCATTGCTTCAACCTTCTCGGCAGCAAGACGCCGCTCATATTCGTCCCGCACAGCAGCCAGACGCTCATCGCAGTCCTTGCGGACGGCAGACTCGGCGCTGCGCACGGCACGCCTCACCAAAAGCAGGGCCACAAATGCACTTACAGCAAGCCCCGAGAAAAAAGCCAAAATAATCTCCATAGCCGACAAAATTACAAAACAACTTCTTAAATTTGCCATCCGATATGAAAAGAACCGCAATCCTCTTCACCACCATCATGCTCACTCTGGCCGGATGCACCTCCGGCAAACAGGACAGTCCGCGCAGCGGGGACCTTGTATTCGTGGGCATCCCGATGAATTACAGCCTCCAGCAAGGCTCGATGTCCGAAGCCATCAGCGCTGCCACATCAGACAGCACCGGGCTGAACCTTATCCATGTGGCCATACTGGAAGTAAAAGGAGACTCGACATGGATCATCGACGCCACAATCAAGCACGGCGTGGACAGGCATCCCCTCGACACTTTCATCCGGGACTTCACCCTACGTGACGGAAGCCTCCCCGCATTCAAGATAATGCGCCCCGAAGCAAGCGCAGCCGAAGCGGAACAGTTCGTGCAGAACGCCAAGAAGTACCTCGGGCAGCCGTACGACGTCTCTTTCCTCCCGGACAACGGAGCCATGTACTGCAGCGAGCTCGTCTACAACAGCTACATCACCCCTGACGGGGAGCACCTGTTCAGCGAAGCTCCGATGAATTTCCTCGACAAGGACGGAAACATGCCCCTCTACTGGACCCAGCTTTTCGAGCGCATCGGGCAGCAGGTACCGCAAGGAATCCCGGGTACCAACCCGCAAAAAATGGCGACAGAGAAAACCCTGTCGCCAATAGAAACCAAACTGAAGTAAGTCCTACTTCAGCACTCCGCCGATCTCTATCTTGCAGTCGGCAGGAGCCTTGATGTTGCCGTCGATGATGACATCGTCGCAGCCGTCAGCCTTGATGTATCCGGTACGCGGATTCTTTATGGACGGGACATTACCCTTGACAGTGGCCTTGATGTCAGAATACTCAAACGCCAGGTCGGCGTCAGGCTCGAAAGTGCAGTCCTCAAGGACGAGACCGTCGGCATAGCAGAGAGGCTGTGTGCCGCCGATGCGGCACCTGACGAGACGCAGATTCTTCGAATGCCAGCCGAGGTATTCTCCGTTGATGAACGAATCATAGACTGTCACATTCTCAGTCTCCCACAGGGCGTCCTTGCTCTGGAGGTCGCTGTTGCGGATCTCGACATTGCGAGTATGCTGGAACGAATAGTTGCCCTCAAGACGGAGATTGTTCACCTTTATATTGCTGCAGTGCATGAATATATAGTCAGCCTTGGTGACGAAGACATTGTCCAGATCGATGTCGCTGCATGACCAGAATGTCTCCTGCGCGCAGTTCATGTTGACATTACGGAGTTTGATGCCCTCCATCTCACGGAACATCTTCGGCGCATCGACTATGCAGTCGGTCATCTCGCAGTCCGTGCTGTGCCAGAGCGAAGAACGCGCGCTCTCGGCGAAATAGCAGTCCCGCACCCTGAAGCGGTCGCAGCACCAGAATACATATTTTCCTTCGAAACGGCACTTGTAAGCCTCTATGTCTGAAGTCTCCTTGAGCGAAGACTCGCCCGGATGGATGGTAACGCCCTCGAGAAAGAGGTCGTGCGAGCAGTAAAGCGGGCGCTCGCCCCCGAATTCCTGATTGATTATCTCTTGCATGGTATGATGGTTCAATGTTGTCCAGCGCGAATATACTCATTTTCGCCGCCATGAGCAAATTCAGGCAACACGCGTCCGGTTTGTTTTATTGCCTTTAATCCCTTACCTTTGCCCGGACTAAAACCCTATATTATGTCACTGAACATTTCTGACAAGGCGCGGCTGATGCCCGCCTCCGCCATCAGGAAACTGGTTCCTCTCGCCGACGCCGCCAAATCCCGCGGCATCAAGGTGTACCACCTCAACGTCGGCGCGCCGGACATCAAATCCCCTGACTGCGCCATCAATGCCGTGATAGACAGGTGCAAAGGACTGCACCACCTCTCCTACACCAACTCCGCAGGCCTGCTGGAACTCCGGGAAGGTCTTGTCAACAAATACTATAAAAAAATCGGCATCGACATCGAAGTGAGCGAACTGCTCGTCGAAGTGGCCGGAAGCGAAGCATTCTCCTGCGCCATGCAGATAGCCGCCGACCGTGGAGATGAGATCATAGTGGTGGAACCTTATTACACCAACTACCAGACATTCGCCTACCTCAACGGCATCACCCTCAAGGCGGTCCACACCGACATCCGCCAGGGTTTCGCCATCCCGGACATCTCCGAGTTCGAGAAAGTGCTCACAGACCGCACCAGAGCCGTACTCATCAGCAACCCTTGCAACCCTTCAGGCAAACTCTTCACCAAGGAAGAGATGCTAGCCCTCGGGGAGTTCTGCCGCAGGCACGACCTCTTCCTCATCAGCGACGAAGTCTACAGGGAGTTCTGCTACACCGACGAGCCGCACTTCTCCGCCCTCAACATCCCGGGCTGCGAACAGAATGTCATAATGGTCGATTCCGTGTCCAAGAGATACAACCTCTGCGGCGCGCGCATCGGCTGCATCGTCTCGCACAACAAGGACGTGATGGCAGCCGCAATGAAGTTCGCCCAGTCCAGACTCTGTCCTCCGGTGCTCGGCCAGTACGCCGCCATCGGGGCTCTGGACACTCCGCAGAGCTACTTTGATGAAGTCAAGGCAGAATACATCCGGCGCCGCGACTGCGCCGTCAAGATGCTCAACGAAATCCCCGGGGTCTACGCCCCGAACCCTATGGGAGCCTTCTATACGGTGGCCGAGTTGCCGGTGGAAGACGCCGAGGACTTCGTGAAGTGGATGCTCACCGACTTCAGCGTGGACGGGCAGACCACCATGGTCACCCCGGCAGCATCCTTCTACAAGACCCCGGATGTCGGCAAGAATCACATACGTCTCGCATACGTGCTTGATGTGCCGGATCTGCAGAAAGCCCTGGAGATCCTGGCCGCAGGACTTGAAAAATATCGCCGATGAGACCGCAGTTCAGCACCCTTGCTGAGCTCTACGAACACTCCGTCACCGCCTTCCAGAAAAGGACGGCGGCGGAATTTGTGGGTGGAGCCCAAAGTTACACATACGCACAGTTCAGAGACTGCTGCGACAATATCTCCAAGCGCCTGTCGAACTTCGGGATAGGGGCCGGAGACAAAGTGGCCATCCTGTCGGAAAACTCCCCGAACTGGACTGCCGCATTCTTCGCCATCACCGCATACGGCCGCATAGCGATACCGATGCTGCCCGAACTCTCCGCGGGAGAAGTCGAGAACATCCTTACACACTCGGAGGCCAAGGCCATCTTCATCTCCAAGAAGCAGCTGCCGAAGCTGAGCGATGAAGCGATGAAGCGCCTCACGCTCGTCATAGCCATAGGCGACTTGAGTTTCATCAAGGCAGAAGGCAGTTCCTACACCTGCGACGGCAAGGTCAGCCGGCCCACAGCCCTTGACACCGCCGCCATCCTCTATACTTCCGGCACCACAGGCAAGGCCAAGGGCGTTATGCTCTGCCACCGCAACTTCTGCACAAATGTCCTCAACTCCTGGTACAGTTACAAGATAGGGCCGAAAGACGTCTTTCTCTCCATACTTCCGATGGCCCACACCTACGAGATGAGCATCGGAATGCTGTACCCGTTCTCGATGGGCGCGAAGGTGGAATATATCCAGAAAGTCCCCACCCCGTCCATACTCATCGCCACGCTTGCCAAGATAAGACCGACAGCCATGCTCTCCGTGCCGCTCATCATAGAGAAAATCTACCGCAGCAGCATCGTCCCGACCATCGCCAGGAGCAAGTTCCTCTCATACCTTGACAAGCATGCCAAGTGGCTGCTCTACTCCCTCGTGGGGATGAAACTCAAAAAGACCTTCGGCGGCAGGATGGGCTTCTTCGGCATCGGCGGAGCCAAGCTCGACCCGGAAGTCGAAGCTTTCCTCAAGAAGACAGGATTCCCCTACGCCATAGGATACGGTCTCACGGAAACAGCCCCGCTCATCTGCACGGCATCTCCACGCAACACCTTCCCCGGCACCACAGGCAGGCCTGTCCGTGGCATTGAGGTGAAACTTGAAGACGTCAACCCCCAGACCGGAGAGGGAGAAATCTGCGTCAAAGGCCCCAACGTGATGCTCGGCTACTACAAGGACTACGAGCGCACCTGCTCCGTCCTCACCCAGGACGGCTGGTTCCGCACCGGCGACCTTGCAAGCATAGACAAGAAAGGCCGCTACTCCATCAAGGGCAGGCTCGGAAGCGTGATAATCGGAGCCTCCGGAGAGAACATCTACCCGGAAGAGATAGAGAACGTGATCAACAGCATCGATGGCATCAGCGAATCGCTCGTCGTCCAGAGGGACGGCAAACTCGTGGCCCTCGTGCAGTTCAACGACAACATCATCGACTGGAACCTTGAGGGCCAGGACAAGTTCATCGAGGACATCGAGGCGCGCAAGAAAGCCATCCTGGACTTTGTCAACTCCAAGGTGAGCCGCTTCATGAACATCAAGTCCGTGGAAGTGCAGAAGGAGCCGTTCATACGCACGGCCACCCACAAGATCAAGCGCTTCCTCTACGAGAAGAAGAAAAACTAACGGAGATCAGCCAGATCGAGCACCAACTCGCGGGTCTTCTCCCAGCCGAGACAGGGGTCGGTGATCGAGCGTCCATACACGCCGTCACCGGCCTTCTGGTTTCCGTCCTCTATATAAGATTCTATCATGAGCCCCTTGACAAGACGGAAAATGTCTGGGTTGTGCCTGGTGCTGTGCAGGACTTCCTTCGCTATGCGGATCTGCTCAAGATATTTCTTGCCTGAGTTGGAGTGGTTGGTGTCCACTATCACGGCGGGGTTTGCAAGCCCGCTCTTCGCATAGAGGTCACAGAGCTGTTCCAAATCCTCATAGTGGTAGTTGGGATGGGTGTTGCCCCTCGAATCCACATAGCCCCTGAGGATGGCATGCGCGAGAGGGTTGCCCTGGCTCTCCACCTCCCAGTTGCGGTAGATGAAGGTATGCGGGCTCTGCGCCGCCTTCAGGGCGTTCATCATCACGGAGAGGTTGCCACCTGTAGGGTTCTTCATCCCCACGGGGATGTCCAGGCCGCTCGCGGTAAGGCGGTGCTGCTGGTTCTCCACGGAGCGCGCACCCACGGCCACGTACGACAGCAGGTCGGAGAGATACTTGTGGTTCTCCGGGTAGAGCATCTCGTCAGCGCAGGAGAAGCCTGTCTCGTTGATGGCGCGCATGTGCAGTTTGCGGATGGAAATCAGGCCCTTGAGCATATCGGAGTGGGCGTTGGGATCCGGCTGGTGGAGCATCCCCTTGTAGCCCTCGCCTGTGGTGCGAGGCTTGTTGGTATAGATGCGCGGCACCATCACTATCTTGTCCTTGACCCTCTCCTGGAGTTCGCGCAGGCGGGTGATATAGTCGATGACGGCATCCTCCCGGTCGGCGGAGCACGGTCCGATCACGAGCAGCAGTTTGTCGCTCTTTCCTGTGAATATGTCCGCTATCTGTGCATCATTGGCTGCCTTGGCAAGCGCCCCCGCCTCGGAGATCGGGTACATTTCCTTTATCTCCTGGGGGATGATGAGCTTGCGCTTGAAATTCATGTTCATGCTACTTCTCCTTTTTCTTGTCAAACCACGAGCGTCTCAAGGTCGAGAGGCGCATCATCTCTTTCATGGTATTCTCGTCCGAGTCGCGGACGGCGTCACGCAGAGCACCGAACCTGTCCATGAAAAGGTTCATCTGGCTGAGCAGTTCGTCCTTGTTTTCCAGAAAGAGCTCCGTCCACATGTCCTCGTTGATCCTGGCGATACGGGTGAGGTCACGGAATGAGTCGCCTGTGTAGTCCACCAGATGCCTCGATTCCTTGCAGGTCATCAGGGCCACGGCGATGCAGTGCGTCAGCTGGGAGAGGAAGCCCACCATCTCGTCGTGCCTCTCGAGGCTGAGGGAGGAGATCTTCCCGAAACCCATGTCACGTGCCATGTCCTCCACCACGGCTATGCCTTCCGGGGTGTTGCGTTCTGTCGGGGTGATGATAAAATTTGCCCCCTTGAATATGCCCGGGTCGCTGTATTCTATCCCGGAAAACTCCCTTCCGGCCATGGGATGGGCGGGCACGAACTCGACCCTGCCGGCAAGCATGCCCTGTATCCGCGGCACCACGCAGCCCTTGACACCGGAAATGTCTGTAAGTATCGAACCGCGTCTGAGGTGTCTCCCGTTGTCCCGCACCCAATCGATGAAGACACGGGGATAGAGCGCGGAGACGACGATGTCGAAACCTTCTATATATTTCGGGTCGGGGCTGGTCATCCCGTGCCTTATCCAGCCATTGCGTCTGGCATAATCCAGGGCGTCCTGACGGTCAGAGAGGCCGCCCACTTCATACCCGGCAGAGCTCAACGCGGCAGCATAAGAGCCGCCCATAAGGCCGAGACCCACTATAAGAACCTTTTTGTTTTTCATTTTTCCCCTCCCAAGAAGTCAGTGCCGAAGCGCAGTGCGAGGGCATCGCAGAGCACCACGGCCACCATGCTTGTCACCACTATGCAGATACGGCGGACAATCGCCGGGTCGTGCCTGCCCTTGAGGCTGAGTTCGACCTCCTTTGTGCGGCGGAAATCCACCGTCTCCTGCGCCTTGAAGATGGAAGGAGTGGGGCGCACCGCCATATTGAAGACAAGCGGCATGCCGTTGCTGATACCGCCGTTGATGCCGCCGCTGCGGTTTGTCGTGGTGACTATACGCCCGTCCTTCAGGCGGAACGGGTCGTTGGCCGCTGAGCCGCGCATGGCGGAGAGGCCGAAGCCATCGCCGAATTCTATCCCCTTGATGCCGCCTATGGCGAAAACCGCACGGGAAATCATCCCTTCGAGGGAGTCGAACCACGGCTCCCCCACTCCGGCCGGAAGGCCGCAGACGGCGCTCTGGATCACGCCCCCGACGGAATCTCCGTCCTCTTTGGCCTTGAGGATTGCATCCCCCATCGCCTCGGCCACATCGGCAAGCACCGGGAAATGCTTGGTTTCCAGAGATTTAATCTCCTCCTGTGGGTCAAGGGAAAATGGTCTGTCCTTCACCCCGGCACAACAGAGGATATGCGTGCCGATTGTAATCCCCTTTGACTTCAGGGCACTCAGACATATCGCCCCGGCAGCCACAACCCCAGCGGTCACTCTCCCCGAGAAATGGCCGCCTCCGCGAAGATCCTCGAAACCGTGGTACTTCATCTCCGCCGCGAAGTCGCTGTGGGACGGGCGTGCTATGCCTTCCTGATAGTCCGAACTGCGGACATTTTCATTGGGTATGATTATGGTGAGCGGCGCACCGGTAGTGTATCCGTTATGGACACCGCTGATTATCTGATAATTGTCCTTCTCCACACGGGCCGTATCGAGAGGTCCCGAAGGACGGCGGCGAGAGAGCTGCGAGGCGATGAACGCATCATCGACGGGGATGCCTGGTGCAAGCCCGTCGAGCACCGCCCCCACTGCGGGGCCGTGGCTCTCACCGAACACGGTCATGATGACGCTTGTACCTATGGAATTTTTCATCTTCCTCAGAATGAGCCGACTACCTTGAGACGATCGCACAAGGTGCCGAGTTCGTTGAGCATGCTGTGCCCGTCACGGGTGTCGATATTGCCGTCGAGCTCCACATAGAAGTAGTAGTTCCACATCAGCCCTTTCATCGGACGGCTGCGGAGGCAGCTCATGTTGTAGCCGTGAGCTCCTATGATGTTGAGTGTCTTGGCCAGAGACCCGGCCTCGTTCTTGACAGTAAACATGAGTATGAAGTGGCTGTCGCGGGTACGGCTGAAAGACTGCGCACGGGAGAAAGCGGCGAAGCGCGTGGTATTGACACTGGATCCGTTGATACGCGCTTCCAACACTTTAAGTCCATAAATTTCAGCACATTCAGCGCTTCCGATGGCGGCCACGCTCTTGTCTGCGGTCTCGGAGACCATCTTGGCGGCCGATGCCGTGTTGGGGTATTCGTGCTGGCTGAATCCATGATTGCGGATATACTCGGCACACTGGGACAGGGCCTGAGGGTGGCTTACCACCTGTGTGACGGTCTCAAGGCTCGCACCCTCGACGCCGAGCAGGTTCTGCACCGCCTCTATGGCCTCAACTTTGTTGATGAACAGCGGGCCGGAGAACATCAGGTCAGTGACGGCTGACACCTCCCCTGCCGAACTGTTCTCAAAAGGCAGTACCGCCGAATCACAATCCCCGCTGGCACAGGCGCCGTATGCACTCTCAAAATCCCCATACGGGACTAGTTCGGCACCGGGAAACATCCTCTCCGCGGCGATGCCGGCAAAAGCGCCCGGCACACCGCTGTAGGCAATCTTCATCCCTGACAGCAGGCGCTGCTGATATTTGCGGGAAAGCGCCATGAGTTCCTGCTCGAAATTGATGTAATACTCCCTGATGGTGTCGTCCCCGACCAGCGCCGAGTTGCGCCTGATCACTTCCGCCTCCCTCGCAGGGTCGCAGACGGGAAGAGCCTCACGCCGCTTCAGTTCGGCCACCCGGCCGGATTCAACCATGCGCTGCTCGAAAAGTTCCGCCAACTTGGAATCTATCTCATTGATTCTCCCTCTGATGTCATCAAGACTGTCCATAAAGACTAGCTAAGAAGTTGTTTTGAATTTATTTGTCATAAATTTTATGCGGATTTTTCTGCCAGAGTTTTTTCTGGATTTTGAGAAAGATAGTAGAACTATCTGACCGAAAAGCCAGGGAAAACTATGGCGAAAAAGCCAGTAAAAGAATTTTCAACATAAATCAAAACAACTTCTAAGTACCCCCTAGGCGAATCGAACGCCTATCGTAGGAACCGGAATCCTAAATTTTATCCATTAAACTAAGGGGGCGGTTACCGAAATGCAAATATACTGATTTTTCTGTAATTTTGCAGCGAAATAAAATTGCACACAATGAAGACTGCTTATGTATTCCCAGGACAGGGAGCCCAGTTCTCAGGAATGGGCAAGGACCTGTACGACAACAGCCCCAAGGCCCGCGAGATGATGGAAAGGGCAAACGACATCCTCGGATTCAGAATCACCGATATAATGTTTGGCGGCAGCGATGAAGACCTGCGCGCGACCAGGGTCACCCAGCCGGCCATCTTCCTCCACTCCGCATGTCTCGCACTCTGCAGCGAAGGTCTTCCCGCACCGGACATGGTAGGAGGCCACTCCCTTGGAGAATTCTCAGCCCTCGTGGCCTGCGGAGCCGTGGATTTCGAGTCCGCTCTCAGGCTCGTGGCAGTGCGAGCCAGCGAGATGCAGAAATGCTGCGAAGCCAACCCGGGCGGCATGGCAGCCATAATAGGTCTTCCCAACGAAAAAGTCGAAGAAATCTGCGCAGGCATTGAGGGGGTCGTAATTCCGGCCAACTACAACTGCAACGGCCAGGTGGTGATCTCCGGTGAAAAACAGGCCGTGGAAGCAGCCTGCGAGGCGATGAAAGCCGCCGGAGCGAAAAGAGCCCTTCCCCTGAGCGTCAGCGGCGCCTTCCACTCCCCTCTCATGGAGCCTGCCCGGGTAGAACTTGGCAAGGCCATAGAGAAGACCGAGGTCAAGACCCCTTCCTGCCCTATCTACCAGAACGTTACAGCAAAGCCGGAGACCGACCCGGCACGGATCAAGGACAATCTGCTCAAGCAGCTCACCTCACCTGTGAAATGGACGCAGACAGTGGAGAACATGCTCGCGGACGGGGCAACATCTTTCAAAGAACTTGGCCCCGGGACAGTACTTCAGGGCCTTATCAAGCGCATCGCCTCTTCAGCAGGAGCCGAAGTCAGCATCGGCTAGGCTCCCCGGCACAAAATCACAGCGCCGCATATAGAACAGCGCTCGGCAGGTAGGGGTATTTATGCCAAAATCTTCCCCTACCTTCTGAGCCGAGAGGGCACAGAGATGCGCCTGAGCGAGGCAGGGCTCAAAGGTTGGGGTAAAAACAGCCCAAAATACCCCGACCTTTAAAGCATGATGGGCACATGTTCTTCTAAGTCTGCAGGCAATTGCAGCTGAATCATTTGCAGATGCGCAAAATTCACTATCTTTGCAAAGATTTGAACATTTTGTAAGACAGATTTAAACATTTTGTATTGAAAAACCAGACACTTTACACAAGAAAACACTTCGTTGAAGTGCTCGACAGACTCAACGAAAAACGGAATAAAATCCAAGTGATTGCCGGACCTAGACAGGTCGGCAAAACCACCTTGATAGATCAGGTTCTCGCAAAAGTTACCATTCCATACACCCTGTCAAAAGCTGACGGTGTCAATCCGAAGGATTTCGGATGGATCCACCGCACATGGGATTCTGTGCGCGGGCTCATGAAGATAAGGCACGAAGAAACCCACCTGCTGGTCATCGATGAAATCCAAAAGATAGACCAGTGGAGCGAAGGTGTAAAGGCTGAATGGGACTGGGACACACATAACGGCCTGGACATAAAACTTGTCCTTCTCGGTTCCTCTCGTCTGATGCTGCAGTCGGGCCTTAAGGAGAGTCTTGCCGGACGATTTGAACTGATACGTATGGGGCACTGGTCATTCAAAGAGATGTCCGAAGCATTCGGCCTGTCTCCAGACGAATACATCTACTTTGGCGGTTACCCCGGATCCGCAGGGTTCATCAATGACGAGAAGAGATGGAAGAGGTATATAAAGGACAGCATCGCAGCACCAGCCATAGAAAAGGACATCATGCAGACAAGCAACATCTACAAGCCGGCACTGATGAAGCAGCTGTTCGAACTGGGTTGCAGATATTCTTCAGAAGAATTATCCCTAACCAAGGTTGCGGGCCAACTCCAGGATGAGGGGAACGTCACAACTCTTGCTTCATACCTTGATCTTCTTGACCAATGCCAACTGATTTCCGGCCTGCAGAAGTACGCAAATGATGATGCGCGCAAATACAATTCCATCCCGAAATTCCAAGTTTACAACAACGCATTGATGTCCGCTTTCCAGAGAAAATCATTCGCAGCCGCAAGAACAGATGCGAAATTGTGGGGCAGGTGGATCGAAAGCGCAGTCGGTGCACACCTCCTTTCGCAAGCCGAAGAAGAAGACCTGAGAGTATTCTACTGGAGAGACAGAGATGATGAAGTCGATTACATTGTACAGTCTGATGACTCATGCATAGCCCTTGAAGTAAAGAGCGGCCGCCGCACCATGAACAACGGTCTGCCGCAGTTCACGAAAAGGTTCAGACCACAACACAGCTACATCATAGGCACAGGAGGCATCTCCTTGGAAGCATTCCTCATGGGTTCCATCACCGACCTTTTGTAACATACCTTTTAGTAATCGTTAAAAAATAAGTTGCATCACCTTTGGGCAAGGTTGGGGTATTTATGCCAAAATCTTCCCCTACCTTCTGAGCCGGGAGCGCACAGGGATGCGCCTGAGCGAGGCAGCGCTCAAAGGTTGGGGTAAAAACAGCCCCAAATGCCCCAACCTCCGGGCGGGCAACACAAAAAATTGGCCCTATGCTCAAAAAGCATAAGGCCAACTCAATTCACTGAAAGTAGCGGCTATACCCCTCCGAAGGCGCTGTATCCGCCGTCCACAGGGACGACGATACCGGTGACGAACGAAGAGATGTCGCTGAGAAGATAGAGCATAGTCCCGACAAGATCCTCCGGCTCACCGAACTTGTGGGTCGGAGTGTTTGCTATGATCTTCTTTCCGCGCGGCTTCAGCTCGCCGGTCTGCTCGTCAGTGAGCAGGAAGCGGTTCTGGTCGGTGAGGAAGAAACCAGGAGCGATGGCGTTGCAGCGGATGCCGAGCTGAGCCACATGCACTGCATACCACTGGGTGAAGTTGTTGATGGAACCCTTCGCCGCGGAGTATGCGGGGATCTTGGTAAGAGGACGGATGGCGTTCATAGAGGAGATGTTGAGCACATTTCCCTTGCCGGCCTCGATCATGTCGGTCGTGAAGACCATCGTTGCGAGCAGAGTACCCTTGAAGTTGAGATCATACACCTGCTGGAAACCGTCCATGCTAAGACCGTAGAAAGTGTCGGCGAGGTCGTCGTCCTTAGTCATCTGCTCCACCTTGCAGGTGGCCTTCGGGGAGTTGCCCCCGGCGCAGTTGATGAGGATGTCTATCTTGCCGAGTTTCTCGTGGATGAGGTCGCGTGCTGCTATGAGGGCCTCCTTGTCGAGGGTGCTGGCGGAGATGCCGAGGCACTTGACTCCGAACTCCTTCGCGATGGCCTCGCCCTTGGCTGGGTTGTCAGCGCTGCGGCTGATCACTGCCAGGTTGACACCGGCCTCGGCAAGACCCCTGGTAAGAGCCATGCCGAGGATGCCGAAGCCTCCTGTGATGACGCAGTTGCGTCCTTTCAAATCATCGAATGACCATTTCATAGACTGCCCTCCTATTTGTTGAACAGCCTCCTGATATGACGCTCGCAGAGGTTCTCGATCACCTGCTCGCCGATGACATCGGTGTGCTTCTCAAGAGCCGGGTAGTACTCGTCACCGAGTTCTGCGGCAATCTTGTAGCTCACGTGGATCAGCTGGCGGAAAGAAGGATTGTAGAGAGGGTCGGCCTGATTGTGGCGCATGGTGCGCGCATAGGTGTCGGCATCCCACTTCTCGACCTCCTCAGGAGTAGGAAGGGCGTTGACATCGACATCGATCACAGCGGCATACGGTACGGTCAGTTCGGCCATGCGCCCGAGGGCGTTGACATAGATCTTCTTGGCGAGCTTGAGAGCCTCGGGATCAGCCACGGCGAGACCGATGTTCTCCTCAAGCCATGTGGTACCGGCTGTCTTGATGTGGATACCCTTGTCATACTTCTGGATGAGACGGCCCATGATAGGGTAGATGGAGAACTTGTCAGAGCCGGAGTGGATGCTGAGCTTGAGGTTGTCCATGAGGCCGAACTCCTTGACAGCAAAATCGATCACGAGCAGGTCCTCTTCGAACTCCTTCTCGAACTGCTTGATGTCCCCGCGATAGTCCACACCTTTATTGAAGCGGCCTGTGAACTTAGGAGCGATGGTCTGGGCAGGCACCTTCTGTGAAGCGAGGGCGCTGAGAATGAAGAGGATCTCGACAGGAGTCTGAGGATCATTGACCTCATCCATGGAGACCTCTGTCACGAAGTTGCCCTCGCCCTTCTTCTCGGCGATATGGCGGTATATGCGCCCAGCCTCCTGAGCTGCAAATAGATAGCGGTCGGCTATGGCACGGACCTGAGCCTCTGAAACCTCGAACGGCTCGGCGATGCCAGGAATGGAGAGCGAGCCGATGAAGCGGGCATTGTCCTTGACGAATGCGTCAACATCCTTAGGATCAGCCGGCTTGCCGATATAGTCAGCGACATCGATAGTAAAGAAATCCGATGCATCGATGAAACGGTCAACATTGTTCATGTTGATATGGTCGGCATCGACGAAATACTGCCCGGTGTAGCCGAGAGCCTTGACGGCAGCATCGGCCTCGACACGGGTGGACATAGGCTCGGTGTGCACAATCTGGTGCTCGCGGTTGGACTTGTTCCATACAGGGACGAAATGTACCCCGAACTCCTTCTCGGCCTTGATGAGGGCCTTGAGCTGTGAGACGCCCTCATGTGCGAAGCGGTCACCGACTCCGAAAGAATATTTTCCTATTTTCATCATAACTAATTGGTTATTTGTTGTTTATGCAATATAAGTACCTGCTACGGTGTCTCCGCCGTGCCCTGTCCAGTTGGTGTGGAAGAACTCCCCGCGAGGACGGTCGGTGCGCTCGTAGGTGTGCGCTCCGAAATAGTCGCGCTGGGCCTGGAGAAGGTTGGCCGGGAGCCTGTCGCAGCGGTACCCGTCATAGTATTCAAGGGCGGCGCTCAGGGTAGGTGCAGGCACGCCGTTGACGATAGCCTGACCGAGCACGTTCCTCCAGCCCTGCTGGGCCTCGGCGAGCTTCTCGCAGAAATAAGGGTCGAGAAGGATGTTGGCGATGTCAGGATTCTTGTCGAAAGCTTCCTTGATCTTGCCGAGGAACACGCTGCGGATGATGCAGCCGCCTCTCCACATGAGGGCGATCCCGCCGTAGTTGAGGTTCCAGCCATACTCCTTGGCGGCGGCGCGCATTAGAGTATAACCCTGGGCATAAGATACCACCTTGGCGGCGAAGAGAGCCTTGCGCAGATCTTCAAGGAACGCTTTGCGATCACCCGTGAACTTGACAGGCTTCGGGCCCTGAAGAATCTTGGAAGCGGCAACCCTCTCCTCTTTCTGGGCGGAGAGGCAACGGGCGAACACAGCCTCACCGATAAGAGTCAGAGGCACACCGGCATCGAGAGCAGCCACTGCGGTCCACTTGCCGGTACCCTTCTGTCCGGCAGTGTCGAGAATGTAATCAAGCACGTATTTTCCGTCCTCATCCTTCTTGGCGAGGATGTCGCGGGTGATCTCGATCAGGTAGCTGTCGAGGTCGCCCTTGTTCCACTCGGCGAAGACCTCGTGCATCTCCTCGTTGGTCATGCCGAGGATGTCCTTCATGATCTGGTAGCACTCGCAGATGAGCTGGATGTCACCATACTCGATGCCGTTGTGTACCATCTTCACAAAGTGGCCGGCACCGCCTTCGCCCACCCAGTCGCAGCAAGGTGTACCGTCGGCCACCTTGGCACAGATGCTCTGGAATATAGGCTTGACATAAGGCCAAGCGGCAGGAGATCCGCCAGGCATCATGGACGGGCCTTTGAGCGCACCCTCCTCTCCACCGGACACGCCGGTGCCGACATAGAGAAGTCCCTTGCTCTCAACATAAGCGGTACGGCGTGTGGTGTCAGGGAAGTGCGTGTTGCCTCCGTCGATGATGATGTCCCCCTTGTCAAGGAGCGGAATGAGCTTGTCGATGAAGTCATCCACAGCCTGTCCGGCCTTCACCATGAGGAAAACCTTGCGCGGACTCTTGAGCGAGGACACGAAATCCTCGAGAGAGTGGGCTCCATAGATGTTCTTGCCCTTGCCGCGTCCTTCCATGAACTTGTCAACCTTTTCTACAGTGCGGTTGTATACACTTACATGGAAGCCTTTGCTCTCCATGTTGAGGACCAGGTTCTCACCCATTACGGCGAGTCCTATGAGTCCGATGTCTGAAACTGGTTTCATATTATCTGTCTGTTGATTGTTTTACTTTGAATCCGAGCTCCTCAAGAGCAGAGACCGTGCCGGCATCCCCGTCGATAAGGCTGAGGGTGAACGCTGACGGTTCCCTGCGCACAGGGTAATCGCCGCGCAGCTTCTCGAACGAGCCGAGATCCGCACGCAGCCTGCCGCTGTCCTCAAGAACATCATAAGTATAAAGTATGGCCTCCGAGAGCAGCTCCTGACGGCTCTTGCCCGAAGCATCGAGGCTGAACCCGAGAGGCACGGACGGGGCCGGGATGTCCGAAGGGAACCAGTCCTTCAGAGGAAGTCCGAGGACTTCAGAGACGGTGCGCACGCTTGCGGCTGTGCCGTTGGCCTTGCCGTCGGCGCTGTATCCTGCTATGTGCGGGGTCGTGATGTCGAGAAGCGAGACAAGCTCAGGATCAAGATCCGGCTCCCCCTCCCACACGTCAAGCACTCCGCCGGCAATCCGGCGAGACTTGAGGGCCTGCTTCAGCGCGGCATTGTCAACTACAGGGCCCCGGGAAGAATTGATGAGGATCTGCGAAGACTTCATCCTGCCCATACGCTCCACATCGAAAAGGTGCCATGTGGCATCCTCCCCTTCACGCGAAAGCGGCACATGCAGGGTGATGATGTCGCTCCTGTCAATGATTTCATCCAGAGAGACAAAGCCCGTATGGCCCTCCCGGCGTTCACGTGGAGGATCGTTGAGAAGCACCTTCATACCTAGCGCGGCGGCAGCCTGAGCCACCTTGGAGCCGACGTTGCCGACTCCCACCACTCCGAGGGTCATCCCCTCAAGATCAAGGGAACGCATCCCGGCAAGTCTCACAAGGACTGAACTGATGTACTGCTTGACAGACCATGAGTTGCACCCCGGAGCATTGCGCCAGATGATGCCGTGCTCTTCGCACCAGGCGGTGTCAATATGGTCAAAACCGATGGTGGCTGTGGCTATCACCTTGACTGAAGACCCCTTGAGCAGAGCCTCATTGCAGATGGTGCGCGTCCTGGTGATGAGCGCATCTGCATCCCTCACAACTTCCGCTGTCGTTTCCTTGCCCGGGAGATACACCACCTGGGCGTAAGGTTCCAGAACCCCGCGGAGGAATGGTATCTTGTTGTCGCAAACTATTTTCATATCAGTCCTTGAACCTCTCCGGATAAGCCCAGAGTCCGAGAGCTGGGTTGGATATGTAGTATATCTCCTCCCCGTCCGGCATGGTGTTCCAGCCGTCCTTCAGTTTTTCCGGATGATAGTGCTCCATTATCTGATTGAGATCGCCATACTTGAATCCGACACTCTCGATCTCTTCACGGCTCATCTCAGGACCCGGACAGTACGTGATTGTGAAACGCCCTTCGGACGAGCCATGTATCAAGTGGGCGGACGCGCCAAGATTCTCCTGAAGGTCGGCATTATGCTCAGTGGCCTCAAGAGTGTGCGGTGTGCCCTTGTAACCGTATTTTCGGATCAGGCCGTCTATGGTCTTGTCCTCGCCGAACTCCTTGAGGGCCGGTGCAAGCACCACGAGTTCCGCCCCGTCGGCAAGCGCCATGCGGGTGCGGTAAACGCTCTTGTTGCCCAGCCAGGTGCTCTTGAATTCCTCCGGGTCGAGGTACACGAGGCACTTCTTGATCTCGTGATCGACCATGATGAAGTTGGTCTCAAGAGAGAGGTCGGAAGCCTTCTGGAAGCACTCGAAATCGTCACCGATGAAAAGCCCCTTGAGTTCCATCTCCCCGGTCTGCTCGTTCTTGGCACGGACGGTGAGCACATATACTATAGGAAGATCCTTGATGAAATTGGTCCTTGCGTACTCCATCACATCGCGTACCGGGGACTTGGCCCGGCCCATGATGCGCTCCATCCCGTAGGTCGCGCCGATGTAATGGCTCTTGTTGATGCCCTCGGAACCGCCTACGCCCACGAAGATGTTCTTGGTGTAGTTGGCCATGCCTATCACTTCGTGAGGCACTACCTGACCGATTGAGAGTATAAGGTCGAACGACGGGTCAAGCAGGAGCTTGTTGACCTGGGCCGGCCAGCTGTAGTTGAGCCTGCCCTCGGAAACCTTGTTGACATATTCAGCGGGCACCTGCCCCACCGTGACGACATCGTTGCGCCAGTCGTGCACCCGGAAACGGTCCGCCGGGACATGGCCGAACATGGTCTTGATCTGCTCGGAAGTCATCGGGGAATGGGTACCGAGAGCCGGCATCACATCCGTGAGCGCGTCACCGAAATAGTCATAGACCATCTCGGTGATCGGCCCGGCGTATGAATTGAGACGGGTGAAGTCGGGCGGCAGGGCCAGCACGCGCTTCTTTTTCCCCATCTTGTCGAAGACTTCCTCAAGTATAGCCCTGACTTCGCCAGGAGTGATGTTATCGGTCTTCGAACCTCTTGCGTAGTACAGCATAGGCTTCTCTATCTCTTGACGCGGGCGTTGCCCTGCCAGATGCTCCATACCTGCTCCTCATCGGCAGGCTGGCCGTAGTCGGTGAGGAAAGTGGTGGCAAGTGCGCCGCTGGCCCAGCCGAATTGGATCCATTTCTCGCTCTCCCATCCTTTCAGGACAGCGTAGAGCAGACCTCCCACGAAGCCGTCGCCACCGCCGATGCGGTCGAGGACATGGATCTCGCGAGGCTCCACCACATGCCAGGTATCGCCCTCAAGCATGATTGCTCCCCAGTTGTGGCTGTTGGTGTTGTTGACCTGACGGAGAGTGGTGGCAAACACCTGTGCGCCAGGATACTCCTTCTTCACACGGCGTATCATCTCCTTGAACCCGTCGATCTTGGAAGCGATGTCCTTGCCTCCGGCCTCAGGCCCCTCGATGCCGAGGCACAGCTGGAAGTCCTCCTCGTTGCCGATGAGGATGTCCGAAATGCTGCATATCTCGGAGAATATATCGTGAAGCTCCTGCTCACGGCCCTTCCAGAAGGAAGCGCGGTAATTGAGATCGAAACTGATGCGGGTGCCGTACTTTTTGGCTGCACGGGCGATCTCAAGACAGAACCTGCTCGTGTCCGGGCTGAGCGCGGCGATGAGTCCGGAAAGGTGGACAATCTGCACACCCTCCTGGCCGAAGATGCGGTCAAGATCGAAGTCTTTGACATTCAAGGTGCGGCCCACCTCACCCGCGCGGTCGTTCCAGACGCGCGGACCGCGTGAGCCGTATCCGCTGTCGGCGATGTTGATCTGGTGTCTGTAGCCCCAAGGTCCGCCCTGAGGCACTTCCGGCCCCTCGAAATCCATGCCGCGGGCGCGGAGGTTGGACTTGATAAAAGCGGCGAACGGGCTGTCCTTGACGAAAGCTGTCAGCACCTTGACGGGAAGTCCGAGGTAAGATGACACACTGGCGACATTGGTCTCGGCACTGGTGGCCTGGAGGTGCAGCACGTCACTGCTCTGCACTGGCTGTCCGTTCTCAGGAGTGATTCTAAGTCCCATGCTGGTAGGGACAAGAAGGGCATACTTGCAGCCCTGCTTAAGTGATATATCCATATTCTGATTGAAAATTATTCGATTATTTGCTATTCTCGGCTTCGGGAGTACCTTTCTCAAGTTCCCAGTCCTGCTTCTGCTGTGCGCGCTGCGGCATCTGATGAAGTTCGGTGAAGACGTTGTTGTCCTCCACCACGATGTCGGACAGCTTGTACTGGTCCGGCTTCTCGGCAATCTCTATGGCCTGCTCCGTGCATGTGAGACGGCAGTTGCGGATGGTCACATGCTCTCCGTACGACATAGGGATGTCCTCGCGTCCCTTGAGGTCGAAGAACTGGGTCCACGGGTGCACGTAGAACACCCAGCGTACCTCGCCTGTGACATTTTCCACCAGCACATATTCATAGCGCTGCGGCGTGTCGGGGCGCATCTTCATCTGGAGCACGCGGGTGGCGCCGTGCACCTCGGAGTCGCGCAGGATGACATTGCGCCCGCCGATGCACTCGCTTCCGAAAGTGATGACCCCCGGGCCCTTGCCGAACCGGCACTTCTCCACGAGTATGTTGGTGTTGACCCCGTTGTCCGGGTCGGTGTCAGCCCACGGGCCCTTGCCGCCCTTGATGGCGATAATGTCATCGTTGACGGAAATGTGGCAGCCGGTTATGTGGACATTGTTGCAGGCGTCCAGGTCGATGGCATCGGAACTCGGGGCCGCCACAGGTGAATGCGGGGCGAAGATGGTCACGTCTTTCATCCTCACGTAGTCGCACTTGTACAGGTGGGTGGTCCAGAAACCGGAGTTGCGCAGGGTCACGCCCTCGATCAGGATGTCCTTGCCTCCAGCGACATAGATCATGCGCGGGCGCAGGGCTTCAAGATTGGTACAGGCGGGGTTGACGCGGCGGCGCGTCCAGAAATCCCTCCAGTACCTCAGGCCGTTGCCGTCGATCACGCCCTCTCCCCTGATGGAGAAGCCCTGCACGTCATAGGCATTGACAAGGGCGGCTATGTAGGGCTGGATCACTCCTTCTATATGTACCTTCGCCACCGGGTAGTCCGAGATGTCGTCACTTCCCTTGAGCACCGCACCCCTTTCGAGCAGCAGATGCGTGCCGGACTTGAAAAAGAGCGAACTTGTGAGCCATACCCCCTTCGGCACCACCACCGTACCGCCGGAAACAGCCGCGGCATCTATGGCCTTCTGTATCGCGGCCGTCTGGAGGATGGTGCTGTCACGCACTGCACCATAGTCAGTTATGACAAAACGCCTGTCCTGCAGTGCCGGGACCGGTGACTGCCTGACACTGAACCACTTCTCTATGGGAGTCCCGTCGGGCCACGACTCGGCGCGGCACAGAGGGTTCGCCAAAATGGCAAGAATAATAATGGAAAAGAATCTTTTCATCATGTGGTTTGCATTGTTGGCACAAATATAGATATTAATCTTCGGTTTTTCTCACTATTTTTGTGAGTTGTATTGAAATTGAATTTTTATGGACAATGCAGTAATCGATGCCATCAGGACACGCCGCAGCATAAGGAAATTCACCGCTGAGCAGGTTTCCGATGACGCTTTGAAGACAGTGCTCGATGCCGGCACATACGCCCCGACCGGACGCAACGCCCAGGATCCGCTCATAGTGGCCGTACAGAATCCTGAGATCATAAAGAGGCTCTCCTCCCTCAACGCCAGGATTATGGGGACAGAAAGTGACCCTTACTACGGAGCTCCCACTATCGTGCTCGTATTCGTGCCGCGCCCCGAATACAACCCCAACTCCATACAGGACGGATCCCTAGTGCTCGGAAACATGATGCTCGCCGCCCACGCCTTAGGCCTCGGCTCATGCTGGATCAACCGTGAGCGCGAGATGTCCGACACCCCAGAAGGCAAGGCCATCCAGGCCGAGCTCGGCATCCCCGAAGAATATATGGGCATCGGAGCCCTGTCACTGGGCCATCCTGCCAGATCTAACCCTACAGCCCTTCCGCGCAAGGAAAATTATTGGAAGATAGTGAAGTAGGCATGGGCAAATCTCATCATTTCTGGAACGGAGTCCTGGCCTCTGCCCTTGTAGGAATCGCAGGCGGATACGAATACCTCAGGCTCGTAATGGCATCGCGCAGACCGGGACGGTCATCAGCGATGACCCTCCGCAAGATTCTTTTCTATGCCCGCAACAGCGAATACGGCCGCAAGCACAACTTCAGCCAGATTCTCCTTGCCAAGAGCAACAAAGAGCTGCTCGAACGCTGGCAGAAGAACGTGAAACTCAACGACTACGAGGATTTCAGGCCTCTCGTGGAAAGACACAAGCACGGCGAGGAAGGCGTGCTCTTCCCGGGCAAGCCGGTGATGTACGCCACCACCTCCGGCACCACCAGCGAGCCGAAGTGGATCCCTATCACGCGCATCTACATGTGGAACATCTACAAGAAGATGACCCGCGTCTGGCTGTACAACTTCATCAAGAACAGGCCGAGGGCTTTCTACGGCAACCTCCTCACCATCGTGGGACGCGATGTCGAGGGCCACGCTCCTGACGGGACCGTGTACGGGTCGGTGTCCGGGGTCACCAGAGCCGACGCCCCTCCTTTCATCAAGTATCTCTACGCCTGCCCCGATTGCGTGTACGCCATCGGCGACTACACCGCCAAATACTACGCCATCAACAGGATAAGCATGGAGAAGGATCTCCACATGATAGTGACCGCCAACCCTTCGACCATCGTCGAGATGCAGAACAGTCTGGATTTCTGGTTCGACCAGATGGTGGACGACATCGAGCACGGAACCCTCACGGACAAGGTCAAAATAGAGCCGGAGTACAGGAAGAAAATCCTCAAAGTGCTCAAGCCCAACCCCAAAAGGGCCGCCGAGCTGCGCGCCCTCAAGGAGAAATACGGCCGCGTGCTCCCCAAGCACATCTGGCCCGACATGCAGATGATGGACACCTGGAAATGCGGCAACACCCGGATATTCCTCGACAAGTTCAAGAATTCCTTCCCCGAGAAGATGTTCCATCAGGAATTGGGATATTTCTCATCAGAGTGCCGTTTCGGGCTCGTCGTGGACGACTCCATCTACACGGTGCTCTTCCCGCATATGCACTATTATGAGTTCGTCGCGGAAGAGGATCTCGACGCCGCCAAAAGAGGCGAGCCGGTGCGCTACTGGCAGGTGGACGAAATCCAGGAAGGTAAACGCTACTGCCCGTATGTCACAACTTTCGCGGGTCTTTACCGCTACAACATGAACGACCTCGTGCAGGTCGGAACCAAGTTCCACAACACCCCGAGGGTGTTCATGATCCAGAAGATCAACGGCATTGTCTCCATCACCGGAGAAAAGCTGCATGAGAAACAGTTCTTCGATGCCGTGGCGCTCGCTTCCAAGGAGCTGGGCGTCAAGGTGAAATTCGCCATAGGCTTTGCCGTACCTGAAGAGTCCCGATATCACTTCTACTACGAATTCGAGGACCAGAATACCGGTAAAGAACAGATGGAGAAACTCAACCTCAAAGTGGACACCCTGCTCCAGAAAGAGAACATCGAATATGAGAGCAAACGAGAGTCATTCAGGCTCGAACCTCCTGTGCCTCACAAACTTGTGCCTGACGCATTCGAAAAGTTCAAGACAGCCTGTCTGGCCGAAGGCATGAGGGACGGGCAGTTCAAACTCAACCTCCTGCTCCAGGACGAGAAGCGGCACGCCAAATTCAAACAGCTCGTCGCTGAATGATACGGGCCGTCATATTCGACCTTGACGGGACTCTCTATGACTCCGGAGGCCTCCATAGGCTTGTGGCACTCAAGGAGTTGTCCCGCTTGGCTTTTTTTCGTCTTCTGCGGGAGCGCCGTGCCCGCAAAGAACTTGCCGGAAAGGATTTCGACAGCAAGGGTGCATTTGAAAAGGCTTTTTTCGGAAAAGTCTCCAGAGACTGGTACTTTGGAACTTATCTCCCTGACATGGTGAGTATTCTCCGGGAGCGGTTCCACCCGCGCGAAGGGCTGGAAAGCCTGCTTGAAGAAATCAGGTCCGCAGGAGTCAAGACCGCCGTGTTCTCCGACTACGGTTTTGTGCGGGAAAAACTGGACGCCCTCGACATAGACCCCGGACTCTTCGACGGACTCTATGACGCGGCTTCACTAGGGGGACTCAAACCCTGCCGGGAGTCCTTCCTCAAAGTCTGTGGCACTCTTGGAATCCGGCCAGAAGATGCGCTCATGGTCGGAGACCGCACCGATACCGACGGGACAGGCGCCCTAAGTTGCAGCATGCAATTCGTCCACCTCATCCCGGACGGCACTGATCCCAAGCCTGACGGAATACTCCACCTGCATTGGGCGGAGTTCAAAGACTACATACAAACTCAAACAGATAACCGATGAAAACCACCATTGCCCGGCGGCTTTTTGCCGCCATGCTTGCACTCTCGGCAACTCTGACCCTGCATGCGCAGACCATCGTGGAAGCCCCGGAAGCCCCGTTTGACTTCGAACCGCTGCAGATGCACGAGTTCCCGGCCAAAGAATTCCCTATCACACGTTACGGTGCCAGACAGGGCAATGTCAAAGCGACCACCGAAGCCTTCCGCAAAGCCATGCAGGCCTGCAGCAAGGCAGGCGGCGGCCGGGTAGTAGTCCCTGAAGGAGAGTGGCTCACCGGACCCGTCCATTTCAGCAGCAGCTGCCTCCTATATCTCAGCGAAGGCTCCCGTCTCGTCTTCGAAGACGACCCTCAACTCTATCTCCCGGCCGTCAAGACCTCATGGGAAGGCACGGAATGCATGAACTACTCCCCTCTCATATACGCTTATGAGTGCGAAAACGTCGGCATCGCCGGTCCCGGCACCATAGCCCCGAAGATGGATTTCTGGAGGACCTGGTTCTCCCGTCCGGAGGCGCACATCCAGGCCACGAGACAACTATATGCCATGTGTTCTACAGGCGTGCCAGTCGAGCACCGCAGGATGGAGGAAGGTGAAGCACACATGCGTCCGCACCTAATCCAGTTCAACCGCTGCACCAACGTCAGGCTCGAGGACTTCAGCATCCGTGAGAGCCCGTTCTGGACCATACATCTCTACCTCTGCCGCGACGCCTGGGTGCACGGACTTGACGTCTACGCCCACGGACACAACAACGACGGCATCGACATCGAGATGACATCACATGCCATAGTGGAAAACTGCCGCTTCGATCAGGGAGACGACGCAGTGGTTCTCAAGGCCGGCCGCAACCAGGACGCCTGGAAACTCGCCACGCCGACCGAGAAAATAGTCATACGCAACTGCGAGGTAATCCAAGGGCACTGCCTGATGGGCATCGGGAGCGAGATGTCGGGAGGAGTGAGGGACGTATACATGCATGACTGCCATGCCTCCGACTCGCTGCTGAGGATGTTCTACCTCAAGACCAACCACCGCAGAGGCGGGTTCATCGAGAACATCACGATGGAAAACGTGTCCGCCGCCAGCATGCAGCGTGCCTTTGAGATAGACACGGACGTTATGTACCAGTGGAGAACAATAGTCCCGACTTTCGAGACAGCCATCACGCGCATACGCAACATCACCCTGCGCGGAGCCGAGTGCGCCCAGGCGGATGCCATCTTTGAGATCAAGGGCGACAGCCGCGACCCGGTGCAGGGCGTGACACTCGAGAACATCCATGTCGGAACTGTCACCAAGTTCATCAACAACCTCGTCAACGTCCGCGACCTCAAGACCTCCGGCATCACCTGGGACCGCTTCGGAGAAGACTCCAAGCCAGTCAGATGAATAAGATACTGACCGCCGCAATCCTTTGTGCCGCAACATTGGTGCAGGCCCATGCCCAGACCGGCATAATCCAGACGCTGGAAGAGTTCCGCAATCCGCAAGACTCGACAAGGACTAAAGTCTGGTGGTTTCATGGAGAAACGCCCACCACACGTGAAGGCATCACGGCAGACCTTGAGGCCTACAGGCAGGCCGGAATCGGTGGGATCGTCTATTATGATCAAGTCCACGGCAGCGGTGACGGAGCAGCCGATGCTTTCAGCCCCGAATGGTGGGAAGCTCTGAAGTTTTCCGCATCTGAAGCCCGCAGGCTCGGCCTGTCTTTCGAAATCAACATCTCCAACGGCTATGTGGCCGGAGGCCCATGGATCACGGAAGAATACGGCATGCAGCGCCTCTGCTCATCTGAGACCACCGTCAAGGGCGGCAGGACAGTAAGGCTCACGCTACCACGTCCAAACGCCAAGGGCTGGTTCAAGGATGTGGCCGTACTCGCCTTCCCCATGAAGGCAGAATATCTGGAAAACGTGGACATGGGCGGCACCCTGAAATATGACAGCAAGCCGTTCACAGCAAGGAACATCACCTACACTGCCGCCAAAGCCAGAAAATCCCGCAATGGTGCCATGCAATACCCGGACGGGCCGGCAGAGCAATTCTATGGCATGGCCTATGTGGAGACAGGGCCTGCAGGCGTGCTCGAATGTTCAGATGACGGGGTCAATTACCGAAAAATCTGCACCCTGCCCACCCCTGGAGGCGGTTCAGGCCTGGCTGAAAGAACCATAGCATTCAGCCCGGTCACAGCCCGGCATTTCAGAATTTCCGGAGCCTCCGGGATCAAGGCGGCAAGCCTCTCCTCCGGAGCTCGCACAGACCGCTGGCAGGAGAAGGCCAACTATTTCTCTGAGTTCCACGATGCCGGCCACACTCCGGAATATGCCGGGGGCGCGATAGACCCCGACAGTATTATCGACCTCACCGGTATCATGCGCGAAGACGGCTCCCTGATTTGGAAAGCCCCCAAAGGACACTGGGTCATAATGCGTCTGGCCGCAGAATCCACAGGTGGCAAAATCAAGCACGGACGCAAGAACCTCTCCGGGCTGGAATGCGACAAGATGTCCTCCGAGGCAGCAGTCCTGCACTGGAAATCATATCCCGGACGCATCATCGACACCCTCACCCGATACGGGCTCAAGCCTCTCGGGGTCACGATGGACAGCCACGAGGCAGGGCCGCAGAACTGGACACCGCGCTTCAAGGAGTTTTTCCTCAAGCACAACGGCTACGACATCACCCCCTTCCTCCCGGCGATGAGGGGATATGTGGTCGGGGACAACGCCACCACGGAGCAGTTTCTCTCCGACCTTCGGCGCACCATAGCCGATACCATAACGGATGAATACTACGGCACTTTCGACAGCCTGTGCCGGGATGCCGGAGTAGAGTTCACGGCCCAGGCAACAGGCAACGGTCTGAGCCTCGGTGCGGACAACATATCGGCCAAGCGGGTTGTGGGCAAACCGCAGGGCGAATTCTGGGCCCGGGACATCCACGGCAGCTACGACATCCTCGACTGCGCCTCCGCAGCACACCTGTACGGCAAGGCCATCGCCTCCGGAGAGGCTTTCACCGATGCCAAATACAGCGACTCCCCCGCCAGGCTCAAACAGCTCGCAGACTTCGCTTACTCAGTCAACATCAACGAATTCGTTGTCTGCGCCTCGGCCTACCAGCCCCGGACGGACATCGTCCCCGGCAATGTCGCCAACGGCAGGCAATACTGCCTCAACCGCAACAACACGATCTGGCCATACAGCCGCCCGTTCTGGGACTACCAGGCCCGCTGCGCTGGGATGCTACGCAAGGGTGAACCGGTGGTTGACATTCTTGTATACATAGGTGACGATCCTCCGCTCAAGACACTCTCGCATCTGCTGCCTGTCATTCCGGAAGGCTACAACTTCGAAGTCAGCGGCTGGGACGCGCTCCGGAATGCGCGGGTATCGGGCGGCGAACTAGTTATGCCAAGCGGGATGAAATACAGGATGCTCATGATACAGAGGAATGTCCAGCTTTCTGACGAGCAACGTTCCAGACTTGACAGATGGGCTTCGGAAGGCCTGCCTGTGCATTTCGCCACCTCGGTAATGGATGAAGTCCGGCCACCGTTCGAGCCGGACATACGTCTGCGGAGCGCCCGCAAGATAGACGACTGCGTGCGCTTCAGCCACAGGAGACTGGATGATGCGGACATCTATTTCATCTACAACCACAGTGATTCGGCGTTCCGACAGGAGATCCGGCTGCGCAGCGGCTACAGCCGCGTCTATGCGCTCGACCCTCTGGACGGAAGTGCCGTCCACCTTGCGGACAGTTCAACATTTGCCTTGGAACTCGAACCTGACCGGTCTCTGTTTCTAGTGGCCACTGACACCCCTCTGCAGGCGCTGCCCGCACGGAATTCGACGGCAACACCGAAGATCCTTGACAGGACATGGGAAATAAGCTTCGACCCATCCAGAGGAGGCCCGTCAAAACCCCTTACAGTCAACGAACTGCAGGACTGGACCGCCAGCAGCGACCCATCCGTGAAATATTACTCCGGCACAGCCACATACCGGACATCTTTCGACTGGAAAGCCGATGGAGAGATGCATCAACTGCATATCGGCGGCTTGAACTGGATCGCCTCGGTCAAGGTCAACGGGCAGCAGGCCGGCATCATCTGGTGCTCGCCGTGGAAGCTCGAAATCGGACATCTGCTGCGCGACGGGGTCAACACCCTTGAGATAGAAGTCACTAATTCTCTGTACAACAGGATGATCGGTGATGCTTCGCTAAAAGAGGACGAGCGTTTCACACACTCGTCCTACCCTATTGTCACTCCTGACACCGCCCTCGTCCCGTCAGGGATCTCAGGCTGCGTCGAGATACTCTAACGGCCTGCCGGAACTTCGGTTGCCTTGTCGTCCTTTTCAAGGACCTGGGCCGCCAAGTTCCTCGCGGGGCTGTCATACCAGTTGAAACTCTCCACCGGATCAGGCTCTGAAGGGCTGAAGCCATTGAAGTTTATGATGTGCCCGGCGATATCCAGACCTTGCACCTGCATGGCGCCAACCACGCACTTGGCGAGTTCAAATGCACCGTAAGGGTTGAAATGGGTATTGTCAGCCACATCTTTGCTCATGCCATAAGAGCCTGCCTTATAATGCACAAAGGCCTTTTTTGAGGTTTCCGGTCCAAGCGCCTCATAGAACTTGGCCGACATGGCATGCAGGTCAATGAATGTGACCCCTTCCCGCTTTGCGACCCATTCCATCGCTTCCGGGTAGTCCAGGTGGGTTTCCACTATCCTGCCGTCCTTGTCGAAGTTGCGCCTGTGGGTCGGGGACACCAGCACGGGGATTCCTCCCCTGGTGCGCACCTCGTCGATGAATGTCTTGAGCTGAGTCGCGAAGAAATAGTACGCTCCCTTGCCCGGGAGTCTGTCTATCTTCTGGTCGTTGTGCCCGAACTCCACGAACACATAGTCACCCGGCTGCATCACAGATAGGATCTTGCGGAGCCTTCCGGCCCCTATGAACGTGTCGGCACGTTCCCCGCTCTCGGCATAGTTGGCCACAGCCACCCCCGTGTCGAAGAACCACGGGAACATCTGGCCCCAGCTCGCCCACGGCTCGTTATCCTGGTCCACCACTGTGGAGTCGCCGCAGAGAAAGATGGTCGTAGTCGAAGCGGGTGCCGGCTCGATGGTCACCGACTCCACGGCCGGGGAGGTGCCGCCGATCTCGAGATTGAGGCACCCGTCCCAGTTGAGTTTGCCGTTCTCCCTGGTTTTCAGGGTCACCTCCCCGATGATCTCGCCGTTCTCCCGGATCTTCGAGTCTCTCTTGTTGACCACGAATGAGACGGTCTTGAACTCCCCCTTTGCGGTGTGGAGACCATTGACTGCAAAGCGTCTGCTTTCCGCCTTGACGAAGGTGTCAGCGGCTCTTTTCTTGCTGCCTATTCTCATGGTGACCAGATAGTTGCCGTCCGGGACGGGAAGATTTATCTCAAACGGGGTCTGTTTTGCGGTGTCATACTTCTCTGTAATCGGGAAGTCTATTGCGCCGGCACCCAGTGCGGCCAGCGAGGTAAGGATGGTAATAATCAGTTTTCGCATATTTGTGGTTTTTGTCTGTTGAACCTCCGAATTTACGGAAAAGTTCGTAACTTTACCAGACTATAATTCAAATAACACAAAACGCAATGGCAAGAAGAGAAGCATTCAAGATGTTCCTGAAGCCTGGTTTCGAGGACGAATACCAGCGCAGGCACGCCGCCATCTGGCCTGAGCTCAAGAAGTTGCTCTCAGACAGTGGCGTCCGCAATTACTCAATCTACTGGGACAAGGACACCAACATCCTTTTCGCATATCAGGAAGTGGAGGGCGACGAGGGCTCACAGGACCTCGGAGGCAACCCTGTAGTCCAGAAATGGTGGGACTACATGGCCGACATCATGGAAGTCAACCCGGACAACTCTCCGGTATCCATCCCTCTCGACGAGAGGTTCCACATGGACTGAGTATCCTTTACCCCTTACAGAGGCCGGCCAACAAAGCCGGCCTTTTTCATAATCTGATGGCACCTATTAAACACAAACGATAAATTAAGAATTTTAAATTTAAAAAAGCTATGAATTTCTGCAATTATTAACCATCTTTGCCAACGATAACCAATTTACTAACTAATAACCGCAAATGGTATCCTTAATCAATTCATGTCAACGGCGCTTAGCAGCGCTCTTGACTTGCCTGACCCTCATGGGAGGGACGGCACTCGCACAGACCGCCACTACAGAAGGCAAGGTCATCGATCAGAACGGAATCCCTGTAATCGGAGCATCCGTGATCGAGAAAGGTACGACAAACGGCGTAATGACCGATGCCGACGGAACTTTCACAATCAAGGTCAAATCAGGTAAAGAGCTCGAAGTATCATGCATCGGCTATGTGACCGTCAATGTCGCAGCCGCCCCTAAGCTCAGCATCACCCTCAAGGAAGACTCCCAGATGCTTGAAGAGACGGTGGTCGTGGGATACGGTACGATGCGCAAGAAAGACGTCACGGGAGCCATGGTCTCCGTGACATCCGAAGACCTCGTCTCAACCCCGGCGAACAATGCCATTGAAGCCCTCCAGGGAAAGGCTGCCGGCGTAGCCATCGGAAGTGCCGACCTGCGTCCAGGCTCCGTGGGCTCAATCCGTATCCGAGGCATCAATGCCATAAAGGACAAGGACGAGTCAGCCGGTCCGCTTGTAGTAATCGATGGGATAATCGGCCAGAGTGTAGGCCTTGACATGCTCAACCCTCAGGACATCGAATCTGTTGATATTCTCAAGGACGCTTCAGCGACAGCCGTCTACGGAGCACGCGGAGGCAACGGCGTGATCCTTGTCACCACAAAACGGGGAAAGAGCGGCAGACTTGCGCTGAACTACAGCGGCACAGCCACTTTCGAAAAGATCTATGACAGAGTACCTATGATGGATGCCCAGCAGTATATCGACTGGCGCCGCTGGGGATATTACTACGCGGGGCTCGGTCCTCGCGCCGACGAGCCTACAGTCGAAAACGACCGCAAACTCTTCAACTCCTACGGAACGGACGAATATGCATGGGCAAACATCCTCAGAGGATGGGGGCTCACCTATGACCAGTGGAATGCCGGGCAGACATCTACCAAGTGGGACGGGTCAAAAGTCCATTCAACTGACTGGACACAATATACCGACCGCGTCGGCATCACCCAGGAGCACTCCTTGAGCGCCAGCGGAGGCACAGACAAGATGAACGCCTACGTATCATTCGGATACCTCAACCAGAAAGGCACTAACATCGGACAGGAGTACACCCGCTACACCATCCGTACCAGCGTGGATGTCAACCCTGTCAACTGGTTCAAGATGGGAGGATCCATGAACGCACGCTTCTCTGACCAGGAATACGGCATCGATGCGTCAAACGGCATCGCCAACACTATCCCTGGATCCCTTCACGACAAAGCACGCAACATATTCAGCTACGCCGTACCTTACGATGATAACGGCAAGCGCATCGACTACCCGGGCGGAGATTCCACCATACCTACCGTCATCGATGAAGTCGGCAAGTCAGCAGTGACGAACCTCTACTACCAGCTTTCCGCCTCCCTCTACGGTGAAATCGACTTCGGCAGCATCTGGCAACCTCTCAAAGGCTTGAAATTCAGGACCAACTTCGGACCTCAGATAAGTTTCGGGCAGAATTACAGGTACCTCTCCAGCGATTCGGTCAACCGTATTTCCCAAGGGACCGATTATGTCAGTTCAAAGGCCACCAAGAATTTCTCCTGGCTCATCGACAACATGTTTACCTACGACAAGACCGTCGGAGACCATTACTTCAACGCCACGCTCCTCCAGGAAGCATGGTCAAAGATGAGCAGTGACCTCTACTCCATGAGCGGAAGCGGTGTCGCCCTCGGAATGACCTAGAAATGGTGGGGACTGAACCCGAAATCCGTCAGCGTGCTCAACGACCCTACATACAACACCCTCTCTGAGGCACAGATGGCTTCATACATGGCCAGGCTCATCTACAGTTTCAAAGACAAGTACATCGTCACTCTGTCTTACCGCTATGACGGAGCCTCCCAGCTCGGAGAAGGGCACAAGTGGGCCGGATTCCCTTCAGTGGCACTCGGCTGGCGACTCGACCAGGAAAGCTTCATGCGCGACATCAACTGGCTCGACCAGCTCAAGCTCAGAGCCGGCTGGGGCCTGACAGGCAACTATTCTGTCGGCATTTACTCGACAAAAGACCTTCTCGAGAGCAGCACCGGAGTCCATGGAGCCAACGGTTCTACCTACTACTACACCCCGACCACACTCGCAAACAGCGCAATCGGCTGGGAGACGACCTCCCAATATAATGTCGGTTTCGACTTCTCCGTACTCAAGGGCAGGCTCTCGGGAGTTCTCGACCTTTACCAGAACTACACCAACGGACTCATATTCGACGTCACTCTTCCTAACGTCACCGGTTACGGGAAAACCAAGGACAATGTGGGAAAGACCATGAATCACGGTTTTGACCTTTCACTCAACTCCACCAACATCTCGACCAGAGACTTCTCCTGGAGGAGCAACCTCAATCTTTCGTACACCAAGAACAAGATACTCGAACTCCAGAACGGAAAGGAGGACATGGTATCCGACGAACTCTTCATCGGCTACCCGTCCACTGTGCTTTACGGTTACGAGAGCGCCGGCCTGTGGACCGACTCCGCAGAGGATCTCGCTCTGATGGAGAAATTCAACGCCAACGGGCATCAGTTCGCCCCGGGAATGGTGCGCCCTGTCGACCAGAACGGAGACTATAAGATCGACGCCAACTATGACCGGAAAGTCATAGGCAACACCAGGCCTCTCTGGAACCTCGGCTTCACCAACACATTCTCATACAAGAATCTCGAGCTCTCCATTTTCCTTTACGGAGCATTCAAATTCATGGCACAGACAGGGCAGTACCAAGGTGGACGTGAACCTGTCATCTACATGAACTACTACAATGAAAACAACAAGACCGGAGCTGAATATCAGCGTCCATACTTCAACACGGCTGGAGGCGATCCGTTCTCCGGGATCCTTCTCCAGAAAGATGCTTCTTTCCTGAAAGTAAGGCAGATAGCCCTCGGATACAACCTGCCGCGCACATTCGTGAAGAAACTCGGTCTCGGCTCTGTGAAAATCACGGGACAGCTCAAGAACCCGTTCTCCATCTACCAGGGGACGAGCTGGATGGACAGCGACCTCAACAGCGGGACATACACCCGGGGATTTGTTTTTGGAGTAAATGTAGGATTCTAATAATCAGACTATCATGAAAATCAATATACATACTTTATTATTGACGATGCTGGCCGGAGGCGCCCTGTTGTCAACATCCTGCACCAATGACTTCCTTGACGAGGTCAAAAGGGATGAAATATCAAGCAGCTGGCTCAATGAGCCGGAAGGCCTGGCTTCGATGGCCGGAAGCCTCTACACGGAGTTCAACTATTTCTTCAGCAATGAATCAGGCTACGCTTACACCAACTACGGCACAGATGAATTCATGGTGGCAGGTGACGCGTCCAACGGCATGTGGAACGATTATGATGCCCGTCTCGGCTCTATCGTCACCCCTACCGTCAACTCCAACACACAGGCCATAACAACATTCTGGAACACCCTTTACGAGTGGAACGCACGTGCCAACAAGATCATCGGCAATGCCGATGTGCTCGAAGGCTCAGCCCTCAAGAATGAAACCCTCGGTACAGCCTACTTCGTGCGCGGATTCAACTTCCTCTTCCTCACCATGCAGTTCGGGGACATTCCTCTGGTCACAGAGCCGATCTCAACTCCGGAACGCGAATTTTCAAGAGCACCGCAGGAGCAGGTGTACGAACAGATCATCTCCGACCTTGAAAAAGCCCATGAGCTCCTGAGTTCCGACGCAAGCAGGGCGACCCAAAACTATGCGACAAAATACACCGCGGCCCACTATCTTGCGAAAGCCCATCTGTGGAGAGCATCAGAGATCAACGACAAATGGAACTCCGCATACAAGTCCAAGGACCTTGAGGCTGTGATCAAGTACGCGGATGAAGTCATCGCCGCCCACCCTCTTGCTGCAGACTATAATGACCTGTTCAACAACTTCACCGCCTACGACACTTCGATCACCGAGACCAACACCGAGATCGTCCTGTCGTCCGGCAGTTCTGATTCCGCCACGACAAACCGCAAATCCAACTGGGGTCTGGCGCTCTTCACCGCCTGGTATCAGAACTTCCCGCTCATGAAGCGTGACCTTGCAAGCGGCCGCGAGTACCAGAGACTCAAGACCACGCCTTCCTATGCTTATTTCCTCTATGATCTGGAGAACGATTCAAGATTCTGGAAGTCCTTCAAGACCACTTACGCCGTCAACAACGCGAGCGCAAAGACGGAAATCAGCGTGGACGGGCAGAAGATGCCGTCAACATCGTATTTCCCGAGCAACGATGGGGAGTACATGAGTTCGATGTACATCATCAACCGCACTGACTACGGACAGAAATACTACAAGTCCGAAGTCAATGTATCAAAGGCGACGTCCGGCACCTATTCGAGGACGGACTACCGCACCGGCAAGAAGATTCCTGCGATCATGGCCCTCAACATCTACAGCGAGGACGGATCGGAGATCCTTGGAACTTCCATGACACCGGACTACAACACCCTGCTTGCGCCTCTGTGCAAGTATCTTGACGGTGCAGTGGACAAGAACAACCTCGGCGGAGGATACCGTGACGGCATCCTTGCACGCTCCGCCGAAGACTATTTCTTCAAGGCCGAAGCACTCATCAAGCAGGGCAAGTACGATGAGGGCATCGCAGTGCTCAAGCCGCTCCGCGACAGGGCCCAGTTCAAGGCCGGAGAGGCCCGGGACGCCTATGTGGACGGAGGAAACGCGTACCACTACAACACCTACAAGAGCGGGCTAAAGGGTTTCACCGCCAACTGTTCCTACTATCCGATGAACTCCTACTATTACTCCGTAGGAGGCTGGGACGATGAGACTGTCCGCGAGGCCAAAAATGCAGTCGCCTCAGAACTCCCTGTCGTGACTCTAGCAAGCCTTCCGAAAGAAGATGAGGCGATAATCGCCAAACTCGGATATTCCTCTGATTACGACAAGGCCATGTGCTACCTTCTCAACGAGAAATCAAGGGAAATGTACGGAGAATACCTTCGCTGGATGGATCTCGCCCGTACGCTGACTCTCGAAAAGCGCCTCGTTTTCAACGATCAGGCATATTCAAGAAGCCTGACAGACGTGACCGGCCACACGACGGACATGAGCGGCACCACCTATGCGGAGAGCGCCAATGGCGGAAGTTTCAAGGCCTCGACGCACTACTATCGTCCGATACCTCAGGTATTCCTTGACAACATCACCAAGGACGGCAAGCCTCTCACCGCTGATGAGAAAGCTGCCATGCAGAACCCTGGATATTAGTACGACTATTGCTCTTTCAAAGAAGGGGACAGTCGGCATAGGCTGTCCCCTTCTTTTTGCATATCCCCCGAAAAAGAGGTAAATTCGCAGGATTTTGCAAATACCACAATACCATCAATCAAATGATAAAGCGATTATTGACACTTTTGCTGCTGGCACTGCCTCTGGCCGTGTCGGCAAAGGATGTTTCAGGACTTGACGAGAAGCAGTTCTCCAAGTTCTGGAAAGTCGAATCCGAATCTCCCGACTACTCTGTCAGCTTCAAGGACGGGGCCTGCGAAATCGTAGCCCCGAAGGGACTGACCCTATGGTACAAGGAGAAGATGAAGGGGGATGTCGTCATCGAATACGACGCCATGGTCTACAACGAGAAGGAGGGAGACCGCCTGAGCGACCTCAACTGCTTCTGGATGGCCACCGACCCCAAGGCCAAGGACGTATTCAAGCGCAGCAAGGAGCGCGGCGGAGTGTTCGCCAACTGCGCCCAGATGAAGCTCTACTACGTGGGCTTCGGCGGCAACTACAACAGTACCACCCGCTTCCGCCGCTACACCGGCGAGCCTGACCCCGCCATCATCAAGGAATACACGGACCCGGATCACCTGCTGGAAGGGAATCACTGGTACCATATCAAACTCGTCAGCGTCAAAGGCAGGGTGCAGTACTGGCTGGACGGCAAGCTCCTGTTTGACTACAACGATGCTGACCCGTACACGGAAGGCTGGTTCGGTTTCCGCACCACCCTTTCCCGCACGGCCATCAAGAACTTCAGCTACACCAAGGTCGTGGAACCTCCTTTCAGCGAGGCACCTCTCCACTGGATAGGCAACACCCCGAAACTCGACCGCGCCGTCAGCTTCGGCGTTCCGTTCAAACAGGGAGAAGTGACCGCCAAGACGGCCCTCCAACTCCAGTCTGCCGATGGCAGCGCCATCACAAGCGACCAGTGGGCCATGGCCAAATGGCCTGACGGCTCCATCAAATGGCTCGGAGTAGCAGCAGTAGTTCCTGGCGGAACTGACAATGCCAAGCTCGTCAAGGTCAAGAAGGCGGAGACCGCTGAAAACAGGATGATAACGGAAGATGCCGGCAGCTTCATCGTGAATACCGGCAAGGTCAAAGCCGTCATCCCGAAGAGCGGCAGCAACATCATCGATGCCCTATGGGTTGGAGACACCAAGGTGGGCGGGGCAGCCGACCTTGTTGCCACAGAAGGCGGACACAGCTACACGAGCAAGATCAGCAAGATCACCCTTGAGCAGAACGGGGCCGTGCGCGGCACCATCAAGATCGAGGGTGTACACTATAGCGAGGAGAGCGGCCGCGAATGGCTGCCTTTCGTGGTGAGAATGTACTTCTTCAAGGATTCAGACCAGATCCGCCTCGTCCACAGCTTCATTTTCGATGGAGATCAGGACAAAGATTTCATATCTTCACTCGGACTTCGCTTCAGGGTTCCTATGCGCGAGCAGGCCTACAACCGCCACATAGCGTTCGCCACCGACAAGGGCAAGGTCTGGACAGAATCAGTTCAGCCGCTCCACGGCAGGCGCGTTCTCACCGATCCAAGGCCGCAGGGAGCGCAGCAGCGTCCGGCGGCAGCCCCTCAGGGAGGACCTCGCAAGCAAAAAGACTACCAGGAAGACCAGGAGAAGGGCATCAGAGTGCCTGAGCCTGACTACTTCGACCAGAAGGGACAGTTCCTCATCAAGAACTGGGCTTGCTGGGATTCGTTCCGTCTGAGCCAGCTCACCGACAACTCATGGTCGATCCGCAAGAAGACCCAGGAGGACCGCCCATGGATAGGCACACTCACCGGAGAGAGGGCGGCAGGCTATGCATTCGCCGGAGATGTCAGCGGAGGACTCGGAGTGTCCCTCAAATATTTTTGGCAGCTCTACCCTTCCACCATCGAGATCACCGATGCGCGCAGTGACGAGGCCACGATCAACGTATGGCTCTGGAGTCCTGAATCCGAGCCGATGGATCTGCGCCACTATGACACCGTAGCCCATGACCTCGAAGCCAGCTATGAAGATGTGCAAGAAGGGATGAGCACCCCTTACGGCATAGCCAAGACCAACACCCTCGTGCTCGTGCCGCAAGCCGCTTTCCCTGGACGTGAGGGCATCCTCGCCACGGCGGAACTCCTCGAAGAGGACAGCCAGATGCTGCCTACACCTCAGTACCTGCACGACAGCCGCGCGTTCGGCATCTGGTCCCTCCCTGACAGGAGCAACGACAAGAGGGTTGCCGTGGAGAACAGGCTCAACGAGATCATCAGCGTATACCAGAAGAATGTGGAAGAATTCAAATGGTACGGTTTCTGGAACTTCGGCGACTTCATGCACTCCATGGATGATGTGCGCGGAGTATGGAACTACGACATCGGCGGATTCGCATGGGACAACACCGAACTCGCCTCCAACATGTGGCTCTGGTACATGTTCCTGCGCAGCGGCCGTGAGGACATCTGGGATATGGCTGTGGCGATGAGCCGCCACACCACAGAGGTCGACGTATACCACATCGGACCGTACGCCGGGCTGGGCAGCCGCCACAACGTGTCACACTGGGGCTGCGGCGCCAAGGAGGCCCGCATCGGGCAGGCCGCATGGAACCGTTTCCTCTACTATCTCACCACAGACGAGCGTTCCGGAGACCTCATGGACGAATCCAAGGATTCCGAGCAGCTTCTCTACCAGATAGACCCTATGCGCCTCGCTGCTCCACGCAGCCAGAACCCATGCACCGCACCGGCACGTCTGCGTATCGGACCTGACTGGCTCGGATACGCCGGCAACTGGATGACCCGCTGGGAGAGGACCGGGGAGAAGCACTACTACGACATGATCATCGCAGGCATGAAGAGCATCGCAGCCCTGCCTAACGGACTTCTCACCGGCAAGGTGAAGGTGCTCGGATTCGACCCGGCCACGGGTGTGCTCAGCTGGGAGGGAGACCCTGCCTCCATCGGCACCAACCATCTTATGACCATCATGGGAGGATTCGAGATCATGACCGAAATGCAGGACATGATCAACGTGCCGGAGTTCAACGCCGCTTGGCTTGACCATGCAAGGCGCTACCACACCATGTCAGGATTTCGCGTCGGAAGGCTCAACGCCTACGCCGCATGGAAAGACCACGATGCGGACTTCGCCCGCAAGACCTGGGACGAGCTGCTGCGCGGCATCGACAGGCCTTACCACCCTAATACCAACGGCGCCGCCACATGGAGCCTTGACGTGATCTACAGCCTCGAAGTGATTCCTCTGTAGGCAGAGGACTAATTCCACATAAATACGGTTCCGCAAGGATACTATTTAAAAATAAATGGTATCTTTGCGGAAATTTTATTTCGAATAACACTTAATAACCATTAATACACCAACCAAAAGTCAAACTGATGAATTTAATTCCAACCTGCTGCAAGAAAGCGCTCACCGTGCTGCTTGCATCTATGGCTCTCATGGGATCAGCGTTAGCGCAGAACACCATCACCTGTAAGGGTAAGGTGGTAGATCCGCAGGGTCTCGCCGTCATCGGCGCTTATGTAATCGAAAAGGGCAGCACCACAAATGGTGTCACCACAGACCTCGACGGAGCTTTTACACTCACCGTACCGTCAAATTCCACTCTTGAGGTCTCAGGCATCGGATATGTCACAAAACTTGTGGCCCCGGCTCCCGAAATCACCGTCACCCTCCAGGAAGACAAGCTCCTGCTTGATGAGGCCGTTGCCATCGGTTATGGTTCAGTCAAGAAGAGCAGCCTCACCTCCGCCGTCGCATCCATGGACAGCAAATCGATCTCTGACCGCCCCATGGCCCGTGCAGAACAGGCCCTTCAGGGACAGCTCGCCGGTGTGAGCGTACAGATAACCAGCGCCGAGCCTGGTGCCGACCCGCAGATCAGAGTCCGTGGAGCCGCATCCATCAGCGCCGGCAACAACCCGCTCTTCGTGATCGACGGCATTCCGCAGGATTCCATGACTGGCATCAACCCTGACGACATCGCCAATATCGAAGTCCTCAAAGACGCGGCTTCCGCCGCCATCTATGGTTCCCGCGGATCCAACGGTGTTGTAATCGTGACCACCAAGAACGGACAGAAAGGCAAGACAAAGGTCAGCTTCAGCTTCAACAGCGGCCTTGCGACACTAGAAAAGAGGATGGACGTGTTCAGCGCCACCGAATGGATGGAATTCGCCATCCGCTGCATGGACGCACAGTACCTCAAGATGTACCCTCAGGGCAAGATCTCCGACGACAACGCCACCCGAATCGCCAACCTCGGCCTCAGCGGCCCGCAGAGAACAGGAGGCAACGCCGTCAACTTCGACGACCGCTGGTTCAAATACCTCAGCAAGGACATCCAGGATGCCCACACATACCATGACGACGGCAGCGAACTTAGCCTTCTTGACTGGCAGTCATACGCCTACAGCCCGGCACTCCAGCAGAACTACAACGTCTCCGTCTCTGGAGGAAGCGACTCCATGAAATACCTCTTCTCTCTGGGATACCTTGATCAGGACGGCCTCTCTCCTGCATCCAACTACAAGAGGATCAACCTGCGTACCAACATAGAATCCAAAATCAACAACTGGATTACGGCAGGTGTCAATCTCGCTCCGGCATTCATAATCAACACCGGTGCAGGCCAGGGCAACGGAAAGGATTCCAGAGCCCACCACGTGCTCACTTCACCTCCTGTGTCAGATACCGGAGTCGGCTACAACACCCAGTACTACCCCAACAACAACTACCTCTGGGGCGGTTCAGGAATGCGCCCGAAGAAATACTACGAGGACACCGCTTCCCACAACAACACCCTGCGCCTCCAGGCCAACTCCTTCCTCAGGGTCAACCCGTTTGAAGGATTCCAGATAGAGGCATCGGCAGCAGCAACCTACGTCGGCAGCAACACCAACACCTTCACGGCCAATACCATGACCAACCAGAACTGGAACCAGCCGGAAGGATCCAAATCCTCAGCAAGGCACACGACCGACTACTCCATCAGCACACTTCTCCAGGTCGTCGCCAACTACAACAAGACCATAGACAAGCATGACATATCAGCCATGCTCGGTGCCTCATCCGAAGTCGGAAACATGGGGTTCAACACCGACCAGCAGTACACCAACATGCCTAATGACGTGATCCAGGGTACTTTTGTGGGAAGCAACTCCACCACCACCCCTACCGTCAAGACATCCAACGTGACCGAGAAGACCAACACAAGGCTCCTCTCCGCATTCGGCCGCCTTTCCTACAACTACGACGGCAGGTACATGGTGTCAGCCTCCCTGCGCCGTGACGGATACTCACGTTTCGGAGCCAAGAACAAATGGGGCTGGTTCCCTTCAGTATCAGCAGGTTGGAACATCGCCAACGAGCAGTTCTTCAAGAACTCCGGCCTCGACTGGTGGAACACCTTGAAACTCCGTGCAAGCTACGGACAGACCGGCAACTACGGCATCCCTGAAAGCGCCGCCTACTCCACCCTCACAGCCGGCAACTACGCCGATGTCCTCGCCTACTATGCAGGTTCGTTCGGCAACAGCGCTCTCGGCTGGGAGAAGACTCACTCTACAGATGTGGCTGTTGACCTCGGATTCCTCAACAACCGCATACAACTCTCCGTGGACTGGTACACCAAGACCACCACGGATCTCCTTTACAGCGTGCCTGTGCCTTCAGTGTTCGGCACCACCAATGTCTACGACAACCTCGGCTCGGTGCTCAACCACGGTCTCGAACTTGAGCTCAACACCCAGAACATAAGCACCAACAACTTCGAGTGGAGCACATCGTTCAATATGTCCTACAGCCGCAACAAGGTGCTCCAGCTGGGAGACGACACCACCGAGGGACACTTCGTCTACACCAAACAGGCCAACAACGTCAACCAGATCCTCCGCATCGGCAGCCCGATGTACGAGTTCTACAACCACAAGAACATCGGCGTGTGGATGAGCCAAAAAGAGATCGATGACTACAAGGCCGCCACCGGACTGACACCTAAATACTACGGCAAGAACACCGTTCCAGGCGACCCTAAATACGAAGACGTGGACGGCGACGGCAACATCACCAACAACGACTGGCAGGTGCTCGGCGACCCTTCTCCTAAGTTCGTTTTCGGTATGACCAACCGCTTCACCTACAAGAATTTCGATGCTTCCATCCTCTTCACCGCACAGGCTGGAGGATACATCATGGGCGGTTTTGGACGTGCCGTAGACCGTGCACACATGGGTACACAGCAGAATACCATGCGCCACTGGCTCAACGCCTGGTGGAGCGAGGATGAGCCGGGCGACGGCAAGCTGCCTTACCCTCTGACGACCAATTCCTACAACATCGACTCCCGCTTCGTATACAAGTCTGACTACTTCCGAATAAAGAATCTCACTCTCGGGTACAAGATTCCTGTCAGGAAATTCATTGAATCCGTACGTGTCTACGCTTCCATCGAGAACCTTCTCATCCTCGACAGCTACTACCTCGGATACTCTCCGGAAGCATCCAACCAGAGCGGGTTTACAGGCGTGGACTACGGTGCCTATCCTTCTGCCCGCACATTCAGCCTCGGTGTCAATGTCAACTTCTAATCGTAATCTCCCATGTTAAAGAACATCAAACATATAGTTATTGCGGCCGGAGTTCTCCTTCTGGCAGCGTCCTGCGCGAAAGACTATCTTGAGACTCCGCCGGCAGGAAACATATCCCCAAACGGCTTCTATACTACCCCGGCCCATCTCGAATCAGGCGTGCTCGGTGTCTACGCCATGCTGCGCAACGTCGAAGCCGACCAGTACATGACCTTCTCAGAAGACCGCTCTGACAATGTCTGGGTTGATCCGGATCCCAACGGCATCCGCACCTGCTCCGAGTCTTCGTTCTACAGGATCTCGGATGCCACCAGTGAACTGGAATCCCTCTGGTCAGGATGGTACAACCTCATCTACAACGCCAACACTGTGCTTGCCAACGTCGAGACGGCCGGCATCGAAGACGAGGCCATCCGCAACCAGTTCAAGGGCGAGGCCCTTTTCCTCCGCGCACTCGCACATTTTGAGCTGGTACGCTCCTTCGGACGTGTCCCAGTCATCGACCATGTCCTCTCTTCCGTGCAGGAAGCCAAGAGCATAAAGCAGTCTGAAGGCAAGGATGTCATCACCGGGGCCGTAATCCCGGATCTTCTCGAAGCCGAAAAGCTCCTTCCGTACCGCGCAGAGATGAAAAGCAGTACAGGCAAGAGCATCGCCGAGGATGGCCGTGCAGATAGGCTTGCCGCCCAGGCTCTGCTCGCCCGCGTTTACATGACTCTCAAGGGTTACCCGTACAACGACGCCTCAGCCAAGACAAGCGCGAAGAAATATCTTGAGACCGTCATCGAAAAGGGCCAGTCATACTTCGCTCCGAGCATCTCCGAATGGAAGAGGCAGTTCCTTACTGACAACGCGGCAGCCAACAAATACCAGATTTTCGGCATCCAGCACCGTCTCGGCACGGGCCTTCAACTAACCTTCATCTCAGGCACCATGATCAAGAATCTCGACATAGTCGCCGACGGCTATCACTCAGGCTCAGAGATGAATCCTGTCTACCCTGAAGCCACCCTGCGCTATGAGTTCATCTCCAACGAAGATCCACGTGGCCTCGGGTTCAGCTTTCTGGACGGATACGACGAGTACAACGGTACCCCGGCCTATGTCAACAGGACCACTACCTTCGACTACAACGGCAAGGAGATACAGTCCCTCGAGATGTCGATCAACGCCAAGTGGTGTCCGACCAAGCCGAAACGCGCTGAAGAGGGCATACAGTTCGATGACAGCCAGCTCGGTACAGGCACCGGTTCGCTCAACAAATGGCCTGTCAACTTCCCTGTCATCCGCTATGAGGACATGATGCTGCTCTATGCCGAGCTGCTCATCGAAGACGGAAGCATATCCGATGCAATGGCTCTTGTCAACAAGATCCGAAGCCGCGCCGGCATCGCCACTGTGCCTGCAAGCCCGTCCGCATCTGAAGCAATGGATTACGTAGTAAGGGAACGTAAACTTGAGCTCTACCTCGAAGGTGTACGCTGGTTCGATATGGTACGCTACGGCGAATGGAAGGCCCTCACCATAGCCAAGTATGACAGGTACAAGACCAACGGGGAATACCGCACCAATGTCTCCATCGACAACCTCAAGGACGGACGCTATGTCCTCCCTGTTCCTAATGCGGAACTTGCAGCGGCCCCAGGACTCTACCAGCAGCATGCCGACTGGAAATAATAAGATACGCTTACAGCAAAGGACGGCCCGACAGCCGTCCTTTTTTTCGTATATTTGCATTCCCGATGACACAAACCAATCCATCAATTATATGAACATCAGATCACTGTTCCTGTCAGCGGCGCTGCTCCTTTCCGCAGTGCTCGCCTCGGGACGCGAGAAGTACAACTTCAACTCGGGGTGGCTCCTCAGGGTCGGGGACATCCCGTCTGCGGAAAGCCGTTCATTCAAAGACTCCGGCTGGCAGAAGGTCACCCTCCCTCACGCCTTCAACGAGGACGAGGCCTTCAAGGTCAACATCAAAGACCTCACCGACACCGTGGTGTGGTACCGCAAGCACTTCACCATGCCGAAATCCGCCCGCGGCAAGAAGGTCTTCATCGAATTCGAGGGAGCACGCCAGGGAGTCGATTTCTACGTCAACGGCAAGCTGGCCGGCAAGCACGAGAACGGTGTCATGGCCTTCGGCTTCGACATCACCCCGTATCTCAAGTCCGGCAGCAATGTCATAGCCGTGCGCGTGGACAACAACTGGGACTTCGCCGAGAGGACCACGGGAGTGAAATACCAGTGGAGCAACCGCAACTTCAACGCCAACTACGGCGGCCTGCCGAAGAACGTCTGGCTGCACGTCACCGATAAGCTCTACCAGACCCTCCCGCTCTACTCCAACCTCCAGACCACGGGAGTCTACATCTACGCCTCCGACATCCGTGTGAAATCCCGCACTGCGGTCATCAACGCAGAGTCAGAAGTACGCAACGAGACCGGCAAGGCGCAGACCGCCGTCTACAAAGTCAGCGTCACAGACCCTGACGGCAAGCTCGTCACCAGCTTCGCATCAACACCACAGGCCATAGAGGCCGGACAGACGGTCACCCTCAGGGCATCCGCTCCCGCCAAAGGCCTGCACTTCTGGAGCTGGGGCTACGGCTATCTCTACGATGTTCGCACAGCCCTCGAAGTGGACGGCAAGACAGTCGATGAAGTCTGCACCCGCACCGGTTTCCGCAAGACCCGCTTCGCAGAGGGCAAGGTATGGCTCAACGACCGCGTGCTCCAGATGAAGGGATACGCCCAGCGCACCTCAAACGAATGGCCGGCCCTCGGAATGTCCGTCCCGGCATGGCTGAGCGACTACTCCAACGCCCTCATGGTCGAAGACAATGCCAACCTCGTCCGCTGGATGCACGTCACCCCGTGGAAGCAGGATGTCGAGTCATGCGACCGCGTCGGGCTCATCCAGGCGATGCCTGCAGGTGACGCGGAGCGCGATGTGGAAGGCCAACAGTGGAACCAGCGCAAAGAACTCATGCGCGACGCCATCATCTACAACCGCAACAACCCGTCAATCATCTTCTACGAATGCGGCAACGAATCCATCTCCCGCGAACACATGCTTGAGATGAGGGAGATCCGTGACAAATATGACTTCTACGGCGGCAGGGCAATCGGCAGCCGCGAGATGCTCGACATCCGCGAGTCCGAATACGGCGGCGAGATGCTCTATATCAACAAGAGCGCCCACTCCCCTTTCTGGGCCATGGAATACTGCCGCGACGAAGGTCTGCGCAAATACTGGGACGATTACTCATATCCTTTCCACAAGGAGGGCGAGGGCAACAAGGGCTTCCACTCCGCTATGACAGGCAAGACCGTGGCAGGAGACGCCTCCCCGTACAACCACAACCAGGACCAGTTCACCGTGGAGCTCGTGCGCCGCTGGTATGACTACTGGAGGGAAAGGGCAGGCTCCGGGCAGAGAATCAGTTCCGGCGGGGTCAAGATCATATTCTCCGACTCCAACACCCACTTCCGCGGCGTGGAGAACTACCGCCGCAGCGGTGTCACAGACGCGCTGCGCATCCCGAAAGACGGCTTCTTCGCCCATCAGGTGATGTGGGACGGCTGGGTGGATGTCGAGAACCCGCGCATCTACATCGTCGGCCACTGGAACTACGACAAAGGCACTGTAAAGCCTGTATATATCGTATCCAACACTGAATCCATCAAGCTCTTCCTCAACGGCAAGGAGATCACCGGCCTCAAACGTGACTACGAGTTCCTTTTCACCGCAGAGAACGTCACATTCGAGCCGGGCAAGATCGAGGCTATAGGCTACAACGGCGGCAAGGAAGCCGCACGCTACGCCATCGAGACGGCAGGGCAGCCGACCGCGATCAAACTTTCCAAGATTGAGAACCCTTCAGGCTGGAAGGCTGACGGGGCAGACGTCGCCCTCGTGCAGATCGAAGTCGTCGATGCACAGGGACGCAGATGCCCTCTCGCCAACGACATGATCCACTACGACCTCGAAGGTCCGGCAGAGTGGCGAGGCGGCATGGCCCAGGGCCCGGACAACTATATCCTCGCCCAGGATTTCCCTGTTGAGTGCGGTGTCAACCGCGCCATCATCCGCTCCACCACCACTCCGGGAAAAGTGACCCTCAAGGCATCGGCCGAAGGTCTCAAGGGAGCGGAAATTTCTCTTGAAACCATTCCTTTTGAAGTCACAGGAGGTCTCAGCACATATATTCCTGGCGACCACCTCAAAGGCCGGCTCGACAGAGGCGAGACCCCGCAGACTCCTTCATACTCCGACCGCTGTGTCGATGTGGAGATAGTCTCCACCTCCGCAGGAGCCAACGCAGACAAGGCCGGCGCATCATTTGACGACAACGAGCTGAGCGAATGGACCAACGACGGAAGGCTCTCCACCGCCTGGATCACCTACCGGCTCGGCAGGATGGCCCAGATCGATGAAGTCTGCGTCAAGTTCACCGGCTGGCGCATGCGCAGCTACCCTATCGAGATCTACGCCGGGGATGAACTCATCTGGGAAGGCGAGACCCCGCGCTCTCTGGGCTATGTGCACCTGCCGGTCAAGCCTGTCATGACACGCGAGATCACGGTCAAGCTCAAAGGCTCAGCACAGGATGAGGACGCCTTCGGCGGCATAGTCGAAGTCGTGGCCCCGGCCGCAGGAGAACTCGACCTCTTCAAGGCCAAAGGCGCCGAGAAGAAGAGCAACGAACTCCGCATCGTCGAGATAGAATTCAAGGAAAATCTTCTACAGTAAAGCAAGTTCCCCAGACGCAATGAGGAAGGCCCTGAAGTCTATCTGACTTCAAGACCTTCCTCTTATCTTGAATACATATTCCTACCGCCAAGACATACCGATGTCCCAATGGACAGCATATTTCGCAGATGTTTTTTCCTTGGGCAAGTTGAACTCTTCAAGAATAAGTTCGTATGCCTGAGGGAATTCTTCCAACCACTTGCCCACAGCAACCTCATAGGTATCAGACTTGATATTATAGAATATTCTGCCACGAGGTTTATCCTGATAAGCTCCGACATATGGACCTGAACCATCGCCATGATACTTTTGCTTTCGGAACTCCCTCTTCCATACATCTTCATGCATTTCAGAACAAGTAATCCTGCCATCTGAAGCATTCGCCTGAGTGTAATCACTGATTTTGTGTGAGACGACTCCGAAAAGTTCATTTCTTGAACGATTGTACCAGAACAATCCGACTTTGGGTTCTGAGTCCTTGCCGCGGTTTGCCGCCATCTGGGACATCACAGCCGCATATTCGTCCTGCGTAAAGGCCTGCAGAGAAAAACCGGATTTTCCCCCACTATGGGAAGCACCTATGAAAGAAAATGAGATGACGATCAATTTCGTATCGTCGAAGACATAGTACATTTCATCTGTTGCAGATAGTTTACGCATCCAGATTCCGCTATATGCCCCGGTGAGTTGGACTGGCAGACCCGCTCCCTCAGTCGGGTGCTCAAGAGTATCCTTGATCGTAGCCTTTACCTTTAACGCAAGGGACGGATCCGAGCTCTTCAATACCTTATACGCATCCAATGCGCTAGGCAGAAACTCCAATATCATAACTCATCTATATCAACAGTGACCGCCTTCCCGGAATTGAGTTCTTCGATTCCGGATTCAAGCCGTCCGGACAACTTCTCGGAGAACAATACTTTTTCCGTTTCCTTGATAGAGTTATATTCATCAAGCGATATAAGGACAGCAGCCGTATTACCACGGTTAATCAGCAGTGAACTTGAATTATTGATGACATCATCAACATAACGCTTCACATTGGCCCTGAACTCAGAAATTGTTGCAACAGTCATATTCTAGTTTTTTTACAAAATTACGTACAATATTTTGTACAACAAAATATTTACAACATATTTACATTGGCCAAAGAGGCCGCCCCGGTGAAGGGCGGCCTCTTATTTTTGCAGCAACATGCAATTACTTATTATACTGCTTGTAGAACGGAAGCTTTGTCAGATCCACTGTCACGAGGCAGAGTCTCTTACCGTCTGAATAGTGGCCGCTCTGGAAGCAGAGGGTCTTGCCGTCAGGGCTGAAGAAAGGCTGGGCATGGTCTGGTGCCATCTTGAGATCGGAAGCGATCATGTGGCGGTAGCCGTTGGCCACGTTGATCACCCATACGTCTCCGCCGAAAGTATCACCGGCAGCCCACTGGTTGTCACGGGTCGAGTTGCAGTGCCAGAAACCGCGGCCACGCAGAGCGCTCTCGCGATCCTTCTCCATCTCCACGTTGCCGAGGCACTCCACATCATCGGTACGCAGGTTGATGCGGAAGATTCCGCTGGCCTGCTTGCGGAGACGATCCTGCCATCCGAGCACATTGAAATATACATAGTCCTCAGTGCCGAAGGTCTCGTGGGTCACCCAATCAAGAGGTGTCTCCTTGTAGAGAGGCTTGTAGGTGCAGGCATCAGCATCGGCGTACCACATCCTCTGGTCGGCGTCACCGCCGGTCTCGCAGCAGAACACGATTTCTTCAGGACGGAAACGGCTTGCCTGGATATGGCCTACCTTGAAGTCAACGTCGCAAATCTTGGTCACCTCGCCGGTCTTCAGGTTCATCTTGCGGATTCCGCTGAGAGTCTGGGAAACCTTTACAGGCTGGTCATCACGCGGCACGAAAGCCTTGGCCTTCATGGCGGCGATCTCCTCCGGAGTGCCTTCGCGGGTCACGGTAATGTAGGCATACTCATCCTCGCTGTTGACGCACCATCCGCCAGGACGGCCCATCTCCGGGCTTGTCGGGAACACGCCGAGTTCCTTCAAATAGCTGTCGAACGAGCCGGCGCTGTTCTTCCTGGCATCAGCGAAGAGCTTGTCAAGATCCATGACATAAAGAGTCCAGTCTTCTCCGACACGCTTGTTGACAAACAGCTTGTTGGACCTGTTAGCAAGGAACACGGAGCCGACGCTTCCCTCGGTCACCTGGATGATCTTGCCGGTGGCGACCTCGACGAAGAAATACTGTGTCGGGGTGAACTCCCTCACCTTGCCGTCAGGCATGGTATGCTTCTGTGGAGCCTCACCTGCCCGTGTGGAAGAGCGGAAAAGAAGATATTTTCCATCTGGCGTCCACATGGGATCGGTCTGATAGATGAATTTGTCATTTTTCTTCGTGTCCGTGAGGACAACAAGCGAAACTCCAGTCTGCGGATCCTTCACGACCTTCTTCTCCGAAGGCTGGAACTTTCCGAACTGAGCATTCGCAGATGAGATCGCAACCATAAATACGGCTGCAGCAAGCAATGCTTTTTTCATTTTGAACTGGTTAATGTGTTAATTGTAAACATACCTACAGCCGCTTGAGAGGCTTTCCGTTGATGGTGCAGTCCTCGAAGAGCACCTCCCCCACTCTGCCGTGAGAGAAGTTTCCACCTGAGCTGACCCCGTCAAAGCGGCAGCCTTTGAGTTTGACGCCACCGATGTTCGTCCTGTCTTCAAGGCCATACAGCCACAGGCCGTATTCAGACTTGGAGCAAGTGACATTCTCCAGCACCACGTTCCTCACTTCCGGATAGAAATCCCTCCGGGCCTTCTCGCGCGGCTCATAATCAAGGTTTATACGCAGCACGGCCTCGCGGCACTGCCCTACCGTCACATTGCGGACATATATGTTCTCTATCACGCCACCTCTGGCCGGCGATGTCTTTATGCGTATGACCCTCTCAAGATTCGGAGAATCCATCCGGCAGTTCTCCACGAAGAGATTTCGGAAACCGCCTGAGATTTCGGAACCGATCACCACCCCGCCGTGGCCGTCGTTCATTGTGCATCCCCGCACTACGATGTTCTCGCTCGGCACGTTCCATCTCCTGCCGTCCTCGTTGCGCCCGCTCTTGATGGCGATGCAGTCGTCCCCGGTGTCAAAGAGACAGTTCTCTATCAGCACGTTGCGGCATGATTCAGGATCGCAGCCGTCCCCGTTTGGGCCGTTGTTGACTACATGCACCCCGCGAACTGTGAGGTCCTCGCAGAACAGCGGATGGATCACCCAGAACGGGGAGCGGAGCAGCGTCACATCCTCGATGAGCACGGTGGTGCAGCGGTTGAAGTTGATGGTCTGGGGGCGCAGGCAGTCCGTCTCGCCGTAGATCCTCTCCTCCACCGGGACGCGGCTCTCGGCCTGCTCGAGAAGTTTCAGCCTTGAGGCGCGCCAGGTCTTGCCGTCGGGGCCGGTGAAATCGTTGCGCTCGATGTTTTTCTGGCGGCCCCACCAGTTCTCGCGGGAAGCCTGCCCGTCTATTGTGCCCTTGCCTGTAATGGCGATGTTGGTCTCGCCGTAGGCGTAGATCAGAGGCCTGGCGTTGTAGCAGTCCAGCCCCTCCCAACGGGTAAGCACTGCCGGGAAATAAAGGGAGACATCCGTCGAGAATCTCAGCACCGCCTTGTCGGACAGATGCAGACGGACATTGCTCTTGAGCGTGATCGGGCCGGTGTAGAAAACGCCGTCAGGCACCACCACCGTCCCTCCTCCGGAGCGGCTCATCTCCACTATCGCAAGGTTGATGGCATCGTGGGCAAGCCTGTCCGGTTCGTCAGCCACAGCACCGTAATCCATTATGGAAACGCTACGGTCAGGAAAAAGCACCTTTGACATCCCGGAAACTATCCTTTCGGCTTCGGCCCAAGGGTCCGGGGCCGCAACGGCCCTGCCTGCCGCAAGTGCGCCGCACAGCAATGCGGCTGCGATGAATCTACTGCTTGACATCATTGATATAGGTATTGATGAGTTTGAGATTGCTAATGGCCGAACTCTCCCATTCAGGCGCCGGGGTGTTGACTCGGACGTTCTCGAAAGTGAAATCATCGAGAGTGAATTCTTCCGGCACAGGACGCAGCTCAGCGAAGCTCTTGCATTCGAGGTTGAGATTCCTGAATATGATATGCTCCCCGTATGAGCGCGGGATGTCCTTGCGGTCCTTGAGATCGAAGAACTGCTTCCAGGCCCCGACATTGAGCACGCAGCGGCAGCTGCCCTCGATGCCGTCGAGAGTGATGTACTCATAATGCTGAGGGGTGTCCGGACGCATCTTGAGCTGGAGCAGGGACTGCCCTCGGTCCACCTTGCAGTTGCGGACGATGATGTTGCGGGTCTGTATGCACTCGCTCCCGCAGGTGATGCAGCTCCCGGTGGTGCGGTCGAAGAAGCACTCCTCCACCAGGATGTTGCTGTTCGGCCCGTTGTTCTCGTCCTTGTCAGCCCACGGGCCCTTGCCTCCCTTGAAGCAGATGGCATCATCGTTGACCGTGATGCGGCAGCCCTTGACATGCACATTGGAGCACACGTCCAAATCGATCCCATCGGCGCTTGCGGACTTTATCGGCTCGCGCGGGGAGAATATCCTGAGATTCAAAAGCTTGATATGGTCGGTCTTGTAGATGTGGCATGTCCAGAAAGGAGAGTTCTGGAGAGTGACGTCAGCGATGGTGACGTTGCGGCTGCCGGACACGTGCACGAGGCGGGGGCGCTGCTCGTCCTTGTTGGTGCATTTGGGATTCCACTGGCGGCGAATGCGGAACGCCTTCCAGTAAGGACTGCCGTTGCCGTCGATGGTGCCGCTGCCGGTAAGGGTGAACCCGTCAAGCCCGTCAGCGTTAACGAGAGCCGGGAAATACTTGCAGACTTCTCCTTCTATGCGGGTCATAACGACCGGAAAATCGTAGATGTGCTCGCTGCCGAGGAGCACCGCCCCGCGTAGAAGGTGCAGATGGGTTCCTTGCCTGAAGAAAAGGGCGCCGCTCTTGTATATGCCCTCGGGTATCACCACGACTCCGCCGCCTTCCTCGGCAGCCTTGTCTATCACACTCTGTATCAATTCAGTCTGCACATTGTCCGGATCGCTTATGGCACCGTAATCGGCGATGTTGTATAGTTTTCCGAGCGTCTCAGGTGCTGGGACTTCAGCACTCTTGAACCACTCCGGGACAGGCGTCCCGTCCGGAAAGAGGAAAGGCTGCTCCTTGGCTTTCTTCCTGGCGTCGGCCGGCAGCATGGCGCACAGCACGAGCAGGGTCAAAATCATTCTTTTCATCTGGTCGGTAATTTGAATTGGTATCGTTTTAGATGTTGTTTCACAAAAATAGCCATTTATTTTCAGAAATGGCAAGATTAATTCGTAACTTTGACCAATTGCACATAAAACCACAATATGAGATTTTTAACCACCGCTGTGCTGACCATCGCCCTCGCCACGGGGCTTCATGCACAGCAGACACAGACCATCTACCTGTCAGGGACAGGGCTGAACGACACGAAAACCTGGGAATTCCGCTGCTCCGCAGGCTTGAAAAGCGGAAAATGGGGCAAGATTGAAGTGCCCTCACAGTGGGAATTCCAGGGCTACGGTGAATACAACTACGGACGTGGACTGGGCCCCCTCAACCCGCTCAACGAATACGGAGAATACCGCCTCCGTTTCAAGGTGCCCTCATCCTGGAAAGGCAAGGACGTGAAGATCGTCTTCGAGGGTGTGATGACCGACACCGAGGTCCGCATCAACGGCAAGAGCGCGGGCGATGTCCATCAGGGCGGGTTCTACCGCTTCGAGTACAATATCAGCGGACTCCTCAGGTACGGGGCCTCCAACAAGCTGGAAGTCACCGTGAAGAAAGAATCCGACAACGCCTCGGTCAACAACGCCGAGCGCCATGCCGACTGGTGGAACTTCGGCGGCATCTACCGCCCTGTCTACCTTACCTGCACAGCTCCCGAGCACATCGAGCACTATGCAATCGACGCCCGCGCAAACGGAGTCATGACCGTGAACCTCGACGTGCGCAACGCCCCGGCAGGCTCCAGCATCGAATACACCCTCTCCCCCCTCGCCGCCCCGGAGCGCATCGTCAACTCGCACACCCTGCCTCTCAAGTCAGCGGACCAGACCGACACCCTCGCATGGGGCCGGGTGCAGACCTGGGAGTGCGAGCACCCCAACCTCTACATCCTCAAAATGGCCCTACTCGCCCCGGACGGCAGCAGACTGCACGAAGTGGAGCAGCGGGTCGGGTTCAGGACAGTGGAACTCCGCCCGAAAGACGGGCTCTATGTCAACGGGACAAAAGTTGTCCTCAAAGGCATCAACCGCCACACTTTCCATCCAGAAGGAGGCCGCTGCACCGACAGGGAGATCAGCCTGCAGGATGCCAGGCTCATCAAGGAGATGAACATGAACGCTGTCCGCTCCCACTACCCGCCCGACACCCATTTCCTGGACATCTGCGACTCGCTGGGACTTTTCTACCTGGATGAACTCGCCGGCTGGCACGGACGCTACGACGACAACGTGGGCGCCAAACTCGTGGAGGAGATGGTGCGGCGCGACGTCAACCACCCGAGCATCATAATCTGGGACAACGGCAACGAGGGCGGCTGGAATACCAGGCTTGACCCACTCTTCGCCAAGTACGACCCCCAGAAGCGCCACGTCATCCATCCTTGGGCTGATTTCGATGAGCTCGACACCCATCACTACCCTACTTTCCTCACCGGTGTGGGACGCTTCACCAACGGATATAAAGTGTTCATGCCTACAGAGTTCATGCACGCCAACTCCGACCAGGGCGGCGGCGCCGGCCTCGAGGACTTCTGGGCCAACTGGACCTCCCACCCCCTCTTTGCCGGCGGTTTCATCTGGGCATTCGTGGACGAGACCGTCAAGCGCACCGACAAGGGCGGGATGCTCGACTGCAACTTCGACATGGCCGATGACGGAGTCGTGGGCCCGTACCGCGAAAAAGAGGGCAGCTTCTGGGCTATACGCGACATCTGGGCACCGATACAGTTCGCCAAGATGTACATTACCCCTTCATTCAACGGGGAATTCTTCATCACCAACAAATACCTTTTCACCAACCTCGACAAGTGCAGGATGCATTACAGGCTCAAGAGCGTGGGCTCCCCGGAAGAAGGCGCCAGCGCTGCCATCACGGCGGAAGGAGAGATCCCGATGCCGTCCCTCGCGCCGAACACCACCGGCATAATGAGGATGGAGCTCCCTCAAGGCTTCTTCGACAACGACATCCTCGAGCTGGAGGCCCTCGGGGAAAAGGGAGAGAGCATCTGCACCTGGACATGGCCGATCCGTTATGCGGCTGACTACCACGCGAGGCACTCCGCCCCGTCCGGCACCGGTGCCAGGGCCACTGCCGAAGAGAAAGACGGGCTCTGCATCCTCAGCGCAGGCGGAGTCAGCGCAAGCTTCGACACCTCGACGGGAGAAATCAAAGGCGTGAAAGTCAAAGGGCGCGACACCGCATTCGGAGGCATGACCCCGGTCGGCATCAAGATGCGCTTCATCAAAGGCTACTCCAGGACCGACGGCAACGACGCCCTCTATGTGGCCAAATACCTCGGAGCAGTGGACTCCATCGTGTGGAGGATGACCTCCGGAGGACGGCTCGGCATGGATGCCGTCCTGCTCAACCGGGACAACGGCGGAGTGCGCGGGGGCTTCGACGACGGATTCATGGACACAGACGTCAAGGATCTGGGCTTCTCCTTCGACTGGCCGGAAGAAAATGTCAAGGGTATGCAGTGGCTTGGACGCGGCCCGTACAGAGTCTGGAAAAACCGCACTCGCGGCCACAACATCGACCTCTGGCAGAAAGCCTTCAACACCACCATCACCGGACGCCCGACGGACGGCCCTCTGGAGTACCCTGAGTTCAAGGGTTACCACGGCAACCTCTACTGGGCCCGCCTCCTCTCGGACACTGACCCGCTCACCATATACAGCGAGACCGACGGCCTGTATCTCAAAGTCTACAACCCTGACGAGCCGGCTGACAGCAAAAGCAGGCTGTTCCCGATACTTCCTGAAGGCGACATAGCCCTGCTTCTCGACATCCAGGCCATCAAGAGCTTCAAGAGCATCCCGCAGCAGGGGCCGAAGAGCCAGCCGGGAAACATCCGCATCAAGTCAGGAGACGAAGGTCTCAAGATGAAAATCTGGTTTGACTTCAACAAATAATTACCACATAATGAAGAAATTAACATCTGTATTGATCACAATCCTGTGCCTCGCGGCATGCTGTCTGGCACAGACCGCCTATGACTTCTCCAGACTCAAGATGGAGCCGCTCGGACGCGGGGTCATAGCCGTACGCAAGAGTCCTTCTGAAGTCTTTGTCAGTTGGAGATACCTGAGTTCCGACCCTGCCGGGGCGGCATTTGACATCTACCGCAACGGAGTCAAAGTCAACGGCAAAGCCATCAAGGACGTGTGCTGGTTCGTGGACTCCAACTCCTCCTTAGCCTCAGCCACATACGAGGTGCGTCCCCGCTCGGGAGGCCTTCGCGGCGGAGCCTTCACCCTCCCGGCAAGAGCCCCGCAGGGCTACATCCCCATCGCGCTCGACACTCCCGCCGACCAGACCATGCCGGACGGGGAGATTGCGTCCTACACGCCAAACGACTGCTCCATCGGGGATGTGGACGGGGACGGAGAATATGAGATCTTCCTCAAATGGGACCCCTCCAACGCCCATGACAATGCCCACAACGGATACACCGGAGACGTGTTCATCGACTGCCTCAAACTCGACGGGACACGGCTCTGGAGAGTGAACCTCGGCCGCAACATCCGCGCCGGAGCGCACTACACCCAGATGATGGTATATGACCTGAACGGGGACGGCTGCGCAGAAATGGTGGTCAAGACCGCCGACGGCACCATAGACGGCACCGGCAAGGTGATCGGAGACCCGACAGCCGACTACCGCGAGCACAGTGAAGCCACCCTCGGCCGCATCATGAGCGGGCCCGAATACCTCACCGTCTTCAACGGACGCACCGGAGCGGCCATGAAGACAGTGGACTATGTCCCGGGACGCGGCGAGAACGGCAGCTGGGGCGACACCCGCGCCAACCGCTCGGACCGCTACCTTGCAGGCATAGCATATCTGGACGGGGAACACCCGAGCGTGGTGATGTGCCGCGGATACTACACCCGCGCCACTCTCGCCGCATACGACTGGGACGGCAAGGACCTGAAGCTCCGCTGGCTCTTCGACTCGCACAGCAGCCCTGAACTCAAGGGCTACGACGGTCAGGGCAACCACAACCTGCGCGTGGCCGATGTGGATGGCGACGGCTGCGACGAGATCGTATACGGCTCCTGCTGCATAGACCACGACGGCACGGGGCTCTACACCACAGGCTGGGGCCACGGCGATGCGATGCACATCGGGGCCATGGTCCCGGGCAGCGACGCGCTCCAGATATGGATCGGTCACGAGACCAAGGGCGTGGGGACCACCCTCACCGACGCCCGCACCGGCAAGCTCCACTTCCGCATCCCTTCCAACATCGACGTCGGGCGCACCATGGCCGCCGACATAGACCCGACCAACCCGGGCTGGGAACTATGGAGTGCAGCCTCCGGCACCCTGCGCGACTACAGGGGCGGGAGCATCGGAGAGAAACCGGCCAGCCAGAACTTCGCCATCTGGTGGGACGGAGACCTCTCACGCGAACTTCTGGACGGCAACAAGGTACTGAAATTCAACCCTCAGACCCGCAAGGTCGAAGACTGTTTCGTATTCGAGGGAGCCTCAAGCATCAACGGCACCAAGTCCAACCCGTGCATCTCCGGCGACCTCTTCGGAGACTGGAGGGAAGAAGCCCTGATGCGCTCCGCCGACAACAAGGAACTCAGGCTCTACGTCTCCACAGAACCGACATCATACCGTTTCCACACTTTCCTTGAAGATCCGGTATACAGGACAAGCCTCGCCAACGAGAACGTCTGCTACAACCAGCCGCCGGAGACCGGATTCTACTTCGGCTCCGACCTCAACGGCAAATTCCGAGGCGCAACCGTCCGCGGCCACAAGGTCAAGAAAGGAGTGCTCCCCGAAGACGCCCTCCTCGACTCGGTCGTGATCAAGAGCGCCCCACGGCAGCAGGGACGCCCTCCTCAGGGGCCGGCACCGCGCGGGCAACGCACCCCGATGAAACTTGAAGTCCAGCAGAAACGGTCTGTGCAGCAGCCCACGGCCTGGTACACCCCGACCGTGGAAAACAAGCCCTTCGTCCGCTGGTGGTGGCTCGGCAGCGCCGTGGACGAAGAGGGCCTGACATGGAACCTTGAGCAGTTCGCCAAAGCCGGAATAGGCGGCTACGAGGTCACTCCTATCTACGGGGTCCAAGGCAATGAGGAAAACGACATCGACTACCTCTCCCCCGAATGGATGAAGATGTACAAGCACCTCGTCTCCGAATCTGAAAGGCTCGGGCTCGAGTGCGACCTCAACAACGGCACCGGCTGGCCATTCGGCGGCCCGCAGATCACGGAAGAGCTGGCCGCCAAGAAGATGAAGATCACCCCGGAAGGCATCTCCACCGAACTCACGGGCCAGAAAGTCAAGAGAGCGGCCCCCGGCGGGGAGGGCCTTGTGATGGACCACTACAACCCGGAAGCCCTCAAAGTCTACCTCGACCGTTTCGAGAAGGCCTTCAAGGAGAGCGGGGCCAAATGGCCGCATACCTGGTTCAACGACTCCTACGAAGTCTACGGAGCCGACTGGACAGAGAAGTTCCCTGAGATCTTCAAGGAACGATACGGCTACGACATCGAGCCGTACCTGAGGATGCGCCCCGAACCGCAGGGACGCGGTCGGGACGTGAAGCCCGCGGCTTCTCCATCTAGGAAAGCCTCCTCGAAGCTGACAGACTATGACAGGGCCATAACGGACTACCGCGAGTGTCTGGGCAGCCTGCTCATCGAAAACTTCATCACCCCCTGGATAGAATGGTGCCACAGCCACGGCTCTCTCGTGCGCAACCAGTCCCACGGCTCACCGGCCAACCTTCTGGATGTCTACGCCGCCGTGGACATCCCGGAGTGCGAGACCTACGGCCGCTCTGACTTCAACATCCCGGGACTCCGTCAGGATCCGATACGCAGGCCCAACGACGGCGACCCGGCAGTGCTCAAGTTCGCCTCCTCGGCGGCACACCTCGCCGGCCGCAAATATGTCTCCTGCGAATCGCTCACCTGGCTGACGGAGCACTTCCGCACCTCGCTCAGCCAGTGCAAGCCGGAGCTTGACCAGGCGTTCGCCGCAGGCGTCAACCACATTTACTTCCACGGGGCCCCGTACTCTCCGAAAGGAGCGGAATTCCCGGGATGGATGTTCTACGCCTCCGTCAACATGTCTCCCACCGGCGCGATGTGGAGGGATGCGCCGGCCCTGTTCAAATATGTGGAGCGCTGCCAGGCCTTCCTCACCGCCGGCAGTCCTGATTCAGACTTCCTGCTCTACTTCCCCGTATACGACGCCTGGAGCAGCATGACCGACACCCCTTACATGATGTTCGATATCCACAGCATGGGGCGCAAGCTCCCTGAATTCAAGGCCGTCATGAACGAGATCAGCTTCCGCGGCTACGATGCCGACTACATCTCCGACAAGCAGCTCCAGACCCTGAAGATAGACAAGCCGGTGATTGTTCCGGCCTGCAAGCTGATGCCGGTGGAGACCGCACGGCGTCTTGTTGAACTCAAGAAAAAAGGCGTGCCTGTATATTTCATAGACAATGTCCCCGAGGATGTGCCCGGCCTGCACGACCTGGCGGCAAGGCGCAGGGAGTTCCGCAGCATAGCCCGCGGCTTCGGCAAAGCCGTCAGCCTCGACAAGGCCTTCGCCGGCATGATCCCGGAAGAGTTCCGCAGCGTCTTCGGAGGCTCGATGATACGCCGCCGCAACGAATGCGGAGGCTGGAACTACTTCGCCGCCATGCTCACGGGCAAAGGAGTGGACGGCTGGGTAAAACTCGGAACCCCGGCCGTCTCAGCCATGCTCTATGATGCCGTCAGCGGTGTCTCAGGCAAAGCGCAGGTACGCAACACATCAGACGGCTGCGCCGAAATCCGCCTGCAGCTCAAGCCGGGAGAGTCCGTGCTCATCAAGACCTTCCCCACACAGGTGGAAGCTCCGGCATGGAACTACATAGCCTCTGAAGGCGCGCCGATAGCGATCGACCGTGCATGGAACATCTCATTCCCGCAGAGCGCCCCGCAGATCAAAGGCAACTTCTTCACGGACAAGCCGATGGACTGGACCAAGCTCAAGAACTGCCCGGACGCGAGGATCAACTTCGCCACTGCCCTCTACTCCTCCGCCATACCGATGACAGACCCGAAAGCGGCGGACAGCTGGATACTTGACCTCGGAGACGTGCGTGAGAGCGCACGCGTGTTCATAAACGGGGAGGAAGTCGGCACGGCATGGTGCGTTCCGTTCAGGATCGACATAGGCAAGTTCCTCAAGCCGGGCATCAACCTGCTCGACGTATACGTCACCAACCTCCAGTCAAACAGGATCGCCGACTACGACAGGCGCGGCGTCAAATGGAGGATCTTCAAGGATGCCAACATCAGCACCCTCGGGCACGAGAAAGACTTCGGCAAATGGGAGACCGACCCGTCTGGCCTCTGCTCCGGAGTGAACCTCATCCCTGTGCACTACGACATCCCGTCCCGCGAGGCTGTGACAGCGCAGGCCCGCAAGGTCAACTCCTACTTCATGCGCAAATACGGCGACCCGGCCAAGGTCGTGCCTTTCCCGTCACGCCACAAAGTGTACGAGGGCAATATCTGGACACGCGCCGTCTACTATGAAGGCCTGCTCGCTCTTTACGGGGTCGATCCCCAGCAGGAATATCTCGACTACACCATGGACTGGGGAGAAAGGTTCGGCTGGAACATGCGCGGAGGCAATTTCCTCACGCGCAACGCCGACAACTACTGCTGCGCCCAGGCCTACATAGACATGTACCGCATCTACAAGGATCCGAAGATGATGGAGAACGTCGTCAAATGTATGGACAATCTCATCTCCACCGATGAATCAGATGCCGACTGGACATGGATCGATGCCATACAGATGGGGATGCCGGTGCTTGTTAAGTACGGCGTCACTGCCGGGAAACCGGAGTACTTCGAGAAAGCCTGGAAGATGTACAAGTGGGCCCGGGACCGCTTCTTCAACGAGGGAGATGGCCTGTGGTGGCGCGACAAGGACTTCTGTCCGCCGTACAAGACCCCGTCCGGGAAGAACTGCTACTGGAGCCGCGGCAACGGCTGGGTACTGGCCGCATACGTGCGCGTCCTCGATGAACTTCCCGCCAGCGACCCGCACCGGGCTGTCTATGAGGCAGATTTCAAAGCCATGTGCGAAGCCCTGATCAAGGTGCAGAGGGAAGACGGCACATGGAACTGCTCCCTTGCCGATCCGGAGGATTTCGGAGGGCCGGAGGCAACGGGGACTTCTCTATTCACCTACGGCCTGGCCTGGGGCGTGCGCACCGGAAGGCTCGATGAGGCCACCTTCCGCCCCGCCGCCGTCAGGGGATGGAACGCGCTGAACCGCATCTGCGTCCACAACAACGGGTTCATCGGTTATTCCCAGGGCTCAGGCAAGGAGCCCAAGGAGGCCCAGCCCGCCACCTGGGACAGGATTCCTGATTTCGAGGACTTCGGCACGGGCTGCTATCTGCTCGCCGCGAGCGAAATCGCAAAACTTTAAGAGATTATTCGGATTTTATTAGTACTTTTGTATGAATGTAATCTCTTTGCAGACTTACTAAAACTATTATTATAATAATATGGCTAAAGAAAAGAAATTCATCACCTGTGATGGTAATCAGGCCGCGTCCAACATCGCTTACCTTTTCAGCGAGCACGCCGCCATCTACCCTATCACGCCATCTTCGACAATGGCAGAGAACATTGACGAATGGGCTGCCCACGGCAAGAAGAACCTGTGGGGAGAGACTGTCAAAGTCACCGAGATGCAGAGTGAGGCAGGCGCCGCAGGCGCAGTCCACGGTTCCCTCCAGGCTGGTGCTCTGACCACCACCTACACCGCATCCCAGGGTCTGCTTCTGATGATCCCGAATATGTACAAGATTGCCGGCGAGATGCTCCCGGCCGTCTTCCACGTATCCGCACGTGCCCTCGCATCACACGCCCTTTCCATCTTCGGAGACCATCAGGATGTGATGGCCTGCCGCCAGACAGGCTTCGCGATGCTCGCTTCCAGCTCAGTGCAGGAGGCCCAGGATCTCGCCGCAGTGGCCCACCTCTCCGCCATCAAGGCTTCAGTGCCTTTCCTCCACTTTTTCGACGGATTCCGCACCTCACATGAGATCCAGAAGATCGAGGCCATAGACGAGGAGGACCTCAAGAAGATGGTCAGCCAGAAATCCCTTGACAACTTCCGCGCACGTGCGCTTACCCCGGAGGCCCCTGTGACCCGCGGCACCGCACAGAACGGAGATGTCTACTTCCAGGCGGTCGAGTCACGCAACCAGGTCTACGAAGCCGTTCCTGACATCGTCGCCCGTTATATGGGAGAGATAGGCGAGCTCACCGGCCGCCAGTACCGTCCTTTCGAATATTATGGTGCGCCTGATGCCGAGTGCATCATCGTGGCCATGGGTTCAGTCACCGAGACCGCAAGGGAGACTGTGGACTACCTCGCCACACGCGGACGCAAGTACGGCGTGGTGACCGTGCATCTCTACCGTCCGTTCTCCGAGAAATATCTCCTCAAAGTGCTTCCTAAGAGCGTCAAGAAGATCGCCGTCCTCGACAGGACCAAGGAGCCGGGATCACTTGGAGAGCCTCTCTACCTCGACATCAAGGCCCTCTTCCAGGACAAGGACAACGCCCCGCTCGTGATCGGCGGCCGCTACGGACTTTCCTCAAAGGACACCACCCCTGCGCAGATCATCGCAGTGTTCGACAACCTCGACCGCAAGGAGCCTAAGAACGACTTCACCATCGGCATCACCGATGACGTCACCTTCAAGAGCCTCCCTACCAAGGGCGAGGTTTCCATCGTGAAGAAGGGCACCACCGAGTGCAAGTTCTACGGCCTCGGCTCAGACGGCACCGTCGGCGCCAACAAGAACACCATCAAGATCATCGGCACCCACACCGACCTCTACAGCCAGGCATACTTCGACTATGACTCCAAGAAGTCCGGCGGATACACCTGCTCACACCTGAGGTTCGGAAAAGAGCCTATCAAGGCCCCATATCTTGTCAACACACCTGATTTCGTGGCCTGCCATGTCCCTTCATACCTTGAGAAATACGATGTGCTCAAGGGCATCAAGGAAGGCGGCAGCCTCCTTCTCAACTCCCTCTGGGACGAAGAGGAGACCAAGGAAAGGATTCCTGACTTCGTGAAGTCCGTGATCGGGCGCAAGAAGATCAAGCTCTACATCATCAACGCCACCAAGATCGCAGCCGAGATCGGCCTCGGAGGACGCACCAACACCATCCTCCAGAGCGCATTCTTCCGCATCTCCGGCATCATCCCTGTCGATGACGCTGTCAAGTACATGAAGGACGCAGCCCTCAAGTCATACGGCAAGAAGGGCGAGAACGTGGTCAACATGAACTACGCAGCCATCGACCGCGGCGGCGAGTACACTGAGGTCAAGGTTCCTGCCGAGTGGGCAAACATCAACGCCAAGTTCGTCAACCACAACGCCAACCGCCTCGCCACTCCGTTTGTCAAGGAGATTGCCGACGTGGTCAACGCACAGTGCGGCGACAGCCTCCCTGTAAGCGCGTTCCTGCCATACAAGGACGGCACCATGCCTGCCGGCACCGCCGCCTACGAGAAGAGAGGCGTGGCCGTCAACGTCCCGGTATGGGATCCTGACAAGTGTATCCAGTGCAATAGTTGTGCATTCGTCTGCCCTCACGCCGCCATCCGTCCGTTCCTCCTCACCGCGGAGCAGGCCGACGCCGCCCCGGCAGGTCTCAAGCTCGCAGACGGCAAAGCGAACCTCAAGGACTACAAGTACGCCATCGCCATCTCAGTCTCAGACTGTACCGGATGCGGCAACTGTGTTGACGTCTGCCTGGCCAAGGACAAGGCGCTCAAGCTGGAGCCGTACATCGACAACCTCGCCGAGCAGGACTACTTCGACTACCTCAACACCAAGGTGGGCTACAAGACCGTCGGAGATCCTAAGGCCAACATGAAGAACTCCCAGTTCGCACAGCCTCTGTTCGAGTTCTCCGGTGCATGTGCAGGTTGCGGCGAGACCCCTTACATCAAGAACATCACACAGCTCTTCGGTGACCACATGATGATCGCCAACGCCACCGGATGCTCATCCATCTACGGAGCCTCGTTCCCTTCATCTCCATACTGCACCGATTCCCACGGCCACGGACCGGCCTGGGCCAACTCCCTGTTTGAGGACTTCTGCGAGTTCGGACTCGGCATGAGGCTCGGTTCCGAGCGCATCCGCAAGACCGTGGGCGAGCTTATGACCAAGGGCCTCAGCTGCGAATGCTGCTCAGACGAGATGAAGGCTCTGTTCCAGAAGTGGCTTGACAACAAGGAGGACTATGCAGTGACCCGCGAAGTCACCGACAAGCTCATCCCTCTCATGGAGGCTTGCGGCTGCGAGATCTGCCAGGGCCTGCTCAAACTCAAGCAGTACATCCCGGCACGCAGCCAGTGGATCATCGGCGGAGACGGAGCAAGCTACGACATCGGATACGGCGGACTTGACCATGTGCTCGCTTCCGGCGAGAATGTCAACATCCTCGTACTCGACACCGAGGTCTACTCCAACACCGGAGGCCAGTCATCCAAGGCCACCCCTGCAGGTGCCATCGCCAAATTCGCCGCTTCCGGCAAGAAGATCCGCAAGAAGGATCTCGGAATGATGGCCATGAGCTACGGCTATGTATATGTGGCACAGGTGGCCATGGGAGCAAGCCCTGTCCAGTACCTCAACGCCATCAAGGAAGCTGAGGCCTACGACGGACCGTCCCTCGTGATCGCCTACGCACCATGTATCAACCACGGTCTCAAGGCCGGCATGGGACTCAGCCAGAGGGAGGAGAAGCTCGCCGTCGAGTGCGGATACTGGCACCTCTACAGGTACAACCCTATGCTTGAGGACAAGAATCCGTTCTCACTTGACTCCAAGGAGCCTGACTGGACCAAGTTCCAGGACTTCCTCAAGGGAGAAGTGAGGTTCGCGTCCCTCTACAAGCTCTTCCCTGACCATGCTGCGGAACTCCTGGAGAAGACCGAAGAGTTCGCCAAACTCAGGTACGAGAACTACAAGAGGCTTGCAGGAAAATAATTTCTTGAAATGACTTGCTATTTGACAAAATAGGCTTATATTTGCAGTGTACTATTGAAGTATTACACTTAGCGAATATAAGAAAATGGTCAAAAAAATCTTAATCTCAGCAGCGGTACTTCTTGGTGCCGCTGCTTTGTGTTTCGGACAGGGACAGCAGCTGCCCCAGTTGCCTAACGACCCGGAGACAAGGGTCGGCAAGCTCGACAACGGGCTGACCTACTACATCCGCCACAACGACAAGCCCGCGCAGAGGGCCGAGTTCTACCTCGCCACCGACGTCGGAGCCATCCAGGAGACCCCGGATCAGGACGGTCTGGCGCACTTCCTCGAGCACATGTGCTTCAACGGCACCAAGAACTTCCCGGGCAAGAGCATCCTCAACTGGCTTGAAAGCATCGGAGCCTCTTTCGGAGGCAACGTCAACGCCTCCACAGGAGTCGAGCAGACCATCTACCTGCTCAACAACATCCCGCTTGTCCGCCCTACCGTAGTGGACACCTGCCTGCTCATAATGCATGACTACTCCCACTTCGTGACCTGCGATCCGGAGGAGATCGATAAGGAGCGCGGCGTCATCCTTGAAGAGAAGCGCTCACGCAATACAGCATCATGGCGACTCCACGAGAAGACCCTGCCTTACCTGTACGGGGACACCAAGTATGCAGGCTGCACCATCATCGGAAGCGAGGACAACCTCAAGAACTTCAAGCCGGAGAGCCTGACCAACTTCTACCACACCTGGTACCGTCCTGACATGCAGGCTCTTATCGTGGTCGGAGACATCAATGTCGATGAGGTGGAAGCAAAGATCAAGAAGATCTTCTCCGACATACCGGCCGCCGAAAACCCTAAGGCCAAGGATGTAATCACCATCCCTGACAACGAGAAGCCGGTTATCGGCATCATCACCGACCCGGAGACCAGCACCTCTACCTTCGAGGTCTATTGGAAGAGCGCAGCCCAGCCGGAAGAGCTGAACAGCACCGCCGTAGGTCTTATGGCAGAAGTGGCCAAGAGCCTGATAGGCAACATAATGGCTGAACGTTTCGGAGACATCAGCGCCAAACCTGACGCCCCGTTCCTCTACGCGGGATTCGGTATCACCAACGTCTGCGAGACCATGGACGTGGCCTACGGTGAGGTCTCATGCAAAGAGGGAGCAGCCCTCCAGGGATTCGAGGCCATGCTCACCGAAATCGAGAAGATGCACCGCTTCGGCTTCACCGACTCAGAATTCGAGCGCGCCAAGAACGAGGTCCTCTCGCAATACGAGACAGCTGCCAACAAGGCCGACACCCGCAAGAACGCCGAGTTCGTCATGCCGATGATAATGAACTTCTTCGACAACTACTCGTTCATGGATCCGAAGACAGAGTACCAGATGGTACAGGCCCTGATGGCGCAGTTCAACACGAGCATCCTCAACCAGCTCGCCCAGCAGCTCATCACCCGCAACAACATGGTGGTCATCTACTCCGGTCCTGAGAAAGAAGGGGCTGAACACCCTGATGCCGGTCAGGTGCAGGCCATCATCGACAAGGTGGAGAATGCCGAGTACACCCAGGAAGCCGGAGAGGAGATCCCTACAGCCTTCCTCGACCCTTCAACCCTCAAGGGCAGCAAGATCAAAAAGACCGTGGCCGGCCTCTACGGGTCAGAAGTGCTCACCCTCAAGAACGGAGTGAAAGTCATCCTCCTGCCTTCAGACAGGGAGAAGGACAAAGTCAACTTCAACATCTTCAAGAGAGGAGGACAGAGCCTCATCTCAGACGAGGACCTCTACTCTTTCGAGGACAACATTTGGGCCCTCTACCAGCAGAACACCGGTGTGGCCGGTTTCCCTGCCACGACAGTCAGAAAGATGCTCTCAGGCAAACAGGTGGCTGTAAGCCCTTACATCGGAGAATACACCCACGGCGTCAGCGCCACCAGCACCACCAAGGACCTAGAGACGGCGTTCCAGCTTATGTACCTCTATTTCACATCCCCACGCTTCGATCCTGACGAATACGCCAACGGCATAACCCAGATCGAGAATGTGCTCCCGAACCTTGAGAACCAGCCGAACTGGCAGCTCCAGAAGCAGCTCGCAAAGACCATCTACGACAGCCCGCGCGACTTCACCCTTGACAAGGACGTGCTCGCCAAGGCCAGCCTCCAGACCCTGGAGAAGAACTACCGCAGGCTGTTCAAGGACGCCGCAGGTGCAACCCTCGTAGTTGTCGGAGACTTCGACAGGGATACCATTCTCCCTCTTGTTGAAAGATATGCAGGTTCTCTCGCCAAGGGAAAGAAGGCCACAAACTGGGAATACCGCAACGACGGCATCATCGACGGACGCAAGGTCAACGACTTCCGCACCCCGATGCAGACCCCTATGGTGACGGTAGTCCAGATCTACAAGGCCGACAAGCCATACAGCGTCAAGGAAGAAGTGGACTACACGGCCCTGAGCTACATCCTCAACATGGTCTACACCGAGACCCTCCGCGAGGAGGAAGGCGGCACCTACGGAGCCAGCGCCTCAGCGCAGCTCACACACCAGCCTTACGAGACACGCCTTCTCCAGGTGGCGTTCCAGACCAACGAGGAGCAGTGCGACAAACTGCGCGAACTCGCGGTCAAGGGCATGGAAGACCTCGCGAAGAACGGCCCTGACGCCGAGAAGTTCGACAAGGCCAAGAAGAATCTCGAAAAGACCGTCCCGGAGAACAAGCTGCGCAACGCATGGTGGAGCTCCGCACTTCAGGACGCCGAGAAATACGGCATCAACTATGTGGTTGAATACGAAGCCGCTGTAGAGGCTCTGACTCCGGATAGCGTAAAGAAAGCGGCGGAAGAACTGCTCGCATCAGGCAACTTCATCGAGCTTGTGATGAGACCTGAAGTCAAATAATACCTGCCCCCGGCAGAAGACATACCTCACCGAGGCAGTCTCCGCCGGGGCATTTTCCCCGGAAGGCAAGGCAAGGACAGCATCCGCGAGCTTGCCCCGGCTTATTTCTCCGGCGTCGATGCCAAAAGCATCGGCGCCGTTTTTTGTTGCCCAGCACATCAGTGTCCCGTAGGCCAAAGGCTCATGTCCCATTGAAGAAAGCAAGTGCGCCGCCCTGATCTCTTCGGAGAGAGGATTCCCCCTCCCGCCGAGGCAGATCCTCACACTGGAGAAGACTGCATTTTCATAAGGGAATCTGACCCCGGAAGATGCCAGGTCCCGCGACGGGCTGTGAACAACGGTGACCCCGCGCCTGGCAGCCGTCCGCCAGTCCTGCCCATCCATCAGGGAGCAGCCGCAGAGCAGCACGTCGCTCTTCAGCAGTCCAAGAGAATCGAGATATCCCAATGGAGTGAGAGAATATGTCTTCTCAAAATAATCCAGCTCCGGCTTCGTGTCGGGAAGGATGACCCTTGTCATGAGAGAATGCTTGCGGGCGAAAGCGAAAGCACGCTTGAGTTCCTCCTGCTTAAGCGAACTCAGTTCCGGCAGGGCAAGCACCTTTACGCTTTCCGCAGAATCCTCGGAAACCAGCGCCCTCTCTTTGTATGGCAGATCAGCAAGTATTCTGTATCCGCTGCTCTCCCCTATCTGCGCAGCCTCCTCGAAGTCCGGACAATATCCCGCATAAAACCCTGTCTGCGATGCCCCCTCAGGAAGTTTTTCCAGATCAGCGAAGCAGTCAAACATGAGGGGACGGATCTCAAGCCCGGAGGCATCTATCTTCCTGTCCACACGGACATCTTCACCAGCCTCCAGTTCTGCAAAATACCCGCCGTCCATCAATATGTCCGTTCTCTTGCCGTCACAGATGACATTCTGAACTAGGATGGTCTTTGGAGCCTTGCAGCTCTCTTCGAGGGTACGGTATGCTTCGAGGACGGCATTGGCCCTAGACAGGAACTGTCTGCCTTTCCACGTGAGGCTCACACCGCTGCGGGAGCGACACAGGAGTCTCGCCCCGGCATACTTTTCAAGTTCAGCGACATTCTGGCTGACGGCAGGCTGCGAAATGCCAAGCGCCCTCGCGGCCGCGGAAAAACTTCCGCAATCCGCGAGGGTCGCAAAAACTTTCAGCCTGAAACGGTCTATCATAGCCCCTTCCTGCGGTCTGCCAGCCAGCGGGACAGGATCTGGAAGAAGTTCTCCCTCTGGTTTCCGAGACTGTCATGCCCGGAGTTCTCCACTGTGGTGAAGCCCCAGCCGTGTCCGCCACCGGTGAAGATGTGGAGTTCCCCCGGAACCCCGCATTTCTGCATTGACCTGTAATAGCGTATGCTGTTTTCCGGAGGTACGGCCCTGTCATCCCCGCTCAGCAGAAGGATGGTCTCGGGGGTGTCTGGGGAAACACGGTTTTCAAGGGAATAGTACTCGACTTCCTTCTGGCCCGCTTTAGGGCCTATGAGGTTCTTCCTGGTACCGGCGTGGGTCACGAATTCCTCGAAAGTAATTACAGGATAGATGAGTACGGAGAAGTCCGGCCTTGTCACCCCGTCCTCGAAAAGGGTGGATGCGCTGGCGGCAAGATGTCCTCCCGCGGAGAAGCCCATCACCCCGATCTGCTTCACTCCCCACTCCGCCGCGTGATGGCGGCAGTAGCGGAATGCGTTCTGCACGTCGCGGAGCGGCAGCCGGCAGTGTCCGTTAGGCATGCGGTAGAGCACCACGCACACGGCAATGCCCTGCTTTATGCACCAGTCCGCTACACGTGAGCCCTCGTTGGCCGCGGAGCAGTTGGAATAACCGCCGCCCGGGCACACTACTATCATCTGTCCGTTGCCTTTCTTCGGGAGATAAATGTCAATATAGGCATCATCGCCTATGTTTCCCACATTGCCCCTCTCGTTGACCGTGTTGGCTCCGCTCAGACCGTTGGCTTCAATGGGCCCGAGGGTGACGGCTTTGCCGCCCTCTACGATGCCGAGGTCCACACCCTGCCCCTTCGGGTAGAGCTTCAGTGTCATGTCAGGCTTCACCAGTTCGTATGCGTTCACCTGTACAAACGCAAAGAGGGCTGCAAGAGCCCCCGTTATAAGTTTTCTTTTCATCTGGAAAAGCTATGTCTACGCCTCTGAGATGGCGCCCATCGGGCAAGCGTCGGCGCAGGCGCCGCAGCTGATGCACACATCAGGGTCGATAGAATATACATCTCCCTCTTTGATAGCCCCTGAAGGGCACTCGCTCTGGCAGGTGCCACAGGCGACGCAGACGTTAGGATCAATTTTGTAAGCCATAATTCTTAGTGTGTTTTTCAATCAAAAGACAAAAGTAATAGGAAAATCTGAATTAACAAGTTTTTCAAGGCAAAGATTTATTGCTAACTTTGCGCTTGTATGAAGACTTTAATCGCTTTTCTGCTGTCTCTGGCGCTTGCCGCGCCTCTCAATTTCGACAAGACGGTACACGATTTCGGACAGGTGACCACTTCCGCGGGGCCGCTCACCTGCACTTTCACAGTGACCAACAGCTCCGGGGAGCCGCTGACCATATTCGCCGTGGTGTCTTCCTGCGGCTGCACCGAGGTCAAATGGACACGGGAGACCATAGCCCCCGGAGCTAAAGGCAGCATCACGACCACCTACTCCAACGATGAGGGCCCGACTTATTTCGACAAGACACTTACAGTATATACCTCCGCACAGAAGAAGCCGGTGATATTGCACCTGAAGGGAATCGTGAAGAAGAATGGCACAAAATAACTACACAGAGGACAACATACGCACCATAGAAGGAGTGGAGCACATCAGGCTCCGCCCCGGAATGTACATCGGACGGCTCGGGGACGGGCGCAGTCCCGATGACGGCATCTATGTGCTGCTCAAAGAGATCATCGACAACTCCATAGACGAGTTCTCGGCAGGCTTCGGAAAGGAGATCCGCATCACCATCGAAGACGGCACCGTCAGCGTGCGCGACTTCGGCCGCGGCATCCCGCTCGGCAAGGTGGTGGACGCGGTCAGCATCCTCAACACAGGCGGCAAGTTCGACGACAAGGCATTCAAAAAGTCCGTCGGCCTCAACGGCGTAGGCACAAAGGCAGTCAACGCACTTTCATCCGACTTCTATGTCTGCTCGCACCGCGACGGGGAGTGCGCCCACGCCAGCTTCTCCCGCGGCAAGCTTCTCGACAACGCCACGGAGCCGACCCGAGAGAAGAACGGCACCCTGATCCGCTTCACCCCGGACAACCTCATGTTCGGCGACTACGCCTTCAACGAAGACTACGTCGTGACAATGGTCAAGAACTACTCCTACCTCAACAAGGGCCTGACCCTCACGCTGAACGGAGTGCCTTACAAGTCCGAGAACGGCCTCCTGGACCTGGTCAACGAGAACCTGAGCGAGGAGCCGCTCTACCCGCCGATCCACCTCTCGGGCGACGACATCGAAATAGTGATGAGCCACTGCAACGCCTACGGCGAGAACATCTCATCCTTCGTCAACGGCCAGAACACCCGTGACGGCGGCACGCACCTGGCCGCTTTCCGCGAAGCCATAGCCAAGACCCTCAAGGAGTTCTTCAAGAAGAACTACGATGCCGCCGACTGCCGCCAGGGAGTCGTCGGAGCCATCAGCATACGCATCCAGGAACCCAATTTCGAAGGCCAGACCAAGACGAAACTCGGCTCCAACTACATGTGGGAGAAGACCATAAGCGAAGGCGGCACGCTCAAGACCGACATCGGCCCGACGATCCGCTCATACGTCAACGACTTCGTATCCAAGAACCTTGACAACTACCTCCGCATCCACAAGGAGATAGCCCCCGTCATCGAAGAGAAGATCAAATCCTCGCAGAAAGAGAGGGAGGAGATCTCCGGCATACAGAAAAAGACCCGCGAGCGCAACAAGCGCACCAATGTCTACAACCGCAAACTGCGCGACTGCCGCTTCCACTACAACGACAAGCGCAACGACAAGAACCAGGACAACGTCGAGAACTCCTCGATCTTCATCACAGAGGGAGATTCCGCGAGCGGGACCATCACCAAGGCACGCAACGCCAACTGCCAGGCCGTGTTCTCGCTCAGGGGGAAACCGATCAACTGCTACAAGGAAAGCCGCCGCAAGGTGGCCGAAAACGAGGAGCTCAACCTGCTGATCTCCGCCCTCGGCGTGGAGGACGACCTGGACAACCTGCGCTACAACAACATCATCGTAGCCACCGATGCCGATGATGACGGGATGCACATACGCATGCTGCTCCTGACATTCTTCATGAAATATTACCCCGACCTCATCCGCCGCGGACACGTGTACATACTGCAGACTCCCCTGTTCAGGGTACGCAACAAGAAGTCGAACCGCTACTGCTACAACCAGGAGGAGCGCGACAAGGCGGCCGCGGAACTCAAGACCGGGGTCGAGATCACCCGATTCAAAGGTCTCGGAGAGATTTCCTATGACGAGTTCGTCCATTTCATCGGCGACGAGATGCGCAAGGATCCCGTAAGCCTCGCGGAAGAGGAGTCGATAGCGGAGATAATGAACTTCTACATGGGCGACAACACCATCGACAGACAGAAGTTCATAATGAGGAATCTTCGCAGCGAAGAGGAGCTCGAAGACATAAATATCTGACAGTCATGAACTTCTATGGTTTTATAATGAAACTCTTCGGCTGGAGGGCCGACAGCGGAGCCGCTCCGGAGGAAAAATGCGTCATACTCGGAGTGCCGCACACCAGCATATTGGACTTCCTCGTGGCGTACTTCTACTACAAGAGCCTCGGGCACACGGCACACGTGATGATAAAGAAAGAATTCTTCTTCTGGCCGCTCGGCCCGATTCTGCGTCATCTGGGCTGCATACCCGTAGACCGCAGCAACGGCGCATCCGTAGTTCGCAGTGTCATCTCCCATATCGAGGCCACCCCCGGAGAGTTCCATCTCTGCATAGCCCCGGAGGGCACGCGCAAGCCGGTGCACAAATGGAAGATGGGATATCACACCATCGCAAGGGCGCTCGACTGCCCTGTCTATCTCGGGTATTTCGACTGGGGGCGCAAGCGGGTCAGCATCGGGGAGAGATTCATCTGCACAGAAGACGCAAGGGCGGACACCGAACTGATACAGAAGAAGTACGAACAGCTGCACCTGACAGCCCGCCACCCCGGGAACTATTGCACGCATTGAAAAAAATGCCTATATTTGCAGCCCCTTTCGGGGAATTATTACTTAATTAACAGTCAATAAAATGATTAAACAGTACGAAACCGTTTTCATTGCAACTCCCGTTTTGTCTGACACCCAGATGAAGGAAGCGGTTGCCAAGTACACCAAGCTCATCACCGACAACGGTGGCGAGATCGTGTACCAGGAGGACTGGGGGCTCAAGCAGCTCGCCTATCCTATCCAGCACAAGACATCAGGATTCTACTACCTGATCGAGTTCAAGGCCGATCCAGAGTTCATCGCGACTCTCGAGACCCAGTATCACCGTGACGAGCGCATCATCCGCTATCTCACCGTAGCCCTCGACAAGCACGCAGTGGCTTATGCCGAGCATCGCCGCCAGACCCGCGCTGCCAAGGCCGCAGCCCCTAAGGTCGAGCAGGCGCCGGCCGAGGCCCAGGAAGAGCCGGCAGCAGAACAGACAGAAGCATAATCAGGAGGAATCATTATGGCAAACATCGCAAACAACGAAATCCGTTATCTGAACCCTCCTACCGTAGAGGTTCGCAAGAAGAAGTACTGCCGTTTCAAGAAGGCAGGCATCAAGTACGTTGACTACAAGGACCCTGAGTTCCTCAAGAAGTTCCTCAACGAGCAGGGCAAGATCCTTCCCCGCCGCATCACCGGCACTTCGCTTAAGTTCCAGCGCAAAGTGGCCCAGGCTGTGAAGCGCGCCCGCTCGCTCGCTCTTCTCCCGTATGTAACAGACCTCCTTAAATAATTGAAGCGTTATGAAAATCATACTCAAGAAAGAAGTTGCCAATCTCGGCGAGGCCGGAGATGTGGTTGAAGTGAAGGCAGGATACGCTCTCAATTATCTTGTTCCGCAGGGATTCGCTTCCGTAGGAACTCCGTCTGCCCTCAAGCAGCACGCTGAGACTCTCCGCCAGAGAGCCCACAAGGAGGCCAAGCTCGTAGCTGACGCACAGGCCGCAGCCGCCAAGATTGAGGCTGTAGACATAGTGATCCCGGCCAAGGTAGGCGAAAACGGCAAGCTCTATGGCGCAGTCACCGCAGCCCAGGTTGCCGAGGCTCTCGCAGCAGCGGGTGTCGAGGTTGAGAAGAAGAACATCACCCTCTCCGACATCAAGGAGCTCGGCGAGTTCGAAGGCAAGGTAAAGTGCTACAAGGGCGTTTTCGCCAATATCAAAGTAAAGGTAGTCGCCGCCGAGTAATCGGACGGTCTCCAAATAGATTTCAGGAATCCGGTTCCCCGAGTGGAGACCGGATTTTTGTTTTATTTGAATGATCACTAAATTTGTAAAATGAAACTTTCAGGCAGACAGATCCGCATACTGATATCAGCCGCATACTATGCGCTGATGGCCATCTGTTTTGCGGTGCACCCTCCTGAAGTCATGGGCATTGTTCCTGCCGTTGCCATATCGGCAGCATTACAGGTTCTTCTATGCATCAATTCAAGACAGTGGAACAGCCTCGCCTTCGCCATCACCCTCATCCCCTCCGGAGTCCTGGCCTCCGGTCTTGCAGCATGTCCGGCACCTCTGCAGGCCTCCGCTCTGCTGCCCGGTCTTGCCACCGCCCTTATCGTGAGAGTAATCAACGGTCTGAGAAGATGGCCGGACTCCAGACCCGCGACACTCCACTGGGTCGGAGCCGCCGTCGGCATGATGACCTTCGCCGCCACGGCTGCGGTCCTGCTACAGGCATAACGCGTGGAAATAGTACGAATTTCAGGAAGTTCCCGAGGAAAATCCAAAACAGTTTCTTATATTGTAGTCTGATTCGTACCGGATCGGACGGGGCGTCCTGTCCGTGAAGGTCAACAACGATGCGCAAAACCAACAAATTACTGATATACAACAATTAACGACATTTGCAATGTTTAAAGGACACCCTAAAGGACTTATAGCGGCCGCTCTCAGCAACATGGGAGAAAGATTCGGCTACTATATCATGAATGCCGTTCTGCTCCTCTTCCTCTGCTCGAAATTCGGGCTCAGCGATGCGACAGCCGGTGCCATCTACTCAGTATTCTATTGCGGAATCTACGTGCTCTCTCTTGTGGGAGGCCTGATTGCCGACAGGACACAGAACTACAAGCGCACAATCATGAGCGGCCTCGTTGTGATGGCCCTTGGGTATGTGGCCCTGTCATTCCCGATTCTCGCCACAAAGGAGAACCACACCGGCCTGCTCGTCTTCACCTGCTTCGCCCTCCTGATGATCGCCTTCGGCAACGGCCTTTTCAAAGGCAACCTCCAGGCCATCGTGGGCCAGATGTATGACAACCTCGAAAACGAAGCCGCCAAGAAAGGCCCCAAGGAACTCGCTCTGGCCAAGAGCAAGCGTGACTCCGGCTTCCAGATCTTCTACGTTTTCATCAATATCGGCGGGCTTCTCGCCCCGTTCGTGGCGCCTCTCCTGAGGAGCTGGTGGCTCAAGGTTCACCACATGCTCTACAACGCACAGCTTCCTGCCCTCTGCCACAAGTACCTCAATGACGGCACCGTCGATCCGAACCTCGCCGGGCTCATCGCCAAGGCCAACACCGGAGCCGCGGTGGATATGGCCGACCCTTCTGCCGTCAGCGCATTCTGCACCAGCTACCTCGACGTCTTCAACACCGGTATCCACTACTCCTTCATAGCCTCGGTGGCCGCCATGATGATCTCACTTGTCATCTTCAGCCTCTGCCGCAAGAAATTCCCTAACCCAGCCAAGAAGGAAACTGCCTCCGTGCAGCAGTACACTCCGGAGGAAAAGGCTTCCATGGCCAAGGAGATCAAGCAGAGGATGGCCGCCCTCTTCGCAGTTCTCGGTGTGGCTGTATTCTTCTGGCTCTCGTTCCACCAGAACGGCCAGTCCCTCTCGGTATTCGCCCGTGATTTCATCCGCACCGAATCCATAGCCCCTGAAATATGGCAGGCGGTCAATCCTTTCTTCGTGATTGTCCTGACCCCTATCATCATGGCCATATTCTCAGCCTTGGCGAACAAAGGCAAAGTAATATCCACTCCCCGCAAGATCGCCATCGGAATGGGCATCGCCGGCTGCGCATATCTCTTCCTGACCATTTTCTCAGCCTCCATGGGATACCCTTCCGGAACAGAATTCAGGGCGCTTGATGACGCTACCCGTTCTTCAATGCTGGCGGGCCCTTGGGTGCTGATAGTCACCTATTTCTTCCTTACCGTGGCTGAGCTCTTCATATCGCCGCTCGGACTCTCTTTCGTCTCCAAGGTGGCCCCGAAGAACCTTCAGGGACTCTGTCAGGGACTCTGGCTCGGTGCCACAGCTCTCGGCAACCTCATGATCTGGATAGGCCCTGTTATGTACAACGCCTGGCCGATCCAGTACTGCTGGCTAGTGTTCCTTGTCATCTGCCTCATCTCCATGGGCGTGATGCTCGGGATGGTGAAGTGGCTCGAAAAAGTGACCGCCTAGCATGGCCGGTTCCGGGAAAGCAGGCTGCTTCGCACTACGTTGCCTGACAAGACCTCTGGCGATCCTCCCGCTCGGTTTCCACAGAAAATGCGGAAAACTGATCGGGAAGATCGCCTGCAATATGATCCGTTACCGCCGTGACGTGGTGATGATCAACCTTGCAAGAAGTTTTCCGGACAAAAAATATGACGAGCTCCAGGACATCTGCAGGCGCACGTATGCGCATTTCGGAAAAATCATCGGAGAGGCCGTCTGGTTCGGGGCATCCACCCCTTCCAGGCTGCGCAAATCCGGAATAGTCCGGATCACCAACCCTGAACTGCTCAACGCCTGTTACGATGAGGGCCGGAGCGTGTTCGTGATGGGCTCGCACAGCGGCAACTGGGAGCTCTTCGGAGGATACAGATTCTACACCTCCGAACCGTTCAAGTACCCGGAGCACAACATGTGCGTGGTCTACAAAAAACTCTCCAGCCCGGTCTGGGAACTTTTCATGAAGAAGAACCGTCTGGCCGCAGTGGAAGACAAGGAGCACTACGGCGGCATGGTCGAGTCATACAGCCTTATGCGTTATGTGATAAGGCATAAGAGCGAACGGATGTTCTACAACATAGTGACGGACCAGTACCCCTACTCCGACTCGTCCAAGGTGAGGGTCAGCGACTTCATGCATCAGGAAACATGGTCAATGGACGGCGCTCCGGCGCTCGCCCACAAGCTCGGGATGGCTGTGGCCTACCTCAGGATGCGTGAGGGGAACGATGGCAACTACGAGATGACTTTCGTGCCGATATGCAAGGACGCACGGCAGATGGAGGAAAAGGAGATACTCGACAGATACTATGCCCTGCTTCAGGAAGACCTTCAGGAGCAGCCTTGGAATTACTTGTGGACACACAAAAGATGGAAATAACAGCTCTAAAACAGATATAATTATGACTATCAAGGATTTGAAACCAGCGGTAGTATGGGACGCATTCTATGGTCTCACCCGCTGTCCGCGCCCGTCAAAACACGAGGAAGTCGTGCGCAAGCACATCCTCGACTGGGCGAAAGAACATGACATCGAAGCGTTCGCCGACGAGACCGGCAACGTGATCCTCCGCGTCCCGGCCACACCGGGATTCGAAAACCGCAAGGGGGTCATCCTCCAGGGACACATGGACATGGTGCCTCAGAAGACTGCCGACACCGTCCATGATTTCCTGAAAGACCCGATCGAGACGGTGGTCGACGGGGACTGGCTCAAGGCCAAGGGGACCACGCTCGGAGCCGACAACGGAATCGGAGTGGCCATGGGAATGGCCGTAGCCGAGGACAAGAGTCTCAAGCACGGGCCGGTCGAAGTGCTCATCACATACGATGAGGAGACAGGCATGACCGGAGCCGACGCCCTCAAGAGCGGCGTCCTTAAAGGGGACATACTCATCAACCTCGACTCCGAAGACGAAAACGAGCTCTGCATCGGCTGCGCCGGAGGTCTGGACGCCATCGCCGACTTCAAATACAAGTCTCTCAAAACCCCTGCCGGATATGCCGGATACAAGCTCACCGTCAAAGGCCTTTCCGGAGGACACTCGGGGATGGACATCTCCCTCTACAGGGCCAACGCAAACAAGGTACTTGCCAACGCGCTCATACCTGTGATGGAGAAATACGGTGTCAAGCTCACCGACATCAAGGGAGGAAGCCTGCGCAACGCCATACCTTTCGAGGGCGAGGCGGAAATCGCAGTTCCCGCCGAGAAGGGCGCCGCAGCAGTCAGGGCTATCCGCAAGAACTTCGCTGAGGTGACCGCACGTTACAAGGAGAGCGATCCGGGAATGTGCTGCACCGTGGAGAAGAGCAGCGCAGCAGGCAGCTACATCGAGGATGAAGTTGCGCTCAACGCCCTCAAGGCCATATCCGCCTGCCCTTCCAATGTGATAAGGATGAGCCAGAGCATGCCGGGGCTTACGGAGACATCTATCAACCTTGCCGTCGTAAGGTGCGGCCGCGGCCATCTTACAGTCGCCTCGCTGCTGAGAAGCGCCATCGACGAGTCAAAGGCTGAACTCGCTGCAAGAGTGCGCTACATCTTCGAGTTCGCAGGTGCCAAGATCAAGTTCGTCGGAGGCTACAGCGGCTGGACCCCTAAGCCGGACACCCCGATGATCGCCATGCTCAACGACATCCACACCAAGATGTTCGGAAAGCCGTTGAACGTCCTCGCCACCCACGGAGGACTTGAGTGCGCCCTGCTCGGAGCCAAATACCCTCACTGGGAAATGGTGTCCATAGGACCTACCATCATGTACCCGCACTCCCCTGACGAGAAGGTCAACATCCCTTCAGTCCAGAAGACATGGGACTTCCTCAAGGCTGTGCTCGAGGCCATCCCTGAGAAGCAATAATGACGCAGGAACTCAAGGAACAACTCATAGACTGGGCCGGGAAATACAACGACCCAGTCTATTTTGACGAGGACCCGATCGCTTTTCCGAGGAAATTCGCCAGGGACGGCGCCAGCCTCAAGGACATCGAGATCGCCTCTGTGTTCGCGGCTCACTTCGCCTGGGGAAGAAGGTCCATGATAGTCAGGGACTGCACCCGGCTCTTCGACCAGATGGAATGGAGACCTCTCGACTACGTCATGTCAGGAGAATGGAGGGACGACAGGACAAGCATACACAGGACTGTGAAGTGGTCCGACACTGCTGACATCTGCCGCAGGCTCAAGGAGTTCTATTCATCACACGACTCCCTTGAGACATTGGACGCGAAGCAGATCCGCCAGACCGTCTTCGGACAGAAACCGGACCCCAAGGCACCTGACAAGAAGATAAACATGATGCGCCGCTGGCTGGTACGGGACGACGGCAAGGTGGACCTGGGACTGTGGAAGCACATCTCACCGGCGGATCTTCTGATACCGCTCGATGTCCATGTCTACGACCAGGCCCTCGCGCTCGGACTCACGTCCAGGCGCAGCAAGGACATCATCACCGCCGGACAGATCACGGACGCTTTCCGTGAAGTCTTCCCGGCAGACCCCGTCAAAGGGGATTTCGCACTTTTCGGATACGGAATAGACCATGCCTAAATTATACATACTCTCAGGATGCAACGGCTCGGGCAAGACCACGGCGTCATACACCCTGCTTCCGGATCTTCTGGACTGCAGGGAGTTCGTCAATTCAGACGAGTTCGCCAAGAGCCTCTCGCCTTTCGACCCATCGGCCGCATCCATCACAGCCAGCCGGTATATGCTGATGAAAATCAACTATCTGCTGGGACGTTATGAAGACTTCAGCATCGAGACGACCCTGGCCACGCGCTCGCTGGTCAAGATCATCGAAGAAGCCCAGTCTGTGGGCTATGAAGTGACGCTGCTGTATTTCTGGCTCAACTCTCCGGAACTGGCCATAAGCCGCGTCCGGGACCGGGTCGCAGCCGGAGGTCACAACATCCCGGACAATGTGGTGCGGCGGCGCTATGTGATGGGGCTTCAGTATTTCTTCGACACATACAGGCCCATCTGCGACAACTGGATACTCGCCGACAACTCCAAATCGCCGTTCACTGTGGTGGCGGAAGGGTCGAAGCAGTACTCCTATATAAAAGACAACGAAAAATATCACCTTATCTGGAACATCATACATCCAAATGAAGAATATTGACAGATTCCCCCTCTCGGAAGATGAGCTCCGCAGGATAGTGGCCGAGGGCCTGCGCGCAGGAGGCGACTGGTGCGACCTGTATTTCGAGGATACGGAATATGGCGATCTCCTTCTGCGCGACGGAGAAGTCACTTCGGGCGGCCATCATATAGACTACGGATGCGGCATCCGCGTGCTGAAAGGGGAAAAGACCGGCTACGCTTATGCAGAAAGCACAGACATGAAGTCCCTGATGAGCGCAGCGGCAGCGGCGGGCTCGATCGCATCCGGCACCTCATCCTCCACCGACTTCAGCCCCCAGCGGCTCGGGGCCGTCCCTGCGCCGGACAGGTATCCGATGCGTCTCGACTGGAGGAAGGCAGACACCGCCTCTCTCGTGACTTTCCTTAAAAAACTCGACTTGAGGATCCGCAGCCTGGACAGCCGCGTCATCAAAGTCATCGCCGCCATTTCCTGGTCGGTGAGCGACATCATGATGTACAATTCGCTCGGGGAACTCACCTATGACCGCAGGCCGCTCGGGAGCGTCAGCGTCCAGACCATCTTCCGCCAAGGAGACCGCACGGAAAACAGCAGCGTCTCCAGAAGCCTCAGACAGGGAGTGGAGATGATCGGGGAAGAGGTGCTTGAGGATCTTGCTGCCAGAGCCGTCAAGGGCATGGATGAACGCTTCGAGGCACGCAGGCCGAAAGGCGGACAGATGCCGGTCGTGATGGGAGCCGGGGCCTCCGGGATTCTGCTGCACGAGGCCATGGGACATGCCTTCGAGGCGGACTTCAACCGCAAGGGCCAGTCCATATTCTCCGACAAGATGGGCCGCAGGATCTGCCCCAAGGGCATCAACATCCTCGATGACGGCACTCTTGAAGGCAACCGCGGCGCCTGCAACTACGATGATGAGGGAATCCCCGGACAGAAGACATACATGGTCACCGACGGGGTGCTGACATCATACCTGCACGACCGCATCAGTGCGGCCTGGTATGGAGTACAGCCTACAGGCAACGGGCGCAGGGAATCATTCAGGTACAACCCGATACCACGTATGCGTGCGACATACATGGAGAGCGGTGACAAAGGCAGCGTCGAGGATCTGATCTCCTCCGTGGGCCGCGGGATCTTCGTTGACCAGTTCGCCAACGGCCAGGTCAAGATCGGTGAGGGCGACTTCACCTTCTATGTCCGCAGCGGATTCCTCATCGAAGGAGGAAGACTCACGATGCCGGTCAAGGACATAAACATAATAGGCAACGGGCCGCAGGCTCTCGCTGACATTGAGGCAGTGGCATCGGACTTGAAGATAGACGAGAGCACCTGGACCTGCGGAAAAGAGCAGAGCGTGGCGGTATCGTGCGGAATTCCGTCCGTGCTGATACGCAATCTTACCGTGGGAGGCGAATGAAATGACAGAGACTAAGGACATAGAACTTGTAAGGGAAAGCCTGCGGATGGCTGTCCAGGCAGGGGCCGACAAGGCTCGTGCGACCCTATGCCGCAGTGAAGAGGATCTGGTCGCCACGCTCAACGGCGAGGTGGACAGGGTCACACGCTGCGAGGACAGTTCGCTGAGTTTCGCGCTCTTCGCTGACGGCCGCTTCGGAAGTTTCTCCACCAACAAGCTCGACAGGGACTCGCTCAGGGACTTTCTGGAAAGCTCTGTCAGGACGGTCAAGACGATTTCGCGCGACGAGTGCAGGGATCTTCCGGAAGTAGAGCGCTGCTGCAGGACAGCCCTCACCGGAGACGAACTGGAGCTGACAGATTGTCACAGGGAGGGGCTCAACCCTCAAAAGAGGATTCAGATGGCGCTCGAAGCCTCAATCTACCGTGAAGGGATACTCTCTGAAGAGGGGGAATACTCCGACAGCACCTTCACGACCGTCCTGATGGACACCGACGGGGTGCTGTGCGTGCACAGCGAGACTTCGTTTGACTACGGGGTTGAGATCACCATCGAGCAGGATGGAGAGAAATACAGCGGCTACTGGTGGGATTCAGCCTCGCATCTGGACAGGCTCGACGCAGCCTCGTGCGGAGAGAAGGCCCTTGAGCGCGCCAGAGCCCAGGCAGGCTCGGAAGCGGCTGCCGGCGGGAAATACACGATGGTGGTGGACAGCGAGGCCGCATCCAAGATGGTCTCCCCCATCCTCAAGGCACTCAACGCCTTCGCCATACAGCAGAACAGTTCATTCCTCATGGACAGTTTGGGGAAGAAAGTCTTTCCAAAAGGGCTGACGATCATGGATCTGCCGCACATCAAGGGACAGACATGCTCAAAACTCTTTGACTCGGAGGGAGTTGCCACACATGAAGCTCCCATAGTCCGGGAAGGCGAGGTGTGCGAATATTTTGTCAACACCTACATGTCGCACAAACTCGGCATTGCCCCGACCGTAGAGGACGCCACAAGGCCGAAAGTCATGCCGTGGCCCCGGCCGGGTCTGGGAAGAAAAGAAATATTGGAGATGTGCGGTGAGGGAATACTCGTGACGGACTTCAACGGCGGCAACAGCAACCCCGTCACGGGGGATTTCTCCTACGGCATTGAAGGCTTCCTGTTCAAGGACGGGAGGATCATCAGGCCTGTGAGCGGGATGCTGGTGACCGGAAACTTCCTAACGCTGTGGAAGGGTCTTGTCGCCGCCGGGGACGATGCCCGGAGCTGCATGTCCAGACTCATACCGACATTGGCGTTTGCCGATGTGGATTTCAGCGGATAACAATTTAATTTTAAAAACAATGAAAGTAGCTAAAAACAAAGTTGTAGCAGTAAGCTACGAACTCAACGTGGAAGGCAAGACAGCCGACAAGGCGGGATCTGACGCTCCGCTTGAATACATACACGGGACAGGGATGCTTCTCCCTAAATTCGAATCTGAACTGGAGAGCAAGGAACCTGGTGACAAGTTCGAGTTCACCCTCACACCGGAGGAAGGGTACGGCGCATACGACCCGAAGTACAAGGTTGACATCCCGAAAAGCGCCTTCGAGATCGACGGCAAGCTCCGTGAGGATCTGCTCGTGCCGGGAAACGTCATCCCTATGCTCAACTCTGCCGGCCAGGTCGTGCAGGGCAAGGTCGAGAGCGTGGGAGAGGACAGCGTGACGATGGACTTCAACCACCCGATGGCCGGCAAGACCCTGCATTTTACCGGAAAGGTGGAGAGCGTGCGCGAAGCCAGCGAGAAGGAGCTCAAGGAGGGGCTTCACGGGGAGTACCTCCCGAAAGACGGCTGCCATTGCGGAAAGGATTGCAGCTGCGAT
>DJQV01000015.1:206279-216841 GCA_002438805.1 Bacteroidales bacterium UBA6377
CTGCGATGACAGTTGCGACTGCAAATAGGGTCCGGTTCTGAAAACCGCCGTTGTCATACTTAACTGGAATACCAGGGAATATCTGGCTCAGTTCATCCCTGCCATAGAGGAAAGCCTCTGCGGCAGGGATGCGGAGCTTGTGGTCGCGGACAACGGCAGCACTGACGGCTCGGTTGAGATGCTCGCCCAGCATTTCCCGGGAGTCAGGACAATTGCCCTGGAGCGCAACTATGGTTTCACCGGAGGATACAACAGGGCTGTCGCGGCCCTGCTCTCCGGACCGGCCTCGCGCCCCGAGTACATTGTCCTGCTCAACTCGGACGTTCTCGTGGACCCGGACTGGATAGACAACCTCACCCGGCACATGGACGAACACCCCGAATGCGGGGTTTGCGGGCCCAAGTTGATGGCGCTCCTGCACCGCAACGGGGAGTACATCCAGACAGGGATGCTTGAATATGCCGGAGCGGCGGGCGGGTATGTTGACCGTTTCGGCTACCCTTTCTGCCGGGGACGAGTCCTGTCCCGCACCGATATTGACGGGCCATGGTATTTCCGCGGCCAGGATGTCCTCTGGGTGTCCGGGGCCTGCCTGATGACCAGGGCGTCGCTGTGGGAAGAGCTCAAAGGACTGGATGACCGGTTTTTCGCCCACATGGAGGAGATCGACTATTGCTGGAGGGCCCAGCTGTCGGGGTACAAGGTCAGTGTTGTCCCGTGCACACGGGTTTGGCATCTGGGAGGGGGCACGCTCCCCCGCACTTCGGTCTCGAAGCTCAGGCTCAACTACCGCAACGGCCTGCTCCTGTTGGACAACAACCTCGCCCCGACGATAGGCCCGGCCAGGGCACGCGTCCGGATTTTCGTGCGCCTCCTGCTTGATGATGCGTCCGCGCTCGTGTACCTTCTGCAGGGAAAGACGGACTTGTTCCGGGCCGTGTTCCGGGCACACAGGGAATACCGCACTCTGCGCAAGGCCCCGCACACCCCGGCCACCGGCTCAGGAAAAGTGCGCGGGGTAATGCCTCTGTGCATAATCGTGGAGTATGCGCTGCGCGGGAAGAAGATTTTTGATTATTTGAGAAAATATGAAGATTGTCATTGAAGGCGCCGGGGAGGTAGGCTCGCATCTGGCGAAAATGCTACGCTCCGAGGGCAACGAGATCACCGTCATCGACGACAACCAGCAAAGGATAGCGTCGATGTCCGCCTACACGGACGTGGAGACCATTGTAGGCAGTCCGTCTTCCATCAAGGTACTCAAGGAAGCCGGGGCTGCACAGGCGGACCTTTATATAGCGGTATACCCCTTTGCCCCACAGGAAGTCAACATAGTGGGTGCCCTGCTGGCCAAACGGCTCGGTGCGTCCAAAGTCATAGCAAGAATCAGCGACGAGGAGTTCCTTTCTGCCGAGAACAAGCTGCTTTTTAAGGAGATGGGCATCGAGATGATGTTCTATCCCGAAAGGATTGCGGCGGATGAGATCGTGGACTTTCTCAACCACAACTCCACTGCCGAGACCATGGAGTTCGCCCGCGGCAAACTCCAGATCGCTGTGTTCAAGCTCAACGAGGAGTCTCCCCTGCTCGACCTGAAGCTCTCCGAGTTCATCAGCACCATAGATCCCGAAGACCTCAAGCAGTTCAGGGTCATAGCCATATCCCGCGACGGCAAGACCATCATCCCGAAACTCAACACGAAATTCCTGTTCGGAGACCTTGTCTTCACCATCTCCCGCCGGGAAGGCGTGGCCGCTCTTCATAAACTGTTCGGAAAGAGCAACATAGACATAAGCAGCGCGTTCATCCTCGGCGGGGGAAGGACTTCCGAAATGCTTGCCAGGTCCCTCGCCGGGGCGGGGATCACCGTCAAGATAGTGGAGAAGGACAGGGACCGCTGCATCCATCTGTCCGAAAACCTGCCGGACTCGGTCCTGGTCATCAACGGGGACGGACGCAACTCGGACTTCCTCTTCGAGGAGGGCATACAGCAGTACGACGCCTTCATAGCCCTCGGGGACAGTGACGAGAGCAATGTGCTCTCCTGTGTGGTGGCCCGCAAGTTCGGGGTCGCCCGCACCGTGGCAGAAGTCGAGAACATAGAATACATCCGCCTCGCGGAGGAGATGGGGGTGGACAATGTCATCAACCGCAAGCTGATCACGGCTGGCAGGATCTTCCGCCTCACCCTGTCGGGCAAGGCGCGTTTTGTCAGGTACATGGCCGGCACCAACACGGAGGTGATGGAATACACGGTGGCGCCGGACGCACCGATCACCAAGGCCCCGCTCAAAGACCTCGAGTTTCCGCAGAACGCCATCATAGTCGGGGTCATCCGCGGCAACGACGCATACATCGCCGTGGGCGACACGAAGATAGAGGCCTACGACCGGGTGGCGATCTTCGCGCTTCCGGAGTCTCTCAAGGAAATAGACCGCTTCTTCAGGTGACATTATGTCACTGGCAGGGCTTTTGATTTTGATGAGTCATAAAAATGACTTTGATTATGTCAGACAAGAAAAATATAAAGAGGGAGCCTGAACTGGAAAAGGAGGAGACTCCCGTTGAAGAAAATCCGAACAAAGAGAGCAAGAAGGAGGAGCGCAAGGATGAGGGGCTTGAGAAGAAAATCTCCGAACTCACTGACAAACTGGCGAAAGAGAAGAATGATTATCTGCGCCTGATGGCTGAGTTCGAGACGTTCCGCCGCCGCTCCGCCGAGGAGAGGCTTTCCCTTACGGCTTCGGCTTCAGCCGAGACAGTCAAGGGAATGCTTCCTGTACTTGATGCCTGCGAGAGGGCCATGGAGATGCTCGCATCTTCAGCAGATGAGGCTGCCAAGGAAGGCACTAACCTCATCTACACCAAGCTGATGGACTACCTCAAATCCAAAGGACTCGCCAAAATCGAGGCCAAAGGCGAGAAGTTCGACACCGACATGCACGAGGCTGTCACCCAGGTACCGGCCCCTTCAGAGGACATGAAAGGCAAGGTGGTGGATGTCATCCAGACCGGGTACACTTTCAACGGGAAGGTGCTCCGCTATGCGAAGGTTGTTGTAGGAGCATAAAACATTATGGCAGAGAAAAGAGATTACTATGAGGTGCTCGGCCTTCAGAAAGGGGCCAGCGCCGATGACATAAAGAGCGCATACCGCAAGGCGGCGCTCAAATGGCATCCGGACCGTTGGGTAAGCGGTACGGACGAGGAGAAGAAGACCGCCGAGGAGAAGTTCAAGGAGGCTTCCGAGGCATATTCCGTATTGAGTGACCCGGACAAGAAGGCCAAATACGATCAGTTCGGCTTCGCCGGTGTCGGAGACACTTCCGGAAGCCAGAACTGGGCCCAGGACTTCGGCAGTCTAGACGACCTGCTGAAAAACATCTTCGGAGGTGGCGGATTCAGTTTCGGAGGCTCCTCATTCGGAGGGGGTTCCCCGTTCGGAGGCAGAAGCCAGAGGAGTTCAGGCTCCCGCGTGGTGAGGGGCAACGACCTCGGTGTCAAGGTGCGCCTCACCCTGGAGGAGATTGCCTCCGGGTGCGAGAAGACCATCACCGTCGAGCGCAACAGGCCATGTCCAGCCTGCGGCGGCAAGGGAACGACCAACGCGTCTGATGTCAAGATATGCCCTACCTGCAAGGGAACGGGCCAGGTGGTGACGGGCAGTTTCATATTCACCCAGACCACTACTTGCCCCAACTGCAAGGGCTCAGGCAAAATAGTCACCAATCCGTGCAGCCAGTGCCACGGCACCGGAGTCGTCAAGGTTCGGGAGAACGTGACCGTCAAGATTCCGGCAGGGGTCGAGGACGGCATGCAGCTGACAGTACAGGGCGGTGGGGACACCGGTCCAATGGGAGGAGTCAACGGGGATCTCTATGTCACCATTGAGGAGATACCTCATGCCCTCTTCAAGAGGGAGGGACAGAACCTCTTCTACACAAAAGTGATAAGGGTAACCGATGCCATACTCGGATGCGAGATCACGGTTCCTTGCCTTGACGGGCCTCAGACCGTGAAACTGCCTGCCGGCACCCAGTCCGGAACAGTGCAGAAGCTCCGCGGCAAAGGTCTTCCTTCAGTCAACGGCTACGGCAAGGGCGACCTCTACATAAAGATCCTGATCTGGGTTCCTCACAAACTGAGCAAGAGCGAGAAAGACGCAATCGAGGCGATGAGGGGCAGCGATTCGTTCAAGCCGGCACCTACAAGGGACGACATGACGATCTTCAAAAAAGAGAGCGAATTCTTTTAAAAAATTTTGGAGGTTCGCGATTATTGCCTATCTTTGCAATCCGAAAACGGCAGCCGCTCTTCAGACGGTTTGATGATGCTGCAATTAGAACATAATTCAGATTATGGATTTGATGAAAATAGTGGAGCAGTCCTTCAGCGAGAACAAGGCTGCATCCTACCCGGAGTTCAAGGCAGGTGACACAATCACCGTGACCTACAAGATCAAGGAAGGCGACAAGTTCAGACTTCAGAGCTTCCGCGGAGTAGTTCTCCAGATTTGCGGAGCTACCCCTTTCACCAAGACCTTTACTATCCGTAAGGTGTCCAACGGAGTCGGAGTCGAGAGGATTTTCCCTTACGAGTCTCCAGCCATCGAGAAGATTGAACTCAACAAAGTCGGAAAGGTTCGTCGCGCACGTATCTTCTACCTCCGCAACCTTGCAGGTAAGAAGGCCCGCATCAAGGAGGCAAAGCGCAACGTGAAGGAAACCCCGGCAGAATAAATAACAGACCGGTTCGTCCGGTTTGACTTGGCGCCTTAGCTCAGCTGAATAGAGCATTTGACTACGGATCAAAAGGTCGCAGGTTTGAATCCTGCAGGCGTCACAAAATACCGACTGGATGATTCCAGCCGGTATTTTTTGTCTTATGGCGTTCACGCATCTTCTGAAATGTCCACTTGTCCACAACAGGCGCAACAATATACTGTCTATCAATTATTTAACATTGACATCTGTCCACATCACGATGCACCGCCAAAGCCCTTTCCGGGCTAACTTTGCATCGTGAAAAAAACGGACAGAATGAACAATCTCATCAAAGCGGCCTTGACATTGGCCGCGACACTAATCTGCACTTCAAACGCAAGTGCGGCAAGACAGACTCCGACTGAAATCGGAGGAACCATATATGATAAGGCAAGCGGAGAGCCTTTGGGCTGGACGACTGTCGCTCTGATGGACAAGGACAGCAGCATAATTGCAGGCACCACCTGCGAAGCTGACGGCACCTACAGACTGGCAGCCAAACCCGGAGAATACACCCTCACAGCGTCCCTGCTCGGATACAAAAACTTCAGCCGTCAGGTGACACTACTTGCTGGGACCAAAGAGAAAGTTGTGATCTTCCTTGAAGAAGATGCCGGCATGCTTTCCGGCGCCACTGTCACCGAAAGGGTCAAGCTGGTGGAAATGAAAGTGGACAAAGTGGTCATGAACATATCCCAAAGCGCCTTCGCCCAAGGCAGCAATGCCCTTGAGCTCCTCGGCAAAACTCCAGGAGTCACCATAGACAAGGACGGCAACATCAAGCTCAACGGAAAGAGCGTCCAGGTCTGGATTGACGGACGGCCCTCCTATCTGGACGGACAGAGCCTTGAAGCTATGCTGCGCTCCACGGGAGGCGAAAGCATCGAAAAATTCGAACTGATGGAACACCCTTCCTCCAAGTATGATGCTTCAGGCCAGGGCGGCATCATCAACATCAAGACCAAACGCAACACGCTCGCAGGCCTCAACGGCAGCCTCGGTGCAGACGGAGGTGGCATGTATTTCAAAGACACCGACCGCTTCCTATGGCAGGAAAGCAGTTGGGCGAACCTCAATTATCGAGGCAGAAAAACCAGCACATTCCTCAACATCTACGAGGGCATATACAACACCGACATCAAGATGGACATCGACAACCGTCTGGACAATGCAGGCATTCCGATGGCCATAACATCCAGTTCCCTCCAGAAAGACCGTTATTCCAACTGGCAGGTACGCCTCGGCAACGACTGGATGGCAGACGAGCGCAATACTTTCGGATTTATAGTAAATATCCCTATGGCTCATGACCTTATGAGTTCTGACAGGGCCCATAACATCACAAACCAGACCATCGGGAACACCACGATTGAGAGGACAGAGTCCGACACCAGAAACGACAACAGGATGAGGCAGGTCAACACAAACCTCAACTACACGCACATTTTCGACCAGTCGCGCAGTGCAGAACTGACAGCCAACCTCGACTGGTACAACAATACCGGCACTGGTGAAGGAATTACCGACATCTACGCGCTTACAGACCGTATGGCAGACTGGACCGGCAGCCGGAGGGAGATCGGCTCGGACAACAGGGTCAACATATACTCGGCTAAAATCGACTATCAGACATTGGTAGCCAAAATGTTCATGCTTGAGGCCGGACTCAAGTGGGCTCTCTCCTCCACCGACAACACGACCACACGTATCGAAACGGGACTGCCGGATAGGAACACCGAATTCAACTACCGCGAACACATCGGGGCCGCATATATCTCTGCTTCAGCACAGCTTGGCCCAAAGTGGTCTCTGAAGGCCGGACTGCGAGGAGAATACACCAACTCATTCGGGGACTGGATTTCCGCCTCGGACCAGACAAGGCGAAGTTATTTCGATCTCTTCCCGACGGTATTTGCCGGATTCACCCCGAAAGCCGGGCTCAACTTCGCACTCTCCTATTCAAGGCGCATCCAGAGACCAAGTTACTACGCCCTCAATCCAGCAGAAAACTACATTGACGCCCATTCCTATACTGTCGGAGACCCGGCTTTGAAGCCTTCGTACATAGACGAAGTATCACTGTCCGCCGGCATGGGCCAGCACTTCGCCCTCAGCGCCGGATACAGCCACACCGGAGACATGTTCTCCCAAATGCCGTACCTCAAGGCAAATGGAGACCAGATGCTGGCTTGGGCCAACTTCGGCCGGCAGGACATGGCAATCCTTACCGCAGCCCTGTCAGAACTCCCGATCACCAGATGGTTCATCTGGACCGTCAATGCCAATGCCCTGTACATGGATGCTTCCACAGCCGGTATGGCAGAGAACAGAACCCTCTCGGCAGCCCTGTACACCTGCCTCACCTTCAACCTCCCGTCCGACTGGAAAATCCAACTTGACGGAAGATACAACTCCCCTATGGCCTATGGTTTCTTCAAGATCCGCGACCAGTACACTGCCAATCTTGCAGTACGCAAGAACATGCTTGACGGCAGACTCACTCTCACAGCCAAACTCGACGACATCTTCCGTACATTGGCGACCAATCTGGACTGCCTGACAGCAGGGGACGAATCCGTGCTCGGCAGCGTAAAAAGTTCATACCTAGGACAGAAGTACTACGCGCAGAGCTTCCATATAGGCATCAGTTGGAACTTCGGGAAAGCCACCGGGACCCAAAGGCGCAATGTCGGCAATATCGATGAGGCTTCCCGTATCGGAAGCGCCAAAGGATCCGGGATCGAGGGCAAATGACAACAAATTGTTCCGGCTTTGCAAAGCCGGAACAATTTCGTACTTTTGGGGACTTATGAACAAAGCCTTTCCTATCTTTATCATTGCGCTATGCCTGACGGCGTGTCACAGTGGAACAGACCTCCCCGATGATCTCCGGAAAGCGGAGTCGCTCGTGGACTCAAAACCCGACAGTGCCGCGGCGATACTTGACTCAAGACCATACACCGCTGCCGACGGGGCGTTCAGACATGCCTCCTGGTGTTTGCTTAAAACCTACGCGGACTATAACTCATACAAGCCACAACTCGATGAAGAGATCATGAACTCCGGGGTGCAATGGTTCCTGCGTCATGGCTCAGACGATCGGAAAGCCTTGTCCTATTACCTGCGCAGTGTTGTGAATCAAGAAAACAAGTCAGGAAACGAAGCCGAATGGGTCCACGACCTGATGATGGCGAGTCGGCAGATCGAAGGATCCGATAACCACATGCTTGCCGCCTTGATCCACATGAGATACGCCACCGCCTTGAATGAGAGGAGATGGTACAACTCGTCCATTCCGGAATTTGAGAAAGGGATAGAGGAAGCTCGGGCTGCAGGATCCAAAGCCCTCGAAATCACCGGCCTCATAAATACCTCCCACGCCCTAATGTTCTTGGCTGACTCCGGCGGGGACTATTCGGAGGCCATCAGGCGCGGAGAAGAAGCGGTGTCCGTGGCCAAGGAAGGCCGTTCGGAGAACGACTACGCCAGAGCTCTTTATGGCGTCGCTGCCATTTACAGTCGCGACGGGCAGTTTGACAAGGCCCTCGAATGTGCATCAGAGGGCGTCAGGACGCAAGAAAGACTGGTAAAGGAGGGGAAAAGGAAAGAGCGCGTACGCTATGTTGTGCTTGCAGATGCTTTCCGCAAAATGGGAATGGCTGATTCCGCACTGTTCTATGCGGCAAAAGATCTTGATTCACCAAATCTCGTCTCAAGGATCACCGCCTCACAGATAACATATATAGTATACAGAGACCTGCTCCACGATGATGCCAACGCGGTCAAATATCTTACTCTCAACCATCAACTCAACGACCAGAGGACGGCAGAACAGCAAAGCGACAAAATCATAGAGTCCAGAGTGGAGCTGGAAAAGGCTGATGCCCGTTCTTCCCGAGCCAGAATCATCGGAACGGCTCTGTCGGTGCTGATAGTCCTTGCAGTTGCCATATTCGTGATGGCCAAAATTTTCCGTAACAAATTGGAATCCAGAGACAGTGCCATTGAAGAGAAAGAAGAGGAACTGAATCGTGGACAGGCTAAACTCATTCAAAGCGAACGCAACCGCTCGGAACTGCGGTCAGTTCTCATGGATGAAGACAAACTTGTGACATCCTTGAGAGAAAGCGACCGCTATCTCTCCGACAAGGACTGGAAAAGACTGGATGAAATTCTGGACAAGGTCTGTGATCACTTCCCTACCCGGCTAAAAACCTCATTTCCAGATATAACCCAGAATGAAATGAGGATCGCCACTCTGCTGCGATTCCGTTTCAATGGGAAACAGATGTCAAGCATGCTCGGGATATCCCCTGTCTCCGTTACCAAGGCCAAACAGCGGCTGCGCCTACGGCTCAGCAGTGCCATGCCAGAAGGCTGCACCATAGATGAGTTTATTGCATCTTTTTAAATATCAATGCCATGAAATCGCTCAACAAAACCATTTTCGGACTTGCCCTCATAGCATTGGGCATATTGTGGATATTAAGTATTTCCGGAGTTCTCAGTTTCAACATTTTCTTTAAGGGATGGTGGACTCTTCTCATAATGATCCCGTTTCTGCTCGGGTTCATCACTCACCCCAACTGGGGTTCAGTCATGGGATTCAGCACAGGTGTCCTCCTGCTGCTTCAGGCGCAGGGGTTAATCGACTGGTCCATCTTCTGGAAACTCGGACTCGCCGTACTCCTGATAATCATCGGAGCATGCAGTATCTTCTCCGGCAAGTCTCACGGCTTCAAGATGGAGACGACACAAATAGATAATGGAGTGAAATCCTACAACATCGCATTCGGCGAGCAGAACAAGAAGATCAGCGGAGAAGTTTTCGAGGGAGCAAGGATTGAGGCCGCTTTCGGCTCCATGACACTCGACTTAAGGGAAGCCATCATAAATAACGATCAGCATATCAGCGTACAGGCCAAATTTGCCGGTGTCAAGATCATGCTCCCTGACGGAATAGCCGTCGATGTAAAGGGGACATCGGCTTTCGGTGGTGTGAACAACAAGCTGTCTGGACGGAGCGGCCGTCACACCATATTCATAGACGCAGAATGCGCATTCGGAGGAGTCGAGATAAGTTGATTTTTTCCGCTGCTATATCAAGTATCGAATATTTTTATATCTTTGCGGACTAAACATTGTACGACTTATGTATTGGACACTTGAACTGGCAAGCAGCCTGGACGATGCACCATGGCCTGCAAGCAAAGAAGAATTGATTGACTACGCAAACCGTTCCGGAGCTCCGGAAGAAGTTATAGAGAACCTTGAGGAACTCGAAGAGGAAGGCGAGATATACGAATCCATCGAGGATATCTGGCCCGACTACCCCACCAAAGACGACTTCTTCTTTAACGAGGAGGAGTATTGATTGATAATCACAAACATACAATTCCGTAGCAGCATCACAATAATGCTCCGAGGATGAGAGAAGACTGAATGCCGCGGCACCTTGAGTCCGCAAAGCGAGTTAGGTTATATCGCACCTGACTCGCTTTTTTGTTATGTCGAGGTGACATGCGGCCAGAGCAGAATCCGAGAATGTAAACTTATCCGGCGGATTGGCGTTCTGCCGGACAAAGTGTCTCTCAACGGCGTTTTCTCCGTGGAATAGCGCTTTGGCCGGACAAAATCAGGGTAAGCACCTCCGCAATTGCGTTGCGGCCGCTTCAGGTTAGAGCATTTTCCACATCTTTTGCTATAACCCGAAAGCACGAAAGCCACAGGATGACGATTTCAGAACCAGTACCTATGTTTGATATCCAAAATAATTGGAGAGCTTTTTCAAAGCTCATG
>DJQV01000009.1 GCA_002438805.1 Bacteroidales bacterium UBA6377
ATCTAGAACCTGATCTAGAACCGCAGATGCCGCTAGCCTGGCCGCCCACGGCGCACTCCGCCAACAACGACAGCCGCCAACAACGACAGCCGACACCCGACACCCGACAGCCGACAGCCGACAGCGACAGCCGACAAAAAAGGCTGACGGTCAATCGTCAGCCTCTCAGTGGTAGTGGGTAGGAGAATCGAACTCCTATTGCGAGATTGAGAATCTCGAGTACTAACCGTTATACGAACCCACCGTTTCTCGTTTCGGGAATGCAAAGGTAAGCATAAATTTTGATTCTGCAAGACCCCGAGACGAAAATCTCAAATTATTTCATCCTATACGGAACATCATCATACAAGACGAAGCGCTTCGCCTTGCGGACCCACTTCTGCTCCTCCGCCTTGACATGCTCCTGTACCACATCGAAAGTCAAGCGACCGTGCAGGTACTCCGCGATGACAGGGTCAGCCACCTTGACAAAAAGCGAATCATACATTTCGAACTCCGAATAGCGATCCGCAAAATGCCGCATCAGCTGAAGCGTATGCAGAAGCGAATGATACTTTGCCCCGGGAAGAAGCATTATCTGATAGCCACGGCATTCCTGCCCGGCATAACGCCCGGCGGAAGGCATGAACGTGCACGGACGCATCAGTACCCCCTCCGGCACAGGCAGGAAACGCACATCCTCGCATCGGATGAACGGAGCCCCGAAATACTCATACGGGCGGGCCGTACCGATGGCTGGAGTGATGGATGTATTGTTCCACAGACCTCCTCCCGAATACATCTCGCAGGTAAACATACCCGGTATGTCGGAAGCCGGAGCAATCACCCATGGCAGGATCTCACGCGACGAAGAACTCAAGGCGGAAATCACATGCAGAGGAAAACGCGCCCCTATCTCATTGCAGTAGAGATTGCAGAGTTCCCCGAGCGTAAGCCCATGGCGATGAGCCACTTTAGGAGTCCATATATCCGAATCCACCGCCGGCACCGTACCCTCCACCACACGGCCGACCGGGTTGATATGATCCACCACATACACTGCGGGGCCCTCCTCACGGCGCGCGCACATGGTGAGCAGCCGCATCACATCACGGGTATAATTGAAATACCTCGCCCCGACATCCTGTATCTCCACCACCACGGCATCCACCCCATCCAGATCTTCGGCACTGAAATCTATATGCTTGGTCTCCGGGGAGAGCTCGCTCCCGGACGGCTGCAGAAGCCGTACAAGGTTGCCCCGTTCCCGGAAAATTTCATACAAGTAACGTCCGGAAGAAGGATCCCAGCAGTTCTGGGTGCAGAAGCAGGCCACACGTCCCTCCTGCAGACTGCGGTCAAGCTGCTCCCCTATCGGGGTTGTCCTGAAAGAGAACATCAGCCTATCAGCTTCTTGGCAAGCCCGATCACTTCCTCTCCCAGTTTCTGCGCCTCAGCCTCGGTAGGGGCCTCAGAATAGATGCGGATGATCGGCTCGGTGTTGGAGCGGCGCAGATGCACCCACTTCCTCTCGGCCTCGAAATCCACTTTCACCCCGTCGATCGTGTTGACCTTCTCGGAAGCGAAGTGCTCCTTGACGGCGGCGAGGATCTTGTCTATAAGCGACTTGTCGCTGAGTTCTATCTTGTTCTTCGCGATGAAGTACTGCGGCAGAGTGGCCTTGTAGGCGCTCACACTCATCCCAAGATGCGCAAGGTTGCTCAGGAACAGGGCCACTCCCACCATGGCATCGCGCCCGTAATGGCTGGCCGGGTAGATCACTCCCCCGTTGCCCTCGCCTCCGATGAGCGCACCCACTTCGTGCATCTTGGTGGTCACGTTTACCTCGCCCACCGCTGCTGCGAAATACTCCCCTCCATGAGCCTCCGTCACATCGCGCAGCGCACGGGACGAGCTCAGGTTGGACACGGTTCTGCGCGGGGTGATGCCCTTTTTCTCGGCAAGGCCCAGCAGGTAGTCGGCCACCGAGACGAGGGTGTATTCCTCGACGAAAGGCTCCCCGTTCTCACAGATGAAGGCAAGCCTGTCCACGTCCGGATCCACGCTGATGCCAAGGTCCGCTTTTTCACGCACCACGGTGGAGCTCAGTTCCGTGAGGTTCTTGGGAAGCGGCTCCGGATTGTGGGCGAAATCCCCTGTCGGCTCGCCGTTGAGCACGATGCACTCCACCCCGAGCCGGGCGAGCAGACGAGGCATGATGATGCCTCCGACAGAGTTGATCGAGTCAAGGACGACCTTGAACCCGGCCTTGCTTATCGCCTCAGCATCAACGGCTTCCAGCGCCAGAACGGAGTCTATGTGTTCATCGGTGAAATCGTGCTCAGTGATATGGCCAAGCTCATCCACGGGGGCGAAGTCGAACTCCCCGCTGTCCGCGACATCGAGGATTTCCCCTCCCTGGGCGGCCGTGAGGAACTCTCCGTGCTCGTTGAGGAGCTTAAGGGCATTCCACTGCCGCGGATTGTGGCTGGCCGTGATGATGATGCCGCCGTCGGCGGAAGCGAACCTCACCGCCAGTTCGGTAGTAGGAGTGGAGGCGAACCCGCACTTGACCACATCCACCCCGCAGGCCACCAGCGTACCGCACACGAGCTGCTCCACCATCTCGCCGCTCAGGCGGGCGTCACGTCCGACGACCACCTTGTAGCGCCCGCCAGCGTTGGGGTTCGGTTTGCGTCTGCGCAGGCAGGCACAATAGGCATAAGTGAACTTTACTATGTCAACGGGGGTCAAGCCCTCGCCGCAAGGACCGCCGACAGTCCCGCGTATTCCGGAAATAGATTTAATCAGTGTCATAACATTTGCAAAATTACGAAAATTATCCGTATCTTTGCGCCCGTTCAAAAACACTAGTGCATTATGAAGAAAGGAATACATCCCGAAAACTACCGACTTGTAGCTTTCAAGGATATGTCAAACGATGAGGTATTCATCACCCGCTCCTGCGCCACCAGCAAGGAGAACATCACCATCGACGGAGTTGAGTACCCTCTTGTGAAGCTTGAGATTTCAAACACATCTCACCCGTTCTACACCGGCAAGATGAAGATCGTCGACAGCGCCGGCCGAGTTGATATGTTCTATCAGAGATACAAGGCCCGCAAGAAATAATTTCTCTTGCAGGCACAGCGGACAAAGCGCGGACTCCTGACATGGGGCCCGTGTTTTTTATTACCCTCTCACGGCTTGCAGAGCCCGAACCAGCCACTAACCAGCCACTAACCAGCCACGAAACGGCTCGAACTGCCCGCCGCCGCTTGCATTTACAGGCAGAACTGATTAACTTTGAGTGTTTTTTGCACACGACTGATGAAATACGACATTCAAGACTGCCTCGAAGGCAAATACAGCGAGATCGTCTGTCTCCTCACATACTTGGCCGACCCTGTCACCACAAAAGAACTCAAAGACTTATCCAAGAAGTTCGGTTGGAACAACAGGAAACTGGACGAGATCGCCACCTTCTTCTCATACGCGATGCTCATCAAGACGAAGTGGCTGAACTACATGGACAGAAGTTACCAGATAGACCCGGAGTTCTTTTTCATGGCCGCCACCTTTTTCCTCAAGAACAAAGCGGATCAGCTCAAACAATACGCCAAGCTCTTCCCGCACCGCAGCGGCAACGCAGAATTCCTCTGGGCCGTGGCAGAAGCCCTGTTCAAAGGGGAAAAGGACATCGCCTCCAAGGTTGCCGGTTCATTCCCGAAAGACAGCGGGGTGGACTACATCAGTCTGGCCAATGACAACGGGGCCCTCAACGGCTACGCCCTGAAACTCGGCAATGACGAATTCTCGCAGTACATTCTCGAGCGCACCAGAGCACACACCCTATACAACAACAGCAGCCCGGCCGTATTGGAGAATCTCTTGAACCTTGTTTCAGAGTATACCGGGAAAGGGCTCTGGAAAAATCATTTCAACTTCAATTATCCTTTCGCCCGTCTGCAGGCGACATATTTCCTGTGCACCGGCAAAGTGGCCAACATGCCCGTCCAGGCATCACAGCTCTATTCCACCCCGGCCATCGAAGCCATCCTGTCGCTATACAAGGGGAACTACTCAGACGCGTCCAAACTCTTCGCCGAATCCCTGAAGAGACGCAATCTGATGTTCGCCGACAAGAATTTCTACTACGACCCGCTGCTGTCTTTCTTCCTGATACTCAGCTACAAACTCTCCGACACGGACAAGGACCGCACCAAAGTCACCCAGTTCCTCGGCAAAAAGGCAGTCAGGGAATCCGCCCAGCTCCACCCCGCCGTCCTCGCGGCCGACTACCTCAACAAGCCGGAAAGCCCACATCTGAAAGACTTCCTCGAAAGCGCATCACGGCAATACCAGTGGCTTCCGCTCAACGTCGAACTCATCGCAGCGCTCCAGGGCCACTTCGGATTCGAGGTCGCGCAGACAGCCCCCAACTACGCCATAGTCAAGCACGAGCTCAGCCCGTACATAAAAATCTCCGACACGGAGAAACAGCAGCTTGAAAAGACCTTCGGCGGCACCCCGCTGATCAGCCGCTTCAAGCGGCTTGAACTCTGGGAAAGCGTCATCTCGGACATCGACCGCCTCGTCTCAGCCCCAGCCGCCGAAGAAGGAGCGGCCCAGGACGAGGGCAAGTCCACGAGAGTGGCCTATTTCTACGATGAATACAACCGCACACTCCAGATCAAGAGCCAGACACGGCTCAAGAGCGGGAAATGGAGCGCCGGCAAGCGGATCTCCTACAGCGACTACAGCGCCAGCCCCGACTACATGGATGACACGGACCGAAAGATCGCGCAGATGGCGCTCCGGGGCTACGACGGCCCCTGCGTCAGACTCAACAGGGCCCTGCCTCTGCTCATCGGCAGCGACCGCGTGTTCGGGGGAATCTATGCACCTTACAAAGAACTGGAGATAGTCGAAGAAAAGCCTTTCCTCGCCATCCAGAAAAAGGGCCAGTCCTACCAGATAGTCTCAAACTTCCCGAAGACAGCCCTTCTCGCCAACGAGACTACCGCCTGCGACACCTCCTCCAAGGACCGCATCAAAGTCATCAGCATCAACCAGATGCAGGCCAAGATCCTATCCTCGATGCTCTCCCTCCCGAGTTTCCCGCTCCAGTCTGAAGGCCGCCTCAAGGAACTGCTCTCCAAACTCGCGCCCCACATCGAGATCCACTCCGAACTGCTCGAAGGCGGCTCATCCTTGGAGAACATAAAGGGCTCGACCCTCATACACATCAAGATACAGCCGTCCGGCGACGGATACCTGACCCGGCTCTGCGTCCGCCCTCTGGAGGGCGGCAAACTCGAACTCTACCCAGGGGAAGGCGACCGCACGGTCTACGATGAAGCCGACGGCACACGCTATCAGGTGACCAGGACCCTGTCCAAGGAGAAGAAGGCCCTCAAGGAACTGGGCGACTACTGCTTCGACGAGCTGGACGAGTTCGACATCGAAGACAACGGCAAAGCCAGCCCGGAGCAGCTGCTCGGCATGGTGGAATGGGCCAGCCCGCAGGAGGACAAGTACGTCCTCGAATGGCCGTCCGACAAGAAGATCAAGGTCTACCGTGCCAAGGACAGCAGCATCAGCATCCATAGCGTAGCCGGAGAACAGTGGTTCAAGGCCGAAGGGCAGATAGACTACTCCGACTCTGACTCGGTGTCCCTGGAGAAGATCCTCTCGCTCATCAACTCCGGCAACCTCACGGGCAACTACATCCGCCTCGACGACGAAAACTACATCTCCCTCACCGACACCCTCCGAAAGCAGGTACGCCGCCTCGAAGCCATAAGCTCCTCAGGCAAGGACGGGGTGCAGATCTCCCGGTTCAACATCGGGGCCCTCGCGGAACTTGTACACTCCCGCCAGATGCACATCGAAGCCGACAAGGGCGTCGCCGATCTGGAGAAACGCATCACCGAAGCCTCCCGGCTCGAACCGGAAGTGCCCGCAAACCTCAACGCCACGCTGCGCGACTACCAGGTGGAAGGCTTCCGCTGGATGGTCCGCCTCTCGCACTGGGGTGCCGGGGCCTGCCTTGCCGATGACATGGGACTCGGAAAGACAGTTCAGGCCATAGCCTTCATCCTCTACAAGGCCTCTGAAGGCGCATCCCTTGTTGTGGCCCCGGCCTCGGTGGTCATGAACTGGCAGAAAGAATTCGCCCGCTTCGCCCCGACGCTGCGCATAACCGTGCTCAACAACGAGGGCGACCGCGACTCCACCATCGACTCCGCCGGCCCCGGCGACGTGATCATCTCCACCTACGGCCTGCTTGCCCACGGGCAGGAACACATCCTCGCCAAAGACTGGAACGTGGTCTGCCTCGATGAAGCCCACACCATCAAGAACCGCCAGACCAAGACCTCCGGTTCAGCCATGCAGCTCAAGGCCTCATCACGGCTCATCCTCACCGGCACCCCTGTGCAGAACTACCTCGGGGAACTCTGGAACCTCCTCCAGTTCCTCAACCCGGGCCTGATGGGCTCGTTTGAGAGGTTCTCATCCAAATTCATCGACGCCTCCGACCCGGATCTCGAAAGCCTCAAACGCATCGTACAGCCGTTCATCCTCCGCCGCACAAAGGCCGAAGTGCTGGACGAGCTCCCGGACAAGACAGACATCGTACGCACGGTGCAGCTCTCCGACGCCGAGATGCTCGCCTACGAGACCATACGCGAAAAGGTGGAGCAGGACCTCGAAGACGAGAGCAAGGTCACGGTCAACGTCCTCGCCGAGATCACACGCCTCCGTCAGGCAGCCTGCTCGATGGCCCTTGTCAACAAAGACTGGAAAGGCGGGACCAGCAAGCTCGCCGAACTCTCCGACCTTGTGCGCGAGATAATCTCAGGAGGCAACAGAGTGCTCATATTCAGCCAGTTCACCAGTTTCCTCGACATGGTCAACGCCCAGCTCGACAAGGACGGGGTGAGCTATTTCTACCTCAACGGCTCCACCCCTATCCGCACCCGCAGCAAGATGGTCGCCGACTTCCAGAAGGGAGAGAAGGAGGCGTTCGTGGTCAGCCTCAAGGCGGGCGGGCTCGGGCTCAACCTCACCGGCGCCAACTACGTGATCCACCTCGACCCGTGGTGGAACCCGGCCATCGAGAGCCAGGCCACTGACAGGGCCTACAGGATCGGACAGAAGCAGAACGTGACCGTCTACCACCTCATCAGCGCCCACACCATAGAGGAGAAGATCCTCCGCCTGCACGATGCCAAGCGCCGCCTCGCGGACAACTTCCTCGAAGGCACCTCACAGGCCCATAGCCTCTCCCTCGATGAGCTCCGCGCCCTCTGCGATGGACGGTAAACACTGTTTTATTTCACTAATACACATACGGCCAAAAAGAACGGGACCTCTTCGGGCCCCGTTCTTTTTTTAGCGCACTATCGCTTCCTTGATGCTGTCCACGATGTAGTGGACGTCCTCGTCGGAGACATACGGCCCTGCCGGCAGGCAGAAGCCGACCTTGAAGAGCTCTTCCTCAACCCCGTTGGTGTAGACCGGAGCGCCGGCGTAGACAGGCTGCTTGTGCATAGGCTTCCAGGTAGGACGGGCCTCGATCTTCTTGCCGAGCATGAAGACACGTAGCGCCTCCACGTTCTCATTGGGCTGGCAGTCGGTGGTAGCGCTTTCCACCTGATGTATCACGCCTGCGGCACCGCCCACTGCCGTCTTGATAACCTCCTTGTAAGCGTTCTCCTGCCCCTTTATGCGGACATCCGGGTCAAGGGTCGCGGCACAGAGCCAGAAATTGGCATCGAACCTAGGGTCCGCAGGCTGGCTGTGGATATGGACTCCCTGCACATCGGCGAGAAGCTGCTCGTAAAGGGCCTGCACATGCTTGTGGTGGGCGATGTGTTCGTCTAGAACCGTCATCTGCCCGCGCCCGATGCCGGCACAGACGTTGGACATGCGGTAGTTGTAGCCGATGGCGGTGTGCTGGTAGTACGGGTAGGCGTCACGGGCCTGGGTGGCGTACCACATTATCTCGTTGGCATCCTCGGCGTTGCGGCATATAAGGGCCCCGCCTCCGGAGGTGGTGATCATCTTGTTGCCGTTGAACGAAAGCACCCCGTATTTTCCGAAAGTCCCGAGCACCTGCCCGTTGAAACGGGAACCCATCCCCTCGGCGGCATCCTCCACCACCGGGATGCCGTAGCGGTCGGCAATCGAGAGTATCTCGTCGATCCGGTAAGGCATGCCGTAGAGGGCCACCGGCACTATGGCCTTGGGGTAACGGCCCGTCTTGGCTTTGCGGTCGAGGATTGCCTTCTCCAGCAGGGCCGGGTCCATGTTCCACGTCTCCCCTTCCGAACCTACGAACACGGGATGTGCCCCCAGGTAAGTGATAGGGTGCGACGAGGCGCAGAAGGTGTAACTCTGCACCAGCACCTCGTCCCCGGCCTTGACCCCGCAGCCGATGAGGGCCAGATGCACGGCGGCTGTCCCTGCGGAAAGGCAGACCACCTTGCGGTCGAGGGGTTCGGCGGCCTGTTTTGAAGATGCTGTCGTGGTCTCAGGTTCCGCGCTCTGGACTAGCCTTAGCGGAGCGCGGGAGTTGACGAAGTTCTCCAGATCCTTCTCGAAAGCATTGACATTCGGGCCCATAGGCACCACCCAATTGGTATCGAATGCCTCCTTGACATACTTCTGTTCCAGCCCTGCCTCGCTCATGTGCGCGAGACAGAGATAAATTGTCTTACGTTCTGACATATATGTTATAATGATTTTTCTGATTGCCTGCTATCGACAGCACAAGGTTTTGCCGATAACGCCAGTTTATAGAATAAAAACCGCAGGCCCCTCTAACCTGGATCGAAAAAACACCCCAGATGCCGTTTTCAACGACAGGTTATAGTGTTTTAAGATGAATTCCCTCTAACCCGAAGCCGGAACATAGCAGGCATCATACCCGCCCCAGGCGTCCGGCACTTACACCAGCCCCCGGACGACCATAAGTTCCTCCTCCACCAACTTAGTCAATGTCGGCAGCAGCTCCTCTATCTTCCGGCACTTGACCTTATTGTAGTAAAAGTCCATATCATCAAGCAACTCATCGACTTGACTCTCTGCCATATCGCCACCATAACCACCTGCCACAATGCAGGTTGCGGCAAGTTTGCCTGCATTCCTGTCAGTCGCGAGATTGTACACCGCGCGTAGTATAATGGGAAGGCTGTTATACAGGACGTCGCAATAATGCAAGAGAGCCGGGAAGTCCGGCGACTCCGTAAGCCACGCTTCGAGCATCTCTTCCTGATACGTGCGAAGAAGCAAAAAAACCTTCTCCTTGGCAATCTTGCCCTTGGTGGAAGCGGTCATCACCAGAAAGAGAGCATGCGAGAGAACTATTCGGACTTCGGACGGATGATAGTAGAAAAGATCATCTTCCGGACTTTGGGTTAATTTTAAATGCTTCTCCAACTGCCCTATAATCTCTTCGCGTATCTCTTTGAGTTTCGGATCCATTCTATATAATGATTGTGCTTCTTCTTTCTTTACGACAGTATTGCACGCAAATCGCTGATCAGCCGTTGATATTGCCAATACTCCGGTTCTTCATCCCAACCAAACCGAAGAACGTCATTTGTAAAACTGATTCTGGTTCCGTGACATAGGATTTTCCCGACATGCTGAATCATATCATACAGATTATGCCCGCGCACATGCAGATAGACATTATCCCGCGTTATGCCACACTGTTCCAACCGCATAGATAAATTTCCGTACAAAGCCTGCGGGATTGCGAGATTTAATTCAGAAAGCCTGGATTCAACTTCCTTCAGCAATGCCTTGCCATTATCATCAAGCCACTCAGACCTTACCTGAGATGGCATACAACCGAAGATATCCGCCATTGGCACTGGAGCCGTTTCGATTCCAAGCACCTTCTGGCAGCAGACATACATAAAGGGAACAAACAGCAACTCCGACAAGCCCGTCAAAAAACCAGAAAAGTCAAAACAGCCTCTTTTCCCCTCTCTTTCCATAGCCTGTTCAAAACGAGACTGCAACCCCTTGGCTTCACAACAATGATTCTCCCAAGAATACGTATATGTCTGGGCGACAAAATTTTTCGACACAAGCCCCTCCTCCCCGGCGACATTGCGCAAGTCACTATCAATTGCTATGAAAAACTTTTTTGAAAGATACCGGCGGTACTTCAGGCATTGCTCGCATCCCGAAGTATTGTTTCCTTTCCCGCTTCGGCTCTGCGAGACAATATAGTATTCCCCACTCCGCACATATTGCAGCATCTGAAGCCAGAACGATGAGTCTGCCTTATCTTCAACATGCACACTGGCAATGCAACCTTTCTTCAACAAAGGAATACTGGCAAAGTATTTAGCCTGACTTTCGTAAACGTCTCTCATCCAACGACCTCCTGCACTATATCTTCCATGTATATTATGCGATCACCCCAACCGTCGGCAAAAATCCCTGGAGAATGTGTTGTCAACACGAATTGTGCATTTGGATTTAAACTTGTCAACATATCAATCAATTGATATTGCCAATCTATGTGGAGCGAAATCTCGGGTTCATCCAAAAACACGATATACTTTTCATCCCTCTCCAGCAATACGGAAAGCAAAATAATCATTAACTGCTTCTCTCCTGCCGACAATGACTCACAATGGATTGTCCTCCCGTCCTTAAACCGGAATGTCAGTCTGCTCTGGTCGGGGACAAGTTCTTTACCTGTTTTCGAGAACGACTCATTGACAAAGCGCAGCATCAAGTTCTTTTTGCTGTTTATCCTGTCCATTTCTCCTTTTGAAATGCTGCCTTCCCTACTTATTATATCTGTCATCTGTTTAGTAAGATCTGACAGATAGTAGGAATAGTCGCTCTGCAGTTTTTCTAGTTTGATATCCAAAAGCGATTGTTTTCCATCAGTTTCGCCTTTGTTGTCAAATGTGGAGATAAGATCCGTATGACAAACTGACTCAAAATCAGACTGTGAGCATCCAGCCCCGTTCAAGGAATATCCAAACTGGCCAATACGGATTACGACATCCTCCGGCAGATGTTCGCGAGTCTGCGCTCGTACCTGCTGAAGAATCTCCGCTACCTGATTGTTCTCTACGGATCTTTTCTCAAGCCCTTCAATCGTGCCCTCTGCTGTTCTGTATGCGACATACGCTTTCGGGCCGATAAATTCAGCATTGGCAGCTGCCATTTTGTATATGCCTTGCATTTTTTCACTCCGCAGCATAGAATGCAATATCTCAAGGACTGTCGATTTGAATGATCCGTTATTCCCGACAAGTATATTCACATCGGGATTCAACTGTGCAACAATCGAATACCTGTCATACAATCTTTCTATTTCAAATCTCCTTATCTTCATACTGCAAATGTACAAAAAACTGCCGTTTTAAGTACCACACCCCTCACACCTCCTCCCAGGCGCAAGGTTATAGTGTTTTAAGATGAATTCCCTCTAACCTAAACAACACATCACCCGATGCCAAGCGCTCAGATCCAAGCCCCCCAACCGTTAGTAGCCAACTTATTTCGACCTGCACATCCCAAAGATCAGAAATCAATCCGCCACAGAGACTTTGCAATATTTGCCATTTTGCGCTGGCGCGAATTTATAGCGGCACTGTTCCACTCAGGATATCCATCCGGTATCGAATGTGTAGTCACAAAATCAGACTTTCCATAAACAGCCTTCTTCGCCGCAAAAGACTTATTTTCAACGTCTTTATTAAATTTTTTCTCCAGCAGGCACATGTTACCGAGACGATATGTAAGCGAGTCAAACTCATAGTTGTCCTCGCCCCATTCTATACCAGGATTCCTCGGCAAAATGTGCTCAATCGTATCCGTCTCGCTCTCAAACGGCACATCCCTCAAGCCACCGCTGTATCGTTCTATACGTCCAAGTATATACTTGACTATCTTGTTGCTCTTGGAATTATCCACAAACGACTTGTTTTTAAACGAATTGGAAAATTCGTCATCTGCCACGTAAATCTCTCTCAGGCTCTCTTTGCGATATATTCTCTCTCGAGAAATCTCAATGGCCATCTTATTGTAGACCCGCTCTATGTCATTCGGATTCTTATCACAAATTACACTATAGCGAAAACTGAATACAAGTACATCTTGAAGAACCCGACCAAAAGACTCGATATCCAAATTATGGTAGGCTGCCATCAAAAGAGAAAAAGGCTGTCTCAAACCAAAGATGTTAAGCAATCTTATTTTGTCTGAAATCTTTTCCAGATTCTGCCACAGCTCATCATCCGGATTACGCAAGGCCATATAGATGTCACTATATAGCAACATATCCGCAACAAGCCTGAAAACCTCTGAATCTGTGCTTATATTGTCCCTGATGGCCTTGAACAACTCATTTGCTCTTACTGTCTTATTCTTGGAGTTCCAATAGTAACGTATAAAATCCGGAAGCCTCTCCGCTTGAATATTCTTGGTGAGACTGGACCACTTTTCCTCCAATACGTCAATCCGCTCAGGAGACTTCACATTGTCCACAAGAGAAAAAAGATAATTCTTAAGCAGATCCGCAGATGACAGTTGAACACCCCTGGCATTCAAAGTCTCAAACACCCGGAAAGCATTCATCTCGTCGGAAACCCTTATGATCGTGAAATATAGGTGATCCACGATATAGGAAATCAACTCCGCATACTCCCGCCCTGTATTGTACATTCCGGAAATTCTGGACTCATACCATTCGAAGCAACTCCTCATAAGTTTTTCCGTCCGGGAGGTGTTCCTCAACCTCAATTCCCCAAGACGGACTATGTTGTCACGATAATACGAATCATTGTTCCTGTTAAGGACCAGATAGTTGTCATATTCAAGCGTTACAGGATCAATATCTCCGATATAAGTTTTGGTAAGCGTCTCCGCCCGCTTGTTGTTCTCCTCCGTCTCAACACCGCTTAACGCAAGCTGCCGTATCGCCTTTATGGCAGCGAGAATAATGAATGTTATAGTCGTAAAACGCTGCTGGCCATCAACAACGTAACAATCTTTGGAAGAAACAGACTGCAGGACAAGATAGCCCATATAATGATCCGTATCTTCTTTAACCATGGCAAGTATGTCCTGCCACAAATCATCCCACTGATCCTTATCCCACGAATAATCACGCTGAAACTTGGGGATGATATACTTCCCGCCGCTTCTGATGAGAGACCCGAAATGGTTTGTCGAAGAATCCAATATGCCGAACATATACCGTATTCAATTATCGTTGTTATAACAAACAAAGATAGTCGTTTTCAGAATAATGCCAAAAACCAGCTTGCTAACCGTCTGACGCCCGATCAAATCCCAGCTAACGATCCCCTATAATTACAGGATGCTGCGGTCGAAGACCCAATTGCGCCAATTTCCGTTTGTATGAGGCCTGAGTGCTGATATGAATTCCTGACCCTGTTGCGGCCCAACAGAATTTTGGAGACAAGGCCGGCATCGCATCAAGGAACGGTGCCTTGTTCTTAAGCCACCAGACAAGCCACTCCTTTTTCTTCACAATCTCGTCAATGTTTTTTGTACTCGCCGGATGGACTTCGACAAAACAGACCTTACCATCATAACCCAACGCATAATCCCAACGGCCGGAATCCGGATACCTGCCCCGCAATTCCCTATCCAAATTCACACTGCCATTCAATTTGCGATTATCCTTTATGACAACAGCTTTCTTGTCCGAAGGCTCAAACGCTTGAAGTCCTTCACAATAAGCGCCCTCAATTTCCGGAGTGTGCATCACCGCGGCCTTAAACCCCTCAGCAATAACAGCATCTGCCTTATTCATCGCAATATTCACTCACAAGTTCTGAGGCCCTTGTAGCAAACGATGAAAGTCCGCCCCACTCACAAACCTCCTTATTTTCATCAAAAGCATCCAAAGAAGTGATATCAAAACTGGTGACCTTCTCATCATCATTCCTGACGAAAGCATAGGTCCGAATATCCTTCCCGAAAATGCCTGAAAGCATCCCTGGGCCTTCCGCCGAACCGTCAAACAACTTCATCAACGCGGCCGCAGCCTCCTTTTTGCTTTTTGGGGATTTTTTTAAAATATTAAATGCCCATACAAACTCCAGTGGAACTGTGGAATGAGTGGACACTATAACTTTCTTTCCCATTTGCACTAGCTGCAAGATCTCAAGCAAAACTGACATTATGGCCTGTGGATGCAAACCCATTTCAGGCTCCTCAATAATGACACATTCATATTGATCTTTATTCATCACCCGTACAGGAGATCCTGACACACAATAGAAAGCCATCAATAGAGGCAAGAACTCTTTTTGCCCGGCACTCCAGGTCATGAACGGAATGTTCATGCCGCCAGTCTTCAGACGCATCTTTCTCTGCCCGTTATCATCTTCCATGACGACTTTCCCACCATGGAAAATCGAACCGTCAAAAGATTTTTTCTGTAAGTTTTTCAGCCTGTTGTTGACAGGAAACAAAACCGCATTGCCTCCTAGCCCCACAGACATGAAGACACGAAGAGTTTCACTAAATTGACGCAAAGTATATGGGGCGCTCGGGTCAAATTCAGAGAACGCCTTTGGCCTACCGTCAGATATGCTGAAGATCCTTTGCGCAGGCACGTAAAACACCTTCTCTTCCCCCGCTTCATTTTTACTCATCAGCGAAGTAACCGATGAAAAAGCTTTTCCATCAAATGCAACTTTTGTATCTGAAGTCCAGACAGCGGCCATACCGCTCCCGAAATATGCATCCAGCAGATTATTCCTGTTAATGATATAATTGTATTTCTTCAGATTCGCCACAATCGCCGCTCTATCCTCCACCAGCTTAGCAAGTTCCAGAAAAAGACTCTTCCCGGAAGCCTGCGCCCCCACAAGAAAGGTGAGATCGCCAAAAGTGACATCCGCCGTCCTTATAGGCCCGAAATTCTCGACTTTAAGAGTTTCCATCAATGTGCATTTAACTACAAACAAAAGTAGAAATATTCACGTTCAACTCCAAAAAAATCTGCCCAACAAGTTCACACCTCCTCCTACCCGCAAACCCAAACCTCCCCGGATGAAGATGCCGGGATAGGGAAAGCAGCGCAGGTTATAGAATAAAAGCCGCAGGACCCTCTAACCTTAACAACACCATACCGTCACCCGATGCCAAGCGCTCAGATCCAAGCACTCAACCACCAGCCCCCTCACACCTCCTCCCCGGCGAGGCGCACCCGGAAATAAATCGCCCACGAATAATTTTGAACTTCGGAACTTTTAAGTTACATTTGCACCATGAAGAAATACCGAACAGTCATTACATACAAAGACCACTTCGGAGTCAACACATGAAAACAAAGACACTTTCACAGCTCGAGGACAAATATATCGGAGCTAAAGGCACCCCAGAAAGAGAACAGTACGAAAAAGACCTGTCCGATCTTATGATCGGCTACCAAATCCGGGACGGACGTATCAAACTTGATCTGACTCAGGAAGATCTTGCTGAGCGCATCGGCAAAAAACGAGAATTCATCTCACGCATTGAGAACGATGGCAGCAACCTCACCATCAAGACACTCCGTGACATCGTAGAAAAAGGACTTGGAGGCACCCTAAAAATCGAGGTGACCGTCTGACACCAGCCATGCATCGCCCCCAAATATACACCTTCTACGCTCACGGCAAGATAGTGCTGTGGGGACGGTTACCAATTACCATTGAAAGACCGTGGGATATTGCACCACCTCAAAAGCAAACCCGTTCCCCATATCCTGAGTAGAGCCATCCTGTATTGAACGCGCAAGGCCGGAGAAACTATGCACCATTGACTGCACAGACGTGTTTTCATGCCCGACCATATCCTTAAAACGGACAGCAAACAATGCACTTCTAATCTTATACGAATCCATCTTGGCAGCTATGCCAGGAACAGAAGCAAGTTTACAAATAGATGATTTCAATTGCTTGTATGCCTTGGCTCTTTTACCAACATTCTGACCACGACTATTCACATAAGGCCAAACATATCTCTCTTGAGAGCAAGTCATTTCACAAAATGCCAAACGCTTGGACATATCATCATACAGCATCAAATCACATTTGTCCCTAACTGAAGCAAGAGAAGTCCCATCAAACTGAATAAAGAATTTTTCCAATTCTACTACCACTAACTTATACTTACTGTTTATCCTCAAAACAGTCTTATCCTCACAAGACCTCTTTCCAACTGCTTCGCATTCTGCGCAGGCTCGGACATCAGCAAAAGAAGATAGTCCGGGTTCCTTGAACATCAAATCAACTACGACATCCCGAACAGCATTATAATACCTCTTGTACTCTACCTCAAATCCATCCATATTATACTCAGTTCAATGCCGAATACTCATCTCCGATAGTCTCCATAGTTTCAATAAGATCGGTAGCATCTACCCTGTTTCGACCTTCTTTCGTACGAATCAACAATGATTGAAGTTCCCCCTCAAAAACTCTGTATACAGAGAGTTGACTATCCGTTAGCCATGGCTTATCTCCACCACAATCACGAGAAAGGAGAACATTCAGATAATTTACAATATACGGGCTATGGGTTGCCATCATCAACGACATCTCATATCCTTCTGGACCATTTGAGAGAGTCCTGTCAACTATAAAATCGACAAGGTGCAGCTGGCTGTCCGGGAACAAGCTCAATTCCGGCTCTTCCACGAACAAATGCACCCTTTTATGGTTCAGCTCTCCTATATTCTCAACCGCTTTGAAGTCTTTCAAAGCATCAGCCTTGGTCACATAAGAGAATATCGCCTGATTCATTGAGCCTATGATGTCAAACTTCCTTGAATAGTACTCGACAATCAGATTGAGAGGCATAATATTCTTCGTACCAGAAGATGCCTCACTTAGTTTAATATCAAAAACTTTCCCTCCACCGGTAGAAACGACCCTATGTTTCAGCCCCTGTTGTGTTTTTCTGACTTCTAACTTTACGCCAAGATAATCCACTCTAAAATCTCTTATGGAACCAGCCGCCTTCGAATAGTCCTCATACGTCTCATTAAGATAAAACTGCTTTTTTATTGTCACCTTGCCTTCAGCTATATCTGCCACAAGATTCCTATTATCTGCCACAAAAGCTATCTTTTCCAAAGACAGTTGATCTTTAGGAAGATACTGGGACGTTCCTTTCAAGATCCCATTTTTCAGGGCTATCGTAATATCACCATTTTTGTATATGAACTCCGAAGAGTCATTTGTGTACCCCTCAAGGCCGACAGTCTTGAGCAGACTGTCTATGCGGAAGCGGAAAGGGGTCTTCTTGACACCTGAGTATCTGAGATATGAGCGGATCGACATCATTTTATATAGCCAACGCGAAAGAGCCAGCACTTTCATTATAGTACTTTTTCCGCTGCCAGACTCCCCGACCAAAATCGTCATCGGTCTGATTTCATCGATGCAAACATGTTTGATTGGCCCGAAGTCCTTTATTTCCAATGATTCACTCATAAATTCATCAAATTGCACAAGACCAAATGTACGTTAAAAAATCGATACGACCAAGACAGGGATATCAAGTTAGACACAAATTCCCATTCCATAACTTATCAACACGCACGGCCCCCTCACACCTCCTCCCTGGCGAAGCGAACCTTGAAGCCGAGCACCGTTGCGAAGATCATCTCGATGTCCTTCCAGAACGAATAATGCCGGTAGTACCAGCAGTTCAGCCGGACCTTGTCGGGATAAATCACGGTGTCATTGTACTCCGTGGCGATCTCCTGCATTGGCCTCGTGTCCCCCGCCGCCTGCCGCTGCACCACATAAGCCGAGATCATCTCATCCTCAAGCCGATACTTCAGCGTCGCCGGCCCGGTTATCCCCGGACGCAGCTTCAACACATCCCGGTCCGCCCCCTGCAGCTTGTCCGCATACCCGGGAACATCCGGCCTCGGCCCCACAAAACTCATATTCCCGACCAGCACATCCCAGAGCTCGGGCAGCTCATCGATCTTATAATGCCGAAGTTTCGCCCCGAACGGCGTGATGCGCGAATCCCCAGCCACAGACACCGACGAACCATTGTGATTCACCGTCATCGTCCGGAACTTATGACAGGTAAACAACTTACCGTCCTTCCCCACCCTCTTCTGGCAAAAAAACACAGGCCCACCCGGCATCTTCGCCCTCACCAGCACCGCCGTCACCGCAATCACCGGCCACAACACCAGCAGCCCCAACAGAGCCATCAGCCGATCGAATAACCACTTAAATATCACAGACAACTCCCGCACCCTTTCATCGCTATTTCATCGTCAATTGTCTTGCATAGCTCCCGGACTTTGGCAATCGCCGCGCTCACCATTGAATAATTAATCGACAATAAATGATTAGATTTATTAATCTCAACAAGACCGTGTTTATTCAAAGTGTTGAATTTGTCATCTGCTTTTGAACCTGAATGAATTATCAAATGCCTTACTTCCAAGTATGTCAGAGCATCTTCTTTAAGCCTTTCCGGGACTCTCAAGTCAAAAGTTTTAGTTATCTTATCCAATAGTTTAGAAGTGCTTTTTTCATTTTCAAGCGAGCGATACACTCTTTTTGCAATTTCATCTAAAATATCATCATATGTAGACATGTTAAAAATATCAACATATTTCAAAGCAAACTCCCCATTGCCCGGTATTAAACTAATTACTCGTTTAGGATCATTGCACTCTAACTCCCTAATAATAGACGAAAGGTATTCAGAAAAATAAGCATACAGTTCTATCAGTGCCTGCTCATTTGCTTTTTTCCTTGATGTTGTGAATGTCCTTTTAATATCTTTCGGCAGATTGGGAATATTCAACTGAGGGTGGGACTGCAAGTCGGATTGTAATGCTTCCGCCATTGTCTTTACAGTGCTTTTCTTTTTGGCACACGCTGCATTAGACATTGTCAAGGCAAGGTCCAACAGTTGCAAATGTTGGTTTAAAGATCGCACCTTACCATCAAAACTCTGAAAGGATTTACTGTTCATAACAAAAAGCTTTTATATGTGATTGTGAAAATCAGTTACCTACTACCGCAATAATCTATATGCGAGTTTTATGACCCAATTTGGAGAAATCATCATTAAGAATGTGGCATAAGCATAAAAATAGGATATAACGCCATATCCCAAATCCGCAGCAATTTTTTTACGAAGCTCCAGTTGACTTTTCGCAAATACAAATCCATTCCTACGTTGATTGAACATATCATCAGTCATTCGGAACTCCAATAGCACATCAGCTAAATTAGCAATTACACATCCATTTCTATATCCTTCATACCATAGACGTGTATCTTCATTACGCACAAAGTCGGTAGGGTATCCTCTGCTAACTTTCTCGAAGAATGATTTACGAAACATAACCGCAGGGTGTGCTACTGGGTTTCGTTTTGAGAAAAACTTACGGCACGCCTCTGGATCGCAAGGATATCGAACTATTTTTCCCCTGTCATTACCATTCTCATCTATCTCGTTGATAGCACCTCCGACCATGTCTACTTTTGGATGAGCTTCCAAGAAAGCAATCTGCTTTTCAAAGCGATCTAGCACAGAAATATCATCCGCATCCATGCGCGCTATATACTCGTAACCTTTCGGCATAACGATATCTAGCAAATCATTAAGAGACTGAGCTAAACCCCTATTATCTGCGCGCCGCCGAATCTCAATACGGCTGTCACTTAGCCCGCTTAAGTACGCATCCACCTCAGTTCTAACAGCTCCATCATATTGCAAATAAAAGTCAAAATCCTTAAATGTCTGGTTAAGTATACTCTCTACAGCGAGTTTGACGTATTCAAGTTTGTCGTTCTTGTATAACGACATAATAACAGCAACTTGTTTCATACATTACGAATGGGAGTTAGCAGTCAATTTTTGGACTTTCCTGTAAATCAAGCACATAGGTAGTGCCAGACGTACCCGAGAGGCCGCCGTCGACCGTTTTTCGTTGTTTTTTGTGTGATTTTTCTTGTTTTTCTACGCCGCTGACAGCTTCAGCAGCGCCCGGTGCTTGCTGCCGCCCGTCACCATGTCCTCGAAGA
>DJQV01000016.1:0-28944 GCA_002438805.1 Bacteroidales bacterium UBA6377
TTTTTTGAGTTTTTTTTAAAAATTTCACCGCTTCCCTTAAAAACAGCAATTCCGGCTGCGGAGATGGCCCGAAAGCCATTTCCGCAGCCGGAGCTGCTACATTATAAAAGTGTTCTTCTCTACATCATCCCGCCGGCAGGCATTGCAGGAGCTGCTGGAGCCGGTTCCGGAATATCTACGATGCCGCACTCAGTGGTAAGGAACATGCCGGCTACAGAAGCCGCGTTCTCAAGAGCCACACGTGACACCTTGGTAGGGTCAATGACACCGGCTTCGTACATATTTACATACTCACCAGTACGTGCGTTGTATCCGAAATCGTCCTTGCCTTCCTTGATCTTCTGGATGATGACGGCACCGTCTACACCGGCGTTGCTTGCTATCTGGCGGAGAGGCTCCTCGATGGCTTTGGCGACGATGTGTATACCAGTCGTCTCGTCTTCGTTGTCACCCTTAAGGCCTTCAAGAGCGGCTGCGGCACGGATGTATGACACTCCACCGCCAGGAAGGTAACCTTCCTCGACTGCGGCGCGGGTCGCATTGAGCGCATCCTCGACACGGTCTTTCTTCTCTTTCATCTCGACCTCAGTGGTTGCGCCCACATAAAGGACGGCCACGCCACCTGAAAGTTTGCCGAGACGCTCTTTGAGTTTCTCCTTGTCATAGTCTGAAGTGCTGGCCTCGATCTGCTTGCGGATTGACTCCACCCTCTCCTGAATGGCATCCTTGGCACCGGCACCGCCCACGATAGTGGTGTTCTCTTTGGTGATCGTCACCTTCTCGGCCTTGCCGAGCATGTCAGGAGTGGTGTTCTCAAGGGTGAATCCCCTCTCTTCGGAGACTACCACTGCACCTGTAAGGGTGGCTATGTCCTGAAGCATCTCCTTGCGGCGGTCGCCGAAGCCTGGCGCCTTGACGGCGGCAATCTTGAGCGTGCCACGGAGTTTGTTTACTACAAGAGTCGTAAGAGCCTCGCCATCAACATCCTCTGCGATGATGAGCAGTTCTCTGCCTTCGCGGGCAACCGGCTCAAGAATAGGAAGGAGATCCTTCATTGCGGAAATCTTCTTGTCGCAGATGAGTATGGACGGATTGGTGAGATCAGCCTCCATCTTGTCGGAGTTGGTCATGAAGTAAGGTGAGATATAACCGCGGTCGAACTGCATACCCTCAACGACCTTAACTTCAGTCTCGGTGCCCTTGGCCTCTTCAACGGTGATGACTCCATCCTTGCCTACCTTTGACATGGCATCAGCGATGAGTTTGCCGATGTGAACGTCGTTGTTGGCAGACACTGTACCGACCTGCTCAATCTTGGAGTAGTCAGTACCCACCGTCTGGCTGCGCTTCTTGAGATCATCTACCACGACGGCGACGGCCTTGTCGATACCGCGCTTGAGATCCATAGGATTGGCACCTGCGGTGACGTTCTTGATGCCCACGTTGATGATGGCCTGAGCGAGAACAGTCGCGGTAGTCGTACCGTCACCGGCCTGCTCGTTCGTCTTGGAAGCGACTTCCTTGACCATCTGTGCGCCCATATTCTCGAAGCGGTCCTCAAGTTCTACCTCTTTGGCTACGGTCACACCGTCCTTGGTGATCTGAGGAGCACCGAATTTTTTGTCAATCACAACATTGCGGCCTTTAGGTCCAAGAGTGACCTTGACTGCGTTTGCAAGTGAGTCCGCACCGACCTTCATCTTGGAACGGACATCAACATCAAATTTTATTTCTTTTGCCATAATGATTCAATTTTTATGTTACAGAACAGCGAGAATATCGGACTGCTTAACGATAAGATACTTCTTGTCCTCGAAAGTCACCTCGGTGCCGGCATATTTGCCATAGATCACCTGATCCCCGGCCTTGACTTCCATCGGCTCGTCCTTCTTGCCCGGCCCGGCTGCTATAACCGTACCCTGCTGTGGTTTCTCTTTGGCAGTATCTGGGATATAGATACCGGCCGCTGTCTTGGTCTCGGCCTCTTTAGGCTCGATCAGGACTCTGTCTGCTAATGGTTTGATCATGATGTTATAGTTTTAAATTTTATTCTTTGTCTATCCGGCAACCAGCCGGACGGCCGGTAAGAATCAATGTCCGTGCCAGTGACATTTTGTCAAAGCGGGACAGACTGTTCAGATAAGACGTGAGCGGAACTGCCAGAGAACTATTCCGACAGAGACAGAGACATTCAAAGAATGCTTTGAGCCGAACTGCGGAATCTCAAGCGAAAAATCTGACGCGTCAACGACATCCTGACGCACGCCATCCACTTCGTTGCCAAAGACAAAAGCATACCTCCCGCCCTTCTCAGGACAGAAGTCCTGCAGAGAGACGGCCTTTTCGGTCTGCTCTATACTTATAATTATATAGCCTTCCTCCTTGAGCCGTCCGATCGCTTGCATGGTGTCATCGAAATGCTCCCACGGGAGGCTGTTCTCCGCCCCGAGGGCTGATTTGTGTATCTCGGCGGATGGCGGGCACGCGCAGATGCCGCAAAGAATGACCCTGTCCACCTTGAAAGCATCACTGCTTCGGAATGCGCTGCCAACGTTGTGCGCGCTGCGTATGTTGTCAAGGACCACGACCGCTCCGGACGGGGGAAGAGATCTGTATTGCTCCGGCTTGACCCGGCCGAGCTCGATATTCTTGAGTTTCCTGTCTGACACGCGGCAAAGGTACTGAAATAATCATTATATTTGCTCCCGTTCAAACACTAAAATATGAAACAGGACATCCAAATAATCGACCTTATCAAAAAGGAGAGGGAACGTCAGGAATCAGGGCTTGAGCTCATCGCCTCAGAAAACTATGTCACCGATGAGGTGCTCAAAGCGCTCGGCTCCATCTGCACCAACAAATACGCGGAAGGCTATCCGGGCAAGCGCTACTACGGCGGCTGCGAAGTGGTGGATCAGATTGAGCAGCTTGCAATCGACCGCCTCAAGACCCTGTACAATGCCGAATGGGCAAATGTGCAGCCGCACTCCGGCGCCCAAGCCAACATGGCAGTGATAATGGCAATCCTCCACCCGGGAGACACCTTCATGGGGCTGGACCTCAGCCAGGGAGGGCATCTGACCCACGGCTCTCCAGTCAACGCCTCTGGCATCCTTTATCATGCCGTAGCATACGGGCTTGACCCCGAGACTGGGCTCGTCGATTATGACAAGATGGAACAGACGGCGCTCGAATGCAAGCCGAAGCTCATCATCGGCGGTGCTTCAGCCTACTCAAGAGAGTGGGACTACGCCAGAATGAGGGAAATCGCGGACAAGGTCGGGGCAATCCTCTGGATCGACATGGCCCACACCGCCGGGCTCATTGCCGCCGGGCTCCTGAAGAATCCTGTCGAATATGCCCACATCGTCACCTCCACCACCCACAAGACCCTTCGCGGTCCACGTGGAGGAGTCATCCTCATCGGCAAGGATTTCGATGACCCTCAGGGCCGTACGACCCCTAAAGGAGCTGTGAAGAAAATGAGTCAGGTTCTCGATTCCTCCGTATTCCCGGGAGTACAGGGCGGTCCGCTGGAGCACGTCATCGCAGCCAAGGCGGTAGCATTCTTCGAGGCTCTCCAGCCGGAGTTCAAGGAATATCAAAAGCAGGTAATAGCCAATGCCAAGGCCATGAGCGATGAATTCCTCAAGCGCGGCTATAAGATTGTAAGCGGCGGCACAGACAACCACCTCATGCTCGTTGACCTGAGGGGCAAGTTCGAGCAGCTCACCGGCCGCATAGCCGAGACCCAGCTTGAAAGGGCGGGAATCACAGTCAACAAGAACATGGTACCGTTCGACACACGCTCGCCGTTCCAGACATCGGGTATCCGCGTCGGTACGCCGGCCATCACCTCAAGAGGGTACGTAGAGAAAGACATGGTGGAGATCGTCGGGCTCATTGATGAGGCTCTCACCTCCTGCGCGGAACATGTGGGTGCACTCAGCCTGAAGAAAGGCGAAGTCCCGACTGCCGAGCAGCAGGCTGAACTCGATGCCCACACCAAGACCCTTGAGGGCATCAAACGCCGCGTCAACCAGATGACGGCAGGTGTGCCGCTCAATAAGTATTAGAGGTCATTTTGACAGATGAGGAAGGCCAGAGGAAATCTGGTCTTCTTTTTTTTGTATATTGCCCTTAACATTCGCGAGGCTTGTCCGTCTATTAGATGACGCGTCAAGAAAACGACAATAAAAACATACGAAATGAAAAAGAAACTGATATTGATAATGCTTATCCTGACTGCCGGTATGGCTCTTTGCCAGGCACAGGACAGCGGGAAGAAAGTCCCACGCAAAGAGATAAATGCCCTCGTCAATGATTTCAGGCACTACGACGAGTTCGAGAGCATCAATCTGGGACGGTTCATGACATCGATCATAAGGAAGGCGGGAGCAATGAGCGCCTACGATGATGACATGGACAGGCAGGAAAGGGAACAGACAAAAGCCGCTTTCGATGCCATGAAATCCATCAACGGGATGACAATAGTTGATTATGAAGATTGCAGTCTCAAAGTCAAGGAGAAGTTCAACCGCAGGATGAACAAGCTGCTTGAGGGGGTGGAGCTGCTGATGTCCGCCAAAGATGACGAGGATTCGGTTTATATCTACGGATACGTCACCGGTGACGGAAGCAAAGTCAAGGATCTTGTGCTGTTCTCTCCGGATGACGGAACCCTGCTCTGCCTGTACGGCACAATCGACATGGACAAGGTCGGACAGATTGTCGCCACCGCAGAATGACCTCGGAAAAATTCACACAGGACTACCTGCCGCTCAGGGACGACCTCTACAGGGTGGCTTTCTATATCCTGGAATCCTGTCCCGATGCGGAAGACGCAGTGCAGGATCTCTACTTGAAACTCTGGGACGCGAGGGATGCTCTCGACACGATACGGGCTCCAAAAGCATACTGCATCAGCCTGTTGCGCAACATCTGCATCGACCGACTCCGCAGATACCGTCCGGATGGAGAGGAGAAGATACCTCAGAGGGCGGCGGACGACAGCCTTCAGGATGAAAGAATGAATGAACGACAGAAAATAGAAGCCGCCATAAAGCAGATGTCCTCACTCAGCGACAGCGAACGTATCGTTCTGAAGCTGAAAGTCTTTGATGACCTCAGCTACGAAGAAATCCAGAAACGCACAGGCCTCAGCCAGCTCAGCATGAGGGTTCATCTCAGCAACGCGAGAAGAAAAATCAGAAAAGCCATAGAAAGAATATGAAACGCATAGAAGACATAGAAAAACTTGGCCCGGAAGAATTTGAGAAGATTCTGTCTGACAGTTCAGTAAAAGTGCCGGAGAATCTCGGAAAACGGATTGAGGACACGCTCACCGCTGCCCAGACTGTAAAATCCACACGCAGAAGCCCAAGCTGGAAATTCGCCTTAGCCCCCGCCGCAGCGGCCATAGCCGCAGCCCTGATAGTCGGAGTCAACTATCAGAACGCCAACCGGATGCCAGCCGATACCTTCGACGACCCCACAGCTGCTTATGCGGAACTTGAGAGAACCTTCGGATACATTTCAAGCAAAATCAACACGGGCAGGGAACTGACAGATGCCGCCCTGTCCCAGACCGGCAAGGCATCTCAAATAATGGAAAACATCAACAGGAAATAAAAAATCATCATGAAAAAGATAAGCATAATCGCAACTCTGCTCCTCATCAGTATCGCAGCACTTGCCCAGGACGGGAAATCAATCTACAACAAATACTCAGACGAGAAAAACGTCAGCGCGGTGTATATCTCCCCTTCAATGTTCAGGCTCATGGGGAGCATCCCGGAAATAGACATGCCTGACGGGGACATAAACCTCTCTCCTTATATCAAGGAAATGTCGGGGATGTATCTGATCGACAGCGAAAATCCTAAAATCAACGAAGCCCTTGCAGCAGATGCACAGAAGATGATAAGCAAAGGCAAGTATGAACTCCTCATGGAAGCAAAGGATGACGGTGAACGCGTCCGCATATACATCGTCCCTGAGGGGGAGTTTATAACCAGTTTCGTGATGACCGCCACAGAACCGGATGAATGCGTCTTCATCTCCATCGAAGGCAAACTGCTCCGGAAAGATCTGGAAAAACTTCTCGTAAATGCGATGAAAGACTGACAATCACCGCATAAACATAAGAAACAGAGAGGATGGCCCGTCAAAAGGCCATCCTCTCTGCATTATATTGAAATCACTCGCTAGCTCTGCGCGATGGCGGCCTGCGCCGCTGCGAGGCGTGCGATAGGCACACGGAACGGAGAGCAGCTCACGTAGTCGATGCCTATCTTGCTGAAGAACTTGATGGAGTCAGGATCCCCACCATGCTCACCGCAGACACCGCACTTGAGATCGGCACGTCTCGCACGTCCTGACTGCACACCATACTCGACGAGTTTGCCTACACCCTTGGTGTCGATGGTCTGGAACGGATCAGCATCGAGAATCTTGTGCCCGAGATAGTTGCCCATGAAGGTACCGACATCATCGCGTGAGAAGCCGAATGTCATCTGGGTAAGGTCGTTGGTTCCGAATGAGAAGAACTCAGCGGTACGGGCCATCCTCTCACCGGTCAGGGCCGCACGCGGAATCTCGATCATGGTGCCGAAGTGGTAGTTGATGGTCTGTTCGCAATGAACCTCAACCTCAGCCTTGACACGGTCGCAGATAGCCTTCTGGAAACTGAGCTCACGGGCGGAAACGGTCACAGGGATCATAATCTCCGGCTGCGGGTGATAACCCTCCTTCTGAAGTTCAGCGACAGCAGTGAAAATAGCTCTGTACTGGGTCTCGGCGATGAGCGGATAGGTCACATGCAGACGCACACCGCGAAGTCCCATCATAGGGTTGACCTCGTGGAGGCTCTCTCCCCTCTTTATGACTTCGGAGACACTGATGCCGAGCTCCTTGGCTATCTCCTTCTCCTTCTCCTCCGTCTTAGGCACGAACTCATGCAGAGGCGGATCCAGCAGGCGGAACACCACCGGTTTGCCGTCCATGACACGGAGAGTGCTCTTGACAGAAGCCTTGATGAACGGTTCGAGCTCTTCGAGTGCCTCCTTGCGCTCTGCGTCGGTGTTGCAGAGGATCATCTTGCGCAGCTTGGCAAGAGGTGTCTCGGAATTTTTGCCATAGAACATGTGTTCGATACGGAACAGTCCAATACCTTCTGCACCGAACATCATGGCCTTATGGGCATCCTCAGGAGTGTCGGCATTGGCACGTACCCCGAGACGGCGGTACTTGTCGACAATGTTCATGAACTTGAGGAACACAGGATTCTCGCTCGCATCCATCGTATCAACCTTGGAAGCATACACGACTCCCTTGGAACCGTTGAGGGAGAACCAGTCACCTTCTTTGTATGTCTTGGAATCCTGGCCGAACTTGACAGTCTTCTTGTCAAGGTCGATGATCATGGACTCGCAGCCTACTATGCAGCACTTGCCCCAGCCGCGCGCCACGAGGGCGGCGTGAGAGGTCATTCCTCCACGGGCGGTAAGGATACCGGCAGATGCACGCATGCCCTGGATGTCCTCCGGAGAAGTCTCCTCGCGGACAAGAATCACCTTCTTGCCAGCCTCGGCTGCCTTCATGGCCGCTTCGGAAGTGAACACGAGTGTGCCGACCGCTCCACCTGGAGAGGCGGGGAGTCCGCGGGCCACCATCTTGGCGGCCTTCTCTGATGCTGCGTTGAGAACAGGGTGGAGAATCTCGTCGAGCTGGGCTGGAGAGACTCTCATCACGGCGGTCTTCTCATCAATCATGCCCTCGGAGAGCATATCCATAGCCATCTGGAGGGCGGCAATGCCCGTGCGCTTGCCGATACGGCACTGGAGCATCCACAGTTTGCCTTCCTGGATGGTGAACTCGATGTCCTGCATGTCGTGGAAGTGCATCTCAAGTTTCTTGCGAATAGCGTCAAGTTCGGCGTAAACCTCAGGCATGGCCTTCTCGAGAGAAGGGAGATTTTTGTTGTGCTCGTTCTTGGTGGCTTCGTTGAGCGGGTTCGGGGTACGGATACCGGCCACCACATCCTCACCCTGGGCATTGATTAGCCATTCTCCATAGAACCTGTTGTCACCTGTGGCAGGGTTGCGGGAGAATGCGACTCCAGTGGCTGAAGTGTCTCCCATGTTGCCGAAGACCATGGACTGCACGTTCACAGCGGTGCCCCAGTCATCAGGGATCTTCTCGATCCGGCGGTAAGCGATGGCCCTCTTGCCGTTCCATGACTTGAACACGCCTCCGATGGAGCCCCAGAGCTGCGCCTTGGCACTGTCGGGGAACTCGACTCCAAGCACCTCTTTGACTTTCACTTTGAATTTCTCGCAGAGTTCTTTGAGTTCATCGGCTGTGATCTCCGTATCGGAAGTGTAGCCTTTGGCTTCCTTGAGTTCGGCCATCATCCTGTCGAGCTGCTGGCGTATGCCCTGTCCGTCGGCAGGCTCGATTCCTTCGGCCTTCTCCATCACGACATCAGAATACATCATTATGAGACGCCTGTAGGCGTCATAGACAAAGCGCGGATTGCCCGTCTTTGCAATCATACCCGGGATGGTCTCGGAGCACAGGCCGATATTGAGGATCGTGTCCATCATACCCGGCATGGAGCTCCTGGCACCCGAGCGGCAGCTCACGAGGAGCGGGTCTTTCGGGTCGCCGAATTTCTTTCCCATAAGTTTCTCGGTTGCATTCAGGGCTGCCCTGACCTCCATCTTGAGGTCTTCGGTGTAGCCTCCGCCCAGTTCATAATACTCTGCGCAGCATTCGGTTGTGATGGTGAATCCTGCCGGAACCGGCATGCCGAGCTTGCTCATCTCGGCCAGGTTGGCTCCCTTTCCTCCAAGGAGCTCACGCATCGAGCCGTCACCCTCAGCGGTCTTGCCGCCGAAGCAATAGACTCTTTTCTTCGTTTCAAACATACTTTATAATTCCTAAAAAAACTGTTTTCAATTGACCATGCAAATTTATCACAAATTCCCGACTACAGCAATTTTGCCGCGAGTTCCGACAGCTTGCTCCTTTCCCCCTTGCGCAGGAAGACGTGCTGGAATATACGCTGCCCCGCCATCTTCTCGCCGAGATGCGTCAGTCCGTTGGACCACTGGTCCAGATATGGCTGGTCGATCTGGAAGATGTCTCCGGTGAACACCATCTTCGTCCCCTCCCCGGCCCTGGTGATGATGGTCTTGATCTCGTGCGGGGTGAGGTTCTGGGCTTCGTCAATGATGAAGTAGCACTTGCCCAGGCTGCGGCCCCTGATGTATGCGAGAGGCTCGATGATGAGTTTGTCCTGACTGAGCATGCTTTCGATGCGGAGAGCCTCTCTGGATGAGGGACGGAACTGGGCCTTGATGACGTTGAGATTGTCCATAAGGGGCTGGAGGAACGGGGTCATCTTGGCCTTCTGATCTCCAGGAAGGAACCCGAGTTCCTGGTTTCCGAGCACCACGGCCGGACGCGAAAGGATGATCTGCTCGTAGTCCCGCTCTTGCTCGAGCGCGGCCGCCAGGGCAAGCAGAGTCTTGCCGGTACCGGCCCCTCCCGTAAGGGAGACAAGCTCCACCTTCCGGTTGAGCAGGGCGTCCAGAGCCATCATCTGCTCGTCGTTGCGCGGACGTATGCCGTATGCCTGACGGCTCTTTATCAGCAGCACCCTGCCGCTCCCGGCATCATATCTGGCGCACACAGGTTCACCGGCACCGTTTTCCCAGGTAAACTTGTATAATTGGTTGGGGGCCGGTTCGCTTTTCTGCACCGCTTCGCGCGGAAGTGAGGTCTGCTGGCCGTAGCACAACTCCTGCATCAGCCCGGCTGGGAGGGTCCTGGTCTGGACTTCCTTGAGGGAGTTTTCCACCCGCTGCTCCTCGACCTTGTCGGTCAGATAGTCCTGGACCTCCATGCCTGCGGCCTTGGCCTTGAGACGGAGATTGACATCCTTGGTGACAAGGGCTACAAAGGTCCCGGGATGATGATCACGCACCCACATGGCTGTAGCCAATATCCTGTGGTCGGGAATATCGTCCACAAACATCTGAGAATACTCTTCGCTGAACGGGTGATTAGGCTCCACCTTGACAAGGCCGAGCCCCTTTCCGACAGGCAGACCCTCGCGCCCGAAACTCTTGCCTTCGGTGATACGGTCGATTTCACGCATGAAGCCGCGGGCGTTGTAGGCCAGGGCATCGTTGCCCTTCTTGAACTTGTCAAGTTCCTCGACCACAGCGACCGGGATGACGATGTTGTTGTCCTGGAAATGCTTCAGAGCACGATAGTCGTGCAGGATGACATTGGTATCCAGAACGAATATTTTCGGTTTGCCCATAGTGTTATTATGTTTTAGTCTTCCCCCTCCGCGTTGCGCATCAGGGATTCCAATATAGTCTGTATTCCCGATTTTTCGGAGTGCTTCACCTCAACTCCGCGGGTCTTGGGGGAAGGGTGGCCCAACGGGAAATAAGCCACATCCTGAAGCAGCAGTTCGGCATCAAGATAGTCGAAATCCGAATCCCGTATCTGCACCACCACGCCCGGCACCTCGGAGAAAAGCACCCTCACGGCATGTTTTTCCTGATAGGAGTGCATCACCGCCGAGATGTCAGCCTCAAGCCCGCAGCTGCCCTCCGCCATCTTGTCGAGAGTGGCCATCAGGCCCCCGTCCCCCACAGAAGCGCCGCTCAGAAGCAGGCCGTCCTCGACAAACTCACGCACAACCTCAAAACAGTCGATAAAACAGTCCGCATCGCTGATGTCAGCGGGAGCCCCTCCGATGCCTGCGGCCTGCGAAAGCAGAGACCCTCCAAGCCGGAAATCAGCAGTGTCAAAGGGTATATATATCACCCAGCTCTCCGGATCCGGAACAAAAGTCCGGCCGCATGCACGGGCCGTTGAGAGCCTGGGGTTCTCTGTGCGGAACGGCTCCTGTATGAAAAAATCTTCATCGGGAATCGGGCCGTCTACCCCCACACGGAATGACAGTTCGCATGTATGTCCTTGCCGCAGAGAGACTCCGGAAAAACTTATTCCCAAAGCATCGGCATAATCGGCGGCAGCCCGCACGGAAGCATAGAAAGAAGCCATCCGGCCCACGCGGTCGTCTGCCCACTTCCAGGACACGGCGGGCTGGAGGTCTCCAAGGCGGAAATGGCCTTTGCGCCAAAGAGCGTCATCAAGAGAAAGAGCCAACCTGAAACGGGTATACGAGTCCATATACGCCTCCGGGATACTGCGGGCCGTCCGCTTCACAAGTCCGAGGCACTCCTGGATGTCCGCAGCGTCAAGGTCGAAGACGCCCACAGCAGGATCTATGGTCTCATCGATTATGCACGGGTGAACGTAGCCGGAATCCGGCGGCAGGACACTTGCACAGACAGGCCGGAGCAGCTGGGAAGGTGTACATTCCTGCTTCACTCCATCGATGACATATTGAGAATACAAAGCCTCAACCGATTTCGACATTGCCAGTTCAGATTAGTATTAGTGCGTAAATTTAGTTAATTTTGGTAAAACAAGAAAATCATGGAATACGATAAGACAAAATATGACAGGCTCATAATGGAGCTTTTCGAAAAACACCCTTCCGTACAGAAGGACGGGTTCACCCCTGGAGCCTATAAGCCCGGCTTGACAGGTATGGAAAGATTCGACAGCGCACTTGGGCAGCCGTGGCGGAAGTACCCGTCCATACACGTGGCTGGCACCAACGGCAAAGGTTCCGTGAGCTCCATGCTCGCAGCCTCGCTCGCGGCATCAGGGCTCAAGGTCGGGCTGTACACCTCTCCGCACCTGATCGATTTCAGGGAGAGGATGAAGATCATTCAGGACGGCAGCTGGTCGATGGTGAGCGGGCAATATGTATGGGACTTCCTCCAGAGCGCGCCGGTGGACGGCCTGTCATTTTTCGAAATCACGACCGGGATGGCCTTCAGCTGGTTCGCACATGAAGAAGTGGACATCGCCGTGATCGAGACCGGTCTTGGCGGCAGGCTGGACAGCACAAACATAATCATCCCGGAACTCAGCATCATCACCAGCATAGGCCTTGACCATTGCGCGATGCTCGGAGACACCCGCGCCAAGATAGCCGCCGAGAAAGCGGGGATCTTCAAGAGCGGAGTCCCTGCGCTTGTCGCCTTACGCGACAGGGAGACCGCCCCGGTGTTCGAGGCGAAAGCCGCCGAGGTACACTGCCCGCTGTTCTTTGCGGACGACTTCCCCGAAGAGGATTTCGGACTTGACCTGCACGGCCCGTATCAGGAGCAGAACCTGCACACCGTACTCGCGGCCCTTGAGATACTGGGGGTTGAGGCGGATAAGGCGGCCATCTCGCAGAGCGGAAAGATCACCGGTTTCCGCGGCCGCTGGGAGAAGCTCTGCGACGCCCCGGAGACAATCTGCGACATCGGACACAACCCGGATGCGCTGCGCATCAACTTCAGCCGCCTCTCAGAGAGCGGACGGCCTCTTTTCATAGTATACGGGATAATGGCAGACAAGGATCTCCGTGCAATCCGCCCGCTTATGCCGGGGCAGGCCAAATATTATCTCGTCGCCCCCGCAATCAGCCGTTCACTTCCGGTGGAGGAGCTGTACCGAATGACGGAAGGGCTTGACAGGCAGACATTCAGCAGCGTGGCGGAAGGCGTCGCGGCTGCAATACGGGATGCCGGGAAAGTTCCAGGCAGCCTAGTCTACGTGGGCGGGAGCAACTTTGTAGTCTCCGAATGCATCTCATATCTGGAAAAAGGAACAAAATGAAACACATAATCTACACCCTCTTACTTGCTATGACAACAATCATGACCACCGGAGCCAGGGACATGGACGATCACAAGCTGACTTCTCTCTGGAACGAATACCGCATCGCGGTGAATGCCGACAGACCCCAGAAGCAGGCGGAAATCCTCGTAAAGATCAAAACCCGGGCGGAGGCGGAACACCTCGTCTGGGACTACTACGATGCCTGCAAAAAAGACGTGCAAGTACGCGCGCAGAGCAACTGGAAATTGCGTGAAGAGCTCAAGGAGCAGATGGACCGGGATCTTGACAGGTTCGGAGAACCGGTAGCCATAATATATGACGGCCGCTACGATCAGGCCGACAGCCTCATTTCTTACATCAGAGCAAACGAGGCCAAGCTCAAATCTTCCTCAAACCCGGAGTTCTGGTCACACGACCCTCTTATCCTCCAGTACACTTATGGGGATGTGCTTGCGCAGCTTCTGTCCAGTGACTATGACTATGCGCTATGGCGCCTTTTCTCCCGGAACGTGGACAACTCGGCAGTCTCGGCGCTCATGCATGAGACTTATGGCGGCACATATCCGCTGGGAGCCCTTGCCCGCTATACGGAACTGGAATCGCGGGAGGAAGAAGATCAGATGCGGGCCCTGGCCTCAGAGCACGATGGCAATGCCGTGGGAATCATGGCGGAAAGCTGGCTGCTCTACAGGCGGTTCAGAAAGATGGAAGACGAGGGCACGGGCAAATCTGAAGATTTCTGCCGGCTGTATGACGACTGTCGGGAGACAAGCAGAAAAGCCACATCCCTGAAGGGTACGGACAAACTGCTCGCCAGCTGCTGCCTTTGGCCGGACACCATCATGAAGAACTTGACAGCCAAAGAAATAAGTTCGTCAATAGAGGATGGAGAAGCCATAATCACGCTCAGCAACCTGAGCAGCGCGACACTGAAGATCAGCAACGGCAAGAAGATAGTGTTCAAGACCCGTATAGACAATCCGGTACAGAGTTTCCATGTCTTCGACACGGTCCGGGTGGCGCTTCCGGGGATGGATGACGGGGATTATGAAATCAGCTGCTACTCCGGGAAAACAAGTTACAACGGCGAGTTCACAAAATATACCCTGTCCATCGCAAGCCGCAACAATTCGGACGGGCTCGGGGTCTATGTGGCTGATTACATTAGCGGCAAGCCGCTGGAGCACTACACTCTCACCCTCCTGTGGAATGACAGTTCCATAGGTCTTGCCGAAATAAGCCAGAACGGATTCACCGCCATTCCAAAAGAACTCTCAGCCAAGATCGGCAACAAAAGGATAGGCTACAGCGTGCAGGCAAGTTACCGGGACAGCAATGGCCTCCTGCACAAAAGCAACAAACACCGGATAACGGCTGAGAGCATCTTCGACAGCGACTTCGATGACGAGGCCGAAATCACTGAAGAAGAGACGCATTGCATAATCCTCACCGACCGCTCGGCATTCAGGCCCGATGAAACGGTGCAGTTCAAGACCATCCTGTACAACGGGGCACATGAATACAAAGCCGCCGATGCCGGGATACAGCTGACAGCAGTCCTCTACGACGCCGAAAACAAGGAAATCAGCCGCCGGAGCCTTGTGACCGGAGAATACGGCAGCGCCGCCGGGGAATTCATCCTTGAAAAGAGGCCCCGGGGCGGGCTATATTCAGTCTCCATACTCCAGGGCGAAAAACATCTGTGCAGCACATCCGTGCTGGTGGACGAATTCGTGACGCCGAGTTTCACCCTCAACTGGGACAAGGACGGCAGATTCTACCTGCCGGGAGACGGGGTCAGCATCAAAGGCAACATCAAAGCCTATTCGGGCCACAAACTCGGGGAAGTCAAGGCCGGCTATACCATAAGCCGCTACGGCTCCATCGTCGAAAAAGGCACGCTAGCCCCTGACCAGGACGGAAGATTCGAGATAAAATTCAGAGCCGACGCCGAGGGATGGTCAAACTATGCCATTACCGTCAAGATCAGCGATGCCACGGGTGAAACACTTGAATTCACCCGCAGCCTCAACGTAAGATCTTCCCTCAATGCCACTGCAACCATAAACGGCACATCCAAGGGAAGTTTCACAATCAAAGGCCAGAATTCTGACGGACGCATAATAAGTACGGACAAGCTCAGTTTCACCATCAAGTGTGGCGGCAAGGATGGAGAAATCACCCATCCGTCAATGGATTGCGGCTACACACTGACCCGGAACGGCAAGACCGTATCATCTGGGGCCGTACTGGCCGGGCAAGCAGTCGATGTGAAGTTGGACGAGCCCGGCCTCTATCTCCTCGACACACGCTGCAGCGCGATCTCAGACAACGGGAAAAAAGTCGAGGATCTCGACCACACCGTAATCCTTTATGCCCCGGACTCCGACAATGCCCTCCATGATGAGCTCACCAGCTTCTTCAAGGAGCCGTCTACGGATTCTCTTGATCTGCAGATCGGTTCAACCTGCGGCCCGGTCTGGGCTATAGCGGAGCTGTATGGCAACGGCCGCACACTTCTCGACAGACAGGCAGTGAAATTTGAAGGCATCAAAGGAGAGGAAGGTTCACTGAAGACAATCCATTTTGCACGAAAGACAGAGTACCCTTCGGAGCTCAGCATCAAGGTGCTGTGGTTCAAGGACAAGACCAGCTACAGTTATAGCCGGGACATCAGGCAGGAAAAACGGGAGCACAGTTTCCCTCTGAGTTTCAGCCGTTTCCTTGACACCACAGCCCCGGGCACAAAGTACACATTTGAAATCACCACCCTGCCGGGAGTGGAGTGCGCGGCCACCATCTTCGATGCCTCCACAGAGACGCTGCGCGCAAACAGGTGGAATCCTGTAAGAGCTGCCGTCGGATATACGCGGGATGTCGTTTTCAGGATCACCCCGGGCAGCTATGGCGACAGTTTCGGGTATATGGTGCGCGGATACGGAAGAAGAGGCGTGGCAATGAACTACGATATGGCAGCCCCGATGATGTCCAAGGCCATGAGCACCAACGCAGCCGATGACTTGGCGGAAGAGGCAGCCTCAACAGACGGAGAAGCCGTCACAGTACGCGAGAATTTCGCGAACACCGTGGCCTGGGAGCCGTTCCTGCGTTCGGACAAAGACGGGAAGATTGAGTTCAGCTTCCGCAACTCCGACAAGCTCTCGACATACTATGTGCAGCTGTTCGCCCACGACAGACAGATGCACAACAACGTGCTGCGAGCCGAGATGACGGTGACCATCCCGGTAAAGGTCTCCCTTGTGGAGCCGCTTTTCCTGTACGACGGGGACCGCTATGTGGCCAGAGTGAGCGTATCCAACAGCAGTGATTCATGTGTCAAGGGAAAGATCTCAATCAAACTATTTGACAGCAAGGATTACAGGAACGGAAAGGAGACCGCTTCCCGGAGCGGTTCTCTGGAGATTCCGGCAGGAAGAAACGCCAGCTTCGAGTGTCCTGTCAACATCCGCGGTCTGGAGAATCTGGGGATTCTGGCAAGTTTCACCCCCGACTCTGCCGGATCGGGTTCGGACGCGGTGTTCGTCAGCACTCCGGTCTACCCGGCCGTGCAGACCATCACCGAGACACACTCGGCCCTCCTGAAGGCCGGGGCTGACAGAGACTCTCTCATCCGTTCTCTCCGTAAGGAATTTGTCAACTCTGATGGTTCAGCCGCTTCACTGACAGAGATCAGCATTCTCCAGATGCTGCGGGATGCCATCCCGGCTCTTGCCGCACCATCATCTGATGATGTCCTGAGCCTGAGCGAAGCCCTGTATGCCGACCATCTGCTGACAAAACTCCCGGACACGATCCGTCTGGAGGACAGCGCGAGAGAAGAAATTGCCGGCAAGATCCTCGCGGCGCGCAATCCTGACGGTGGCTTCGGCTGGTTCAAGGGGATGAATTCATCTCCTGTGGTCACCGCCACCCTGCTCGAAAGGCTCTCCGGGATGGGAGACGCATGTCCGGAAGAGTTGAGGCAGACCCTGTCGGGAGCGGTCAGGTTTCTCGACAGGTCGTACCTCACAGACAATTTCCGGCCGCTGTGGTGCGGAGGTCTGAGTCTAGAACAATACCTGTATGTAAGGTCGCTCTTCCCCGAGGTGAAACCGGATACGGACGGAGCGACGGACTTGAAAGAATTCCGCAAGGCGGCCAAAGACTATCTTGTCCCTTCCGGAGAGCGCGGCCTGAACGGACTCATCCTGTCCAAAGCACGCAGAATCAAGACTTTGAAAGCCCTGCTTGACAGGGATGGCGGAGAGAGCCTTGCAGATTTCTTCGGAGTCAAGGCCTTCACCTCCCTCAGACTGCGCAAGTCTCTGGAAAAAGACATCATTTCCCTTACAGAATACGCCCAGCCTCACAAGAGCGGAGGGATGTATTATCCTAATGCCGTGATGCCGTGGCGGGGTCTGCTCGAGAGCGAACTCTACGCCCACTCACTGCTATGCGACCTTCTCACAGAATGCGGACAGGACAGCATAGCCGAGGGCATCAGACTATGGATCATGGTGCAGAAAGAGACACAGCAATGGGATAACGACCCGGCATACATTGAAGCGCTCGCGTCCGTGCTCAAAGGAAGCGGACAAACACTCCAGACCAAAGTCATAGCCTTGAATCTCAGCATCAGCCGACCTTTCGCCAAAGTCAAGGCCACAGGCAACGGATTCACTGTCAGCAGAGAATACCGCCGCGACGGCAAGCTCCTCAAGGAAGGCGACATTCTGCATATCGGAGACATGATCAGCGTCACCTATAATATATGGAATGAAGAGAACCGCAGCTTCGTCAAGCTGACAGCTCCGAGATGCGCTGCATTCCGGCCGGTAGAGCAGAAATCCGGACACTACGGTTGGGCGGCACGGCCTCTGAGCATCGAGGGATGGGTCAACTTCATCCCGCAAGGCTACCGCAGCGTGCTCGCCGACAGGACGGAATACTGGTTCGACAGTTATCCGGAAGAGAAGACAAGCGTCACTGAAGACTTCTTCGTGACACAGGAAGGCACATTCCAGACTCCGTCAGTGGAGATCGAATCCCTCTATGCTCCGCACTACAGGGCCAACAGCAAGGCTTCGGAACCGCTTCAGATCAACTCCACGTCTGAAGCGGCTATCCAGCCCTGACGGCCATCAGGGAGTTCGACATTGCGCCAGCCTCCGACAGAATCAAGGACCTTGACCTTGGTCCCCTCGTGGAGGATGAACAGATCCTTGGAAGAATCCGATGACGGGGAGCTCTTTACCGGGCTCACGGCACGCACCACTATGGCGCCGTCCTCACGGAAGTAGTCCCTGCGCTGACCGGCAGCCATGCTGATGGAAAGAACGCAGAGAAGAAGCGACACTATGCCTGCGGCAAAGCCGGCCTTGCGTGCCGCGGAATTTCTTCCAAGCAGAAAAAGGAGCACCAGAACAAGAGTCACGGCAAAGAAGACAATGCCGGCCCAGGCCCATACGTCCGAAGGCAGAAGCCGGCTCAGATTCCTGGCCCACACGCCAAGGAAGAACTCCGGCACACTTTCTATCTTGTCCTGGAGCAATGAACGGACAAACTCAAGGTTGTATCTCGCATCGGCATCGGACGGGTCAAGACGGAGGGCCCGCTCATAATTGAGTATCGCGTGCGCAAGGTCATCCTCCCTGTAGCAGGCGTTGCCGAGGTTGAAATAAAGTTCAGGAGACTCAAGTCCCATCTCAAGGATTCCGTTCCAGGCTCTTTCAGCACCAGACCAGTCTTCCTTGTCATAAGCCGCAGCTCCTGCTGTCCACAATGAATCGGCCTCAGCCTTGTCAGGCACTGCGCCCGCAGAGCCGGCAGGCAGAACGGTGAGAAGTGCAGCGACGACCGCCGCACCAGCCGCATTGCGGCCCCTATGCTTGCTTCTGTTCATACATCCATCTATTTCAGATATCACCCTCACAGCCTTGTCATATTGCGACTGCACCTCCTGGACCTGGTCTGCAGGAGCATAACGGGCATATTCACATGCATCGAGCAGAGACACATAATCAGCGGCAAGCTCTTCGGACACTCCGTTCTCAACCAGTTTCGCGGAGATGTTCTCCTTGCTCATGTCGGAGATGTCCATATTGAGTTTGTCTGAGACATAGCCGAAAAGCGCCTTGTGCAGCTCCTCGTAAAATGCCGTGTAGAGGTTCTTTTTAAGGAAATCCTCACTGAGCGCGAGGCGCTTTCTGGCCATCTTGTTGGCCGCCCGGTTCTTGGATCCCGCCACATCGGCCTTGAGGGCAGCGGAGCGGAGAAGAAGGAAATAGGTGGCCGCAGATGCAAGAGCAAGCAAAGCGAGAATTATGAAAAACGCCCCGGATCCGACAAAGAATGTCCCGGCCCGGCGCAAAGACGGACGATGTGTGGATATATAGCGTATATCGCTGCCGATATTGCGGACATCCTTTCCAGAAGGCGCACGCACGATCTGTCCGGAAGACTCCCCTGAGGATGTCTGGGCACTGCCCTTCGCGACCTTTACAGGCAGGGCCGGTGTCTTGAGGGTCACATATTTACCGGAAGACATGTCATAGTAACTGTACTCCACCGGAGCAATCGTGAAGTCTCCGTGGCTGCGCGGGATGAAAGGATACTCGAACTGCTTTCCTCCCTGCACATCGGACGTCTTCACGTCATAGACTTCGAAATCCGGGGGGAAACTTACCTTCGGAGCTTCCAGAAGGGCGACATTGCCTTTGCCCCTGACAGTGATGACAAGCGACGCGGCATCATGGGTCTTCAGAGAATCGCGGGAGAGGGACGCGGAAATGGTGAACTGACCGACCCCGCCGCCGAAGGTGGCGGGCGCTCCCGCCGGGAGCGCGCTGACCGTCACGGTCAGCGGGTCGGTCGTCACCCTCTTGCGGATCGTCTGATAGTCATCCATGAAGAAATCATCGAATATGCTCCCCGTGGACTGCTTCTGCGTCCTCACATTGACAAGGCAGACAAGCTCCGCCGGGGAGATCCTTATTTCACCGGCTTTCTGCGGAATGAGTGTCCAGCTGCGGAGCACCGCTGAATTGTAAATCTTGTCGTCGAGACTTTCGCGTTTGAACTCGATGTTGGATGGGGCCTGCACCTCCTGACTCCAGAACCCGTTGAAATCAGGGAACTTGGCATTCTCGAATCCCGTAATGTTCACTCTCTGATAGAGTTTCAAAGTGGCTGTCACAGGTTCTCCCACCATGAGCCTGCGCTTGCTGAGCGTCAGCCGGAGGAACATGTCGTCAGGGCTGACACTGCCGGAGGACTGCGCCGCGCCGCCATCCTGTCCGCCGGAAGACGCGGAGCCGCTGCCTTGCGGCCTGGCCCCGTCGGATACCACCTCGACCTCCGGCATGTCTGAATTGTAGTTCTTTCCTTTGACCTTGACCTGCGCCGCCTGAAGACGGAAATGTCCGGTCTTTTTCGGCATGAGGATATATGTGTAAGTGGTCTGGGATGTCTTGCTCTTGTGTCCGTTTACTATGGACACTGACGAAGAGCGGCCTTTCTGCGGCCCCCATACGAGCTGGAAATCATCTCCGGCACTCCATTCGAAATCCGATGGAGAGTCCTCACCGGAAATCACGAAAGTCACATTGAACTGCTCATTGACCCCGACGATATTCGGGGCCTGCACCTTTATTGTAGGCTGGGCTGCGGCCAGAACTGCCGACAGCAGAGCCGCCACCACTGAAATCAAATTTCTCATCATCACCAATTCTTCTCCTTTTGTCTTGACTGCAACAGGGCCGCCTTCTCTTTCTCCACCTTGCTCCGGGTCTCATCCTCCTTGGCCTGAACGGCCTTCAGCATCTGCTGGGCCTGCTGAGGCGAGATGCCCTCCTGAGGCTGCTGCCCGCCGTTGTCCTGCCCGGGCTGTTCCTGTTTCCCATTATTGTCCTTATTGCCGTTCTGATCCTGGTTCTGGTTTTTATCCTGATCCTTGTCCTGGTTCTGGTCTCCGCCCTGCTGGTTCTGCTGGTTCTGGAGCATCTTCTTGGCATAGATGTAATTTTCCTTGGCATCCATGTCATCGGGATCGAGCAACAGGGCTTCCCTGAAAGACTTCACTGCTGCCGCGTAGTCCTTTTTCTTAAGAGCCACGTCCCCGGAATTGAAATACACGCTCGCCGGTGCGCCCTCCGCAGAGATTGACGCCAGAGCTTTCCCAGCTCCGTCATAATCTTCCTGACGATACAGGGATGATGCCAGGTTGTACTGCGCCTTCATGGAAGTGGAATCCTTGAGGACAGCCTTGCGGTAGTCGATCTCAGCCTGCTTGAACTCCCCCTTGCGGAACTTGCGGTTGCCGGCCCTGACATCATGCCTGTCAGCCTGCCCCGCCGCTGCAAAGGCAAGAGACAGTAAGGAAAGCACCATGAAAAACTTCTTCAATCGTCCATTCATCAGAACAACCTCCTTTTTGGCCTTCTCTCGCCCACGAGCATCTCCAGCATAAACAGCAGGAGAGCCGCAGCGAAAAAATACATATACTGCTCGTCATATTCCTCGAACACGACAGAATTGAACCTCTCGTCTTCGAGCTTGTTGATATCTTCAATTACCGGATTGAGACCGAACTCCTCATTGCCGGCACGCACATAGGCCCCGCCCCCGGCAGCCGCAATCTTCTTGAGCTCCGGTTCGTCGAGCCGCGACACGACAATCTGCCCGTCCTTGTCCTTGAGGAGCTCTCCGTCGATCTTGAGAGGCTGCCCGTCCGGAGTGCCTACGCCTATGGTGTAGACCTTTATCCCGGTCTCATTTGCTTCCCGTGCAGCCGCCACGGCATCGTCCTCATGATTTTCTCCGTCCGTGATCACTATTATGGCCCGGCTTCTCTCGCTCTGCGCACTGAAACTCTTGGCTGCCGTGCGTATGGCATCTCCGATGGCTGTACCCTGCACCGGCACCGAATGAGTGTCTATGGAGCCCAGAAACATCTTTGCCGACACGTAATCCGTAGTGACAGGCAACTGCACGAACGAGGTTCCCGCAAAGATCACCAGCCCTATCCTGTCCCCCTGAAGACGGTCCACAAGCTTCGAGATCGCGAGTTTGGCACGCGACAGCCTGTCTGGAGAATAATCTTGTGCAAGCATGGAATTGGACACGTCAAGACATATCACTATTTCGGCACCCTTCGTCTCCCTCTCCACCAGTTTCGCACCCAGCAGAGGACGCGAAAGCCCTATGCTGAAACTGGCGAATGCGAGGGAGAAAAGCACCATGCGCCACCATCCCTTGGACGGAGACCACGACGGCATCAGCTCCCTGACAAGGGCCTCCTGCCCGAAAGCACGCAGTCTGCGGCGCCGGAAAAACCTCACGAGAGCATAGCCCAGAGGGAAGAGCGGCACGAGCAGAAGCAGCCATAGATATATAGGTTGAGCAAAATACAGCATTACGGCAACCTCCTCAACATTAGTCCTATAAGCAATTCAAGGATAAGGCACACAAGGGCGGCTACGGCATAGCGTCCGAAAAGCTCCTTATAGACGGGAAAACTGTCCACTGTGGTGCGGGCCGTCTCCATCTTGTTGATTTCAGAGTAGATTTCTGCAAGTTTAGTGTTGTCAGTAGCCCTGAAATAGCGGCCTCCCGTTGCCTGCGCGACCTGCTTAAGCAGATCCTCATCTATCTCGACCGGCATGTTGCGCACCTCCACACCCCAAGGGGTCATCACCGGGTAAGGGGCTGTGCCATTGGCCCCGACACCTATCGTGTATACACGTATCCCGTAAGTCTTGGCTATCTCGGCAGCGGTCATCGGAGCGATCTCCCCCCTGTTGTTGACACCGTCCGTAAGCAGTATCACCACACGGCTCGGGGCATCGGAGTCCATCATCCTGGCCACGGCTGTGGCAAGCCCGTTGCCTATTGCCGTGCCGTCCTCTATGAGATCTGTCTGGACCTCTTTCATAAGATTAATCAAGGTGGCACGGTCAGTTGTCAGAGGACACTGGGTGTAACTTTCCCCGGCAAACACAACTATGCCCATACGGTCGGAGGGCCTCTGGGATATGAACTCTATGGCTATGTCCTTGGCCGCAGAAAGCCTGTCGGGAGTGAAGTCCCGCGCAAGCATACTCGTGGACACGTCCATGGCAAGCACTATGTCAATACCCTCTGTATCACGCTTCTCAACCTCAGTGGAGGAACGCGGGCGCGCCATGGCCACGATTATCAGTGACAATGCAGCTACCCGAAGCGCAAAAGGCGCATGTCTGACCAGAGAAAGCACAGTCCTGCCGCCACTCAACCACGGCTCAGCCTTGGACACCCTCAGGTGAGGGCGGAGTTCCTTAAGTTCGATATAGACATATCGCGCCACAAGCAACACCGGCAGCAGGAGCAGCCAGAGAAGATAGGGATACTCAAAGTACATCCTCTTTGCGCCCCTCCTCCGGCTCCGTACGATATGTCGACGTGACGAAACGCACGGCCACAGGCAACGCTGCGGCATTCTGCTCATCCGTGGCTATAAGCTTGGCGAATTTGACGAAATCCGCCCTCTCGAAAAGCTGCTGCAGCTCCGAATACAGCTCAGGGGTGATGTCCTTCTCCTTTTTCAATGCGCCGAACAGTTCGGAGGTGGTCATCTCCGGTGCATCCACTCCGAACCTCTCCTCCATATAGTCCTTGAGGGCATCCGTGATCCCTGAATAGAAAGCCTTCTGCTTCTCCGGCGCCCAGAAAGCGTTGCCCCTGAACTTGTCAAGGCGGCGCAGGGCCACGATATGCGCGGGGTCGTCACTGTGAGCCGGTCCCTCAGAGGAACGCCTGCGCCTTACGTTGATAAGGCTCACCACAAGTATCACCAAAGCGGCGACAAGCCAGAAAGCGGCAAGCCACGGGACTATCTCCTTGAACGTCAATGGATAACCCATTTGTCCCTTTATGTCATGCGGCACAAAAGTCGCGGTGTCCACCGGCATTGTCATGACCTCCAGAGCCGGGGCTTCAAACAAAAGCGTGTCTACCTTGCCCGTGGCGTCAATGCGTTGCACCGCGATTTGCGGGAGAGTATATTCCCCCTCTTCAAAAGGGGCTATGATGATGCTTCCCTGAACCTGCATCCCTGAAGAAGACCTCGCCAGAGTGTCGAGCTTCCAGTTGCGGACCAGAGTGAGCGTATCGTTCGATGCCCGGCTGAAATCCTGCAGGGCGAGCGAAGTCCCCGGCTTGACTCCCTCAAGCCGGAACCCGTATTCAAGTTGGTCGGCGACAAGGACTGAATCCCTCGGAGCCAACGGCTTAAGATAAGCCTGCCCGGAGGGGACCACATCCAGCATCGCGGCCAATATCAGAGTCAACAACCTCATCTGCGTGAAAACAATGCCATGAGCCCCTTGACATAGTCGGAGTCCGTGGCAATATCTACATTGTCAATACCATATTTGTTGAACAGGGCGTTTTCCTTCTGCGCAAGAGAGGAGAACCAGGAAGAATAGGCTTCCCGGACCTTGCGGCTGTCCGTGTTGATCCAGGCTGCCCTGCCGGTCTCGCTGTCCTTTATGTGCACAAGGCCCATGGCCGGGATTGTCCTTTCCCTCGGATCGTGAACCTTGATGACGCTCAGATCGTGCCTGCCCGCCACCACTTTAAGTCCCTCTTCGTACCGCGGCGCCGCATTCCCGTCCACATCAAGGAGATCGCTGAGCAGGAAAGTCGTGCACTTCTTCTTCAGAGCGTTGGTCAGATAGCGCAGGGCACCTGTGATGTCAGTCCCGTCCGAAGAAGGCTGGAGCTCAAGCATCTCCCTTATCACGCGGAGCAGGTGGGTACGCCCTTTGCGCGGCGGAATGAACTTCTCCACCTTGTCGGAGAAGAACAGCACCCCGACCTTGTCGTTGTTGAGGAGTGCGCTGTACGTCAGCACAGCCGCGATCTCAGCTATCATGTCACGTTTGGTCTGCACCGCCGTCCCGAAAAGTCCGGAGCGGCTGACATCCACAAGGAGCACGACCGTCAGCTCACGCTCCTCCTCGAACACCTTGACGTAAGGAGCACGCAGACGGGCCGTGACATTCCAGTCCATCGAACGGACATCGTCCCCCCACTGGTACTCACGTACCTCGCTGAACGCCATGCCGCGGCCCTTGAAGGCCGAATGGTATTCACCCGCGAATATCTGGTGGGACAGCGCCTTGGTCCGGATCTCGATCTTGCGGACCTTCCCGAGCAGGTCCGAAGTTGTGTTATGGGACAATGACGGCATTGATGATCTGCTCGATAATCTGCTCCGGCACGACATTCTCGGCCTCGGCCTCATAAGTGAGCCCTATCCTGTGGCGGAGCACCTCAGGACATACAGCACGCACATCCTCCGGGATCACATATCCGCGCCTCTTGATGAACGCGTAAGCCTTGGAGGCCATGGACAGGCTGATGCTGGCACGCGGGGACGCGCCATAAGAAATCAACCCTTTGAGCTGGCTGAGCCCGTAATCCTCAGGACGGCGTGTAGCATAGACTATGTCCACTATGTACCTCTCTATCTTTTCATCCATGTACACCTCGCGCACGACCTCCCTCGCGCGGATGATGTCCTGCGGGCCGACCACCTTTGAAGGCTGGGGGAACTCCCCGCTGTTGTTCATCCTCACGATGAGCCTCTCCTCCTCGCGGCTCGGGTAATCGACCACTACCTTGAGCATGAAGCGGTCCACCTGTGCCTCCGGCAGAGGGTACGTGCCCTCCTGCTCAATCGGGTTCTGGGTCGCCATCACCAGGAACGGCTCCGGAAGCGGATAGGTCTGGTCACCTATGGTCACCTGACGCTCCTGCATGGCCTCGAGCAGGGCAGCCTGCACCTTTGCCGGCGCTCTGTTGATCTCGTCCGCGAGCACGAAGTTCGCGAAGATTGGGCCTTTGTGTACCTCGAAAGCCTCTTCCTTCTGGGAGTATATCAATGTTCCTGTCACATCGGCAGGCAACAGGTCCGGGGTGAACTGGATGCGGTTGAACTTGGTATCGACCGCCTTTGCCAGCGTACTGATAGCCAAAGTCTTGGCAAGTCCCGGAACACCTTCGAGCAGAATGTGCCCGTCGGCCAGCAGGGCTATGAGAAGATTCTCCACAAGATGCTTCTGCCCCACTATCACCTTGCCCATCTCCAGGGAAAGCATATCCACGAACCCGCTTTCCTTCTGGATGCGGTCGTTGAGCTCCCTGATGTTTACACTTTCCATATATTTATCTATTTTTGCACTCGTTATGCGTTATTCCATCATGCTTTCCTATTGCGGCGAAGCCTTCTGCGGCTGGCAGATCCAGCCATCCGACCCGAGCATCCAGAACGCACTTCAGACCGCGCTGAAGACACTGCTTCGGCGGGAGACAACCGTCACCGGTACAGGGCGCACGGACACCGGGGTGAACGCGGTGGGATACACGGCCCACTTCGACGCTCCCCAGGGGCTTGACGCAAGGCATCTGGTCTGCAAATTGAATGCCATCCTGCCAGACGGAATAGCCGTACTCTCAATCAGTCCCGAAGACGGGGCATTCCACGCCAGGTTCGATGCCGCGAGGAGGGAATACACCTACTTCCTGCACCGCTGCAAAGACCCTTTCGTGGAGAGGTTCTCCTGCATGTACACCTTTCCGGACATGGATTTCGACAGGATGAACAGCGCCGCCGCCCTCCTTGTGGGCACGCACGACTTCAGCTGCTTCGAAAAGAGCGGAACAGATGTGAAGACATCAATCTGCACGGTGGGAGAGGCCTTCTGGAGACCTTACACCCCTACCGTCTCCGCCTTCGGGATAGAAAAGGGTGCCGAGGGCATGTATTGGCAGTTCCGCATCAGCGCGGACCGATTCCTGCGTAACATGGTCAGGGCCATAGTCGGCACGCTTCTCGAAGTCGGCCGGGGAAAAAGGAGCGTGCAGGACTTCACCTCGCTGATCCTCAACCCCGACCCGTGCCGGGAGAAGTGCAGCAGGAGGTCCTCAGCCGGACAGAGCGTCCCCGGACATGCGCTGTTCCTGTCAAGCGTCGATTATCATCGGTAATCCGAAAAATTGGCTTATATTTGTAGTAAATTCAGATACGTATGCTTTTCAATTTGCTCCAGACAGACATCGCGGAAGCGGTCCCCGCACCGCAGGAGATGTCTTACTCTCTTATCGAGATGGCCGCCAAGGGCGGTCCGCTCATGTGGGTGCTGCTCGCCCTCTCCATCATAGCCATCTACATATTCGGAAAGAAATGGTGGCAGATACGCCAGGCGGGCAAACTGGACAAGGATTTCATGAACGACATCCGTGACTACATCCATGAGGGCAAGATAAAATCCGCAAGGACCCTCTGCACCAAATATGACACTCCCGTGGCAAGGATGGTAGAGACCGGACTCGCGCACATCGGCAAGCCCATGGCAGACATCCAGTCAGCCGTGGAGAACACCGGCAACATGGAAGTGGCCAAGCTTGAGGCGAGCCTGCCTTACCTCGCCACAATTTCCGGAGGCGCGCCTATGATCGGATTCCTCGGCACGGTGCTCGGCATGGTACAGGCATTCTTCAACATGTCCAACGCCGGCAACAACATCGACATCACCCTGCTCTCAGGAGGTATCTACACCGCCATGATCACCACAGTCGGAGGACTTATCGTGGGCATTCTGGCCTACTTCGGATACAACTTCCTCTCCGCCAAGGTGTCAAGCCTGGTGTACAACATGGAGAACGCCACCATCCAGCTGATGGATGCCCTTGAGGACCCGTCAGCCGCTAACAGGGAGGCAAGATAATGGCACTCAGAAGAATCACAAAAGCGGACCCGAACTTCTCGATGTCCTCCATGACGGACATCGTGTTCCTCCTGCTTATATTCTTCCTCGTGACCTCCACGCTGGTCAACCCCAACGCGCTCAAGCTCCTGCTACCCAAGAGCACGGGGCAAGTAGGAGCCAAGGCCACCGCAAGCGTGTCCATAAAGGACTGGGGAGACGACCGTTACACATTCCATGTCAACGGCAGCCAGACACCCGTCCCGCTCTCTGAAGTGGAGGACGAGCTCGTGGGCCTGCTGCAGAACGAAGAAGATCCCACCTTCGCGATCTACTCTGACGAGAGCGTCCCTGTGGGAGAGGTCGTGCAGGTCATGAACATAGCCAAGCGCAACCATTATAAAGTGATATTGGCCACACAGGCTGAATGATGAGAGATAGGAGAGACAGCAGTCCAGGCGATGACCGCCGTGCCGCCATTACGGGCTTGTGCCTGACAGTGGCCGTACATGCCGTCGCGCTCACGCTTGTCTCATTCACAGGCCTGAAATACATCTATCCGCCGCCGGAAGAGAAGACGATGCTCATCGATTTCTCGGAGGATACGGAAGTGCCTGTGCAGGAATACAAGGGCTCAGCCCCGAGATCGCAGGAGCCGGACAGGACAAAGCCGGTGAACCTCGTGCAGAAAAGCGAGTCTCCGCAGGTCTCCAACAGGCAGAACCTCACCCCTCAGACAAAACCGGACAACTTTGGAGATGTGCCCACGGGCACTCCGGACACCCCGAAAGAACCCGAACTCGATCCGAGGGCGGCATTTCCGGGGATGGCGAAGAAAGACACGACCCTCACCGCAGACCACGCCGCAGACAGGAGCTCGGACAAATACAAGTCCGGGCAGAGCGACGGCAACACGGGAAAAGGAAGGACAGACGGCAAGCCGAACGCGCACCTTCGCGGCCGCAACACGGTAGGAAACATACCGCGGCCGGCCTACAATGTGCAGGAAAGCGGCACAGTCGTTGTAGATATATGGGTGGATAACTACGGCAACGTGGTTAAAGCCGTGCCGGGAGGCGACGGTACCACTGTTTTAAACAAGGCTCTCCACGCAGCCGCAAGAAACGCAGCGATGCAGACTCATTTCAACATGAGCACAGATGCGCCTGCCATGCAGGAGGGTAGAATAACTTATTATTTTAATCTTAAGTAGTGATGGACCAGTTTACAAAGGAAGGCCGGAAACTTAGACCAAGAAAAGCAGTTGCACAGAATCAGGACCGCTCCAATTTCGAAAAGGTCGAATTCAATTTCGGTGAACAGCAGCACAGCGAGAACGCAGGCGAGGCTCAGCGCAGCTATGGTGAACGCAGGCCGCGCCAGTTCGGCGAAAACAGAGGCTACGGTGAGAACCGTGGCGGACATTATG
>DJQV01000016.1:28981-29128 GCA_002438805.1 Bacteroidales bacterium UBA6377
CGCGCCAATATGGCGAGAACCGAGGTGGATACGGTGAGGGCCGCAGCAATTACGGAGACCGCTCGTCAGGCGAGAGAAGAAGCTTCGGGGACAGTTATGGCGACCGCCGACCACGTCAGTTCGGCGAGAACCGTGGCGGACATTATG
>DJQV01000016.1:29178-33348 GCA_002438805.1 Bacteroidales bacterium UBA6377
GCCAATATGGCGAGAACCGCGGAGGTTATGGCGAGGGCCGCAGCAATTACGGAGACAGGCCGTCCGGCGAAAGAAGAAGCTACGGCGAGAATCGTGGAGGCTACTCTGACCGCAGGCCGCGCCAATATGGCGAGAACCGCGGTGGATACGGAGAGAACCGCCAGGAAGGCGGAAGGCCGTCATTCGGAGGAGACCGCAGGCCGCGTCCGGCAGGTGGCAGGCCTTCATTCGGAGGGCAGGACCGCTTCGGCAAGAAGCCGTTCGGCGCAAAGAAGGGCGGGAAGAAAGGCCCGAAGCCGGTATCACATTTCAACAAGGAAACGAGCGAGGGCATCAACAGGATGCTGGAGCGCCGCCCTATAGTCAACGGCAACGAAGCCACGGAAGCATTCGATTCTCCGGTAAAGGACGTTGTACGTCTCAACAAGTTCATTGCCAATTCAGGCGTATGCTCACGCCGTGAGGCGGACACCCTCATACAGGCGGGGGTCGTGACCGTCAACGGAGAAGTCGTCACCGAACTCGGAACCAAAGTCAATGTCCAGACAGACGACATCCGCTTCAACGGCGAGAGGCTCAAGGGAGAAGAGAAGGTCTACATCATAATGAACAAGCCGAAAGGGTTTGTCACCACAGCCAGCGACCCTCATGCCGAAAAGACCGTAATCGACCTGATCAAAGGCTGCTCAGCCCGCGTATACCCTGTAGGACGTCTGGACAAGAACACCACCGGTGTCCTCCTCCTCACCAACGACGGGGAGATTGCTGAAAGGCTCACCCACCCTGCCTACGACAAGAAGAAAATCTACCAGGTCGCCCTTGACAGGGAGCTTGCACAGGAAGACTTCGACAAGATCCTCAGCGGGGTCACCCTTTCGGACGGCGAGGTGAAGGCCGATGAGCTCGAGTACATCGACCCTAACGACAAGCGCAAGCTCGGCATCGAGATCCACTCTGGCAAAAACAGGGTGGTACGCCGCATCTTCGAGTCCCTCGGCTATTCTGTAAAAGCCCTCGACCGCGTATACTTCGCGGGGCTCACCAAGAAAGGCCTCAAGAAAGGCGAATGGAGGTATCTCACCGAAGGTGAGGCCAACATCCTGAAAATGGGAGCATACGTATAATGGCTCACCGCTCTGGATTCGTAAACATAATAGGTAATCCGAATGTCGGGAAGTCCACGCTGATGAACGCCCTGGTGGGGGAAAAACTCTCCATCGTGACGGCCAAGGCGCAGACCACCCGGCACAGGATTATGGGCATAGTCAACGGAGAGGACTGGCAGATCGTCTACTCCGACACCCCGGGCATACTCAAGCCCGGCTACAGGCTTCAGGAAAACATGATGAAGTTTGTGGACGGGGCTTTGGGCGATGCCGACATCATCCTCTATGTCACGGACACGGTGGAGACCGCCGACAAGAACGCGGATTACATAGAGAGGCTCGGGCGTATCGACTGCCCTGTCATCGTGGTGCTCAACAAGATAGACCTCAGCTCCCAGGAGAAAGTCCTGGGGCTGATGGACTATTGGAAAAAACAGCTCCCCGGAGCGATTGTCATACCCGTCTCGGCGCAGGAGAGGTTCAACCTCGACAGCGTGCTTGAGGCGGTCAAGGAAAGGCTGCCGGAGTGCCCTCCATGGTTTGACAAGGACGCTTTCACTGACAAGAACCTCCGTTTCTTCGCCTCGGAGATCATACGGGAGAAGATCCTGCTCAACTACAAGGAGGAAATCCCCTACTCGTGCGAGGTGGAGATCGAGAGTTTCAAGGAAGGGCCGGAGCGCTACGACATCAGCGCCGTGATATATGTGATGAGGGAATCCCAAAAGGGCATCATCATAGGCAAGAAGGGCGCCGCCCTCAAACGCACAGGCACCCAGGCACGCATCGAGATGGAGGACTTCTTCCAGAAGAAAGTCTTCCTGAGCATGTATGTCAAGACGGACCCGGACTGGAGGGAGAGCAGGAAAGAACTGAGAAAATTCGGATACGAGGAGTAAAATACAATGGAAGACGAGAACATCACAACGGAAGAGGAAATCATCGAGGAAGAAGGAGCACCGGTTGAAGACAACGGAGCAGAAAGCGGCAGGTACGACCGGCTGCTGGAGAGGGACGCGCATAAGTTCAAACTCTCCGGGATGTTCAAGGACTGGTATCTTGACTATGCCTCCTACGTAATCCTGCACCGCGCCGTACCGCACATCATAGACGGGCTGAAGCCGGTACAGAGGCGTGTCCTGCACGCGATGTACAAGATGGATGACGGGGCCTATACCAAGGTGGCCAACATCGTCGGTCAGGCCATGCAGTACCATCCCCACGGCGACCAGTCCATCCTCGGTGCACTCGTCCAACTCGGGCAGAAGGGATTCACCGTTGATTGTCAGGGAAACTGGGGCAACATCCTCACCGGCGACTCCAACGCCGCACCTCGATACATCGAGGCCAGGCTGAGCAAGTTTGCCAAGGAAGTCGTGTTCGACCCGAAGGTTACCCGGTGGATGAACTCTTACGACGGGCGCAATCAGGAGCCGACCGAGCTCCCGGTACGATTCCCTCTCCTGCTCGCCCAGGGCACGGAGGGCATCGGAGTAGGACTCGCTTCCAAGATACTCCCCCACAACTTCAACGAACTTCTGGACGCTTCCGTGGCAATTCTGGAAGGACGTGAGTATGAACTGTATCCGGACTTCCCTACCGGCGGTTTCGCCGACTGCAGCAAGTATATGCAGGGCAAGCGCGGCGGCAATGTCAAGGTGCGCGCCCGTATCGAGAAGATCGACAAGAACACCATCGCCATCACCGAGATCCCTTACGGGAAATACACCCGCGACCTGATAGACTCCATCCTCAAGGCCAAGGACAAGGGGAAGATCAAGATCCGCAAGATTGAGGACATGACCACAGACAAGGTGGACATAGTCATCCATCTCCCGAACGACGTATCTCCGGACAAGACCATAGACGCGCTCTACGCTTTCACAGACTGCGAGTACAACATCGCCCCCAATGCCTGCGTCATCAAGGACAACAAGCCGCAGTTCCTCACAGTCCACGATATCTTGGAATACAGCACCTTCCACACCCGGGACATCCTCCTGCAGGAACTCCGCATAAGGATGGGAGAACTGGAGAACGACTGGCATTACACCTCCCTTGAAAGGATATTCTTTGAGAACCGCATCTACAAGGTCCTCGAGCAGGACCAGAAGGACTGGGAGACCCAGATCGGGGACGTGTTCGCCAAGATGAAAGAATATCAGGAACTCCTGCGCCGTGAGATCCTCATGGAGGACATCCTGCGTCTCGTGGAAAAACCGGTCAGGAAGATCTCCAAGTTCGACACCAAGGTGATAGACGAGAAGATCCGCAGCATCGAGGAGGAGATGTCCTCAGTGCAGGAAAACATCGACCACATCGACCGCTACACCATCGACTGGTTCACAACTCTCAAGAAAAAATACGGCAAGGACTTCCCGCGCCGCACCGAACTCGCCGGATTCGAGACCATCACCGCCACCAAGGTGGTCAACAACAACGCACGTCTCCAGGCCAACCTCGCGGAAGGCTTCGTGGGCATCGGTCTCAAGAAAGACGACGGGGGCGAATACATCTGCGACTGTTCCGACCTCTCCGAGGTGATCGTCATCAGCAAGGACGGAAAATACCGCATCACCAAGGTGGAGGACAAGGCCTTCTTCGGCAAGGACCTCCTGTATGTCAACGTCTTCAACCGCGGTGACAACCGTACCATCTACAATGTCATCTACCGCGAGGGCAAGACATCGATCTACTACGCCAAGCGCTTCGCCGTCACATCCGTGACGCGCGACAAGGAGTACGACATCACCACCGGCGAGCCGGGCTCCCAGATAGTCTGGTTCTCCGCCAACCACAACGGGGAGGCCGAGACCGTCCGCGTGCAGCTGCGCCCGCGTCCGAAGCTCAAGAAGACCAGTTTCGAGTACGACTTCTCCACCCTTGCCATCAAGAGCAAAACGGCCCGAGGCAACCTGGTCAGCAAGAACGTCATACAGAAGATCACCCTGCGAAGCAAGGGCGTCAGCACCATAGAAGGAAAGGATATCTGGTTCGATCCTGACATCCAGAAACTCAACGATGACGCCCACGGCCTGTACCTCGGCAAGTTCGAGGCGGACAG
>DJQV01000016.1:33394-122221 GCA_002438805.1 Bacteroidales bacterium UBA6377
CTGGTCAACCGCTACCAGGGTGACCTTCTCCGCATCGAGAAGTTCGACCCTGACAAGACTTTCACCGCCCTGTACTGGGACGGGGAGAGCAAGAGCTTCTATGTCAAGAGGTTCTCATTCGTTGTCAGCGACAACACTCCGCTGAGTTTCATCTCCGACAATCCGAAGTCATATCTGGTCGAGCTGAGCGATGATCTTCATCCTCAGTACGAGATCAGCTGGAAGATGGAGGACAAGCAGCCGGAAGATGTCGATGCGGAAGAGTGGATCGGCAAGAAAGGCTATGCCGCCAAGGGCAAGAAATGCGCCGCCAAGGGCGAGGTCAAATCCGTCCGCTTCATAGAGCCGCTTGTCAAGGAGGACGACAACAAGCCGGAAGAAGACGGACAGGATACTCCGATAGAGCTCGAGATGCCGGACGACTCAGACCTCGGCACCGACGCCCTCCCGGATCTCCAGGACGATGACGAGACCTTCGAGGAGCCTACCCTCTTCTGACAAGGGGGGCTGACTAAAAACGAAGGATGTAATCTTCTCCTTCCTTAAATGCGTTGCAATTTTCAAGATAAGTTTTTGTAGTGTCGAAATTATCACCCGTAAGATTCGCGCTGAATTCGCGTGCTCTAGACATGGCTCTGATAAACACGAATGGGTCACCGCGTCTTGTCAGCCGTCTTAAAGAGTTAAGATAGTCCTCGCGGAATACGGTAGGTATGATAATCTTAGACTGATCAGCGCTGACCATCTCGGCATTCATCATGATACGTGATATTCGTCCGTTACCATCATTAAAAGGGTGAACCTCACTTACCATAAAGAGCATGAAAAGAGCTCGTGCGAAAGGAGACTCAAGAGCCCGGTAGTATTCGTATCCTTTTATCAGGGTTCCTCGAACAAGCCCATAGTCCACGAAATGTGTGTCTCCGGCATGATTGTTCTTTATCTTGAACATCCCTGGATCACGATCAGACCTGGCGGCCATCATGATTCGATGCCTTTCCTGCAGGATCTCTATCAATTCCTCTGCAGAGCTTGGAGTACGCCGCATTTCACGGCGGCTGGATACAATCTGAAATGTTCCCAACACGTCGTGGGAATCTGCATTTCTTGCCGGCATCGGCTGTCCTGTATCAATGATTGTGCGGGCTTCCTCGATTTCGAATTCAGTGCCTTCAATATAGTTGGAGAAGTAGCTTTCAAAGAAAGCGAAGTTCCTGAATTCAGAATTTGTCTGATTGGGCTCATCAATAATCGGGAATATCTCATTGTGCAAAGCCTCAAACAGGACTTTGAACAACTTCACCCTGTCACCATCGTACGGGAGTCCGGTTGCACGGGCGATTGCGCTGTCTGACGTGAGGATATCAGATGGCTTAGTGGACAGCAATGCACCGGTTATTCCATTCAATGTCTCAAACTCTTCTGTCATGCCCAGCAGTATCGATATTGATCGCGCCTTGTCTCTGAACTCATTGAGTCCGGCTTCGCCATTTATTTGAAGCACCTTTTCAAGGCTGTTCTCAACAACCTCGCGTGGCAGGCACTTTGAATCACTGCCATTTCTGGCTCGGCCTTTTTGAAGATTCTCAAGAATGCGCCTCTCATTGCTTGCCACAAAGAGATTTCCAATGAACGGTCTGTCATATTCGGTTCCGGCAGGCCCTTCAAGCAGATGAACCTTAACTCCCGGCAAAGAAACAATCTTTGAGTACTTATATGTCAAATAGATGTCTCCATTTTCTGTGGGCTTGAACTCGAATGCGGACCTATGGCTTATGACCGCATTTGGATACAATTGTCCAAGTATATAGAATAGATTCCTTTTCACTATTACTTCGGAATCTTCTTCCATATTTGTCGTATAGACCTTAGGCGCTATCTTCCTAAGCTTGCCATTCTTCATCATAGCAGTCTTTTTCGCGGTCTCCGTCTTATCGGAAGTCGCCATGATTATCTCGTGGATATTTATCATGCTCCTTGATTTTTTTCCAATAACAATGTCACTGATAACAAAAGTAAGCAATTTTGTCGGATAAGGGGCATCTTTTAGGGTAATTTTGTCGATTAAGAGAGTCTGAAAATTCCACAATTACGCCTTATCTTTGCAGCTATTACATAAAACATGTAACATAATACATGTAACGCATGATATGGAAAAGCTGAAGAACCCATTCGTAACATACGGCTACAAGGGCGCGGAGTATTTCTGTGACAGGAAAAAACGAGCCAGACACGAGATGCTTCTACATGGACATAAGCGCGACGAGGAACATGAGCCAGTTCATCCAGCTGATGGCAAAAACGGCTGTTGGGCAAGTCGATACATTCTCCCAAGCGGCATTAAGAAAAATCACGTCATTCTTTTCCAACTTCCGGCCCACAGTTTCATTCGATGAACTGACCGGAATCCCGACTTTCTCCATAGCAGTTGCCCCCGACAGGCAGGAAGAGTCCCTGAAACACATATTTGAATATCTAAAACAGTCTGGAAAGCGGATATATATCGCAATCGATGAATTTCAGCAGATCGCGGAATATCCCGAAAAAGGTGCCGAGGCACTTCTCCGCTCTTACATTCAGTTCCTGCCGAACATCTATTTCATATTCGCCGGCAGCAGCCTGCATCTTATGTCCGAAATGTTTCTGTCCGCAAAGCGTCCGTTTTATCAGAGTTCCCAGATAATGAGCCTTCCCCTCATAGATGTCAAGGAATATAAGGCTTTTGCGAATAAATGGCTGAAACAGGAAGGGATTGAGATAGGTGATGGAGACTTCAGATATCTTTATGACATGGTCGATGGCCAGACATGGTATGTCCAGAGCATCCTCAACCGCCTATATGAGAATGGTGCGAGCATTGACAAGTCCGTCATAGCAGAGATGGTCGAGGACATCATCAACGAGCAGGAGGACGCCTTCATCAATTACTGCAAGTCGCTCACAACCAATCAAGCAGCTCTTCTGTCCGCAATCGCCAAGGAGAAAGGAGTATCGTCAGTGATGTCGCAGGAGTTCATCCGCAAATACAGCCTGCCGGCAGCCAGCAGCGTGGGCATCGCACTCAAAGCCCTGCAGAAGCGCGACTTCGTGCATGAATTCAACGGTAAAATCATCGTATATGACCGGTTCTTCGCCATCTGGTTGCGTCGGGAAACGGCTGGAATTATTGCGTAAATTTGAGTTCTGACTTTACCATGAGTTTTTTGCAATTATAGGAAACATACGTTATATTAGGGGAATATGAACAAGGACTATATATACGCACATCCTACGACCAGAGCAAACGTCAGTAGCGCCATTTCCGAATATTTCAAGACTCAACCGGTATTGAGAGCATGGTTATTCGGCTCATTCGCAAGAGGCGAGGAGACCCCTTTGAGCGATGTCGACATAATCGTTTCCATTGACCGCTCACAACCCGTCGGCTTGAAATTCTTCAGTATGTGGAACGACCTTGAAGAAATTCTTGGCCGGAGTGTAGATCTTGTTGAGGAAGGCACACTTGCCCCTTTTGCTGTGGACAGCGCAAACAAAGACAAACTATTGATATATGAGAGAACCGCTTAAAGACCGAGCAAGGCTCGAACATATTCTTGAGGCAATAGACAATGTCTCAAGTTATACTGACGGCCAGACATTGACCTCGCTAGAATGAGGTATTACGCTGTCGTGAAGAAACTATTACCGAATATCTCTCCCAACTGTCTGGGAATAATCAACCACGACCTTACTCCTCTTCGTAGTCAAGTGGTTCGTTACATTGAGGAGACTGATTGGGTGGAATGGGAGAAAAACGTGGAGGCCGTTGTGGAATCAGCTGTGCACAAGAGTCTCGTCCAGACAGCAAGACGGATGAAATCATCTGGCTATGAGGTGGATGAAATCATCAATATCACAGGCTTGACCATGGATGAGATTGATGAACTCTGATTCCGTGCAATAGCGGACTCAGGTTCATCACACATTTCCAAAAATGCATCTCAGGGAAGATCAGTACCGAAATGTTCATTGTCAGGATGACTTTTGCAAAAGTAATTGCGTAAATTTGAGTTCTTATGACCAAACGTTTTATATTTTTATTGATTGGCTTCATTACTTGCATAAGTCTGTCTGCCCAGCCTGCCCAGTTTATTCTTAGCCAAGAAGACGGGCGCATTACATTTACTGTAGACGAAGTAGACACTCCGAAAGACCATTGCGGTTGGGAGATGACAGGAGACCGATTGGCCTCCGAACTGAACATAAATACAGACGGCGATTTGCTCTCTGACTGGACGTCGGAAATCCTGACCAACAGTTTTGCCGATGTTGATAACCTATATTATATCGGAGAGGATGTCGTATTTCAGATGCTGCTGAAGGCGTGGTGCCAACATCGCCCCGTTGTCTTGACTCCGGATGCCATCTGGCTGATTATCTGCCAACAGTTCAGCCATATTGTGAATGAGAAACCGGAGCAGTACCGAAGCGTGTTGGTGAATCATGAAGGGAAAAAAGAGCTGCAGGTCAAGTCGAATGACCTGTTCTCCGAGCAGGCCGATTGGGAAAGAGTCATAGGCCGCTTCACCGCCGAGATCGACAAGTATACCAACCCAGGTCTGGCAACGACCCTAGTCGCCGATTTCTCCACTACCGGCACGGATGAGCGCATCGCCTCGGAGGTCACGCTGATGAATGTGGTAAAGCCCTATTTTGAGTATTTGGCTGTCTATGTGGTCTGTGGCATTCCCTCCATCACACTGAACGGTACGCCGGACGACTGGCGCAAGGTCTTGGAGAAAACGCGTGCACTGGAGGCATTTGGCATGGGTTGGTGGACCTCGGAGCTGGAGCCCATCCTGCAGGAGTTCGTAAAGGCTGCCGAAGGGCGGCCGGACTACTGGTTTTGGAAAGACATCGTCTGCAAGAGCCGCCCCAGGAAAATCAAAGGGCCTGTCTGTGCAAGACGCCAGCCTAAGCTGACCAAGTTCGACGGATGGTTTCTCAAATTCTTCCCGTACGACAATAAAGGAAAGACACCAAAGAAAGTGGACATCACGCAGACCATGTTGCCGGAAACGGTAGTGGTTCCATTTAAATATCAGGTTGTTGCATTGGATGGCACCGTGTTGGAAGAGACTCCGTTGGAACTCGTTGCCGGCATTGTCGGCGTTCTTGAGGATCCGGATGATTTCACAATGACCCCGAAGATCGGCTGGTTCGTCAGGACGGTCAAGGTGAATAGTCAAAGCCAAAGCACCCGAAAGTAGTGTATCGTCAACACATGCCTATTTCATATTCGCAGGCTGCCAACAGCTGAACATTTCGGTACATAACAGGGGCTATTTCTGTACGGAAGTGTCTCACGAAAGCGTTTGGTACAGCAGAGGGCGGTTTTTTGTACCGAAATGTTTATTGCCCAAATGACTTTTGCAAAAGTGAAAAATGCGCCTAAATTTGCTTTTGCAAAAGCGAATTTCTATTTTTGCCTCTGTAAGAAGGCCGAATTCAACTCGACAGTGTTGCACTGTCGAGTTGAATTCGGCTCATATCACAAGTTATTTTGGACAAAATCAATAAGAAACCTTCGAGCCCCTACCCTCTTCTGACAAGAGGGAAGATCTTCCCGTAGGTGAGCATACGCCAGATCCACTCAAGAGGACCGAAGTTGAAACGGGCTATCCAGAACGAGCTGAAAGCCGCTTGAATCAGATAGATGCCGAAAGCGACCAGTGCCACCAAGGACAAGCCCATGGAAGCCCCCAGACCGAAGCCGATGCCGTAGAAAATCAGCGTCCCGAAAACGGACTGGAAGATATAGTTGGTCAGAGCCATTCTGCCGGGAGCCGCAAGAACACGGAAAACTCTCAATCCCGGAAGTCGAAGATGCAGCAGCGAGAGCAGAGCCACATACGCGAAACCGAGAGGATACACTCCCAGACAATAGAGCGCAGCATGCAGGCCCAGCCCATACGGATGGCCGGCAAGACCGCTCCAAGTATATAGAGCCGAGAACGGAAGACCGACGCACAGACCGATGAGGGCAATCTTCCTCAACTGAGGCCTATACGTGACAAGATCCGCATACAAGCGCCGCCGGCCAGCCCAGAAGCCGATCAGAAACAGCCCGAGCACCTTGAAATACCTGTTTCCGTCAATAAACTCCTGCATCCTCACGAAAGCCCCCTGCACAAGAAACTCAAGAACTTCCTTATAAGACTTGGCATCCCTGAGCCAATAGGCGAAGTTCTCGTCATTTATCCCATAACGGGCGCAATAATCCTGCTGGGTCCTGACCACCGGCGCGGAAAGACTTACCCCAAGGGCATCGGTCAACGTATCCACCGCCACCGGAACAAGCAGCAGCACCCCGGCGCAGCGAAGAATGGCCTTGTCGGAAAGCCTGCTGAAAAGAGGCAGAAGCATGCCCATCAAGGCATAGAGCATAAGAATGTCCCCGCTCCAGATGAACATCAGGTGCAGAAAGCCGATCATCAGCAGCACCAGCATCCTGCGGTAAAAAATCCTATAACCGTCAGCCCCGCGCTTCTGTGCGTTGGACAATATTATCGAGAAACCGACACCGAAGAGCAGAGAGAAGATCGTGTAGAACTTCCCGTCAACGAAAATACCCTGAAGCCAGCGCACCGCCCTGTCAGCACCGGCGGAAGGCATGGAAGCAGCTGCCTCAGAGCTCAAAAAAGTATAGAGCGAAAACTCGGGAAAATTGGCAAGGATGATCCCGAGCAGGGCGAATCCCCTCAGAATATCAAGTATGGCGTAGCGCTCTGACGCCTTGACCGGCATTGCCCCGCTCATATCCTGCAACTGTCTTCGCGCTCCCGCAGATCACGTATGCGCAGCTGGATTGAAGAATTTCCCCGATAATAGTTCTCCACTATCGTGTAGCAGACATCGAAGGGATTGCCGTCCTTGATGTAATCATAGAAATCCGCCATATTGAATGCAATTGACGGGATCTGATGGTATGGCTGCGCCTCCTGGATGAGGTCGAGCTTCATGTGCACCCCGCCGGCCCCGACTTTGCGCCCCGTTCCGGCATCGTAGACATTCTCCGTCTCGAAGACCGGGTTGTGGTTGCCCGGCCCGAACGGCTGGAACTGCTTGAGTATCCGGAAGAACTTCGGGTTGATCTGGGCAAAGTCCAGTTTTGCGTCCACCTCCACCACCGGAGTCGTCATCTCTTTGACAATGTGCCCTTCGACGAAAGCGTCCATCCTGCGGGCGAACTCCCCGAGATTCTCTTCTTTAAGGGTCAGCCCGGCCGCATACATGTGCCCGCCGAAATTCTCCAGCAGGTCGGCACAACTCTCTATGGCCTCGTACAGATCGAAGCCGGAAATGCTCCTTGCCGACCCGGTGACAAAGCCGTTTGACTTGGTCAGCACCACGGTCGGCCGGTAATAGGCCTCCACGAGCCGCGAAGCGACGATCCCCACTACACCCTTGTTCCACTTAGGATTGTAGACTATCGTGGCGTTGGTGCCGCTCAGACATTTGCCGGACTGCACCATTTCAAGCGCCTCCTGGGTGATCTCCCTGTCTATGTTCTTGCGTTCGTTGTTGCTCTCGTTGATCTGCCGTCCTATTGCCATCGCCGCGGCTGAATCCGCCGCAGTGAGGAGTTCCACAGCCATGCGCCCGGACTCCATCCGCCCTGCGGCGTTGATCCGGGGGCCGATCTTGAACACGATGTCGTCCACGGTGATGTGCCCCGGTTCCAGATTGGACAGGGACACCATGGCCAACAGGCCCTGGCAGGGGTTCTCGTTGAGCTGCTTAAGCCCGAAATGGGCAAGGATACGGTTCTCCCCCACCATGGTGACAAGGTCAGAGGCTATGCTCACGACCAGCAGGTCGAGCAGGGGCACCAGGCTCTCGAACGGCACCCCGAACTTCTGGGAATAGGCCTGCACAAGTTTGAATCCCACCCCACAGCCGGAGAGGTCGTCAAACGGATAACTGCAATCCTCCCTCTTGGGATCGAGCACGGCCACGGCCTTCGGGAGCTCAGCTTCCGGCAGATGGTGGTCGCAGATGATGACATCCACTCCCTTGGTGGAGGCGTATTCCACCTTGTCTTTAGCCTTTATACCGCAGTCAAGTGTAATCAGAAGGGTGAAGCCATTGTCAGCCGCCCAGTCTATCCCCTTGAACGACAAGCCATAACCCTCATCGTAACGGTCAGGGATATAAAAATCCACCGAAGAGGTGAAACGCTTGAGAAACGAATACACGAGCGCCACGGCAGTGGTCCCGTCCACATCGTAGTCCCCATACACAAGAATCTTCTCCCCTGAGGTCACGGCCCCGCGAAGGCGCTCCACAGCGACATCCATGTCCTTCATCAGGAAAGGGTCATGGAGGTTCTCAAGGCTCGGGCGAAAAAAAGATCTGGCCTGCTCGAATGTCTCCACTCCCCGCTGCACAAGCAGGCCGGCAAGCACCTTGTCGATACCCACTTCCGCCGCGAGCCTCTCCACCTTAGCCCTATCGGCCGGCTCCTTTACTATCCACTTGCAGTCCTTAGCCATATCAGAGCAAAGTTAATCATTTATTTCAGAATTTTATAGTACTTTTGCAGCATGGAATATAGTGAACAGGAACTTTTGCGCAGGGAGTCTCTTTCCAAGCTCAGGGAGCTCGGAATCGAGCCTTACCCGGCAGCCGAATACCCGGTCAACGCCACAGCCGCTGAGATCACGGCCGGATACGACCCGGAAAAGAGCAATTATCAGGAAGTCTGCATAGCCGGCAGGCTAATGAGCCGCCGCATAATGGGAGCCGCCTCCTTCGGCGAGCTGCAGGACAGCACGGGGAGAATCCAGATCTATGTCAAGCGCGACGAGATCTGCCCGGGCGAAGACAAGACCATGTACAACACAGTCTGGAAGAAGCTTCTCGACATCGGTGACGTCATCGGCATCAAGGGCTTCGCATTCATCACCCAGACAGGCCAGCTCAGCGTACACGCCAAGGAGCTGACCCTCCTGAGCAAGTCCCTCAAGGTTCTCCCTATCGTCAAGGAGCAGGACGGGCAGGTATTCGACGCCTTCACCGACCCGGAACTCCGCTACCGCCAGAGGTATGTGGATCTCATCGTGAACCCGCAGGTAAGGGAAGTCTTTGTCAAGAGGGCCAAGATCATCGCCACGATGAGGCAGTACTTCAACGAGGCCGGATGCCTAGAAGTCGAGACCCCGATCCTGCAGAGCATCCCGGGAGGCGCGACCGCACGCCCGTTCATCACGCACCACAACGCGCTGGACATCCCGCTGTACTTGAGGATCGCCAACGAGCTCTACCTCAAGAGGCTGATCGTCGGCGGATACAACGGCGTATACGAGTTCGCCAAGGACTTCCGCAACGAGGGCATGGACAAGACCCACAACCCGGAGTTCACCTGCATGGAGATATATGTGGCCTACAAGGACTACAACTGGATGATGAAGTTCGTCGAGAAGATGCTCGCCAAGGTATCTGAAGCCGTCAACGGGACCACCGTCGTCAAGATCGGGGACAACGAGGTGGACTTCGGCGGAAGCTACCGCCGCCTGCCTATGCTTGAAGCCATCAGAGAGTACGCCGGGGTGGACATCAGCGGCATGGATGAAGACGCTCTCCGCGAGACCTGCGCCCGCCTCAACGTCAAGACCGAACCTTCCATGGGCAAAGGCAAGCTCATCGATGCCATATTCGGTGAATATTGCGAGGACAAGCTCATCCAGCCGACATTCGTCACGGACTACCCTGTCGAGATGTCACCTCTGACCAAGCGCCACCGCGACAACCCCGAGCTCACTGAGCGCTTCGAACTGTTCGTCTGCGGCAAGGAACTGGCCAACGCCTACTCCGAACTCAACGACCCTATCGATCAGCTCCAGAGATTCGAGGAGCAGGCCAGACTCAAGAGCAAGGGTGACGACGAGGCCATGTACATCGACATGGACTTCGTGCGCGCCCTCGAATACGGTATGCCGCCGACCTCCGGGATGGGCATGGGAATCGACCGTCTGACCATGTTCATGACCGGCCAGACCACCATCCAGGACGTGCTCTTCTTCCCTCAGATGAAGCCGGAGAAGACCCTCAAGAAAGAAGACAAGAAGTGAGAGAAACCCTCACATCAGCTTCCAATCCGAAGATAAAAAAACTTATCGCGCTGCAGCAGAAAGCCTCTGAGCGGCGCGAAAGTTCTTTATTCGCAGTAGAAGGCCGCCGGGAACTCTCCCGCTGCCTTGAAGCCGGGTACGAGCCGGACACGATATTCATCTGTCCCGAGATCGCAGGTCCCGTCTCCCTGCCGGAATGCCGGATCTGCGAAGTGAGCCGGGAAGTATACGCCAAGATAGCCTGCCGGGAAGGCACCGAGGGAATAATCGCCGAGATCAAAGCCAGACCCCACAGTCTGGACAATCTTCGGCTCAGTGCAAGCCCGCTCATTGCTGTGCTTGAAAGCGTCGAGAAGCCAGGCAACATCGGCGCGGTCCTCAGAACCTGCGATGCAGCCGGGGCGGATGCCCTTATAGTATGCGATCCCAGAGCCGATCTGGACAACCCCAACTTGATCCGCGCCTCGCTTGGAGCAGCATTCACGGTACAGACCGCATCATGCAGCAGCGAGGAAGCCATCAATTACCTCAAATCAAGAGGGATACAGATACTCACCGCACAGCTCCAGGACTCCTCCGCCTACTACGACTGCGACATGCGCGGGCCCACCGCCATCGTGATGGGCACCGAATCCACCGGTCTCAGCACACAATGGCGGGAGGCCGCAGACGCACACATCATGATACCTATGCTCGGCAAGGTTGATTCCCTCAACGTCTCGGTGTCCGCCGCCATACTTCTTTACGAATCAGTAAGACAACGCCAAAATGGATAAATTCGGACTCATCGGGCATCCGATTGCCCACTCACTCAGCCCAGCCCTGTTCAGCGCCGCCTACAACGGGAAATACCAGTACGACCTTATTGAGACCCCCGATTTCAACGAAGCATGGGACCGTTTCCTCAAAGAATATAAGGCAATCAATGTCACGGCCCCGTTCAAGGGAGATGCATTCCGCATGGCTGACTGGAAAAGCCCTGAATGCGAGAGGGTCGGGGCCACCAACCTCTGCCTGCGCACACCCGAAGGCGTCAAGGCCTGGAATTCCGATTACCTTGGGGTCAAAGCCCTTCTTGAGCCGCTCGAACGAGGTAGCGCCGCCGTGATAGGGTTCGGAGGAGCGGGCAAGGCAGCGCTTGCAGCTGCCGAAGATCTTGGATTCGACACGCGGCTCTACCGCCACGACGGCATAGCTGACGGAGTGACGGCTGATGTCATCATCTACACTCTGCCGTCTGCCGTCGACGGAATCGACAAACTTGACTGTCAGCATCTTATAGAGGCAAATTACAAGAATCCCTGCCTTTCGGGACACAAGGGCTACATCCCGGGGACGGCCTGGCATCTCCAGCAGGCAGTGCTCGGCTACGGGATAATGAGCGGAGAGGCCCCGGACATCGAGGCTATGCGAAAAGTGTATCTCTGATCAGTTCCGCCACTTCACGCACGGACTTGCCGGTAGTGTCCACAACCAGCGAAGCCTGGGAATAGAGCGGCTCCCTCATGGCGAACAGTCTGTCCGCATCCTTGAAGAGGGGTCTAGAAGCATCGCTTCCGCCTATACGGGAGCGTATCTCCTCAAGCGAAGTCCTAAGATAGACGCTTTCCGTCCTCTCAAGAAGGATCTTCCGGGAGGCAGGGAAACAGAAAGTGCCTCCGCCAAGCGAGAGCACGGAGGGCTTCCAGATCGACTCGGCCCTGTCCAGAAAGGCCTCCAGGGCCTCAAGTTCCGCCTTGCGGAAAGCCCCCTCTCCTCCGGCACTGAATATGTCCCGGATCGTGCGGCCCTCACGCCTGACTATGACCGAATCCAGATCCGCGAAATGCGCATCCGTCAGTGCAGCCAGCTCACGCCCCACAGTGCTTTTGCCGCAACCCATGAAACCGGTCAAGGCTATGATCCTTTTTTTCATGTCCGAAAGATAGCGAATTTCCTATCGCTTTTAGCGAAAAAAACTGTATCTTGCAGGGATAAATTTTGTTTATATGTCACTTAATAAAGTAATGCTTATCGGTAACGTCGGGAAAGATCCTGAAGTACGTTACCTTGACGGAAATGCCCAGGGCGGGCAGGGAAGGAAAGTCGCCACCTTCACGCTGGCGACAACGGAGAGGTTCAGAGACCGTAATGGAGAGTCCCGGGAAAACACCGAGTGGCACAACATCACAGCCTGGGGACAGCCCGCGGACACAGTGGAGAAATTCGTAAAAAAAGGCACCCAGCTCTATATTGAGGGCAGACTCCGCACAAGGTCATGGACCGACCAGAGCGGCAACAAGAGATATACGACCGAGATCAACGTGGACAACCTCCAGCTCCTCGGACGCAGGGATGCTTCAGACAACGGCACCTATCCGGGAAATCAGGGCAACACATCGCAGGGCGATGGATACCGCCCGAACCCTTATACAGCGGCCGGCCCCCAGCAGAGCGGCGGATACCCGCAGAATTCTTACACGGCGTCTTCCGGTCCGCAGCAGCAATACCCGCGGCCATCACAGCCAGCCCCACAGCCTGTACAGCAGACTCCTGCCGTAGACGACAACCCGGCTGACGACCTTCCATTCTAAAAGACAGGAAAATGGCTGAAAAGATACACAGACTGATGAACGACTCGCCGGTGGCGAGGTGGACAGTGCTCGTGCTCGTGGCGCTGATGATGTTCTTCGCATATATGTTCGTGGACGTGATGTCCCCGCTCAAATCTCTAGTCGAGAGCAAGCTGGGATGGAGCAGCGGAGTTTTCGGCAAATATGCCGCCTCCGAGTACATCCTCAACGTCTGCGGATTCCTCATTATTGCAGGTATCATCCTGGATAAGCTCGGGGTACGTTTCTCCGGCATCCTTTCCGCCGGGCTGATGGTCTTCGGTGCCGCGCTCAAGTTTGTCGCCGTGAGCGACTGGTTCGAGGGCACCTCGTTCTGCCATTGGCTCGACAGCTGGTGGATTGAGATGCCCGGAAGCGCCAAGATGGCATCCCTGGGATTCATGATATTCGGCTGCGGCTGCGAGATGGAAGGCACCAATGTCTCCAAGATTCTCGCCAAGTGGTTTAAAGGCAAGGAGATGGCTCTGGCCATGGGGCTTGAGATGGCAATCGCCCGCCTCGGGGTCTTCGCCGTCATGTGGATCGCCCCGCTCATCTCCGCCAAGTTCGGCGGCTCCATCATGGGTCCGGTAGGATTCTGCGGCGCCCTCCTGATGGTCGGCCTCATCAACTTCATCATCTTCGGAGTGATGGACCGCAAGTTCGACTCCCAGCTCGTTGATGCCGGCCTTGCAACTGCCGAGAAGTCCCCGGAGGACGAGTTCCATGTCAGCGACCTCAAGGCTATCTTCACCAGCAAGATGTTCTGGATAGTCTCGCTGCTATGCGTACTCTACTACAGCGCCATCTTCCCGTTCCAGCGCTATGCGACCAACTTCCTCGAAGAGACTCTGTCCATAGGTGCCGCAGAGGCGGCCAAATTGTTCAGCTGCTTCCCGATACTCGCCATGGTGATGACCCCTCTTCTGGGCATCTTCCTCGATCGTAAAGGCAAGGGGGCATCGATGCTCATGATCGGCTCCGTGATAATGATCGCCTGCCACCTGAGCTTCGCGTTCCTGCTTCCGGCTTTCCCTCAGAAGTGGTTCGCCCTGCTGCTGATCGTTGTCCTCGGGGTCAGCTTCTCTCTCGTGCCGGCTGCGCTATGGCCGTCCGTGCCGAAGATAATCGACGAGAAGATCCTCGGAAGCGCATACTGCCTCATATTCTGGGTCCAGAACATCGGTCTTTGCCTGGTTCCTATGCTCATAGGATCTCTGCGCGAATCCACAGGCAGTTACCTTGTGCCGATGGTCGTATTCTCAAGTTTCGGAGTTCTGGCATTCATCCTGAGCCTCTGCCTCAAGGCCGAGGACAGAAAGAAGGGCTACGGCCTCGAACTTCCTAACATCCAAGAATAAGGATATGCCTGTTCTGACAGGGAAAAAAGCCGGAGCAGGCTCAGCCAGATGGGTGGCGCTTATCTGTCTGATGGTGCCGATGTTCGCTTCGTACTTCTTCGACGACATGTTCTCGACGCTTTCCCAGATATTCCAGCATCCGGAAAGCCTCGAGCTCGGTTGGGACAGCGCGGACTACGGCTTTTACGCCGGAGGATACAGTTTTCTATGCGTCTGCGGAGGGCTGGTCGTATGCGGAGTCCTGCTTGACATTTTCGGCGTAAGGATCATCGGTTCCGTTTTCGTGGGCCTGATGGCCTTGGGCGCCGGCACTGTGCTGTTTGCTCTCAGGTCAGGCCTCGCCCCCGGCACTTCCCTGCTTATCGCATATATAGGCTGCATGATTTTTGGTCTCGGCAGCGAGATCGCCGGGGTCGCGGTGACACGGTCCATAGCCAAGTGGTTCAAAGGCGGCAACGTGGCTTTCGCCATGGGTGCACAGGTGGCGGTCGCCCGTCTGGGCACCGCTGCCGCATTCATCCTGTCCCCTGTGCTCGTGGCACGAAAGGCGGAAGGTGAGATGTACTCTCTCGCCGAGACGGCAAGGCCGGCCCTGTTCGGGCTGTGCCTTATCATGGTCGGTGTGCTGCTGTGGGGTGTTTTCGTGGCGATGGACGCCCGTTTCGACAGGCAGCACGGAGTGCAAAGCGGCAGAGGCGGCGTGAGAGAGGAGGACAAGTTCAAGTTTTCCGATCTGCTCAGACTCCTCTCCAACAAGCGGTTCATAATGGTTTCCCTGCTTTGCGTATTTTTCTACTGCTGCATCATATCATTCAAAAAATTCGGCACCGCGATAGTGATACCGAGATTCGGGATGGATGTAGACAGCGCCAAATGGGTCATCACCATGATTCCTTTCTTCACGGTGGTGTTCACACCCATGTTCGGTGCCCTGGTGGACAAGGCCGGCAAGGCTACGATGTGGATGATCACAGGTTCTGTCCTGGTGCTTGCAGCGCACCTGCTGCTAAGGTTCGCGCCACAGGGTGTCCCGTTCTGGGGATATTTCTCGATTGCCATCCTCGGCATCGGGTACTCTCTCGTGCCTTCGGCAATGTGGCCGTCCGTGCCCAAGATAGTCCCGGAGCGCAACCTCGGCACAGCTTACTCCCTGATATATTGGGTGCAGAACATGGGCATGCTGCTCGTGCCCGTATTCGTAGGCCGTATATTCAAAATATCAGACGGCGTGGAAGCGGCATGCCGCGCGGAACACATATTCATCGCACTCGGGACACTCGCCATAGCGGTAGCTTTCGCCCTGTCCTGCACGTCCCGAAAACATCCAGAACTCGCGCTCGATAAACCAAGCGTCAAATGATGTACGGACTTCTCGACAAAATATCCTCCCCCGCTGACATAAGGGAATTCAGTATCCCGCAGCTCAGACAGTTGTGCTCTGAGATACGGGATTGCATCATAAGGACCTGCGCCGACCACCCCGGGCATCTGGCATCGAGTCTGGGTGCGGTGGAATTAATAGTAGGGGTGCATTATGTGTTCAATACCCCGGACGATAAATTCGTCTTTGATGTAGGGCATCAGGCCTACGCACACAAGCTCCTGACCGGACGGCGCGAGGAATTCTCCACACTCCGCTGCGACGGAGGGATCGGCGGCTTCCCCAGACGCGACGAAAGCGTATATGACTGCTTCGGAGTAGGACACTCCTCCACCTCCATCTCGGCTGCGCTCGGATTTGCAGAGGCGGCACGGCTGCAAGGGCTCAAGCGTAAGGCCATCGCCCTGATAGGAGACGGCGCAATGACTGGTGGTCTGGCCTATGAGGGGCTCAACAACGCGGGAGCGAGCGGGGCCGACCTGCTCGTGCTGCTCAATGACAACAACCAGTCCATCGACAACAACATCGGCGCGATGCACGAGTACCTCCTCAAGATCTCTACCAGCGGCTCATACAACCGCTTCAAGGCACGGATATGGAATCTGCTCGGCGACAATGAGCTCAGGCATTTTCTGCAACGCTGGGTGCGCAGTCTCAAATCATGGTTTGTCAAGAAATCCGGCGGCGACCTATTTGAAGCCTTGGGATTCAGATACTTCGGTCCTATAGACGGCAACGACATAGAAGACGTGGTGGAGACTCTCCGGAAACTCAAGGCCATAGGCGGCCCGCGCATCCTGCACTGCATGACCGTGAAAGGGAAAGGCTTCGCACCGGCGGAAAAAGACCCTGTCAGCTGGCACGCCCCGGGGAAATATGACGCGGACACAGGTGAAAGGCTTGAAGCCGCTCACCCGAGAGCCAGATATCAGGACGTGTTCGGGGAAGTCCTGCTGGAGCTGGCAGGGCTGGATCCGAAAGTCGTCGGAGTGACACCCGCCATGGCCCTGGGCTGCGGGATGAACCGCCTTGCGGCGGAGAGGCCGGGCCAGTTTTTCGATGTCGGCATCGAGGAGGAGCACGCCGTGACCTTCTCCGCCGGTCTTGCCGCCGGAGGGCTCAAACCTTTCTGCAACATCTATTCATCTTTCGCCCAGAGGGCTTATGACCAGGTGGTACACGATGTCGCGCTTCAGAAGCTCCCCGTCGTCCTGTGCCTTGACAGGGCCGGACTCGTGGGAGAAGACGGCGCCACGCATCACGGCGTCCTGGACATCGCCGCATTCCGCTGCGTCCCGGACACCGTCATCAGCGCCCCAAAGGATGAGCGTGAACTCAAGATGCTGATGTACACGGCATGGAAAAACACGTCGGGTCCCTTTATAATAAGGTATCCGAGAGGGATGGGAGAAGGAGCGGCCTGGGAGGATACGTTGTTTGAGGAACTGCCTGTCGGGAAAGCGGAGACGCTTCTGGAAGGAAGCGATGTGGCGCTGATATGTACCGGCCCCGTGACCAACAGGGCTGTGGAGGCGGCAGCGGCATACCCCGGCAAGGTCGGAGTGTATAACTTCCGATACATAAAGCCTCTTGATGAAGAACTGCTCAAGAAGATAGCGATGAAGTATCAGCATATCATCACAGCCGAGGACGGCAGTCTCAAAGGCGGACTTTACGGTGCTGTATGCGAATTTCTGGAGACGGGCGATTATGATGTCGGTGCAGAAGGGCTCGGAGTTCCGGACAGATTCATCCCGCAGGCCAGGCAGTCAGTTCAGCTGCACGGATGCGGACTGGACAGGGAGGGAATCGAAAAAAGATTGAGAATTTATTTTGAAGATAAGAAATAATTCCTATCTTTGCATTCCCAAACTGCGGTTGGGACTTTGAAATAGGCATTGCCGATGTAGCTCAGATGGCCAGAGCACGTGATTTGTAATCTCGGGGTCGTGGGTTCGAATCCCTCCATCGGCTCATCAGTAAATATAAGGGCAAGTACCAGAGTGGCCAAATGGGGCAGACTGTAAATCTGCTGGTTTTACCTTCGGTGGTTCGAATCCATCCTTGCCCACCACTCACGGAAGAGGAGAACGCTTCCAAATAGCGGGGTTCGTATAATGGCTATTATGCCAGCCTTCCAAGCTGGAAATGGGAGTTCGATTCTCCTACCCCGCTCAAATGCCGATGTAGCTCAGGGGTAGAGCGCATCCTTGGTAAGGATGAGGTCATGAGTTCAATTCCCATCATCGGCTCAAACGCCGGTCTAAAAGCCGGCTTGTTTTTGCAACAACTTTTATACGTAATATTATGGCAAAAGAAGTTTTCAAGAGGGATAAACCCCATGTCAACATCGGCACCATCGGCCACGTTGACCACGGCAAGACCACCCTCACCGCTGCTATCACCAAGGTGCTGGCAGAGAAAGGTTTGAGTGAGGTCAAGTCATTCGACCAGATCGACAACGCTCCTGAAGAGAAAGAGCGTGGTATCACCATCAACACTGCACACGTCGAGTATCAGACCCAGAATCGTCACTATGCGCATGTCGATTGCCCGGGCCACGCCGACTATGTGAAGAACATGGTTACCGGTGCCGCTCAGATGGACGGCGCCATCCTCGTAGTTGCAGCAACTGACGGTCCTATGCCTCAGACCAACGAGCACGTGCTTCTCGCAAAGCAGGTTAACGTGCCTAAGATGGTCGTATTCCTCAACAAGGTTGACCTTGTTGACGATGAGGAGATGCTTGATCTCGTCGAGATGGAGGTTCGTGACCTTCTCAACAAGTATGATTTCGACGGCGACAACGCCCCTATCATCCGCGGTTCCGCCCTCGGTGCACTCAACGGAGAGCCGAAGTGGGAGGAGAAGGTGATGGAGCTTATGGATGCTGTGGACTCCTACATTCCGCTTCCTGTACGTGAGAACGAGAAACCGTTCCTCATGCCTATCGAGGACATCTTCTCAATCACCGGGCGTGGTACTGTAGTTACCGGACGTATCGAGACCGGCACCATCCATGTCAACGACCCTGCTGAAATCGTAGGATTCAGCGACAAGCCGAAGAGCACCGTTGTGACAGGTGTCGAGATGTTCCGCAAACTCCTCGATCAGGGTGAGGCCGGAGACAACGTAGGTCTTCTCCTCCGCGGTATTGACAAGAAGGATGTAAGGCGTGGCGAGGTTATCGCAAAGCCTGGCACCATCACTCCTCACAAGCACTTCCTCGGACAGATCTACGTCCTCAAGAAGGAAGAGGGTGGCCGTCACACACCGTTCCACAACCACTATCGTCCTCAGTTCTTCATCCGTACACTTGACGTTACCGGAGAGATTACTCTTCCTGCAGGTGTGGACATGGTAATGCCTGGCGATAACGTTGAGATCGATGTCATGCTCATCACTCCTGTAGCCCTCAACGAGAACCTCCGCTTCGCAATCCGCGAGGGTGGACGTACCGTAGGTGCAGGTCAGGTGACCAAGATCCTCGACTAAAAGAAATTCCTGACGGATGCCACATCACCGTGACATCCGTCTTTCACAGGGGAATAGAACAATGGTAGTTCAGCGGTCTCCAAAACCGTCCATGTGGGTTCGATTCCTGCTTCCCCTGCAAATATCAAAGGTTACGATTTGGTAATTGTTTAACAGATGCCGCTTAAACTGCTTCCAACAACGGCATCCATTAAATGTAAAGATGAGAAAGTTTATCAATTACTTCAAAGAGTCTTTCGTAGAGTTGACCAAGAAGACGACTTGGCCAAGTTGGGCGAAGCTGCAAAGCTCCGCGCTTTTGGTCATTGTGACAACCGTCTTGCTGGCCGCTCTTCTCTGGGTTATCGACTTCGCTTTCCAATCTCTGATGACAGGCATCTACACATTGTAATTTTATCGGCTGATTCAGATGGGTGAAATGAAATGGTATGTCCTGCGCACAGCGGGAAGTAAGGAAAAGAAAGCCAAAGAATACCTCGAGAAGGAAATAGAGAGAGTCGGGCTTCAGGATCAGGTCGCTCAGGTGCTTGTCCCGGTAAAGAAAGAGATAGTCACCAAAAACGGCAAGAGGAAGGCGATGGACAAATTGCTTTATCCTGGCTACGTGCTCATCCAGGCGGAACTCAGCCCGATGCTTGAGAATATCATCCGCAACCTTGTGCCCGGTATGTCGGGCTTCCTTACTGAGAAAAAAGCCACTAACGGAACCCAGTTCGAAAGAGTCCCGGTGCCGCTTCGTGACGATGAGGCAGCAAGGATACTCGGAGTTCAGGACGAAAATGCAGACAATGCCGCAGACACATTCGTGGACTACAATGTCGGTGAGTCTGTAAGGATCACCGATGGGCCGTTCAGCGGATTCAGCGGTACAGTGGATGAAATCCTGGAAGACAGGAGCAAAATTAAAGTTATAGTCGAGATCTTCGGGCGCAAGACGCAAGTGGAGCTCAACTTTACACAAGTGACTAAAGAATAACAAAGTATTATGGCAAAAGAAGTTACAGGGTACATCAAGCTGCAGATCAAAGGCGGTGCGGCCAATCCGGCACCTCCAGTGGGACCTGCACTTGGTTCCAAGGGCTTGAACATAATGGATTTCTGCAAGGCTTTCAATGCAGCTACGCAGGGACAGGCGGGCAAGATCCTCCCGGTAGTGATCACCGTCTATTCGGACAAATCCTACACCTTTGAGGTAAAGCAGCCGCCGGTTGCCGTATCCCTCAAGGAAGCTGCCAAGATCAGCACAGCTTCCGGAGAGCCTAACAGGAAGAAGGTCGCAAACATCACCTGGGATCAGGTTAAGACCATCGCCGAGGGCAAGATGCCGGATCTCAACTGCTTCACGCTCGCAGCAGCGATGAGGATGGTTGCAGGGACGGCAAGAAGTATGGGCATCACCGTCAGCGGTGAATTTCCAGAGAACATCTAAAACACACGCGCATTATGAGTAAGTTGACAAAAAACCAGAAGGCAGCGGCGGAGAAGTACGATTCTCAAAAGCTGTACCCGCTCAGTGAAGCGTGCAAAGTGGTGAAAGACATCACTTTCACCAAGTTCGATTCAAGTGTGGAACTTCACACCAACCTCGGTGTTGATCCCCGCAAGGCTAACCAGATGATCCGTGGAGTGGTCACCCTTCCTCACGGGACAGGTAAGGTTGTAAGGGTACTCGCACTCTGCACCCCTGACAAAGAGAACGAGGCAAAGGAAGCAGGAGCGGATTACGTAGGTCTTGAGGAGTATATCGAGAAGATAAAAGGCGGCTGGACCGATGTGGACGTCATCGTCTGCACCCCTTCAGTGATGGCCAAGGTCGGAGCTCTCGGAAAGATCCTCGGGCCGCGCGGTCTCATGCCAAACCCTAAGACCGGCACTGTGACAATGGAGATCGGTGCAGCGGTCAAAGCATCCAAGGGCGGTAAGATCGATTTCAAGGTTGACAAGACCGGTATCGTGCACACAGCCATCGGCAAGGCTTCATTCACTGCGGAGCAGCTCTACGACAACGCAGCAGAGGTGCTCAACGCCATCTCAAAGCTCAAGCCGCAGTCCCTTAAGGGAACATATATGAAGAGCGCCGCAATCTGCTCTACAATGAGCCCAGGCGTGAAAGTTGATCTCAAGGCATTTCTCAACGGTGCTGAGTAAAAATTCAATATTATGAAGAAAGAACTTAAAGGTCAGATTATTGAAAGCATCTCAGCGCAGATAAAGGAGTATCCGAACTTCTACATAACGGATATCTCAGGACTGAATGCTTCACAGACAACCCGTCTCCGCCGCGAGTGCTTCAACGAGGGGGTAGCCCTCAGTGTCGTGAAGAATACCCTCTTCGCACATGTTCTCAACGCACTTGAGAACGAGGACATCAAAACTCTGGATGAGACATTGACCGGTAATACGGCCATCATGTACACTACCGCTCCTGCAGCGCCGGCAAAGCTCATCAAGAAGCTTCAGCGTGACGGTTTCACCAAACCGGTGATCAAGGGTGCCTATGTACAGGAGTGCGTATTCATCGGAGAGGACAAGCTCGACCAACTCGCAGCGATCAAGACACGGGAAGAACTCATCGGCGACATCATCGGTCTGCTCCAGAGTCCTATCCGCAACATTGTCTCCGCTCTTGAGAACGCTTCAGAGGGAAAGGCAGAAGATGAGAAGATCGGTTCAGCCGCCCCTGCAGCCAAGGAGGCTTCAGCAGAGCAGGCCCAGCCGGAGGCAGCTGAAAAGCCGGCAGAATAATCAGAATAATATCAACAAATCAAATAAGAATATCAATTATGGCAGATGTTAAAGCCCTCGCAGAAGAGTTGGTAAACCTTTCTGTGAAAGACGTACAGGAACTTGCAAAGATCCTCAAGGATGAGTATGGAATCGAGCCTGCAGCCGCTGCAGTTGTAGTAGCAGCTGACGGCGGAGCCGGCGCAGCCGCTGAGGCTGAGCAGACTGAGTTCGACGTGATCCTCAAGTCAGCAGGTCAGGCCAAACTCAACGTCATCAAGGTTGTCAAGAGCGAGCTCGGACTCGGTCTGAAGGAAGCCAAGGACATGGTTGACGGCGCTCCTGCAACAGTCAAAGAGAAAATTTCCAAGGCAGAGGCTGAAGCCCTCAAGGCAGCTCTTGAGGAGGCCGGTGCAGAGGTTGAGATTAAGTAAATCCACCTCTCCCTGCTTTAGGGGACAAACAGGTTTAGAGCCGGGGATAACAGGCTCTAAACCTTTTTTCCGTATTTAAGTTTTTCTCTATTTCCAAGGCAGAATATGTCAAACCAGACCAACAACAAGCGTATAAACTTTGCCACATCCAAAATTCTGGAGTACCCGGATCTTCTGGAGGTGCAGCTGAAGTCGTTCAAGGACTTCTTCCAGCTTGAGACCACCCCGGAAAACAGGAAGAACGAAGGACTGTATCAGGTATTCCAGGAGATTTTCCCGATCGAGGACACGAGGAACAGCTACAAACTTGAGTTTATCGACTACTTTATCGATCCTCCCCAGTATTCCATCGAGGAATGTCTCGACAGAGGCCTGACATACAACGTCCCTCTCAAGGCAAAACTCCGCCTTTCCTGCACGGACACGGAGCACGAAGACTTCGACACGAGAGTCCAGGACGTATATCTTGGCAACATCCCGTACATGACTCCTGCCGGCACATTCGTGATCAACGGCTCGGAGCGTATCATCGTGTCTCAGCTGCACAGGTCACCGGGAGTGTTCTTCGACCAGAGCATGCACGCCAACGGCACAAAGCTCTACTCCGCCAGGATCATCCCATTCAAGGGTTCGTGGATAGAGTTCGCCACAGACATCAACAACGTGATGTATGCCTATATCGACCGCAAGAAGAAGCTTCCGGTCACGACTCTGCTCAGAGCGATAGGCTTCAATTCAGACAAAGACATCATTGACATCTTCAACCTTGCAGACGAAGTCAATGTCACGGAGGCGGAACTTGAGGCCAACAAGGGCCGCAAGCTTGCCAACAACGTGCTCAAGACGAATTTCGAGGATTTCATTGATGAAGACACCGGAGAGGTCACTCCGGTGGAGCGTATCGAGATCATCGTCAAGAGAGGCGAGGTTCTCGATGACAAAACGATAAGCGCCATTCTGCAGTCAGACGAGAAGAGCATCCTCCTCCAGAAGGATGAGGCCAACTCCAATGAATACGCCATCATCTTCAACACGCTCCAGAAAGACCCTACCTACACGGAGATAGAGGCCGTCAACTACATCTACAAACAGCTCCGCAACTCGGAACCGCCTGATGAGAGCACAGCAAGGGACGTGATCGACAAGCTCTTCTTCTCCGAGAAGAGATATGATCTGGGCAATGTCGGACGCTACCGTCTCAACAAGAAGCTCGGCCTTTCCATCGATCCGGACGTGCGCGTGCTCACCAACACCGACATCATCGAGATCATCAAGTATCTCATCCAGCTGATCAACTCCAAGGCCACTGTCGATGATATCGATCACCTGTCAAACCGCCGTGTGCGCACGGTAGGCGAGCAGCTGGCCAACCAGTTCAGCGTCGGCCTCAGCCGTATGGCACGCACCATCAGGGAGAGGATGAATGTCCGCGACAGCGAGCAGTTCAACCCGATCGACCTGATCAATGCCAAGACACTTTCGTCAGTGATCAACTCGTTCTTCGGCACGAGCCAGCTGTCACAGTTCATGGACCAGACCAACCCGCTCGCGGAGATCACCCACAAGAGGCGTCTGTCCGCCCTCGGGCCAGGAGGTCTTAGCAGGGACAGGGCAGGATTCGAGGTCCGGGACGTACACTATACCCATTATGGCCGCCTCTGTCCTATCGAGTCGCCGGAAGGGCCGAACATCGGTCTGATCTCGTCACTGTGCGTATACGCGCGCATAGATGATCTTGGATTCATCGAGACCCCATACCGTGATGTGAAAAACGGCAAGGTTGACCTCAGCCCGGAGGGCTGCCACTACATGAGCGCGGAGGAAGAGGAGGACAAGCTCGTCTCCCTGGCTAATGTGAAGATGGACGATGACGGCAACATCCTCGAAGACCGCATCCAGTGCCGTCTGGAGGCTGACTTCCCTGTGGTGACCAAAGATAAGGTTGACTATATGGACGTTGCCCCGAACCAGATGGCTTCCGTGGCGGCGTCTCTCATCCCGTTCCTCGAGCACGACGACGCACATCGCGCCCTCATGGGGGCCAACATGATGCGTCAGGCAGTTCCACTCCTCAAGCCTGAGTCCCCTATCGTGGGCACCGGACTGGAGGAAAGGGCCTGCGTGGATTCACGCACTCAGGTTGTAGCGAGCCGCGATGGTGAGGTCACATACGTGGATGCCAACGAGATACGTGTAAAATACGAGCGCACCGAAGGTGAAGCATTCGTAAGTTTCCTTCCTGAGGAGACCACGTACAAGATGCCGATCTACCGCAGGACCAACCAGAGCACTACCATCACCCTTAAACCTATCGTAAAGAAGGGAGACAAGGTGGTCAAGGGCCAGGTGCTCACCGAAGGTTACGCGACCCAGAAAGGCGAGCTTGCACTCGGGCGGAACCTCAAAGTGGCTTTCATGCCATGGAAAGGCTACAACTACGAGGACGCGATCGTGCTGTCAGAAGAGATGGTGAAGTGGGACGTGCTCACTTCCGTCCACGTCGATGAATATCTTACCGAGGTGCGCGACACGAAGCGCGGGATGGAGGAGCTCACTTCCGACATTCCTAACGTCAGCGAAGACGCCACCCGTAATCTCAGTGAAAACGGTATCGTACGTGTCGGCGCCCACATCGAGCCGGGCGACATCATGATAGGAAAGATCACCCCTAAGGGCGAGAGCGACCCGTCACCTGAGGAGAAGCTCCTCAAAGCCATCTTCGGAGACAAGGCCGGCGATGTCAAAGATGCGTCCCTCAAGGCGAACCCGTCACTGAGCGGCACCGTCATCAAGACAGCACTCTATACCAAGATCTCCAAGGAGACCGCCCGCAAGGGAGCAGCCAAGAACGACCAGAAGGCAAGGCTGGAGATGCGTCAGGCAGAGTACGACCGCAAGGCCGAGAAACTCTACTCGGACTTCCTGCAGAAGCTCGTAGTCCTCACAAAGAACAAGAAGAGCGCAGGTATCACCGACCTCTACGGGGTCGAGATCCTCGAGAAGGACAAGAAGATCACCACCGAAGTCCTGAAGAGCATCGACTACAACAACATCAACTCCAACAAGTGGACCACCGACAAGGAGGCCAACGACCTGATCCGCGACCTTATCAACAACTACTGCATCGCCATCAAGACAGAGCAGGCCATCTGCAAGCGCGAGATGGACAAGATCAAGATCGGTGACGAGCTCCCTAACGGAGTGATGCAGATCGCGAAAGTCTATATCGCCAAGAAGCGCAAGATCACAGTCGGCGACAAGATGGCCGGCCGTCACGGCAACAAGGGTATCGTCGCCAAGATTGTGCGCCAGGAGGACATGCCGTTCCTCGAGGACGGTACACCTGTGGACATCGTGCTCAACCCTCTCGGCGTGCCGTCACGTATGAACCTCGGCCAGATCTACGAGACAGTGCTCGGATGGGCAGGCTACAGGCTCGGACTGAAGTTCAGCACCCCGATTTTCGACGGCGCCAGCATCGATGAGATCTGCGACTACACCGACAAGGCCGGAGTACCGAAATTCGGCAAGACCCGTCTGCGTGACGGAGGCACCGGAGACTACTTCGACCAGCCGGCCACCGTGGGTGTGATATACATGATCAAACTCGGCCACATGGTCGATGACAAGATGCACGCCCGTTCTATCGGACCTTACTCGCTCATCACACAGCAGCCTCTGGGCGGTAAGTCACAGTTCGGAGGACAGAGGTTCGGAGAGATGGAGGTCTGGGCGCTCGAAGCGTTTGGTGCAGCCAACGCACTCCAGGAGATCCTGACCGTCAAGTCCGACGATGTAGTCGGAAGGTCAAAGACTTACGAAGCCATTGTCAAGGGCGACCCGATCCCGCCTGCAGGTATTCCGGAGTCACTCAATGTGCTCCTCCACGAACTCCGCGGCCTGGGTCTCAAGGTTACTTTGGAATAATCGTTTGAACGAATAACAATATGCCTGCATTCAACAATAAAGACAATAAGATTAAGAGCAACTTCCAGACGATAAGCATCTCGCTTGCATCTCCTGAGGACATCACCGCAAGATCCTGCGGCGAAGTCCTCAAGCCGGAGACCGTCAACTACAGGACATACAAGCCTGAGAGGGACGGACTCTTCTGCGAGAAGATCTTCGGACCGACCAAAGACTACGAGTGCTATTGCGGAAAGTACAAGAGGATCCGCTACCGCGGCATTGTCTGCGACAGGTGCAACGTCGAGGTGACCGAAAAGAAAGTGCGACGCGAGAGGATGGGCCACATCACGCTGACCGTCCCGGTAGCGCACATCTGGTACTTCAAGTCAGCTCCGAACAAGATCTCCGCCCTTCTCGGTCTTCCGGCCAAGAAGCTCGAGTCCGTCATCTACTATGAGAAATATATAGTAGTGAAGCCAGGTGCCGCTGATGTGGACAAGATGACACTCCTCTCCGAGGATGAGTACCTTGACGTCCTGGCACGCATCCCCGGCAACAGCAACCTCCCGGATAACGACGAGAACAAGTTCATCGCAAAGATGGGTGCGGAGGGAATCTATGACCTGCTCAAAGAGATCGATGTGGAGGAGCTCGGAAAACAGCTTCGCGAGAAGATGCTCAAAGAGACTTCCCAGCAGCGCAAGGCTGATCTCCTCAAGAGGCTTCAGGTAGTCAAGTGGTTCCAGGAGTCAAAGGGAATCAACCGTCCGGAGTGGATGGTTATGAAAGTCATCCCGGTGATACCGCCGGATCTGCGTCCGCTCGTGCCTCTTGACGGAGGCCGCTTCGCGACGACGGACCTCAACGACCTCTACAGGCGTGTGATCATCCGCAACAACCGTCTCAAGAGGCTCATCGAGATCAAGGCTCCGGAAGTGATCCTCCGCAACGAGAAGCGAATGCTGCAGGAGGCTGTTGATTCACTCTTCGACAACTCGAAGAAATCATCCGCCGTCAAGAGCGAGTCAAACAGGGCGCTCAAATCCCTGTCCGACTCCCTCAAGGGAAAGCAGGGACGCTTCCGCCAGAACCTCCTCGGAAAACGTGTGGACTACTCCGCCCGTTCCGTCATCGTGGTAGGTCCGGAGCTGAACATGCACGAGTGCGGTCTGCCTAAGTTCATGGCGGCCGAGCTCTACAAGCCGTTCATCATCCGCAAACTCATCGAGCGCGGCATCGTCAAAACCGTAAAGTCTGCCAAGAAAATCGTGGACCGCAAGGATCCTGTGATCTGGGATATCCTCGAGAACGTGATGAAGGGACATCCGGTGCTCCTCAACCGTGCACCTACCCTCCACAGGCTCGGTATCCAGGCTTTCCAGCCACGCATGATAGAGGGCAAGGCCATCCAGCTCCATCCTCTCGCATGTACCGCCTTCAACGCCGACTTCGATGGTGACCAGATGGCGGTGCACCTTCCGCTCGGCAACGCTGCCGTGATGGAGGCGCAACTGCTCATGCTCGGCTCACAGAACATCCTCAACCCTGCCAACGGAGCGCCTATCACCGTGCCTTCACAGGACATGGTGCTCGGACTCTACTACATCACCAAGATCCGTCCTGGCGCAAAGGGCGAGGGGATGAAGTTCTACTCAGCCGAGGAGGTCATCGTGGCCTACAACGAGAAGGCCATTGATATGCACGCCAAGATTTCCGTCCGTCTTCCGGCGGACAAGCAGGACGCCTCAAAGGGCACACAGATGGTGGAGACCACCGCAGGACGTATCATCGTCAACCAGTATGTCCCGGACGAGGTGCCGTATGTCAACGAAGTGCTCGGCAAGAAGTCCCTCAGGAAAATCATCACCGACGTCATCAAACATACGGGCGTGACCCGCACCGCGAAGTTCCTCGATGACATCAAGAACCTCGGATACGATCAGGCGTTCCGCGCCGGCATCTCCTTCAACCTCGGAGACGTGCTCGTCCCTGCGGAGAAGACCTCCCTCGTGGAAGACGCCTACAAGCAGGTGGCCAACATCCGTGACGACTACGACAACGGATTCATCACCAACAACGAGCGATACAACAAGGTCATCGACCTCTGGTCCGCTGTGGACAACAAGCTGACCAAGATCGTGACCAACCAGATTTCAGCCGACCAGCAGGGATTCAACCCTGTCTACATGATGCTTGACTCAGGAGCCCGCGGTTCAACCACACAGATCAAGCAGCTCTGCGGTATGCGTGGACTTATGGCAAAGCCTCAGAAGGCCGGTGCATCGGGAGCGGACATCATCGAGAACCCTATCGTCTCCAACCTTAAGGAGGGAATGACGGTGCTCGAGTACTTCATCTCCACCCACGGAGCCCGTAAGGGTCTGGCTGATACCGCATTGAAGACTGCCGATGCCGGATACCTGACAAGGCGTCTTGTGGACGTGTCACACGATGTGATTATCAACGAGCAGGACTGCGGCACGCTCCGCGGACTGATCGCCACCGCCATCAAGAACAAGGATGAAGTCGTCGAGTCCCTCGGAGAGAGAATCCTCGGACGTACTTCCGTGCACGACATCTTCAACCCTCTCACAGGAGAGCTCATCATCAAGGCCGGTGAGGAGATCCGCGAAAAGGAGGCAGACCTCATCGACTCCCTCCCTATCGAGCAGGTGGAGATCCGTTCCGTGCTGACCTGCGAAAGCCGCAAGGGCGTCTGCGCCAAGTGCTACGGACGCAACCTCGCCACCAGCCGCATGGTCGAAAAGGGTGAAGTGGTCGGTGTCATCGCGGCACAGTCCATCGGCGAGCCTGGTACACAGCTGACACTCCGTACCTTCCACGTCGGAGGTACAGCCTCATCTTCAGCCGCCGATTCATCCATCGAGTCCAAGTACGACGGTATCCTCAAGTTCGAGGAACTCCGTACCATCGAGAGAGTCGCCGACGACGGACGAAAGGAGACGGTGGTCGTGAGCCGCATGGCCGAGCTCCGCATCCTGGATGAAAATACCGGCATCACCTTCTCCCAGTACGACGTGCCTTACGGAGCGGTGCTCTACAAGGGCGACGGCGACAAGGTGAAGAAGGGAGACCTCATCTGCGACTGGGATGCGTACAACGCCACCACCATCGTGGAGACGGCAGGTACTGTTCGCTTCGAGAACATGATCGAGGGCGTGACCTATCAGAAGGAAAGCGCCGACGAGTACTCTGCCAGCACCGACAAGGTGATCATCGAGTCCAAGGACAAGACAAAGAGCCCAACCCTCGTCATCGTGAACGAGGCCGGAGACCCTGTCAAGCAGTACAACCTCCCTGTCGGAGCGCACCTCATGGCCGAGGACGGCAGCAAGGTCAAGGTAGGTGAGGTCATCATGAAGATTCCTCGTGCAATCGGCAAGGCAAGCGACATCACCGGAGGTCTTCCGCGCGTCACCGAGCTCTTCGAGGCCCGCAACCCGTCAAGCCCGGCCATCCTCTCCGAAATCAACGGAGAAGTGCTCATGGGCAAGGTGAAGCGTGGCAACCGTGAGATCATCGTCAAGAACAAGTACGGCGTCGAGAAGCACTACCTCGTCCCTCTCAGCAAGCAGATCCTTGTACAGGAGAACGACTACGTCAAGGCCGGCACCCCTCTCTCTGACGGAGGGGTGTCCCCGAGCGACATCCTCAACATCCTCGGTCCGGTCAAGGCCCAGGAGTACATCGTCAACGAAGTACAGGCCGTATACCGCCTGCAGGGTGTGAAAATCAATGACAAGCACTTCGAAATCATCGTACGCCAGATGATGCGCAAAGTCGAGATAACCAACCCGGGCGACACCGAGTTCCTCGCAGAGGAGTTGGTGGACAAGTGGAAGTTTACCGATGTCAACGACAACATCTACGGCAAGTACGTGGTTCTCACCACAGGAGGCTCGCAGCGCTTCGAAGAGGGACAGATCATCTCGGCCCGCGATCTCCGCAGCGAGAATTCATCCCTTGAACGTCAGGGACTTGAAGTGATGACGGCACGTCCGACCCTTCCTGCGACAGCGCGCCTGGTGCTTCAGGGCATCACAAGGGCTGCACTCAAGACCGACAGCTTCATCTCCGCCGCCTCCTTCCAGGAGACCACCAAGGTGCTCAGCGAAGCCGCCATCCGCGGACGTGTGGACCATCTGGAAGGCCTCAAGGAGAACGTCATCTGCGGACACCTGATTCCTGCTGGAACCGGCCTGAAAGAGTATCAGGACATCATCGTGGGACGCAAGGACGAGCAGCTCACGCAGGAGCTCAACGAACTTTAAGACAACGGCAGGGGCTCACTGCCCCTGCCATGAAATACTGAAAAAGCCGGCCTGAAAAGGTCGGCTTTTTTTGTGATTCCGGCGCGACTCGAACGCGCGACCCACAGCTTAGAAGGCTGTTGCTCTATCCAACTGAGCTACGGAACCATTCATCCTCCCCCTGAATGCCCAGGGGATTGCAAAGTTAGAAAGTGTTTTGAAAAATTCAAAATATTATTGTCTGCGCCGTGCTGTCAACCTGACATAGGATGCTATGCCGAGCACGATGAGCAGCAGGGCGTGCGTCTCATGGCTCAAGGTGGCGAAAAGCAGGCTTGTCTCCCATGTCGCCCCATATATGGACTGCAATGTCAAGGCGACAAGATAGTGATAAGCTCCGATTCCACCCGGCACGGGGATGACAGATGCAATGTTGCCCACAGCCGACACGAACAGGGAATCAAAGAAAGTCAGATGGGCAAGCGCCGGTATGGCCTTGAAATTATAGTAGGTCATCAGAAGATATGTCACCCAGATGCCTATCGTATACAGGACGAAAGCCCATTTGCGGCGGATATGAACGAAACTTGCCATCCCGCTGCCGAGACCGTGCACTGCCCCTGCAACCTTTGCGCAGAACGGGTATCTTTGCTGCCAGTGGAAAACTCCCCAGATGAACACCGCCAGGATGACGATGGCCGGACCGGCAATCCACCACATTGAAAATCCGAGACTGTGTGCGAGAGGATTCCAGATATTGGCAAGAAAGAAATCCCCGAAAGTCTCCCACCTGAGGAAAAGGGCAAGAAGGAGCAGAAAAAGCACAGAAGCTACATCCCAGGCACGCTCGCATACGATGGTGCCGAGAATCTTGTTGTAACCCATCTTCCCGGACTTGACATACCCCCCGCGGACAAACTCCCCGGCCCCGGGAAGAACCACATTGATTATGTTGCCCACATTGGACGCATCCCATGCGTCAAGCCTCCTCACACCGGGGTCAAGCGGCTCCATCATCACCCGCCATCTCTCTTCCCTGAAGAAAAGAGCCACTACAGACACAAATGTAAATACCAGCACATAACCCCACCTCGTCTCCTGAAGGCCCTCCCAGAAAGCTTTCCAGTCGACTCCTCTGAAGGCAAACCACACCAACACCGCCGCCAGCCCGACTGACAGCAGATACTTAAGTACCTTGGTCGCTTTCTTATTCATATGAGGGGGCAAATTTACGGATAATTATGCTAATTTTGCAAGATATGAAATCGATACTTGGAATAGGAAATGCCCTTACCGACATCCTGGCAGTCCTGCCGGATGACTCTCTTCTGAACAATTTCCACCTTCCCAAAGGAAGCATGCAACATGTGGACATGGAGACGGGAGACAAAATATGGGCCGCCCTCAAGCCCCTGGGAGTCAAGTACGTGGCAGGCGGTTCAGCCGCCAACACCATCACCTGCACCGCGATTCTCGGCATGCCGTCAAGCTTCATAGGCAAGATCGGAGATGACGAGCTCGGGCTGCTTTTCAAGAGCGACCAGGAGCAGTACGGGGTCAAGACCGTGCTCCTGAAGAGCAGCCGCTCCAGCGGAAGATCCATGGTATTCGTAAGCGGAGGCAATGCCGAACGCACCTTCGCCGTATATCTGGGAGCGGCCCTCGACCTTGTCCCTGAAGACCTGAGGCCCGAATGGTTCGAAGGGTACGACTATTTCCATATAGAAGGCTATCTAGTCCAGAACCAGTCACTCATAAGGCGCGCCGTGGAACTGGCGCACGAAGCGGGATGCATAATTTCACTCGACATGGCATCCTACAATGTGGTAGAATCCAACCTAGCTTTCCTGCACGACATCGTGGAGAAATACGTGGACATAGTATTCGCCAACGAGACCGAGTCCAAATCGTTCACCAAACTTGATGATCCGCTTCTGGCATTGGACGAGATCGCGAGACTCTGCAAGATCGCAGTAGTCAAGATAGGCAAAGACGGAAGCTGGATCAAATCAGGAGAAGAGGTGCACTTCATACCTGCATGGCCAGCCGACACCGTGGACGCCACAGGAGCCGGAGACACTTATGCTGCGGGCTTCCTGTATGCGCACTCCCTTGGACGCAACCTCAAGGAATGCGGAGAAGTCGGCTCGATCATCGCGGCTAAAGTGGTTGAGGTTGTCGGGACCAAGATCGACATCCCGCGCTGGAAGGAAGCGAAGAGGGAGATACGTGAACTCTTTTCACCCGGCCTCGCCTGATGAAGAACCCCATAGTGCTTCTCCTGCGCCATATCGCCCTCAGACGCAATGAGAGCATGGCTCCACACAGCCTGCGGCCGTTAAGCGCAATCCGGCAGGCCACAGTGCTTGTCGCTCCCCTACATGATGACAGCGATGCCGTCAAATCCTCAGTAAGGCAATATTTCAGCTACAACAACATCCCGGTCCGCATACTCTCTCCTGAGAAAGGGGATCTCGACCTCGCCGGGACAATAAAGCGCAGAAAACGTGGCGACCACCTTCCGGCAAATTCCGGAGAGCTGCTTGTCTGCCTGGCCGGTCCTGACGACGGATTCTGGCCCGAATACGAGGCCCGGTGCAGCAACGCCTGCTTCAAGATAGGGCGCCGGCAGCTCAAGGGCGGGGTATTCGACCTCGTGGTGCTGCCTCCGGAAAGCGGCAGCTCACCCAGCCAGTCAGCAGTATTCGCAGAGATAAAGAATTACCTCAATATAATCAGATGAAATCTTTTATGCATTATCTGTCCGTTGCCCTCAAAGGCTTCGGGATGGGTGCGGCCAATGTCGTGCCCGGAGTAAGCGGCGGCACAATAGCCCTGCTCACAGGCATTTACACCGACATTGTGGACTCGCTCAATGCCGTAACCGAAAAAGAGACCTGGAAATCACTGCTCGGCGGCAGGTTCAGGGAATTCTGGCGCTTGATAAACGGAGACTTCCTCGTGGCCCTGCTGGTCGGCGTCCTTGTGAGTGTATTTTCACTCGCAAAACTCGTCACGCTGTGCCTTGACTACTACCCTATACTGACTTGGGCCTTCTTCTTCGGCCTGATACTGGCCTCCGCTGCGCTGATGGTAAAGGGGGTCAAGGATTTCAAGGCCGTTGACCTGATACCGGCCATCGTCGGACTTGCCTTGGGTCTTGTCATCTGCACCCTGTCTCCAACCAAAACCACTGACGACATCTGGTTCATCTTCCTGTGCGGCGCCGTCTCCATCTGCGCCATGATACTCCCGGGCATCTCGGGCAGTTTCATCCTGCTGGTGATGGGCAAATACCACTATATCATGCAGGCGATCACCGACCTCAACTGGCCTGTAATCATCACTTTTGGGGTCGGCTGCGTAGTGGGAATATTAGCATTCGCCAAGCTTCTCCACTGGCTTCTGGCACGCTGGGAGAGGCAGACCATGCTGGTGCTGCTGGGCTTCGTGTTCGGTTCGCTCGTGAGGGTTTGGCCGTGGTATGACAGCGAAGCTGTTGAGGCGGCTCAGATTCTCCGTACAGGGAGCGTCTCCCCTCTCGATCTTCAGATTCCGGAGGCTGTCGTCTTCTGCGTCATAGGGATTGCGGTCGTGGTGCTTTTCGAGTTGCTGGGCTCCAGAAAAAAGGCCGCCTAGAGGGAAAGGTCCAGTTCTACAGGGCAGTGGTCGGATCCATATATCTCATTGTGGATGTCCGTACCGGTGATGCGGTCACGCAGGTTGTCTGACACCAGAAAATAGTCTATACGCCAGCCTGCGTTCCTCTCTCGGGCGCGCATCCTGTATGACCACCAGGAATACTTGACTTCATCGGGATGCTGCTCTCTCCAGCTGTCGTGGAAGCCGGCGGCGAGCAGCTCGCTCATCTTGGTGCGCTCCTGGTCGGTGAATCCGGCGTTGAGGCGGTTTGTGGAAGGGTTCTTCAGGTCTATCTCCTCGTGGGCCACGTTCATGTCCCCGCATATCACCACGCCTTTTCTCCCGGCAAGACCGCTCACGTAGCCCCGGAAATGGTCTTCCCATCTCATGCGGTAGTCGAGCCGGCGCAGGCCGTCCTGGGAATTGGGAGTATAGACGTTGACCAGATAGAAATCCGGCATTTCAAGGGTTATCACCCTCCCCTCCTGGTCGTGCTCTTCATTGTCCATGCCATAACTTACCCCCACCGGGTCCAGTCTGGTGTATATAGCCGTGCCGGAATAACCTTTCTTGGCAGCATAGTTCCAGTATGAACGATAACCGTCAAATTCCATGTCGATCTGCCCTTCCTGGAGTTTTGTCTCCTGAAGGCAGATGAAATCGGCATCGAAGCCCTTGAAGATTTCGGGAAAACCTTTCCCCGCGACGGCGCGGAGGCCGTTGACATTCCAGCTTATGAATTTCATAAGACGAAAGTACGCAATTTATTTGTATATTCGTGGGCTTATCGATTATTAGCAATGAGAGATCTTAGCCTTACCAATACCCTTTCGCGCAAAAAGGAACTTTTCGTGCCCATCAACCCGGGCCATGTCGGAATGTATGTTTGCGGTCCTACCGTCTATGGTGACGCCCATCTGGGGCACGCAAGACCGGGAGTGACTTACGATGTCCTCAGCAAGCTGCTGCGGCACCTTGGATACAAGGTGCGCTATGTGCGCAACATCACGGATGTCGGTCATCTTGAGCACGATGCTGATGAAGGCGAGGACAAGATAGCAAAGAAAGCCAGACTTGAGCAGCTTGAGCCGATGGAGGTTGTGCAGACCTACACGTTCCGCTACCACGAGGCGATGCGAATGCTCAACGTGGCCCCTCCGTCCATCGAACCGAGGGCTTCAGGACATATCATAGAGCAGATCGAAGCCATCAAGAAGATTCTTGATGCAGGCTACGCATACGTGAGCAACGGCAGCGTCTACTTCGATGTGGAGAAATACAACAAGAAATATCACTATGGAGTCCTGTCCGGACGCAATCTGGACGACACACTCGAAGGCACCCGCAGCCTCGACGGGCAGTCCGACAAACACGCTCCGTATGACTTCGCGCTGTGGAAAAAGGCCGAGCCTCAGCACATCATGCGTTGGCCGTCCCCTTGGGGAGAGGGATTTCCGGGCTGGCATCTTGAGTGCTCCGTGATGGGAGAGAAGTATCTCGGGCGCGAGTTCGACATCCACGGAGGCGGGATGGATCTGATGTTCCCGCACCACGAGTGCGAAATCGCGCAGAACGAAGCGATGCGCGGCACTCCGGGTGTACACTATTGGGTCCACAACAACATGATCACCATCAACGGGCAGAAGATGGGCAAGTCCCTGGGCAACTTCATCACGCTGCCACAACTTTTCGCCGGTGACCATCCGAAACTCGAGCAGGCCTACAGCCCGATGACAGTACGATTCTTCATCCTCCAGGCCCATTACCGCAGCACTCTCGACTTCTCCAACGAGGCTCTCCAGGCTTCGGAGAAAGGGCTCAAGAGGCTGATGCAGGCCGCAAAGGATCTTTATGCAATGGCTGGGAAGTCCATCCCACAGTACCAGTACGGAGAGCAGGTAATCGCTGCCGCCCCGGACAACTGTCCGGCGGAGAACGCTGACGTGAAAGCCATATTCGACGGTGTCTACGATGCGCTCTGCGATGACATGAACACCCCGGTGGCTCTTGCCCATATTGCGGAGGCCGTACGTCTAGTGAACTCTGCCAAAGCGAAGCAGTTGAGTCTCGGGAAGGGCGACATGCAGACCCTCGTGCAGATTTTCGACGACATAGTCTTCGGAGTCCTCGGCCTCAAGGACGAAGATGCCGCGGCCGGCTCTGACGGCAAGGTGATCGGAGGCCTGATGGACATGGTGCTGGAACAGCGCGCTGCTGCCAAGGCAGCCAAAGACTGGGCCGTCTCCGACCACATCCGCGACTCCCTCAAAGCCCTCGGCATCCAGGTCAAGGACACCAAGGACGGCGCCGAATGGACGATTGAGTAGTCTGACTACTACTTCTTCTTCAGGCCCTTGTGGTCACTCCAGAGGCCGTAGACCTCACTGACGTTGCCGGCGGTGATGAACGCCTTGATATCATTGTCGCGGATGTACCCCATCAGAGAGGCGAACTCATTCTGGGTCAGAAGAGTCTGTATCTCCATGTACTTCTCCCCACTATAGCCTCCCGTCACCTCGTAAAGCGTGCAGCCCCGGACAATATCTTCAATGATATACCGACGCAGCCTCTCATGCTCCTTCGATATGATGCAGACCCGCTTGCGGCGGCTGAGAGAAGCCATGAAGTAGTTGACAATGACACCGTTGATCCATGTGCCGATAAGACCGATGATCACAAGACGGAACGGATTGATGAAAAAAGCCGTGCAACATATCATCACCCCTGCGATCGTCACCGACATCCCCATGTCGAAGTGAAAATACTTGTTGAGGATCTTGGCTATTATGTCAAGTCCCCCGGTCGAAGCGTTGATACGGAAAAGAATCGCCTGCGAGGCGCTCAAAACCAGCACAAAACAGAGCAGGTCAAACCACAGGTTGCCCATCATGGAAGAGGCCCCCGGCTCCATCAGATTCTGATAAGGGCAGATCTTCTCCCACAAATCCATCATGGGGCCCAGAACCAGTGCGGCATAAGCCGTCTTGACCCCGAACTCCGGCCCAATCAAGATATACGCCACAACAAGAAGTATAGCATTGATTATCAGAACCACAGTGGAAACTTTGACAACAATGCCCATGTTGGCAAGCACCCCGCTTATGACAATCGACAAGCCGGAGATGCTGCCTACCACAAGTTTGCTGGGCACAAGGAAATAGTATACCGCAGCAGCAGCAATAAACATGGCTACGGAAATCGTGAGCATGTCTCTCCAGAATTTTGGAGTCTTGACAGAGGCCCAAAGAGAAGTGTCTTTCATTATGGTCGGTTATTAGTGTGTTTTTCCAAAATCTTATCGGGAACCTTTCAAATACCCGTCTATCGCCTTTGCGGCCCGGCGCCCGGCTCCCATGGCAAGTATCACCGTGGCGGCACCTGTGACGGCATCTCCACCGGCAAATACCCCGGGACGCGTCGTCACGCCAGACTCATCCGCCACGAGGCCCCCGCGACGGTTGGTCTCAAGACCAGGTGTAGTCCTTGAAATCAGAGGATTGGAAGTAGTACCAAGGGCCATTATTACCGTATCGGTCTCCACCTCAAACTCCGACCCCTCTATTGGCACAGGGCTGCGCCGTCCGCTCGCATCAGGCTCTCCGAGCTCCATGCGTATACAGCGCAAGGCCTTGACCCAGCCGCGCTCGTCACCGATAATCTCCACAGGATTTGTGAGCAGGTCGAAAACAATCCCCTCATCCTTGGCGTGGTGTACTTCTTCCCTGCGGGCAGGCAGTTCCGCTTCCGTGCGGCGATATACAATATGGACCTCTGCCCCGAGACGCAGGGCAGTGCGCGCAGCATCCATGGCCACATTGCCGCCTCCCACGACGCAGACCTTCTTTCCGGCATGGATCGGGGTCAGATAATCATTCCTCCAGGCGCACATCAGGTTGCTCCGCGTCAGGAACTCGTTGGCCGAGAACACCCCGCAGAGGTTCTCCCCCGGGATGCCCATGAACTTCGGAAGTCCGGCACCACTCCCCACAAAGACAGCCATGAAGCCCATCTCTCCCATAAGCGAATCTACAGTCACAGTCCTGCCGACAATCACATCGGTCATTATCTTCACTCCAAGCCGTACCACATCTTGAATCTCCCCGCGGAGAACTTTCTCCTTAGGAAGACGGAACTCCGGGATGCCGTATTCGAGCACTCCCCCGGCCTTGTGCAGAGCCTCGAAAATCGTCACGTCGTAGCCGAGCTTGGCCAAATCGGAGGCGCAGGCAAGTCCGGCAGGACCGGATCCTATGACAGCGACTTTCAGGCCATTAGGGGCAACCGTCAAACCCGTCTCCGTAGAGTCCGCTCCGCGATGCTCCCGCATATAATCGGCCACAAACCTCTCCAGTTTGCCGATCGCCACAGGCTCCCCCTTGACACCAAGCACACAACTACCCTCACACTGGGTCTCCTGCGGGCACACACGTCCGCAGACCGCGGGCAATGACGAATCCTGAGCTATGACATCAGCCGCCCCGGCAATATCACCGGAACGCAGATGCGCGATGAAATCAGGAATCTTCAAGCCTACAGGGCAGGCCCCCACGCAGCGGGGGTTGCGGCAATGCAGACAACGTGAAGCTTCAAGCAAAGCCTCCTGCTCATCATATCCATAGCAAACCTCATCAAAATTGGTCGCACGAACCTTCGGATCCTGCTCACGCACAGGCACTCTCGGTATCCTATCTGCCATTATTTTCCTCTCCCTATTCTGCATTTATGATTTTTCATCGCCTCTGCCTCCTCGGCTTTATATTGGCCCTGACGGCGCATGGCCTCATCAAAATCCACCTCTGCTCCGTTGAACTCCGGCCCCTCCACGCAGGCGAACCTCGTCCTTCCGGCCACGCTCACCCTGCAAGCCCCGCACATCCCGGTGCCGTCCACCATCAAGGTATTGAGACTCACCGTGATCGGCAGGCCGAGCTTCATGGCAGTGAGAGTCGTGAACTTCATCATAATCATCGGTCCTATGGCGACCGCCATGGTGTAGCTGCGCCCCTCCTCACGGACAAGCTTCTCAAGCAGGGCGGTGACCATCCCATGGAAGCCCTCACTGCCGTCATCGGTGCATATAAACAGATTGTCGCACACCGCAGACATCTCCTCCTTATAAATCAATATGTCCTTGGTCTTGGCACCTATTATTACATCCACCTTGGCGCCATGAGCGTGCAGCCACTTGGCCTGAGGATACACCGGTGCTGTCCCGACACCGCCGGCAATAAATATATACCTGCAGCCGGCGAGCTGCTCCCCCGAAAATGAGACAAACTCGGAAGGATGCCCAAGAGGCCCCGCCACATCGCGGAAACACTCACCCGGCTCGAATGACAATATATCAGTCGTGGACGCACCTATCTTCTGCGTGACAATCGTCACACTTCCTTCCTTCGCATCGTAGTCACTTATCGTCAATGGAATACGCTCCCCCTTCTCATCGGGGAGAACCATCAGGAACTGTCCAGGCTTGGCCACACTCGCGAGCAGCGGCGCTTTCACTTTCATCCGACAGATTGTCGGAGTCAGCATCTCTTTGGTTATGATTTCATACATTATGAATCCAAAAATAATCAATCTGTAAAAAAGATGCAATAAGCATAAACGAAAAAACGGCCCCTCAAAACGGAGCCGTCAATCATTGTCGAAACAAGTCTAGAACCTGTAACGCACGCCAAGGGCGAAGCCTGCCCAGCCGAAGCCGCCACCAGTGAAGCTGAAACCAGGTCTCCAGTCAAGAGAAACGGAGATAGGGAGAGAGAAGTTATACTCTGCACCTATCTGGCCTACAACACCGAGACCCATCTTGGTCACAGAATTGCCGTTGTCGTCAGTGCTGCCGTAGAAGCCCACCTGAGCACCCGGGCCACCATAGAAATTGAAGTTCCCCTCTGAAGCGAAGACGAAGTCATATACGCCAGTGAGGTAGAATCCGTTGCCGAACAGACCAAGGTCTGCCTCGACGAAATTGGTTCCGAGACCATGCTGATAAGACACCTCCGCACCCCAAGTAGCACGGACACCGAGAGCCCTCGGCTGAGCTGAGGCTGCAACTCCGAACATAAGGATGGAGAGAGCCACGATAAGTACTTTCTTCATAAAATAAAATAATTAAAGGTCAATATGAAAGGTTATTTGACAATACCTGAGAACCCGAGGAACGCCATAGCCATGATGCTGACGGAAATCAGCGCGATAGGCAGCCCCCGAAAAGCCTTCGGAACGTTGTTCAATGCAAGATGCTCGCGGATGCCCGCGAACAGGCACATCGCAAGACCATACCCGAGAGATGTGGCGAGGGCATATACCGTCGCCTCTCCGAGATTGAGAAGATGGGCTTCACCACCGAATGTAAACTCCTTGGTGACCACTGTAATTGCCACACCGAGCACGGCGCAGTTGGTAGTGATAAGCGGAAGGAATATGCCGAGCGCCTGATAGAGCGACGGGCTTATCTTCTTGAGGACTATCTCCACCATCTGCACAAGGGCCGCAATCACAAGGATGAACGAAATCGTCTGGAGGAACTCAAGCCCGAAAGGCAGAAGCAGATATTTGTTGAGCAGATAGGTCACGACAGTCGCCAGAGTGATCACAAAGCATACTGCCCCGGACATGCCCGTAGCGGTGGAAAGTTTGTTGGACACTCCCAAGAACGGACAGATGCCGAGGAACTGGGAGAGGAGAACATTATTGACGAAAATCGCCGATATGATGATAAGAATGTATTCCATGACTATATCTACTTTTTGGCAAGGAACTTATTGAACAGCACCATCAGATAGCCCAGCACGAGGAACGCTCCCGGCGCCATGACGAAAGCGAGTATGCCGTCTCCCGGGATGAACTTCCATCCGAATACGGAGCCGCTTCCCAGAATCTCACGGATGATGCCGATGACAGTAAGCGACATGGTGAAGCCGAGACCGATTCCAAGGCCGTCGCAAGCCGAGTCGAGAACAGAGTTCTTGTTGGCAAACGCCTCTGCACGTCCGAGCACGATACAGTTGACCACGATAAGCGGGATGAAAAGTCCCAGAGTCTCATATACCGCCGGCACATAAGCCTGCATCAGCAGCTGAAGCACAGTAACAAAAGTCGCAATGATGACGATATATGCCGGGATGCGGACCTTGTCCGGGACGGCAGGAGCCACCAGCGAGATGGCCATATTGCTGAGTATGAGCACAAACATCGTGGCAAGCCCCATCTCAAGTCCGTTCATCGCCGATGTGGTGGTCGCAAGTGTCGGACACATGCCGAGCACCAGCACGAAGGTCGGGTTGTCCTTGACAAAACCCTTTGTAATTAGAGAAAGCTTACTCATTGTCCTTTCCTCCTTCATTTGTTAAAAAACCGTACACCTTGACAGCGTTGGCCACCGCCAGCGTATAAGCTCTGGACGTGATGGTGGACGCAGTTATGGCGTCGATATCACCCCCGTCCTTGGTCACAGCCAGCCGGGTCGAAGCCGGGTCAAGATTGCGGAACTGCCCGAGGAAGCCCTCGTCGTTCTGGCACTTGGCCCCGAGTCCCGGGGTCTCGCTGTGGGAGATGACAGAAGTATTGTAGACCTTGCCGTCTGAGGTGATGCCGGCCATAACCGCCAGAGCCCCTCCGAACCCATTGGTCACGGAGATGATGGCGTAGCCGGACGAAGTCTTGTAATACGTGTACTCCACACCTTCGAATGTCGCGGACGCCTCCGTCACATCGCCTGTAAACTCGGGAAGCACCTTGGCGATAGCCTTGTTGGTCTTGGCCTGTTGCGCGGCTTTGACAGGCTCCAGCGTCACGGCGTAAGCCACACCGAGCACCGCTGAGCAGATGAGACATACCAGCGTGAGGCACAGAGCCATGTTTTTAAGAGTTGATTGTGCAGCCATTTCTATGCCCTCCCGTATTTTTTCTGGTGAAACCAATTATTGAGAAGAGGCACGGTGCAGTTCATGATGAGGATCGCGAACGACATGCCTTCAGGATAAGACCCGAAGAAACGGATCAGCACCACAAGCAGGCCGATCCCGATTCCATAGACCACTCCGCCGGCCGTGCTCATAGGCGAGGTCACATAGTCGGTCGCCATGAAGCATGAGCCGAGAACCATACCTCCGGTGAGAAGATTGAATATCGGGTCGGTGTAAGTGGAAGAATCAACGAGCCAGAGAATACCGGAGAACACGAACACGGTGGCGAAAATACTGAGCGGAATCCAGATCTTCACATCCTTACGGACAAGAAGATAGACAAAACCGGCCAGCAGAGCCAGAGTGGAAATCTCACCTGCCGATCCACCTATGTTGAGGAACAGGGTGCGCAGGTAGTCGGTACCCGCCACAGCCTCGACTCCCCCTTCGGCATAACGCCCGAGAAGAGTCGCCCCGGACACAGCATCCGTGGCATGGATGAAACCGGGAGTCACCGTCCAGTCGGTCATATAGGTAGGGAAAGATATCAGCAGGAACACACGGCCCGCGATCGCAGGATTGAAGATGTTCTGCCCGATGCCGCCGAAAGTCATCTTGACGACGCCGATGGAGAACAGAGCCCCTATCAGCACGACCCACCATGGAGTAGTCACAGGCAGGTTCATGGCCAGAAGAAGTCCGGTCACAGCGGCAGAGAGGTCAGAAATCGTCGAAGGCCGCTTGAGCAGCCACTTTGTCACAGCCCACTCGACCAGCACGCAGGAGGCGATGCTGACCGCGAGCACAAGAAGCTCCGCCCAGCCGTAGAAGAGCACGGAAATGATTGCCGCCGGAGCAAGTGCTATGAGCACATCCCTCATTACCGAGCGGGTGGAGACATCCGCGTGTATGTGCGGAGACGGAGAAACAAGCAATTTTCCCATATTATTCATCTTTCTTTTTTGCGGCTTCCGCGGCCGCCTTGGCGGCTGCCGCACGAGCGCGGATTACACCCATTACCTGTCCCTTGGCCTGGCGGATATAGTCAAGCAGCGGGATGTTGGCAGGACAACTGTACAGACAGCAGCCGCACTCTATACAGTCCTGTACGGCATTATGCTCAAGAGAGGCGAGATCCCCCGCCTTGTAGAGGCGGTTGAGAAGGAAAGGCTCAAGCCCCATCGGGCAGGCATCGCTGCACCGTCCACAGCGGATACATCCGCTCTCCGGCTTGCGCTCTGTAGCTTCACGGCTCAGATAAAGTATTGAAGATGAGCCCTTGACAGTGCAGGCATCGACATTGCTGATGGCCTTGCCCATCATCGGGCCTCCGCTGATTATCTTTGCTGCCCCCTCCGGTATGCCTCCGGCCTGCTCCATGATGTAGGAGAGAGGGGTGCCTATGCGGAAGAGATAGTTGTGCTGCTTATCCACCGGCAGACAGTCTCCGGTGACGGTCAGAGTATTGGTCACGAGCGGCTTGTTCTTCTGGACGGCCTCATATACGGCGAGGGAAGTGGCCACGTTCTGCACCACCGCGCCCGCATCGATAGGCAGGCAGCCGGATTTCACCTGACGATGCAGGACTGCATCGATGAGCTGTTTCTCGCCTCCCTGCGGATAACGCTTCTTGAGGACGGCCACCTCCATGTTCTTGTAGCCCAGTTCAGCTATGGCCTTGCCCAGGGCCTCTATGGCCTCAGGCTTGTTTTCCTCCACTCCTATCACACAGCGGCAACCAAGGACCTTCTGCATGATGGCCGCGCCGACCACAATCTCACGGGGCCTCTCGACCATGATGCGGAAATCACTGGTCAGGTAAGGCTCGCACTCGGCTCCGTTGAGTATCAGGCATTCGGCAACCTTGCCGGGAGCCGGGTTGAGCTTGACGTGCGTAGGGAATGTGGCACCGCCCAGTCCCACGACGCCGCAGGCCTTAATCCGGTCCAGGATGAAGGCCCTGTCCTGAGGTATCTCCGTGACGAGAGTGTCGGAAAGGTCGATGCCCTCGGCCCATTCATCACCTTCGACAGTGATCTCCACATGGGTCATCCAGTTGCCCGCAAGATCCTTGCGCGGTGCTATGCTCTTGACCGTACCGGATACAGGAGAGTGTACAAAAGCCGAGATGAACCCTCCCGGTTCAGCTATCACCTGACCGGCCTTCACCTTGTCCCCCACCGCCACTACGGGCTTGGCAGGAGCGCCGAGGTGCTGGGCCATGGAGACATACACCGTCCCGGGAAGGGGAAGAGTCTCAATGGCGCAGCCGCGTGAAATCTTGTTGTCGTGCGGATGTACTCCGCCGATGGAAAAAGTCAACTTATTCATTTACGACCTCCTTCTTTGGTGCGGCTGGGGCTGCCGGAACCGGAGCCGGAGCCGGTTTAGGCTCCACTTTCTTAGGTGCGAAACCGACGACATGGATGGCGCCGGTAGGACACTCGAAGAAGCACTGCCCGCAGGCCTTGCACTTGTTGTAATCTATATAACTGAGATTGTCAGCGATGGTGATGGCGTCGAACTTGCAGACCTTTGCGCACTTGCCGCAGCCGATGCACGCGGCGGCGCAGGCCTTGCGGGCCACTCCGCCCTTGTCCTTGTTGACACAAGACACATAGACCCTGCGGTTGTTCTTAGGGGTTGTGCCGAGATTGCGGAGTTCGATTATACCTTTAGGGCAGGCCTTGGCACATGCGCCGCAGGCGGTGCAGCGTGTCTCGTCAACTACAGGAAGCCCAGTCTTGGGGTCCATGGAAATCGCCCCGAACTTACAGGCGGCCACGCAATCGCCGCAGCCCACACAGCCATATGAGCAACCCGTGTCGCCGCTGTAGAGCGCAGCCTTTACACGGCAGGAACGGGCACCGTCGTAGTCATTGATGCGTGGACGGTTCTCGCAACTTCCGTTGCACCGGACCACGGCCACCTGAGGGGCCTTCTCCTTGACCTGATAGCCAAGGATGGCCGCGACCTTCTTCATCACCTCGTTGCCGCCTACAGGGCAGAACTGGTGGTCAAGATTCTTGGCCTTGACAGCGGCATCCGCAAACGCACGGCATCCGGCGAAACCGCAGCCGCCGCAGTTGGCGCCAGGCATCACCTTCTCCACTTCATCAATACGCGGATCCTCCTCGACCTTGAACTTCTTGGCCACCCAGAAGAGGACCAGAGAAAGCAGCAGGCCAAGCACCGTGAGAATCACGACGGTCAGGATAACAGTGTTTGTCATTACTTCTTACTTATATTAAAAACATATTCATTCTTGAGTCTTCCGCGAAGCAGCCAGAGCACCAGATACCATACGGCCACCGCCCCCAGACCACCAAGGCCGGCATAGAGCTCATGTACCCCGCAGGCGGTGAGCACGAGCAGCACGGCGACCAGCAGAAGAAGAGGAAGCACATAGGCAAGCCAAACGGCCTTATGGCCCATCGACGCCCTGAGGGTCACATCCACTTCATCTCCGACCTTATAGTTGTCCCACCCTCTCGTGGGCACCTCGACAGCCTTGGTCTTGGCATCGCCCAGACCGCACAGGCTGCGCGCATGGCAGGACCCGCAGGCGGACTCGGAAATGATCTCCACAGTCGTGAACTCGGGGGTGATGCTGACTATCCTGCCCTTATGTGATATTTCGCTATTCGAACTCATTGCCTCCCGGTATAAAATCATCCGGCCCAGGGCCAGGATCATCGTTCATCGCAGAGCCGAACGAAGCGGCCCTCAGGTCAAGGGCATCATCCATCTCCACGAACTTGAGCTGCTCGCCCTTGTAACGCATGTCTATATCCCTCGTCTCGCCGTTTCTGTGCTTGGCTATGATGATCTGTGTCTTCTCCTTGTCCCCCTCATCACCTCCGAGACCGATGTAGTCCGGCCTGTGGATGAAGATCACCATGTCCGCATCCTGCTCGATGGAGCCGGACTCGCGGAGGTCGGAGAGCTGCGGCTTTCCGCCCGACCCCTGACGCTGGACGGCGTTGCGTGAGAGCTGGGAAAGGGCTATGATAGGCACATTCAGCTCCTTGGCCGTGGCCTTGAGCGTACGGGAGATCGCAGCGACCTCCTGCTCGCGGAGTCCCCTAAGCTCAGAGGGGCCCTGCATGAGTTGAAGGTAGTCGATGATGATGAGACGCACCCCTTTGTTTTTGACAAGATTCTTGGCCTTGGTCCTGAACTCCATCAGGGGCAGGCTCGGGGTGTCATCTATATATAGCGGCGCCTTGGAAAGCGCTTTCAACTTATATTCGAGCTGCTGCCACTCATAGTCCTCAAGCTTTGAGCCGCCCTTGATCTTGTCCGGATGCAGACCGGACTCCGAAGTGATAAGACGGTTGGCCAGCTGGATCGCCGCCATCTCCAGGGAGAAAAAAGCGACAGGCATGTGATGGTCTACGGCCGCGTTGCGCGCGATGTTGAGGGAAAACGCCGTCTTTCCGACAGAAGGACGGGCCGCCAGGATGATGAGATCCGAAGGCTGCCAGCCCATGGTGATGGTGTCAAGACTGAGGAAGCCCGACGGGACTCCGCTCAGCCCGTTGCTGGACTGCTTTTTCTCTATGCTTTCGATAGCCTCGTTGATGAGGCCGCCGATATCCTGCACCTCCTTGCGGACATTGCTCTGGATGGCATCGTAGATACGGCTCTGCGCAGCATCTATGAGGTCGTCCACCTTGACGGTGTCATCATAGGAGTCTTTCAGTATGTCATAGGAAGCGGTAATCAGATCGCGCTGTATCGTCTTCTGCTTGAGTATCTTGATATAATACTCGATATGCGCGGCCGAACCCACCTTCTCGGAGAGGTTGGCGAGCACCACAGTGCCTCCGACCGTCTCCAGATTGCCGAGTTCCTTGAGCTTGGCGTTGACTGTGATGATGTCTACCGAGGTGTGCTCGATGACAAGCGAACTCATCGCCTCGAATATCATCCTGTGCTTAGGATCGTAGAAGCAGGACGGGGAGAGCTCCTCCATCGCCTGATCCACACACTCCGGCTCAAGCAACATGGCTCCGAGGACGGCCTCTTCCACATCAAGAGCCTGAGGAGGCTTATTGCCTATCTCAAGCCCTATCTTGTCGAGGTCGACCCCCTGATCCCTTCTGCGTGAGGCTCCGGATTTCTGAGGAGGCATATTGTAAAGACCTGATTATTAGATGTCCGGATTGACGATGATGCGTCCGCAGTGCTCGCAGATCACCAGTTTCTTGCCGGAAGCGATGTCAATCAGGCGCTGAGGCGTGATGGTGTGGAAGCAACCGCCGCAGGCGTTGCCGTATGTGCCGTCTTCGTTCTTCGGGAAAAGGGTCACTACAGCCAGATGGTTGTGGGTGCTCTTGCGGATGAGCTCGTAGGCGTTGAGGGTGCGTTCGTCGAGCTTTGCAGTGTACGCTTCACGCCTCTTGGCGAGAGCGGCCTCCTCCTTGGCTGTGGACTCCACGATGGAAGAGAGCTCCTGCTTCTTGGATTCGAGGTCTCCCTCCCTTATGGTGATGCGGTCGTTGATGCGGTCAAGGTCCACCTTCTTGTCATCGATGGCTTCACGGGCCTCGTTGATGTTCTTCTCGGCTATCGCCCTGAGGAGATCCTGGTTCTCAAGCTCCTTGTTGATGGAGTCGTACTCGCGGCTGTTGGAGATGTTGTCCAGCTGGGAGCGGTATTTCTCTATCTCGGAATCGAGCTCTTCGATTTCCTTTTTTGACGCGGCAATATTCTGGTTGTAACCATCGATAAGCTGCTCCACGCGGGCATGTTTTGCCTTCAGAGACTCAACCTCCTCCTCAAGGGAGGCCACTTCCTCCGGAAGTTCGCCCCTGAGCTGGACAAGCTTGTCTATGTCGTTGTCCACTGCCTGGAGTTCGTAAAGGGTCTTGAGTTTCTCCTGCGCGCTCTGCTCGTTCTCCGCAAATGTCTTCTGCAGGGACACGAAAGTCTCGCGTTCATCGACCGGAGTCTGTACTTTCGTCGTTTTCTTGGTGGTTGCCATATATTAAGGTGTTCTTTATTCTACTATGCAAGCCGCAAAGTTAAGAAATTGTTTTGAATTATAGCAGTTCTTTCTTTATATCGCAGAGCTGCGAGCGGATAGCCTTCAGGGACGAGAGCACCTTGACCCTGGCCTCCACGGAGGCACGCTCGGCGCTCATCTGCTTTTCCGCCCCATCAAGGGTGAGCCCCTTCTCTTTGACCAGGTAGTGAAGCTGGCGGAAGGTCTCGAGGTCGGAGGCCGAATACAGGCGGTTGCCTTTGGCGTTGCGGCTAGGCTTTATGAGTTTCGGGAACGAATTGGACCAGAACCTCACGAGCGATACGGACTCGTCTATCGATTCCGCCACTTCACCGATGGTATAGAAAAGTTTATCCATGTATCAATCCATTGATTGCTTGGTGTTTACCGACATATACAACATATTTGTGTACTCCGCCGGGCTCACCGAAGCGAATATACAGTTGACCGGGTTGAGAAACTCCCCGTCCCGGCGGACCTCGTAGTGGAGGTGCGGGGCGAAAGCCTTGCCGGACATCCCGACAGTGCCGATCTTCTGCCCGACATCGACCTTCTGTCCGGCACGCACGGAGACCGACTCCAGATGCGCATAGACGGTGGAGTAACCCCCGTCATGCAGGATCTCCACAGTCTTGCCGAGTTTCTTCGAAGTCTGCACCTTCTGCACAGTGCCCTCTGCGGCAGATTTGACAGGAGTGCCGCGCGCCACTATCAGGTCGAGCCCCTCGTGGAACACAAAAGCCTTGTAGAACGGGTCCATCTTCCGTCCGGTGGAAGCCCCGACCTGGGAATAGGTTATCCCGTCCAGCGGCAGACGCATCGGCGGAACCGCCTTCGAGTCATCGGCCAAAGCCCTGAATATCTTCATGAACGAGGAGTCCACATCAGCCGACACTCCGAGAAGGCTGTCCGCCTTGTCGCGGGTGTAAGCTGCGATCTTGGCATCCGGCACGGAAGCGCTTCCGAACATGAAGTCAAGTCCGGACATGGGGTCCGGCTCCGGAGCATTGGAGTGGAAGACCTGCTCGTAGATGTCGTTGTCCTTGTGCTGGAGGCTAGCTATGCCGTCGCGCAGCAGCTCCTCTTTAGGCGCGAACGACGGATAGAGACGCTCGTACATGCGGATTTCACGCGCAAGTTCCCTCTCCACATCAGTGCGCCAGAAGATGGCGAACACACAGTATACAAGCACAGCAAGTGTCAGTGTGGCAAGTAGATACGCCACGCTTACCAGAAGGGCGCGTCCCAGCTTGACCCTCACTTTGCCGAAGTTGAAACTCTTCGGATCGAATTCCATCATCTTCCTCCTGTTCATTTCACTTTCCTCCCCCGACGCAGGAGTTCCATCGTGCTCATGGTTGCGGAAGCGCGGGCGTCCTCGCTCCGCCGCTCGATCATGGCACGGTACTCGTCCTCCGGCATGTTCATGTCAAGGAAATTCATCGGGTTGACCCGGTTCCCCTTGTATATCACTTCATAATGCAGATGCGCTCCCGTGGATTTGCCAGTGTTGCCCACCGTGCCGATGCGGTCGCCGCGGTGCAGTTTCATCCCGGGAGCGACCTCTATCGTGTTGAGATGCGCGTAGCGGGTCTGGTAGCCGTAGCCGTGGTCGATCACGATCTCGTTGCCATAACCCCAAAGGTGCATGCCTGTCTTCTCGACCACCCCGTCACCGGTGACGTAGACCGGCGTTCCCGTCCTGGTGGCGAAGTCCTGACCTCCGTGACGCTCGCCCCCGCCATAGACAGGGTCGATGCGGTAGCCGAAGCTGCTGGAAAGCCGGTATGTGCCCGGGGCCGGGAGGATCGGGGGCACGTTCGGCACGCAGGAGATCATGTCCCCGGCCTTGCGCGAAAGGTCCCCGACCTCATCGAGGGACTTGCTGCGCACGTATGCGCGCTTGGTGAGATCGTCCAGACGGCGGACGGCGCGGCGCAAATGGGAGTTTGCCCCGAGTCTGTCGAGTTCGGCATAGCGGTTGACACCCTCCAGACCGGAGTTGCGGACCTGCTCGGGTATCGGGTTGAGACCATAGATGGAGCGGTAGACATCATCGTCCCGCTGCTCGATGCCGGTGAGCGTCTGCTCATAAATGTCCAACTGCCTGTCCATCAGGTTCATCTTCGCCTCCCACTCGGCATGACGCCTCTTGAGGGCGGCTGTGCGCGGGAGTTCAAAATGGAAGACGGAAAGGTACAGCCAGAAGTACATCACGACAAGTCCGAGCGCCAGCACGGAAAGCAGCGCCACCCTGATGTGCTTGACATATTTCGGCTCGCTTCGGGCCTCATACATCAGGGTTTCCGGATTGAAGACATACTTGGGCATAGATTGCAAATATACTGATTTTTTATGTTTTGCACGAGGTCATCTCAAGTTGCGTGCCATCACCGCCCGTCCCTGCCGGAAGGAAAAATTGCGGAAAACCGCCAAAAATAGTATTTTTGTCATTTGTTTGATATTTTGCAGTATTATGACTTCTAAGGAAATAAGACAGAAATTTCTGGATTTCTTCGCATCCAAGGGACACACCGTCGTGCCTTCAGCCCCGATGGTGGTCAAGAACGACCCGACGCTGATGTTCACCAACGCCGGCATGAACCAGTTCAAGGACATCTTCCTGGGCAACGCCACGGCGCCGTACCGCCGCGCGACAGACTCGCAGAAATGCTTGAGAGTGAGCGGAAAGCACAACGACCTCGAAGAGGTGGGGCACGACACCTACCACCACACCATGTTCGAGATGCTGGGCAACTGGAGCTTCGGCGACTACTTCAAGAAAGAGGCGATAGACTGGGCGTGGGAACTCCTTACGGAAGTCTACAAGATAGACCCGAAACTGCTCTACGCCACCGTGTTCGAGGGCAGCGAGGAGGACGGCACCACGATGGACGAGGAGGCCAGGCTGGCATGGCTCAAGCACCTTCCGGAAGACCACATCCTGCTCGGCAACAAGCATGACAACTTCTGGGAGATGGGCGACACCGGCCCCTGCGGCCCCTGCTCGGAGATCCATATAGACATCCGCACCCCGGAGGAGAAGGCCGCCTCGGGACTGAGCGGACGCGAGCTGGTCAACAAGTCCGACCCGCACGTGATCGAGATCTGGAACCTCGTCTTCATGCAGTACCAGAGGATGGCCGACGGACACCTGGAAAGTCTTCCGGCCCACAACATCGACACCGGCATGGGATTCGAACGCCTCTGCTGCGCGCTCCAGGGCAAGGAGAGCAACTACGACACTGACGTGTTCAGCGGACTTATCTCCAAGATCGCCGAGATCTCAGGCCACCGCTACGGCGAGAACAGCCAGGCCGATGTGGCGATGAGAGTCATCGCCGACCACATCCGCGCCATCAGCTTCAGCATAGCCGACGGACAGCTCCCGTCCAACGTCAAGGCCGGATACGTGATCAGGAGAATCCTGCGCCGCGCCGTCCGCTACGGATATACTTTCCTCGGTCTGAACGAGCCGTTCCTCTGCCGTCTGGTGCAGCAGCTCGTCGATGACATGGGCGAGGCCTACCCGGAGATAACCAAGCAGCAGAAATTCATCGAAAACGTCATCCGCGAGGAAGAGCTGGCTTTCCTGCGCACCCTCGACAGGGGCATAAAGCTGATGGACGAGTGCATCGCAAGGGCCGGAGAGAGCAAGGTGATTTCCGGGACGGACGCGTTCAAGTTATACGACACCTACGGTTTCCCTATCGACCTCACCGAGCTGATCGCCGGGGAGAACGGGTGCGCGGTGGATCTGGAAGGTTTCAAGGTTGAACTCCAGAAACAGAAAGACAGGGCCCGCAACGCCACAGCCAACACCTTCGGGGACTGGGCAATCTACCACAGCGGAGAGGACGTCGAGTTCACCGGATACGACACCACGCGCACTGAAGAGGCCCTGCTGCTCAAGCAGAGGACCGTGGTACAGAAAAACAAGGAGATGCTCCAGCTCGTCTTCGACCGCACCCCGTTCTACGGGGAGATGGGAGGTGAAGTGGGCGATACGGGATACATCATCTCAGCCGACGGCGAGCGTGTCAGGATCCTCAACACCATTAAGGAAAACAACCTCACCATCCACATTGCAGAGAGGCTTCCGCTCAACTGCGAGGGAGAGTTCACCCTCGTGGTGGACGAAGACCGCAGGCGCAAGATCGCGGCCAACCACAGCTGCACGCACCTGCTCGACAGGGCGCTCAAAGAAGTACTCGGAGACCACGTGGAGCAGAAAGGCTCGTACGTCTGCGACACGAGCTTCCGCTTCGACTTCTCCCACTTCGAGAAACTCAGCGACGAGCAGATTGCCAAAGTGGAGGCAAGGGTCAACCAGCTCATCCGTGACAACCTGCCGCTTCAGGAGAAGCGTGACGCCACCATGGCTGAAGCCCGGGAAATGGGTGCCATAGCCCTCTTCGGCGAGAAATACGGTGACAGGGTGAGAGTCGTCAAGTTCGGCCCGAGCGTCGAGCTCTGCGGCGGCTGCCACACCAGCGCCACGGGCAACATCGGATTCTTCAAGATTCTCTCCGAAAGCGCGATAGCCGCCGGCATCCGCCGCATCGAAGCCGTCACCGGTGAAGCCGCCGAGGCCTATGTCTATGGAATGCAGGAACTTCTCAAGACCGCACGCTCATTCTTCAACAATGTCCCGGATCTCGCCGGAGCCATAAGGCATCTGGTGGAGGACAACGCCACGTTTAAGAAACAGGCAGAGGAGTTCGCCAAGCAAAAGGCGGCGGATTTGGCAAAACTGCTTGCCTCCAAGGCAAAGGAAGTGGACGGCATCAGGCTCATCGTGGCAAGCCATGTCAGCGAGAACGGCGGCGACCCGACGATGCTGCGCAACGCAGCCCTCGCCCTCCAGAAAGAACTCAGCAACACGGCCCTCGCAGCAGCTTTCGAATCCGACGGCAAGCCGCAGCTCCTGCTGATGTACTCCGATGACCTTGTGGCCAAGGGACACAACGCGGGCAAGGAAATCCGCGAAGCCGCCAAATTCATCCTCGGCGGCGGAGGCGGACAGCCGGGTCTGGCCTCAGCCGGCGGCAAGAAGCTCGAAGGACTCAAAGACGCCCTCGACGCCCTCATCAAGGCTGCGACAACTTCCGGGAAATAGCGTAGAGGCAGGGGGATGAAGAAACTCGACCGCTTCATACTGAAGTCGTTTCTAGGACCGCTGGTGGCGATCCTTTTAGTCGTTGTCTTCATCCTTCTGCTCCAGTTTCTCTGGCTCTACATAGACGAGCTCGTAGGCAAAGGGTTGGGGCTCCGGATAATCCTTGAGTTCCTGATGTGGGGGGCCTGCACGATTCTCCCACAAGCCCTGCCGCTCGCGACCCTGCTGGCCTCGATGATGGTCGTGGGGCAGATGGCCGAGAACAACGAGCTTCTCGCCATCAAGGCGGCGGGTGTGTCGTTTTCCCGTATCATCGCCCCGCTTACGGCAGCCTCGCTGCTCATCGCCATCGGGGCTTTTTTCATCGGGGACAGGCTGGTACCGCACGCCTTCAACAAGATCTATACTCTGCGTGACGACATCGGCCGTACCAAAAACGAGATCAAGATACCGTCGGGCACGTTCTACGACGGCATCGACGGCTATATCCTCAGGGTGGACGACCAGAGCAAGAAGAGCGGCATGCTCTATGGGGTCATGGTCTATGACCACAGCGCCGGCAGAGGCAACATCTCGCTGACTCTGGCCGACTCGGCCCTCATCAAGATGTCCAGCCGCAAGGACTACCTGACATTCACGATGTTCGATGGCTCCTCCTATCAGGAAGACAACAGCATACGCTATGCCGATACGAGCCTTGCCCTGCAGAGGGTCAAATTCGCCAGGCAGGAGATAGTGGTGCCGCTGTCCAACTACAACTTCGAAAAATCCGACTCAAGCCGCTTCGGCGACCAGGCCAAATCCATGAGCGTGAAGCAGCTCAAGCACGAGAGCGACTCGCTGCACCATAATGTGGACTCCGTACAGCGTGTACACTACGCCTCCATCATCCGGATGAAGCCTTTTCAGGAAAGCGCCCAGCTCGATACCGCGCTGCGCAACCCCGACAGGGCTCTTTTCAGCCATGAGGGCTTCTGTGAGTGGAAGGACATCGACAGCAAGGCCATTGCCTACAAGGAAGCCGGGGAGAGGGCCAGCCGCTACGCATCCGACATCGGAAATCTCAAGTTCGACACCTATGAACAGGACTACTATATCAGGCACACCGACATCGAACTCCTGAAGAAGTTCGCCCAGGCCCTCGCCTGCTTCATACTCTTTTTCATCGGTGCCCCGCTCGGTTCGCTGATACGCAAAGGGGGGCTGGGCACGAGCGCCATCGTCTCAGTGCTCTTCTTCGTGCTGTACTGGGTGGTGGACATCTCAGGCACCAAACTCGCCAGGGACGGTGCGATCGGAGCCTTCGCCGGAGCCTTCATCTCCGCATTCATACTCGCCCCGATAGGCATCTTCCTCACCTGGAAGGCCATAAACGACTCAGAACTTTTCAATTTGGATCAATTCAAAAATTGGCGCAGGAAGCTCAAGAGCAAGATTGTCGGCTTCTTCCGCCCTGTGCGCATAGTATACATGGGCACACCGGAATTTGCGGTAGCTCCGCTAGACAATCTCATACGCAACAAATACAAGGTGGTCGGAGTGGTGACAGTCCCTGACAAGCCGAGCGGACGCGGCCTCAAAGTGAACGAAAGCGCTGTGAAACACTATGCCGTGGAGCACAACCTGCCATTGCTCCAGCCCGAGAGACTCAAGGATCCCGAGTTCCTCGCCGCCCTGAAGGCCTGGAAGCCGGATCTCATCGTGGTGGTGGCTTTCCGCATGCTGCCAGAGGCGGTCTGGTCGATGCCTCGTCTCGGCACGATCAACCTGCACGCCGCCCTGCTGCCGCAGTACCGTGGCGCTGCCCCTATCAACTGGGCAGTCATCAACGGGGAGAAGCTCACCGGCGTGACCACCTTCATGATTGACAAGGACATCGACACAGGTGGCATCCTGATGCGCCACGAGTGCAGGATAAGCCCCGTGGACACTGCCGGCGATGTGCATGACAAACTCATGGAGATCGGCTCGGACCTGGTTCTCCAGACAGTGGAAGGACTCATAGAACACAACATAGAGACGAGGGTGCAGCGCTCCTTCATCCAGGGTTCGGAAGTGCTCAAGCCGGCACCGAAGCTCACCCGCGAGACCTGCCGCATAGACTGGAACGACAGCAGTGAACACATCTACAACCTCATACGCGGCCTTAGTCCATATCCGGCAGCATTCACCGAAATTGCCGAAGGGGACAAGACTCCGCAGACACTCAAGATATACCGCGCAGAGAAAGTAAATCTGCATGCGGCACCCGGCACTATCCTCTCTGATGGCAAGACTTATCTCGCCATAGCCACGTCCGATGGGGCCATGTCGCTCAAGGACATGCAGCTTTCCGGCAAGAAAAGAATGGAGGTCAAGGACTTCCTGCTCGGATTCAGAAACCCGGACAAATACCATATATGTTAAGAAAGATCAGAATCGCGGCAGCTGCCCTGTTCTTCGTGGGGATCACGCTGCTTTTTGCCGGCATCGGCGACCAATGGTGGGGCTGGATGGCCAAGCTCCAGTTCCTTCCGTCCTGTATGGCCCTGAACTTCGGAGCCATAGCATTCATCTTGCTGCTGACCCTCGTCTTCGGCCGTATCTACTGCTCCGTCATCTGTCCGATGGGAGTGTTTCAGGATATTATCATCTGGTTGCGCAAGGCTGTCTGCCCGAAAGGACGCAAGCCCAAGAGGCATTTCGTCAAGGAGCCGCGCATCGTCCGTTATGGCATCCTGGCTATCGTCATCGTAAGCGCTTTGACTTTCAGCCAGTTGCTGCTTACCGCCCTAGCACCGTACAGCGCTTATGGACGCGCGGTGCGCAGTGTCATCGGTCTCGCCCGCGGAGAAAGCCTCGCTCCGGTGCTGCTGATCTCAGCTTTCGTGACACTGGCTGTGATAGCGGTTTGCGCCTGGATCTGGGGACGCGGATGGTGCAATACAATCTGTCCCGTAGGCTCGGTGCTCGGGCTTGTCTCACGCTTCTCACTCTTCAAAGTCAGCATTGACAAGAGCCAGTGCGTCTCCTGCCGCAAATGCGAGAGGGGCTGCAAGTCATCATGCATCGACATCGACACCCATACCGTGGACACCAGCCGCTGCGTGGACTGCTTCGACTGTCTGGACAGCTGTCCAAAGAGCGGCATCAAATTCCGTTTCTCGCTGCCGGGCAAGGCTGAGGCCAAGACGGAAAATGTCGATAAGGGACGCCGCGCATTCATGACCACCACGGCCCTCGTCGGCGGAAGCCTTGCCCTCGGGGCACAGAACAAGCGGCTCGACGGGGGACTTGCCGAGGTGATCGACAAGACCTCTCCGGAACGCGCCGAAAGGCTGGTGCCGTTCGGGGCCAGAAGCGTCAAGGATTTCTACGACCGGTGCACGGCCTGCCAGCTCTGCGTGAGCAACTGCCCTAACGGCGTGCTCCGCGCCTCCACCGACTTAGAGCACTTCCTCCAGCCGCAGATGGGCTACGAAAAGGGCTGGTGCCGTCCCGAGTGTACCACCTGCAGCCAACTCTGTCCTGCGGGAGCAATCCTCCCTCTCGAAAAAGACGAAAAACTCTCGCTCAAGATCGGCACGGCCAAAGTCAACCTGAGCCTGTGCCTCGCAGCCAAGGACGAGGCAGGCTGCGGCAACTGCTCGCGCCACTGCCCGGCAGGGGCTGTGCGTATGGTCAAGACCGATGGCTTCCGCAGGAGCATCCCTGTAGTGGCTGAAGCCCAGTGCATAGGCTGCGGCGCCTGCGAATATCTGTGCCCGTCAAGGCCGATAAGCGCCATCACCGTAGATGGAATTTCCGTTCACATAAAGAATAACTGACATGGACAGAAGAGAATTCATAAAGACCGCAGGGCTCGGCGCTGCCGCCGCAGGACTTGCAGCCTGCGCCCCCAAGACACTCACGGAGGAGAAGACCGGCGTTTCCGACAAAGGACTTGACGGCACTATGCCGCAGCACTACCCCGGAGTGGGGCTGCTCGGCTACGGCTGCATGAGGTGGCCGATGGTCGATGGAGAAGACGGCAAGAAACACATAGACCAGCAGGAGGTCAACCGTCTTGTGGATTTCGCCCTCGAGCACGGCGTCAACTACTTCGACACCTCTCCTGTCTATCTGGAAGGCGACAGTGAACGGGCCACAGCCGAAGCCCTCAACAGGCATCCTCGCGAGAGCTGGCTTCTCGCCACCAAACTGTCCAATTTCTCGGACGCATCTTATGACAACTCCGTCAAGATGTACCGCAAGTCCCTGGAAATCTTCAAGACAGACCATGTGGACTACTACCTGCTGCATTCCCTCAGCGGCGGAGAGGATTTCTCAAGACGCTTTGGAGATACAGGGATCATGGAGTTCCTGCTGAAAGAAAAGGCCGCGGGACATATCCGTCATCTGGGCTTCTCCTTCCACGGTGCCATGAGCGGATTTGACGAGATGATGGCTCTGCACGACAGCGGCAAGTACCGCTGGGACTTCGTGCAGATACAGATGAACTATGTGGACTGGACCCATGCCGGCGGACGCAACACCGATGCCGAATACCTCTACGGGGAACTCGACCGCAGGCAGATTCCGATAGTGATAATGGAGCCGCTGCGCGGAGGACGTCTGGCGGATATGCCGGCAGGCACGGCTGACCTTTTGAAAGCCAAGGCTCCCGGGGACTCTCTCGCATCCTGGGCTTTCCGCTTCGTCGGCAGCTATCCGCGCGTGCAGGTGGTGCTGAGCGGCATGACCTACATGGAGCACCTGCAGGACAATCTCAAGACGTTCCTCAATTTCAAGCCGGTGACCGACGAGGAGAAAGCACTTCTGGAGGAGGTGGCCGACAGGCTCGAAAACTATCCTCTGGTGCGCTGCACATGCTGCCAGTACTGCATGCCTTGCCCTTACGGAATCAACATCCCGGCCATCTTCCGCTTCTACAACGACAGCGTCAACGCTGGCACCTACGTGACCGGCAAGGAGCAGAAAGGCTACGCCAAGGCCCGCAGGAATTATCTGCTCGCCTACAACAAGGCCATCCCGGCGGTCCGCCAGGCCGACCACTGCATCGCCTGCGGCAAATGCGTGGGAGCATGCCCGCAGCACATCGCCATTCCGCGCGAACTGCGCCGCATCGACCGTTACATAGAGAGCCTCAAGCGCGAGACGCTGGAGTAGCCCCTCCACAACCCTGCCCGCCCGCAGACCTGCCATCCCATGTAGGGTCGCCGCCGTTCATACCCACCCGAGCATGTAGGGGAATATTTGACCTTTTTTACCCCAACCTTTAACAGACACCACTAGCACACGATGCTCCGTGGCATCCCGGTTCTAAAGGTTGGGGTATATTTTGCGCTTTTCTCCCCTACCTCGTAGTGCTATGTCATGACGGAATAAATGAGGAAGATTCCCAACAATATAGAAGACTACCTCAAGTCCAATAGCAACAAAATGCCTGTAGCCGATGGTGCACGGCATCAGGCTCGCTCTTGAGGAATATATATTCTGATCAAAAAAATGTCCGGCCAGAGTGGTATCTGACCGGACAATTGAGTTTATTGGAGCTTTTCTCCGGGGAAAGGGGGCTTTGGCCGGACAAAAAGCCAATGGGAATGTCAAACAGCTATCAGAAACTGTAGCCCAGGCCGAAAGTCATCGTGCCGCCAAGCACTTCAGAAGCGAAGAGATAGGCGGCGTTGAGCTCAATGCCGAAGAACTTGAGGCCGAGTCCGGCGGAGGCGAAGGACGGCAGCACAGCCGTCTCCGGGCCATAGTGATAACCGGCACGGGCGAACACCATATCCTTGAAAGAATACTGCACACCGGCAGCAGCCATAACGCTGCCGGAGAACAAATAGTCCAGATCAGCATCCACTTTGAGAGTGTGAGCCTCAGACAGCGACCTTGTCCAGTCCACACCTACGCGGGCTGAAGCCGGTAGTGACCAACTGTTGCCATCTGCACCCTTGACCTTGCTTCCAAGCGAAGCGGCTCCGGCAGTGACATTGAAGTCTGCAAACTTGTAACTCACGAACACGTCTCCGCAGAAAGCGCTGTAGGAATCATCACTGGTAAGCTTCTGTGAAGCGAAGCGGACATTGACACCGGCAGAGAGATTGTCGATAATCTTCACGCCGAAACCGAGACCCACAGAAAGCAGGGATGGCTTGAATGTGCCGGCAGGGTTGCCGGTCTCGTCAGTGAGGCTGTACTCCTCGCCATTCTGCATTGTGCCGGCCACTGAAAGGCCGAAGCGCTCTCCAAATTTAAATCCTGCACCCAGCCCCATATTGGTACTGGCCGCCCCGTCCGGAGCCCAGCTCTGATATGAGACCCCGAAGTCCATGCTCTTCTCCGAGAACGGGATGACGGAAGAGTTGCGCAGGGCTGACCAGGCCGTCCCGCCCGTAGAGGCGAGTCCCGCGAAGCCCATTCCTGCGGAAACAGGATCCTGCTCTACTCTCAATGACGGCATCGCAGTCTGGGCGGATGCCACCCCAGCCGAAAGCAGGCAGACGGTGGCTAGAGTCATTATGTTCTTGTGTATCATCATTTCTTGACTATATTTTGCTTATACTCCTTGTCCCCTATCTTGACGGAGACCACATACCTTCCCGGGGCTTCTTTTGACATGTCCACCACGAGAGGATCGAGGATGCTCACGTCTGCCACCGTCTCATATATCAGTTCTCCCGTCTCGGAGCGGATCACCACTTCCGTAGATGCTTTGACGCCGGTACCGATATTCAGTTTGTCTACCACAGGGTTAGGGTAAGTGGTGACAGGCTTTTCCGGATCCGGTATCGCCACACGGAAACTGAACTCGGCCGTCTTGTTCTTGGCATCTGAGGCGACCACGGTAACATTGGTCATGCCATAGTCCAGAGCTGTCCCGTTGAGGATGTTGCCCTTAGGGTTGATGTGGAGCACTGCGACGTTCTGGTTCTTCACCGTGTATTTAAGGGTCTCCCCGTCAGGGTCTTCCACATACTGCGACATGTCGATGGCGAATTTCTCGCCCGGAGAAGCGAGGATCATGTCGTCAATCTGCTTTATCACAACTGGCGGATGGTTCTCGAGGATCTCGAAAGTCACTATATGGTCAGTGCTGTCCCACTTGTCGCTTGCGATGATATGGGCCGTATATACGCCTGCATCGGCCAGAGGACCGCTTATCTTGAGCTCATACACCCCGCTCACGGCATTCTTCTCGAAAGTGTCGGCAGACGAGGTAGCGGACTGATATTTTACAGTGAATGAATGCCCGTCAGGGTCGTAGATGCTGAACGGAACCGTGAGGGTGTTGTGAGAACGGATCTTGTAATCCCCCGTGTATGAAGTCTCGATGACAGGAGGATTGTTAGGCAGGGTGCTCACAGTCTGGACCTCTCCGAGTCCGGAGAAGTTGCGCCCATAGCTGAAAGCGCAAATCGACACAGCGTATTCAGTGTTGAAGTCAAGATTCTCGATGCTGCCGCTGAGCTGCGCACCCGTCGCAGCCGAACCAGTGTACACAACGGAGCTCACCACCCCGGAAGGCAGGTTGTTGAAATCAAGCCTCCCAAGAAGACTCTTGTCCTTGGTGGCAAGGAGAATGAAGCCATAGGCCTTGTTGCCGTCCTTGTCCGCAGTCAGCGACCAGCTGAAGTTGAGATTGTTGGCTTTGGCCTCAACCTTGAGATCCTCCACCGGGGCAGGGGCCTGCGAGCCGCCATAGACGATGGAGCCGAGAGCATCCACGAGCGGACCTATCCTGGTGCTGGAAGCGAGAGCGTCCTTGCGCGCACCGTTGATGAGCCTCTCCTTGAGCATGTCGTTGGTGAATCCCTGGCCGCCATAATACGAAACTATGAGCGCAGCCACGCCCGACACGTGCGGACATGCCATGGAAGTACCCTGCATCCATCCGTACTTACTGCCCGGAATGGTGCTGTAGACCTGTCCGTTGCCGTAGTAGGCATCCCCGCCAGGAGCGGCGATGTCCACCCAGTCCCCGTAGTTGGAGTAATAAGCTCTGTTGTAGTCCGGACCGATAGAGCCTACCGCTATGACAGGCTCGTAGTTGGCCGGGGCACCATACTCGATGGCATCGTTGCCTGCGGCGAAGATCACCACTCCTCCCTTCATCGGGGAGTTCGGAAGTTGGTTGCCGGCATTGTCACAGCCCGCATATTTGATGAAATAATCCACTGCCTCCTTCTGGGCAGCGCTGATCTTGCCTGCCTTGGCGGCTTCAAGCTCGCTTCCGGTCACCTTGCCGTCGCCGTTGTAGTCGTAATTGTACCCCCAACTGTTCTGGGAGATTACGGCGCCGTTGTCGGCTCCCCACTTGATGGCGGCGGCAGTGTCTCCCCCACGGTCATTGCCGTCTGCGCCAGTCTCGAAAATCTGGCAGGACAGCAGGCGCACGCCCTTGATGCCCTTAGCCGCATCACCGCCGGCGATGCCCTCTACGCCCTTGCCGTTGTTGTTGACAGCACCGATGGTGCCGGCCACATGGGTGCCATGATCATGCGCACTCACCTGCCCTCCGGAGACGAAGTTGCGTCCGCCGACATAGGCATCTGCAAGATCCTCGTGGTTGAAATCGATACCGCCGTCAACCACGCTGACTATCACTTTCTCGCTTCCAACAGTATAATTCTGCCAGACCGGCTGCACATTGATGTCGGCTCCGGACTTGTGCTTGGATGTTAGGGTGCCGTCGTTGTGGTAGTGCCACTGATACTTGGCATACGGATCGTTGAAGTACGAAATCTTCACCACCGGCACAGGCTCAGCTATGACGACTCCCGGGATGGCCCCGGCTTCCTGCGTGGCCTTGGTGACGCTGACAGGCTTACGGTAGTTGACCTTGTACCAGCGGTGCAGCCCCTCGGCCCTTGTGCGCGGTTCGAACTCTCCCGCATACGGGAAGAGACGCTCCATGGATTCAATGCCGAGCTGCTCATAAAGAGCGACGACCTCCGGAGAAGAAGCCTTGGTGACGGTGCCCTCAGAAGCGAGATCCTTCTCTATGAGATCCGCTGTCTGCTCATCGAAATTGATGTTGAGTGTACCTTGTTCGTATGCAGCTTCCTGCGGTGATACGCTGACCTCCTCCTCAGAAGCCGGCACGGCCTCCCTGGAACAGGAGAAAGCCGCAGCGAGGGCCGCGCATACGAGCACGAGTGATAAAAGATTTCTCTTCATATTGAATTATTGTTGATTGTCTGCAAGGTAATCGACCAGCACTATGAGAGACACCGGTTCTTTCCACTTGATCTTGTTGGACTTCAGGAAACTCTTGAGTTTGGTCTTGTCGATGCCGGGCATATCCTGAACATCCCTTTTTGTGGCAAGCACCGACCTTCCGCCGAAGACGAGATAGAGTTTCTTGTTGAGCGTAAGCGTCTTGCCATTTTCCTTGGAGCTCTTGAGTTCCATGTGGTTCATGTTCGTTCTGGTGCCGCCGATGCCCTCAAGCGAACTGAGAGCTGTCGTGGCGATGGAGCTGGAGGAAGAGCCATACGCTCCGCCCGTCTCGTTGAGACGCGCGTAATCAATGCTTATGTCTTCGGCGACAACACCCTTGTCCGATTTCTGGAGCACCTTCATCATCCTACCTGCCGCATTAATATAGACATCATTGCCGATTTGGACAGAGACGACCTCTACGACAGAAGCCTGCTTGACCATGTCCCCGTCTATGAAATGAACTCTGCTGTCATCAATGCAGATGTTGTACTTGCCCTCAACAACCTTACCAGTGTTCATCACCAGTTTGCCCGGCATGAAGTTTTCGTAGATGTAGGGCCAGGTGGTGGTGGGCTCAAAATTCTGCGCCGCGCAAAGCACGGCGGACAGCGCAAACAATGCCGCTACGATGAGAGTTTTAAGTGTTTTCATGATATGGACTTTTATAACGTACAAAACTGCCCCGGCGCGGGCCGGAGCAGTCAAGTCTTATTTAACAGTCTTATTTAACGACTTTTGCGTCGCCGACAAGTCTGGTGATAGCTTTTGCATTTGATGCTTTGACTGAAGCTGTAGCCTCTGATGATTTCTCAGCGGCATAACTATAATATGCATCATACCAGCCTGCACCTTTACCGTCTTTATCAAAAGCGTACATTCCGAAGTAGCCGGTGTTCTCAATCTTTCCGGCCTCAGGCACTTTGAATACAGCCGGATCCTTAGTGGCTACCAAATTACCGCCGCTCGCAACACCGTTGGCGAAAGCAATGGTATAATCAGTTCCACCTATCGTCGCTGCAAACATGGCCTGAGGACTTGCTACGCTGATTGTTCCGAGAGCTGTGTCGAATGTAGCATACACGGGTGCAGCAAGCTTATAGCCGAAGAGCTGTGTGAACATGATGTTGCCTTTCTTCTCGTTGTTGCTCTTGACTATCACGTCAGTAGCTTCAGCAATATCATCACCGTTGGAGAAGCATGTCAGATATGAAGACTTGTAGCTTCCGAGAACATCCTCAAGTTTATAGTCAAATGCGTATGAGAATGTAGCAGTCCACTCGGCGTTGGTGTTGCCATAGTAATCCTCGAAAGTACCGGCTGCAATCTTGACAGCCACAGACTTGCCTTTTTCAAGTTCGGCAGGGAGGAAGAGCGCAAGTTTGCCCATAGACTTGACATAACCGAAATCGCTTCCGGCAGTAAGGTCATAGACAGTGGTCTTGCCATCCTCTGCATAAGTGGCCGTAGAGCCTTCAACGCTTGAATAAGCTGCGCCATAGCCATACTCTGAACCGAAATCGAAAAGAATAGGATCTTCCCAACTGGTCAGTACTGACTCCGCCTTTCCGAGGGTGAAATCTGCCACTGTATTTTGGTCAAATATGTTCCGTCCCTCCACATCTCCAGAAGATGCATTCATCTTGGCGGAAGATGCCAAAGCGACAGACTTGTTGCCGGCATAGTCCTCAAATGCCCCTTCAGCGACATCAACTGAATACCAAGCACCGGCAGGGATTTCAAACTCAATAGTGGCGGTGGCATCCTCAACACTACTAACAGTGCCGGCAACTGTGCCTACCGGAGTACCGTTGATAAATTCAGGATCATATTTAGCGTAGTACTTGACATTGACTTCGCCGCTAGCCACTTTGACAGCCTCGGAGAATACAAGCTTCACTACACTGCCGTCAGCACTGAACTTCGCCGGCCTCGGAGCCACCTTGTCAGACGTCCGGAATGTGACGCTGGCCACGCTGGATGGGATACCGGTGGAACTTCCGGCTACTGCGTAGATGACATACGGAGTGTTAGGAGCAAGCCCCTCAACAGTGAGGGTCTTGCTCTTTGAGAGATGCCAGTCGATAGTGCCCTGGGCCACGCTCTTGTAGGAAACAGAGAAGAGAGAAGCGGAGTCAAGAGTCTCTACTACATCACTCTGATCAACGAGGTATGAGTAGTAGGTCGCCTCGCTCTTCGGGGTGAGGGTGAAAGTGACGGCGTCATCCTCCACAAGTTTCACCTCGATGTCGATGCCGTCGGACTTGACCTCCGGCGTAGCGCTCTCCGTAGGGCCGTATAGGTCGCTGCAGGCCACAAGGAGAGCCGCTGCTGATATGAGTGTAAATATCTTTTTCATATACATTTTCCTTTATTTCTTTACCCAAACAATGCCAGGATTAAGCAAGTCATAGAGAGAAACTCCACCTGAATCAGCCTTATATCCGATACCATATCCATCTTCTGTCGCGAAACCGTTTGCAATAGTTGTGAACGCGATATTACCAGAAGAATAAACACTATCACCGTCAAAAGACCACAAGCTAAGACTACGCCCACTCACGGCAGTGGCAAGCGACTGTCCACAAGGGAAATTGATGCCTGTAATGTTGCCTTCTTCATCCTTGGTGACATTACCATAGATACGATAGTCCGCACTAGGATAATAGCCGGCAAATGTTGCGGTGAAGCCGTCAACCCAAACAACATTGACATCCTCAGGATCCTTCATCAAGGTAACGATCCAGCTGACATCAGCATCATCAAAGTAATCATGGGCCGTAGCGGTGTACTCGCCAAGGATTGCACTGAGAGGGTGATCAAGGTCATTGATGGTGACAGTGCAGGCACTGCTTGCCCCAAGTTTAAGACCAGTGGCGGACACAAGTTTGACGGTAAAAGAAAGGTCTCCAGTATATCCGGCAATGTTCTTGATGTTTACTACGATGGAGCCTGTGCGGGACTCACCGTCAAACACTACCACAGCAGACTCGTCGCCGCTCTCATAGTTCACGCCTCCCTTGGCCGTGCCGTCCACAAGCTCGTAAGAGACATTGGATTTAACTACATCCAAAGAAGCTATCGTAAGAGGAAGGGTAACCGTACCGGCATCCTCATTGACTGATACGGCTGACTTGTCGAAAGCCACGAAAGACTCTGACTCATCGAAAGTCGGAAGCGGGTTGAGGTTGCACCCTGCAAGGGCGGCCACTGCCGCCACTCCGGCTATATATTTAAGTATATTTTTCATCATGTGTTCCTCCTTAATTAGTCGGTATAACCAGGATTGTGGGTAAGATTAGGGTTGACATCGTACTCCCTAAGCGGGATAGGCATAGCCCAGCGATAATCTCCTGCCGGCACATCTTTAGCCTTCGCGTCACCTGTGAAGTCAGAACGAGTCATATCACGCTTGGTCCTTGCAAGGTCGAACCAAAGGTGACCCTCCCATGCAAGTTCCTTGCGGCGCTCCTCGTAAACTCCAGTAAGTGTCTGAGGCTGGACGCTTGCCCCACGGTTGTCTGCAATGGCCTTGAGATCGTCCACAGCGTTAACTCCATCGATGGTGGCGCCATTGATAAGAGCCTCGGCGCGGTTGAGATGCATCTCAGAAAGTCTGAATACGATAGTGTTGTTGACATCAGGTGTGCCAAGGCCCTTGCCGGCATATTTGCCTGTCCATACTACATCATCTTTTGCTTGGAAAAGAGCTCCGCGGACATCATCTGGCTCGTAAGAAGCATAGAGGTCGGCAGATGCGCCAGCATCACCATAGCCGGTAGGGCTGGTCATAGGCATGATGCCGTCATGATAACCATCGTAAGAGTTGGACTTGATGCCATAGACCTCAAAGATGATCTCGCCTCCCTTAGGCACATCCTCGCGGTAGCAGGCGGCGTTCTTCAGATCATCGACAGTCCACATCGTATACTTCTTGCTGTTGATGACCTTGGTCGCGTAATTGGCGGCTTCCTGCCATTTGCCCATGTAGAGATATACCCTGCTGAGGAAGGCCTGGATGGCGTAGATTGACACGGCAGACTTGGCATCCGCCACTCCGCTCCTGACATAGGACGGGTCGATGATGGACTCGGCCTCAAGGAGGTCGGCCACGATCTGCGCATAGACCTTGGACACGCTCTCACGGGCAGGTTTGGCATTCGCATCTGTGTGGAGCACTACTGGCACACCGTCATGAGACGCATCAGCGGTGTAATTGTAAGGCTGGGCGTAGGTGCGTACGAGGTCGAAGTGAGCCAATGCACGCAGGAAGAGTGCCTCCGCCTTGATGTTGTTCTTGGTCTGCTCGTCCCCCTCCACATTATCGAGAGCGTCTATGGCATTGTTGGCCGCTGAAATCACATAGTAACCATAGCCCCAAAGTCCATAAGTGCTGGACTCTGAAAAATTGACGTTATATACATTGGTAAGACGGCCTGTGTCCCAGTCGGAATTAAAATATTTCTTTCCGTTGCCCGTCTTCATCTCGTTGTAGATGATAAAGTCAGCTCCGTACCAAGTAGAAGATGCAAGTGGGGAATATGCCCCGGCCACAGCCTTGTTGATGCCTGACAGAGTGGAGAGCGTAAGCTCGTTGCTCTGCGCGAGAATCGGCGCTTCAGTCAGGAAGTCCTGACAGGAGTTAGCGCAGCAGAGCGCAAGCGCTGCGGATGCGATAGCTATATATTTATTCATATTCGTCATGATTTAGAATGATAACTCGATACCTCCGACGACAGACTTGGTGAGAGGATATGTACCGGCAGTGAGTCCGGTGATACCCTGCTCAGGATCCCAGAAGTTGACATCGTTGAAGCAGTAGAGATTGAGGCCGCTGACATAGAACTTGAGGCCCTTGACCTTGAGTTTCTTGAGGGCGCGCTCCTGCAGAGAGTAGGAGACAGTGATGTCCTTGACGCGCAGGTAGCTTCCGTCTGCAAGCCAGCGGGTACTGAGGATGGCATCGTTGCTGACTGACTGACCGGCAACCGGCTTAGGCTGCACTCCTGTGTCACCAGGCTTCTTCCAGTAGTTGTTGGATGAAGCCATCTGGTTCATGTTCATCTGGGAACCGTCAGAGTTGAGATAACTCCACTCGTTGACGAGGAACACCTTGTTTCCGGCCTTGAACTCGAAGAATGCGCTAGCAGAGAATCCCTTCCAGGCGAAGCTGGTGTTGAATCCACCGATCAGCTTCGGCTCCGGTGAACCTGCATAGATCTTCTGGGCCTTGGATGCATCGTTGGTGAGAGTGCCTTCCTCAGTTCTGAAGAGAGCCTCACCATTACTCGGGTTGACTCCGTAGTAGTCGGTAAGATAGTAGGTGTATCTTGACTTGCCGACAACATAGTGCATATATGACGCAGCTGCAATCTTCTCGTCGCCTGCAAGGTCAAGGATCTCGGTGCGGTTGTATGCGAGGTTGAGTCCGGCTGACCAAAGCATGTCGCTTGTAGCGACGATATCACCGTCAATCTGGAACTCGACACCGTCGTTTTTCATCGCGCCGGCGTTCATGAAGTTTGTGCTGAAACCGGTAGTCTGAGGCACCCTCTTGTCAAGGAGCATGTCAGTGGTCTTACGGCTGTAGACATCCACGCTACCCCTGAGCCTGTTGAAGAAGCCGAAGTCCACGCCGACATTCCAAGTACCGTTCTTCTCCCATGAGAGATAAGGGTTTGAAGGCTGAGACGGAAGCATTCCGACCACTCCGTTGTAGGTTGACGATGCATAGACGCCATAAGCCTTATAGGCAGCGATGCCGTTGTTCCCGTTGACACCGTAGCTTGCACGGATCTTGAGAAGGTCGAGCCAACGGAACTGCATCCACTTCTCACGGGTCATGTTCCATGATGCGGAAGCGGACCAGAAGAAGCCCCATTTGTTCTGCTCTCCGAAGAGGGAACTTCCATCCTCGCGGGCGGTGAGCTGGACGAAATATTTGTTGTCGTAGTTGTAGTCAAGGATTCCAAAGAATGAGAGGAGGGTCTCACGGGTGAATCCCTGTTCAGTCTCAGTATTTGCCTGATTGGCTGTGTTGATATACGGAATCTGAGGGTCAACGCCAGGGGCGTATGTATAGACGTATTCGTAATTGTACCTGTTGGCCTCCTGTCCGAGAAGCGCTCTCACGGAGTGGTAGCCCTCGAAGATGTTGGTATAGTTGAGGGTATTGGAGGTCGTAAGGTTCTGGAACTGGCTGTTGGTAGTCTGGAGGGTTCCGGTGCCGCCCTGCTTCGGGTGGGACTTCGGAGACCAGTACCTTCTGTCCTGGGTGAATGCGACCTCGGCGGAGTTCTTGGTCTCGGCTACGAGGTTCTTGGTGAGCTCCCAACGGAGGAAAGCGGTGCCGTTGAAGCGGTATGACTTGGACCACTGGTCATCGTAGGCCGCGGTGGCGCGTGGGTTCTGGTTGGAGTTGGAAGGGATGTTGGTGTTGAAATCCCCGTTCTCATCGTACTTCGGAGTCCAAGGCAGGAGAGAAAGTCCAGCCCAAGCCGGGTTGGCATAGTAAAGGGACTCCATCGGGACATCGTTCTGCTCAGTGTAAGCCGCATTCACACGGACTCCTGTCTCAAGATTGCTGAGAAGTTTGTAGTCGGCGTTGATACGGGCCTGGAACTTGGAATAGTCGATACCATAGAAGACACCATCGTTCTTGTGATAAGACACTGAAGAGAAGTATTTTGCCTTGTTGGTACCGCCACGGGCGCTGATCTCGTACTCCTGAAGCACGCCCGGACGAGTGAAGTGCTCCATCCAGTTGGTCTGTTCCTTGGAGAGCAGAGACAGCGGACGGTAGTAGGTACCGGTAGGATCGTCAGGATCCATACCCGCATTATATACGGCATCCCTCTGATATGCGAGGAGCTCGCTCGGGGTCATCATGCGGAAACCGCTATCGCTCTGGAGCCATGATACGCCGTACTTGGCACGGGCATCGAACTGGGCCTGTCCTTCCTTGCCGCTCTTGGTGGTGACGAGGATGACGCCGTTGGCCGCACGTGATCCGTAGACCGCAGCGGCAGCCGCATCCTTGAGGACGGTGATGGACTCGATATCGTTAGGGTTGATGGTGGCGATGGAGTTGGACTGGTTGGTCATCTCGGATGTGCCTGCGGAAATAATAGGAATACCATCCACAACCCAGAGAGGAGCGTTGCTCGCGTTGATTGAGGAGGTACCGCGCACACGGATCTGGGATGCTGCGCCAGGCTGGCCGCTGTTGGCGGAAATCTGCACGCCGGCAAGTTTTCCGGAGAGCATCTTGTCCACTGATGACACTGGAGCCTCGGCGAGGCCCTGTCCCTTGACGGCGGATACTGATCCCGTCACGGCCTCACGCTTCGCCGTACCGTAGGCGACGACGATCGTCTCGTCCAGAAGCTGGGAGTCCGGATTGAGGGCGATGTCAAGGTTCTGCCTTCCGTTCACGCTGACCTCCGCCAGTACATATCCCATGCAGCTGACGGTAAGTGTTGCGTTTGAAGGCACGGAAATGCTGTATGCCCCGAAGCTGTCGGTGAGGGTGTAGTTGCTGGTGCTGCCCTTGAGCTGCACCGCCGCGCCTATCACCGGATCACCGTTGGAGGCATCTGTGACAGTACCCGACACTTTCACGCTCTGGGCGGAAAGGGATACTGTCAGAAGCGCTAAAATCGCGCTGAAAAACAGTTTCGCTTTTTTCATAAGCAAATACTTTAATTAAACAAACGTTATACTAACCACTAAAATTCTCTTGTCTTCGGCCTCCCGGCCCCTGCTACATTAAAGGGGCGTTTTGGGAAGCGAAATTCGGTGCAAAATTATCAGAATATTTCAGATAAGCAAATCCGCTAGCGCCTGATTTATAGGCGGTTGACAACACTGATTGTTATCGTTTCGGCTGTTTTTGCTTACAAATTCTTATAAAATAGCCCAAATTTCTTCCTAAATGAAAGCATTTTTTGGCGGATTTCCAAAAATTCGCTCAAAAAGAAAATTTGAAAATTTTTAAGAATTATTTTCCTTCGGGGCGCGCGAGTCGGTGATGCCCCCTTTGGCTTGACTTCTCCGGACTGTGCCCAACTCTCAAACATAGGTACTAGCTCAGCAAAAGCGCCGCCATCCCAACATCACCAGCGGGTCATGGTTTTCAAGCGAACACCATCTGATGGAGCCCGGCTCAATCTTTCAGACAACCGACAGGAACTATATATATACCGTCTTTGCGGCGATATGCATAGTCCCCGACTCCGACGAGCACCATCATGAATGAGGGTGCATTCATCTTGTCGGTGTTGATTCTCCCCGCCAGTTCAATCAGATTTCCGGCCCCCTCTTCGATGAGCTTGTCGCCGCCCAATTTCACCTCTACAAGACCATACTTTCCATTGTGCAGATGTATTACGGCGTCACACTCCAGACCGTTTTTGTCGCGATAATGGTAAACCTCTCCTCCTATGGCTCCAGCAAAGACACGAAGATCCCGGACGCATAGAGCCTCAAACAAGAGCCCCATCGTCTTGATATCCAGAATGAGGTCTTTTGGCCCAAGGCCCAGCACGGCTGTACCTATCGAAGGATCCACAAAATATCGGGTGTTCGTTGTCCTGACAGCGGTCTTTGAACGGAGATTGGGATTCCAGGCCTCGGAATCTTCAATGACGAAGATTTTGCGCAGTGCCTCCAGATAACTGGCAGCCGTCTTCGTGCTGATTTCATTTTCATCGTTGTTTCTCATGTCTTCAACGATTGTCTCTATCGTGGCTTGAGTCCCCTGATTTCTGGCATACGAGCGAAGCAGCAACCGGGTGGTTGTTGCATTGCGGTTCACACCGCCCACCCTCGCGACATCTTTCTTGATCACAGCATCCACATAGTCAAACGCTTGGGACAAAGCGGCCTCTCCCTCCAAGTTGCAAGCAAACGGCCAGCCTCCACGACAAATCAAGTAAGCCAGATCGTCTAACCTCAATTTGTTGGTGGCGCTGATCCTCTCCGGTGTTTCAAATAACTGGGCCAAACCTACTTGCCCAGTAGACTCCCCTGACTCATACAGGCTCATCGGCCGCATGGTAAGCCAGGTGAAACGACCGGTGCCGGAATGGTGCATCTCTTTTTCTTCTGCAGGTACGGCCGAACCGGTCAATATGAACTGTCCCACTGCGCTCCGATGGTCAACCTCGTACCTGATGGCATCCCAAAGTTTGGGGGCCAACTGCCACTCATCTATAAGCCGAGGAGTGTCTCCTGCAAGCAGGACAGAGGGGTCAATCCCAGCCAGCTGCAAGTTTGTTTCCAACGATGCCGGATTGTCCATGAATAAAATACTGCCTGCGTGTTGCTCCGCCGTGGTGGTTTTCCCACACCATTTCGGTCCTTCTATCAGGACTGCTCCCTTGCTTTCAAGTTTCTTGGAGAGGATCTTATCCGCAATTCTATGTTTGTATTCCATATTTTTAAAAAGCATCTGATTCTCAGAAGCAAAGATAGAAAAATATTTTCCATTTCCTAAGTTGGCGCATTTTTGCTTCCCGGTTTGGCGCATTTTTGCTTCCCGGTTTGGCGCGTTTTTGCTTCCCAGGTTGGCCGTATTCCAAAATTTACGCTAAATATTGGAGTGGCATTCCAAAAATTACGCTAATTTTTGGAATTGCACAAACTGATATTGCCAGATGTCCATGGGGTGATTTTCCACAAATTTGTGGTCCACAAGTTTATGGAATCGCCTCCGCTTCTCCTGGACTTTCGGCATCGGAGAGGCAGCGTGAGAGGGTGTTGCGATGAATCCCGTAGAGCCGTGCCACGGCGGCCCTGGACATTCCTTCATCCAGCATCCCGCGTATTTTCTCCTGTTCGGAGAGCACCTTGGCGACCTTGCGGCTGCGGCCTGCGGGTCTGCCGAGTTTGATGCCTGAAGCTTTTTTGGCGGCGAGGGCTTCTTTTGTGCGTTGTGATATGAGGTTTCTCTCTATCTCGGCGGCCAGCCCGAAAGCGAAGGCTATGATCTTGGAGTTGAGGCTGTCGGAGAGTTCGAAGTTGTCTTTTATTGAGCGTATCATGATGCCACGCTGGGTGCAGCTGTTGAGGATTGACATGATCATCAGCAGGTTGCGCCCGAGGCGTGAGAGTTCCGTGCAGACTATCGTGTCCCCGTTCTCCATTTTCCTTATGGCCCGGCCGAGGTTGCGTTTTTCCCATGCCACGGTCCCGGACACGGATTCGGTCACCCAGTTGTCTATCTTCATCCCCCGCGATGCGCACCAGCGGGTGATTTCATATTTCTGGCTTTCGTGGGTCTGGAGTTGCGTCGAGACCCGGATGTAGGCAAATACTTTCATATCGGTGGTTTTAAATCTGTGCGGGCGGGTGTTTCCAAAGGTAGGTGTTTCCCAAAGGCGGCCCCAAGGCAGGTGCTTCCCGGTTCAAGGCAGGTGCTCCCCGGTTCAAGGTGGGTGCTTCCTGGTTCAAGGTAGGTGCTTCCCGGTTCAAGGTAGGGGAGAAAAAGGTCAAATCTACCCCAACCTTTTACGGTGGGAGGCCGCTGGGGGCCTTGTATGGGCGGGGCCTCACAAAGGTAGGGGTAAAAACCGCCCAAAATACCCCAACCTGCCAGGCAAGGGCTTCACAAATCCCTGCCCGGCAGGGATGCCGCAAAAAACGCCCCTTTAATGTAGCCGGGGCCGCAGGGAGGCCGAAGACAAGAGAATTTTAGTGGTTAGTATAACGTTTGTTTAATTAAAGGTATTTGCTTATGAAAAAAGCGAAACTGTTTTTAAGCGCCCTGTCGGCGCTCATGGCAGTCACCCTCGGAGCCCAGAATGTAAGGGTAGAAGGCACTGTCAAGGACGCTTCGACTGGCGAGGCCGTCCCTTATGCATCAGTATTGGTGAGGGGAACGACCAGCGGCACCTCATCTGACGACAAGGGTGCCTATTCCGTTTCAGTTCCCGCCTCGGGAGTACTCGTCTTCTCCGCCATCGGATACGAGGAGCAGGAGGTGGCCGTGGGTTCAAAGACCAGGATCGACGTCGCCCTCACTCCTGACACGGAGTTCCTCGACGAGACCATCGTGGTAGCCTACGGTGTACAGAAGAAATCATCGTTCGTCGGCTCGGCCACCCAGCTCAGCGGCGACAAGCTCACCAAGATGCAGGCCAGCAACGTCTCCAAGTCTCTTGAAGGCGCGGTGGCAGGTCTTCAGACCGCAAGCTCATCAGGCACCCCGGGATCCGGCGCAAGCATCCAGATCCGTGGATTCGGCTCTGTGAGCGCCTCCACCTCACCTCTCATCGTGGTGGACGGAACCCCTTATGAGGGAAGCCTCAACTCCATCCCGACCCAGGACATCGAGTCCATCACCGTCCTGAAGGACGCCGCAGCCAACTCCATGTACGGAGCCCGCGGATCCAACGGTGTGATCATGGTGACCACCAAGAGGGGAACAGCCGGCAAGGTGACCATCAACTTCGACGCCAAGGTCGGCGTGAACTCAAGGGCTGTACCTGCCTACGATGTCATCACTGACCCGGGCGAATACTACGAGATGGCCTGGGAGGCCGCAAGGAATGGCGTTCTGGGATCAAGGGATCTCGCACAGGCCGGCATCTATGCGTCAGCCAACCTGCTCAAACTCCTCGGACCATACAACATCTATGAAGGTATTGCAGACGACCAGATCGTAGATCCTGGCACCGGCAAGCTCAACGCCAACGCCAGCTACCGCAAATGGAGCGACGACTGGAGCAAGGACGTGTTCCGCAGCGGCATCCGTCAGGAATACAACGTCTCCGCCGCAGGCGGCTCCGATGCCACCCAGGGCTACATGTCAGTATCCTATCTCAACGACGAGGGATATGTGCCGAACTCAGGCTTCAACCGTATCGCGGTGCGCGCCAAGGTTGACCATACCGTCAACAAATTCATCAAGGCAGGCATCAACCTCGCCTACTCCAACACCGTACAGCGCCAGTACAACGACAATGAGGGCAGCAACTACTCCAACTTGTTCATGTTCTCCCAGATGATCGCGCCGATCTACCCTATCTATCTCTACGACGACAACGGCAACCGCCAGTACGACGAGCTCGGCAACGTGAAATACGACTGGGGCGAGACAGGACGTGCATACGCCCCGACCAGCAACGCCTACGGTCAGCTGATGTCATCAATTGCCAAGACCACCAGGGACAACATCTCCTCAAGAGGATATGTCAATATCAATCTCCTCAAGGACCTCGTGTTCTCAGCGAATGTCGCCTATGACGTGTTCAATACCGTATACGACATCTACGCGACTCCTAACGGAGGAGATGCAGCCAACGTAGGAGGCCGCGGCGAGCAGGAGGCCGACCGCTACATGGCCCTCAACGCCAACCAGCTCCTCACTTGGACCCCGACATTCGGCGACCACAGCCTCAACGTCCTCCTCGGACACGAGACCAAGGCCGACAACTCCTACACGCTCTACGGGCAGATGACCGGCTTCGTCAACAAGACGGTGACCGACTTCGCCAACGCCACCAACTATCAGGATCTCACCTCATACCGCAGCAGCTACTTCCTTGAGGGCGTCTTCTCAAGGGCCGAGTACAACTTCGCCAACAAATACTACCTCTCAGCCTCCTACCGCATGGACGGGTCATCCCGCTTCGCACCGGACAAGAGATGGGGCAACTTCTGGGCAGTCGGCGCATCATGGAACGCCAAGGCCGAGTCCTTCCTCCAGGAAGCCGCATGGCTCGACAACCTCAAGCTCAAAGCCAGCTACGGTACCCAGGGCAACGACAACATCGGTGTCAACCGTGTCTACGAGAACCTCTACCGCATCGACCGTGTCGACGGCAAGGCTTCTCTCACACAGACCTTCCGCGCAGCACCTGAGGTGACCTGGGAGAAATCCAACAACTTCAACACCGGTTTCGAGACCAGGCTCTTCGGCAGGCTCGGCGTCAACTTCGAGTACTTCGTCAAGGAGACCAAGGACATGATTTATTACCGTCCTCTGGCCCTCTCACAGGGAAAGCCGAGCTCACAGCTGGTCAACGACATGGACATGATGAACACCGGTTTCGAGTTCGAAGTCAGCGCTGACCTTGTAAAGACATCAGACTTCAACTGGAGCATCAACATCAACGGCACCCACTACAAGAACAAACTCACCCGCCTCCCGTCCGACTACCCTGCAGAAGGCAAGCAGGTCGGCAACTACTGGCGTGAGGTAGGTTCTTCCCTGTACAACTACTACCTCTATGAGTGGGCGGGTGTCAACCCCGAGACCGGTGCGGCCCAGTATTACAAGTACGACGACGAAGGCAATCAGAGCATAGTGAACAGCACCTCCGAAGCATCTTACGTGAAGACCGGCAAGAACCCTATTCCTGACCTCTACGGTGGTTTCGGTACCGTCCTTACATGGAAAGGCTTCGACTTCAGCGCCAACTTCGCATACCAGATCGGGGGCTACACTCTCGACTCTGTATACCAGCAACTCATGTCTTCAGGCTCAGCCGGCACCAACTGGCACAAGGACATGTTCAACCGCTGGACTCCGCAGAACACCGGCAGCGACATCCCTAAACTCCAGTTCAACGAGCAGGAGGCAAACCAGACCTCCACAAGGTGGCTCATCAAGTCCTCTTACCTCAGCCTGAGGAACGTCACCGTAGGATACACCCTGCCTAAGAGCCTGACCAGCAGGCTTTCCATCGCCGGAATTAGGTTATATCTCACCGCAGACAACGTGTTCTACACATCCGAGAGGAAGGGCATGGATGTCCGCAAGTCATTCTCCGGTGGCAACGGATTCACCTATTCCGCACTCCGCACAGTTTCCGGAGGCGTAACTCTCACATTCTAAAAATAGGAGATAAAGACAATGAAAAAATACATAGCAATCCTGGCTTCAGCAGCCCTCGTATTCAGCTCCTGCGAGAAATCGTTTGAAGTTGAGGACTCCAGCAGGCTCTCCGGAAGCGAAGCGGCCACCATGGTCGAGCAGGACCCTTCGTTCCTCTTGTCCTATGTCAACGGCTTCTACTCATGGATGGTCCAGTACAGGACCAGCGGATCGAGCAGCGCCGCACACGATGACTTCGGTTTCCTCTGTGTCGGATACAATACCGACATGATGGGACAGGACATAGCCATCAACGGCACATGGAACTGGGGAACCTACGACATCAACCACGACTACGGCGCATACAACTACAACCGCACGTACATCTTCTGGAACTTCTTCTACACCCTGATCAAGAAGTGCAACGAGGTGATCGACTTCTTCGGTACCGATGACCCTGTCAACGCCACTCTCCGCGGCTACCTCGGACAGGCCTACGCGCTTCGCGCCTTCAGCTACACCTACCTTATGCAGCTGTACCAGGACACGGTGGAGGGCACTACTCCTTCGATGACTTTCCGCGATTCTGCTCCTGGCGTGCCGATCGTCTATGCGACCCGTGACGGAGTCTCCACCGAAGAGGCGACCGCAAAGGCCGGCCGCAACACTCTTGCTGACATCAAAGTCGAGGTGGAACGCAATCTCGCACTCGCACTCCCGCTTCTGGAAGGGTACGAGAGAGCCTCCAAGAACGAGGTCAACACCCAGGTGGCCCAGGGTATAGCCGCACGCTACTACCTTCTCACCCAACAGTGGGACAAAGCCATCACCGCAGCCCAGGCCGCACAGAAGGGCTTCGACCTTATGGACAACGCCCGCGTCAACTCCGGCTTCATGGATATCAGCGACAATGAAGTTCTCTGGGGCTTCGACCACAACGCCGAGACCATGACAAGCTATGCCTCATTCTTCTCCCACATGAGCAACGACAGTCAGGGCTACGGTGGCGTAGGACAGTCAGTACACTGCATCGACAGCCGTCTGTACAACTCCATGGAGAATACCGACTACCGCAAGACTCTCTTCAACGGCCCCGACGGAGATGCCGCAGCAGCCACCACCGGCGCCAAGTTGCCTTATGCAGCAAGGAAATTCGGCTATATGGCAGGTTGGCTTCAGGACTACATTTTCATGCGCAACGCTGAGATGATCCTCATCGAGGCCGAGGCCCACGCCCGTCTGTCCGACGGACAGGCTGCCACTACCCTCGGCAAGCTCATGGCCATGCGCGACCCTTCATGGGGCAAGGGCACTGTCACAGTGGACGATGTGCTTCTGCAGCGCCGCATAGAGCTCTGGGGAGAGGGATTCGAGTACTTCGACCTGCGCCGCAACGGCCTTCCGGCAGTAAGGAAATATGATGGTTCCAACCACTCAGCCGAAGCACAGTACAACTTCCCGGCACACGGCAAGAGCTGGAATTTCCAGATTCCACGTCAGGAAATGCAGAACAACAACAGCATCACCGAAGAGGAGCAGAACGAGTGGATCACCGGAACCAAAGAGACTTTTTAATTCGAAGTTAAGATGAAAAAGATATTTAAACTTTTGCCGCTTGCAGCGGCGATTGCCCTCGCTTCCTGCACCAAGGATGCACCAAGCAAGAGCGAGGTGGAGGCCGGATTCGCCAAATATGACGGCCCGGTGCCGACTGTAACGATTTCCGACAAGGTGGAAAGCGACCCGATGGCAGGCACAGCCACAGTGGATGTCACGTTCGCCGGCCTTTCCAATGAGCTCAAGGATCTCTCTTTCGGAGTGCTTTCCGACACCGACCCCACATTCGCCGATGCGAAGTTCACAAAGCTCACCGAGGTTGCCGACGGCACCGTAACGGTCAAAGCCAAGGTGTCAGCAGGCAAGACCAACTACATCAGAGGCGTTGTCGCATTTGAGGCAGGTACGGTCTACTCGGATGTTGTCGAAGTAGAAGTACCGGACGTTCCGTTCTACATCAAGGTTCCAGGAAAGTACACCTGCGCTGGAATCTACTCTTACGGCACAGAGTCCGAAATAGCAGTCACCTGGACAATAGTCGCCGATGAGACTGATCCTGAGCACAAATGCAGGATCTGGGGTATCGAGCCTTACTATTATTCAAAGGGTTACGGGAAGGACACCAGCTCGAAACTCAATTCAGTGGAAGCTGTCATCGACTCCGAGGCACGCACACTGACCATAAAGGACGGCTCCTACATCAGCCTCGCCACCTCTACGGATTATTATTACGTAAGAGGCGTGGATGCTCCGAGTGTAGAAGATGCAGAGTATTATGCAGACATGGTTCTCAAGTTTGATGCTGACTGTGCGAACTTGACGCTGGTCAACGGATTCCAGACGATCACCGTCAGCAGAGAGACAGGCGAATCCGACGTGTTCAACTCCTACGACGGCGGCGTGACTTTCTCAAAGTAACATTCCTCCGATGAAACCAGACCTTCCGCAATTCCCTTTCACGGGATACGGAAGGTTTTTTGTTCGTTTTTAATTACCTTAGCATCATGAAACCGAATACACCATTTCTTCCCCTTGCGGCAGGGGCTGCACTTCTGCTCGCCTCGTGCTCGCAGGAGCGGCTTGACCTGAGGGGGGATGCAGGCTCGGGGGTCTACGAGAACGTGGCTCCCGCAGGGGCCGCACAAGGCCATATCCGTGTCAAATTCACCTCAGAACCATCCATGACAAAATCCGGGGGCACAGCGGACGTGGATCTCTCCGCACTCGGAGAATACACGATGGTGAGAACCTTCCCAGAGGCCGGACGCTTCGAGGCCCGGCACAGGGAATACGGCCTGCACCTTTGGTATGACATCTTCTTCGATGAGAGCAAGCCGCTTACCAGGGCTGCAAACGACATCGCCGCAGCCGATGGGGTGGACATTGTCGAGTACGTACAGCCTGTGACCCAGACCTCGGTCTTCCCGTTCAACGACCCCAATGCCGGAAAACAGTGGCACTACTATAACCCCGGAACGCAGGCGGGCACCGTGGCGGGGAGCGACATCAATGTCGTCCCGGCATGGGAAGTGACCACAGGACGCCCGGATGTCATCGTGGCCATCAGCGACGGCGGTCTCCAGTGGGACCACCCCGACATGGCCCGGAACATGTGGGTCAACCAGGCCGAGTTCAACGGAAAACCCGGCGTGGACGATGACGGCAACGGCTACGTGGACGACATCTACGGCTACAACTTCCTGGTTTCCTCCGGCGGCTACGGGATGAAAGGCACCATAACGCCGGGAGACCACGGCACGCACGTGGGAGGCACCGTGGCGGCGGTCAACAACAACGGAGTCGGGGTGTGCGGCATCGCGGGCGGTGACGGCTCTCCCGAGAGCGGAGTACGCCTGATGAGCACCCAGACTTCAGACGGATCAGCCTATATCGGCAGCGCCTTCGTCTATGCAGCAGACAACGGAGCCGTGCTCATCAACTGCAGCTGGTCTATTGAGGGCAACTCCACCCCGCAATCCGTAACGACCGGCATCAATTACTTCAACGAATGCGCCGGCATCGACCCCGACACAAAGGCCCAGACCGGCCCTATGGCCGGAGGGCTGTGCATATTCGCAGCCGGCAACGATAACCGCAGTTCCCAAGCCTACCCCGCGATGGACGACAACGTGATGGCTGTGGCCTCCATCGGCGCCGATTTCCAGAAAGCCTATTATTCCAACTTCGGCTCATGGGTGGACATCACAGCCCCGGGAGGCGACGCCAACAAGGGCTTCGAGGTTCTTTCCACCCTCCCCGACAACTCATACGGCTCCATGCAGGGCACATCCATGGCCTGTCCTCACGTGACAGGCGTTGCAGCGCTTGTCGTATCAAGGTTCGGAGGCCAGGGCTTCATCAGGCAGAACCTGATCGACATCCTCACCGGCACTGCGAACACGAAACTGTATGAGCACAACCAGGGCTTCATTGGACAGCTCGGCTCCGGTCTCGTGGACGCGGGAGCGGCAGTAAGCGTCTCCACCACCGCTCCGGCGGCAGTGACGGACTTCAGCGGAGAGGTCAGCGGCAACACCGTGAGCTTCAACTGGACAGTGCCAGGTGAAGGCATGACACTTCCTCAGGGCTTCACCATCACCTATGGCGACGAGGAGATTTCCGTGGCGCGGGCAGGGGCCGCATCCGGCAGTAAGATGACCTGCACCGTGAGCGGGCTTGACTTCGATACCGAGTATCATTTCAACATCTCTTCACTAAGCGCATTCGGAACAGCGACACCCGGAGGGCCTGAAGTTGTCCTGAAGACAGCTGCCAACCTTCCGCCTGTCGTGACCCCGCTTGACGGGACTTCCCTGACTCTCAAAAGCTTCGAGACAGGATACCTGCGCTTCAAGGCATCAGACCCTGACGGCGGGAATCTCTCATGCTCCCTCTCCGAGGGTCTTGAGGGAGCCGTGGCCGGATTCACCGGTGACCTGCTCGTCATCGAAGTGGACGCGCTGAAGGCTGCCGACGGCAAGACATACGCCGGCTCGCTCTATGTCACCGACGGCCAGCTGACTGTGGAGACAGAGTTCACATATACGATCCAGAAGAACAACCCTCCTGTGGCCTCTTCAGCGATTGAGAACATAGTATTCGGCAAACTCGGAGAGACTTCGCGTGTGGACCTGACCTCCCATTTCAGTGATGCTGACGGAGAGAATCTGGAATACGAAATCAGGATCCCTTCTTCCAACTCCACCGTGAAGTGTTCGCTCACGGGCAATGAACTCATCCTCACGGCAAGCTCCTATGGCTCAGTCACCCTGACCGTAAAGGGTTCGGATGCCCGTGGGGAAAGCGTTTCACAGACCTTCTCAGTCCTCGTACGTGACGGCTCACGTACTGTGGATCTTTATCCTAACCCGGTGAAGGACAACCTCTTCGTAAGGACGGGCAGCGTGATGGATGCGGACGTGCTGATCACCAGCCAGTCCGGCGCGACAGTGCTGAAATCCGAAGGCGCGAAGATGGATCCGTTCGCTCCGCTCAAATTCGACATGAGCTCTCTCCCTGGAGGCACTTATTATGTACGTGTCAAGGGAGAAGGCATCGATGAAGTTTATCCGATAGCTAAGCAATAAGATGAAAAAAATAATATTGACATTGATGGCCTTTGCCTCAGCCGCTTCAGCGCTGTCCGCACAGACGCTCTCTTCCCTGCTGGTGCCTTCCGGCCCGGAATCCCTAGCCCTGGCGGGGAGCACGCTGGCCCGTCCGGCGGGCGTATTCGCAGCAACGGACAACGCATCCGCCATATCCCTTTCCGACAAGAGCTTCGCACTAGGGGCATCCTATAATCTCTGGGCGCCTCAAAACGTAGGAAGCAGCGTGGCCGATGCCAGCGCGTTCTTCAGGATCAGCGAAAGGTTCGCTTTCGGTCTGGGTGGACGCTTCTACTCAAGCAAGGAGATGGCGGCCACCAATCTTAACGGCGCGACCATCGACACCTTTACCCCTAAAGACATTATCGGCAACCTCGCCCTGTCATATAGAGTCCTTGACGGACTCTCCATCGGAGTGACGGGAAAGTACGTCTCTTCATCCATAGCACCCGATCTTTCTGGAACAGCATTCGGAGCGGATGTGTCAGTGAGCTGTGCCCATGGCCCGTTCAGCGCAAGCGCAGCTCTTTGCAACCTTGGCTCCGCGGTAAGTTACGGCAGTTCAAGCTACTCCCTGCCTATGCTTGCCAAGGCCGGTGCGGCTTTCAGCCTGAAGGGGCTCACGGTCAGCGCAGAGGCTGACTATCTCTTCGACGGGGCTTTCGCAGCATCGCTTGGAGCGGAGTTTGGTCTTGCAAAAATTGCCTTCCTGCGTGCCGGATACCACTACGGTTCTTCCGAGAAAGGGCTGCCGACCTTCGCCTCCGCCGGAATCGGCCTCAAGTTCGCCGGTGTAGAACTCAACGCCGCCTATCTCTTCGCTTCCGAGACTCTCGGCGGCACCATGACTTTCGGTCTGGGATACAGTTTCTGAACTCACATGCCTGTTTTTGTCCGGCCAGAGGGGTATCTGGCCGGACATTTTTTGTGTTCGAGAAACTACTCCTGACTGGCGCCGCCGACGAGATCGAGAATTTCAGAAGTGATCTTCTGTTGGCGGCCCTTGTTGTATTCGAGCGTCAAGTCCGCGAGGAGGTGCTCTCCGTTGTCCGTAGCTGCCTGCATGGCCACCGTGCGTGCGGCCTGTTCTGCAGCCTCCGAATCAAGCACAGCGGCATAGAACTTCAGGCAGATCATCTGGGGCAGCAAATTCGAGGCGATGGTGTGCGCATCCGGTTCGAAGATGAAATCGTCCTGCTCCGCCTGCGCAGAAGCAGCGGAAAAGAGCGAGAATGGCATGTAGGTCTCCACAGTTGGCCTCTGCACTGAAGTTGAGATGAAGCGGTTGTAGACAAGGAGTATCTTGGAGAATTCTCCCCTTTCGTAGCGGTCAATCAGAGCGTGTGCGAATGCTGATGCCTTGTCATAGCTGGTGTGGGCTATGAGGTCGCTGTAGTCCGCTTCGGGCTTGTAACCCGCCCGTCGGACCGCCTCCGCACATTTCTTTCCCACAGGGAAGTAGACCAGACCATGGTATTTGTCCCTGAGTTCAAGGGCAGTACGGATGACATTTGCATTGAATGCCCCGCAAAGGGAGGTGTTGGATGATATCACAACCACCGCCACCGGGGCGTCGCAGGCCACAGCCTTCTGTTCGAGCGGCCCCACCGCCGCGAGTATGTCCGAGAGGGCATCCGCATACGGTCTCATCCCTTCTATGACCTTCTGCGCCTTGCGCAGCTTGGCCGAAGAGACGAGCTTCATCGCAGAAGTCACCTGCAAGGTGCTTCTGACTGAACCTATACGGTCTTTGACTTCGCGCAATGATGCCATATACTATTACTTTGAGAGGAACTGGCAAACCTCGTGGGCTTCCCTGCGTATCACAGAGTCCAGATCATCCGGGATGTGTCCTTCTCCAAGAGCATCAAGAATATCCTGATGCGAAGAGCGCATCACATCAAGAAAACGGGACTGGAACTCTTCTACTCTTTCGACAGGTATGTCAGCCATCAGGGCATGTGTGCCGCAATAAAGTATGGCCACCTGCTCCCCTACCGGCATCGGACTATACTGCGGCTGGATGAGGAGACGCTCGTTTTTGCGTCCTTTGTCCAAGGTCATAGCCGTTACCTTGTCCATATCGGATGAGAATTTTGTGAAGGACTCAAGTTCTGAGAACTGCGCCTGATCAATCTTGAGAGTGCCGGCCACTTTCTTCATCGACTTGACCTGAGCCGCACCGCCAACTCGGGACACGGAGATGCCGACATTTATGGCCGGGCGGAATCCGGCGTTGAAGAGCGAAGGCTCAAGGTATATCTGTCCGTCCGTGATGGAGATCACGTTGGTCGGAATATAGGCTGAGACATCGCCGGCCTGCGTCTCGATGATAGGTAGGGCTGTCAACGAACCGCCGCCCTTGACTTTACCTTTCAGACAGTCAGGGAGGTCGTTCATCTTCTCCGCCACATCCTGCTGGCTGATGATCTTGGCTGCACGCTCAAGGAGCCTTGAGTGCAGGTAGAACACATCTCCCGGATAGGCCTCACGCCCTGAAGGGCGGCGCAGGATCAATGACACCTCACGGTAGGCCACAGCCTGCTTGGAGAGGTCGTCATAGACCACAAGCGCGTGCCGTCCCGTGTCACGGAAATATTCGCCTATGGCAGCTCCGGAAAATGGTGCGTAGTATTGGAGCGCGGCCGGGTCGGCTGCAGTCGCGGCCACTACAACAGTGTAGTCCATAGCACCCTTTGCGCGCAGAGTCTGCACTATCGATGCGACTGTGGAGCCTTTCTGCCCCACTGCCACATAGATACAATATACAGGCTTGCCCTTGAGGAACTCGGAACGCTGGTTGATGATGGTGTCGATGGCTATCGCCGTCTTTCCGGTCTGACGGTCGCCGATGATAAGCTCGCGCTGGCCGCGTCCGATTGGGATCATGGAGTCGATGGCCTTGAGACCCGTCTGGAGCGGCTCCGTGACCGGCTCGCGGAAAATCACTCCTGGGGCTTTACGTTCTATCGGCATCCTTATGGTATCGCCCTTGATGGAGCCGAGCCCGTCGAGCGGCGAACCTATAGGATCCACGACCCTGCCTATGAGACCCTCGCCCACCGGGATGCTTGCGATACGTCCGAGCCTGCGCACCCGCATTCCCTCCTTGACAAGATCAGTCGGGCCGAGGAGCACTGCGCCTACATTGTCGGCTTCAAGGTTCATGGCAACGCCCTTGACCCCGCTGTCGAATTCAAGCAATTCGCCGGCTTCGGCGTTGACAAGGCCGTATATGCGGGCCACACCGTCGCTTACTGTCAGCACGTTGCCGACCTCTTCATATTGGAGGGAGTTGTCCACTCCCTTCAACTCATTGAGCAGGATTTCCGATACCTCGCTCGCCTTTATGGTATTATGCGACATTAGACTATTCTGTTGTTTTGCGTTATGAACTGTCTGCGGACAGTCTCTATCTGGCTGCGCACGCTTGCGTCCAGCAGATAATCATCCACCACCACAAGGAAGCCACCCACCAGAGACGGATCCACTGAAGACTCGAACACTATCTTGCAGCCGAATTTCTCCTCCAGCATCCCGTGAAGCCTGTCCTCCAGATCTGCAGAAGGCACCGCAGAGACAAGCGTGGCTACACGGACTCCCTTGGAACGGTAGAACATCCCCACAAAGGAACGCAGTATGAAGCGGATATCCTCCATCCGCCCGTTTTTGGACACAAGGGCGACGAAGCGCTCGAGGTCCGGCTCCAGCCTCTCCGGCATCCTGTCCGGGTCTTTGAGGATTTCCCGCACCTGCTCGCATACCCTCTCCCCGCTGCCGTTCTCTTCAGTGAACATCAGCAAAGCCTTGGCGTATCTGGTGGATATGATTCCCGTGTTCATCGCTTTCAGTTCTTGACATCGGCCTTTGAGGCCTCATCGACCAGACGGTCGATCAGGGCGAGCTGCTCACCCTTGGCATCAAGGTCCTTTCTTACGATCTTCTCGGCCACCTGCACGGAGACGAGAGACACCTTCCTGCATATTTCCTGCAATGCCGTCTCCCTCTCGGCAGCTATGGCCGTCTTGGCCTGCTCAATCATCTTGGCGGCCTCCTCCTGGGCCTGCTGCTTCGCGGCGGCAATGATGCTGTCCCGCGCCTGGGAGGCTTCCTGAAGGATACGTTTCTGCTCCAGCCTCGTCTGCTCTATCATCTTAGTCTGCTCTGAGGCAAGGCTTTCAAGCTTGTCCTGAGCCTCCTGGGCCTTGCGGAGCGACTCCTCGATATGGTCGGAGCGCTTCTGCACCATGGAGGTGATGACCGGGAAGCCGAACTTCGCAAGCACGAAGAATACTATCCCGAAAATCAGGACCATCCAGAAGAGAAGACCGAAATCTGGTGTTATCAGTGACATAGAAGACTAGAGAACGGCCATCAGACAAACTATCACGCCGAAGAGGCAGACACCCTCGATGAGGGCGCCGATGATGATGGCGGTAGTGCGCAGTTTGCCCTCAATCTCCGGCTGACGGGCGGACGCCTCCATCAGGGCCTGTGCAAGCTTGCCGATACCCAGTCCGGCTCCCAGTGCGACAATACCTGCTCCGATTGCTCCGCCGACCTTTGCGAGCGCGGCGGCCTCAAGAATCATTGATGAGATAAGTAACATATTGTTTGTGTTTTAATTGGTTTTCTTTTCCGGTTCCTGATGCGCAAGTCCGATGAATACGGCCGAGAGCATCGTGAACACATAAGCCTGGATGAACGATACAAGGATTTCAAGGCAATCCAGGAACACCCCGAAAAGCACGGCCACGACCGTCATCGAGCCGTTGAGCACGGCGCTCATCCTGGCTGTGATGAAGATGATCCCTATCACGCTGAGCAGCATGATATGTCCCGCCAGCATATTGGCGAACAACCTTATCATGAGAGAGAAAGGCTTGGTGAACATACCTATCACCTCCACCGCCGGCATTATCGGGATTGCCTTCAGGGCCAGCGGTACATCCGGCCAGAATATGTCCTTGAAATAGTGCCTGTTGCCGAAGAGGTTGACCATGAAGAACGTGAAGAGCGCGAGCACCAGGGTCACGGCTATGTTGCCGGTGATGTTGGCACCTCCCGGAAATATCGGGAATATACCCATCAGGTTGTTGATCAGTATGAAGAAAAACGCCGTAAGGAGATAAGGCGAAAACCTCCTGTACTCCGGGCCGATAATGTCCTTGACGACATCATCGTTTATCATCATGATGACCGGCTCCAGCAGGGCTGCGACCCCTGACGGCTTCTCTTTGAGCACATCGTGCCTGCGGTACCATCGGGCACATGCAAGGATCAGCACCACCAGCAGGAGGGAGTCAATCATGAGGCCCAGTACATTTTTGGTGATGGAAAGGTCCACCGGGCGCTCCCCGCTGACAGCATTGACAATCTTTCCGTCGGAATTGAGAGCATACCCGTGCTGCGCCATCCGGTCAGACATGAATACATGAAGGCCTCCGTCTATCACAATGCAAGGCAGCGGAATAGAAATCTCCTTGCCTGCTATCTTGGTGATATGCCACTCGTACGCATCGCCGATATGCCCGAATATGAATGATTTCATATCGAGTCCCGAGGCTTCTTGCGCACCCGGAGCGTCTGATGTGTCCGACACAGCTTCCTGCGCCCCGAGGCACAGAGGCAGCAGAGCGCAGATCAAAGCAAGTATGTGCTTGATTGACTTCATTTTTTATTGACTTCGATACAGGCGGTCAACTTGTCATGGCTGACCTTTACCACCCCGGAGGCTATTGCGAACCTGTGCTCTCCTCCCCTCTCGTCACGCACTACCATGTCTCCTCCCTCAAGTGTGGAGATGATGGGGGCATGCCCGGGCAGAACCTCGAAAGGGCCGACGCTGCCAGGCAGGAAAACTGCCTCGGCCGCACCCGAGAAAAGGGTCTCCTCCGGAGAGAGGACAATCACAGTGATAGTCTTTGCAGCCATAGTGATTATGATGCCTTGGCGAGCATATCCTCTCCTTTCTTGATGGCGTCCTCAATAGTCCCGACATTGAGGAAAGCCTGCTCCGGGAGATAATCCACCTCACCGTCGAGAATCTTGTTGAATCCCTTGATCGTGTCGTCGATATCTACCATCACACCCTTGACTCCGGTGAACTGCTCCGCCACTGCGAAAGGCTGTGAGAGGAAGCGCTGCACCTTGCGGGCACGGTTGACGACCAACTTGTCCTCGTCAGACAGTTCATCCATGCCAAGGATGGCTATGATGTCCTGCAGCTCCTTGTTGCGCTGGAGGATTTGCTTCACTCTTTGCGCAGTCTCGTAATGCTCCTTGCCCACTATATTGGGGTCAAGGATACGGGATGTGGATTCCAGCGGATCAACGGCGGGATAGATGCCGAGCGAGGTGATCTTTCGGCTCAGCACCGTCGTGGCGTCGAGGTGTGTGAAGGTAGTGGCCGGCGCCGGGTCAGTAAGGTCATCGGCAGGGACATAGACCGCCTGGACAGAAGTGATGGAGCCGTTCTTTGTGGAGGTGATGCGCTCCTGCATCTGCCCCATCTCCGTGGCAAGTGTAGGCTGGTAGCCCACAGCTGAAGGCATACGGCCAAGAAGCGCGGAGACCTCTGAGCCGGCCTGAGTAAAGCGGAATATGTTGTCGATGAAGAAAAGTATGTCGTGCGGATCCTCGGGATTTGTGCTGTCACGGAAGGACTCGGCCAACGTGAGCCCTGACAGGGCCACGGAACTTCTCGCTCCCGGCGGCTCATTCATCTGACCGAAGACCATGGCGACCTGGGATTTCTCCAGCAGAGTCCTGTCAACCTTGGACAAGTCCCAATGCCCCTCTTCCATGGATTTTTCGAATTCCTCGCCGTATTTGATGACGCCGGACTCTATCATCTCCCGGAGGAGGTCGTTACCCTCCCTGGTACGTTCACCGACCCCGGCAAAGATGGAGAATCCGTTGTGTTTCTTTGCAATATTGTTGATAAGTTCCTTGATAAGAACGGTCTTGCCGACTCCCGCTCCTCCGAAAAGTCCGATTTTCCCGCCTTTCAGATACGGTTCAAGAAGATCTATGACCTTTATCCCGGTATAAAGCACTTCTTGCGACGTTTTGAGGTCCTCGAACTTAGGGGGTTCTCGGTGAATAGGGAGAGAGTCAGCCATGGAGAGTTCAGCCATACCGTCTATGGTCTGTCCGATGACATTCATGACCCTCCCTCGAATCTGAGGACCTACAGGCATTTCGATAGGTTCACCGGTACAGGTGACCTCAAGTCCTCTGCGCAGGCCATCCGTGGAATCCATGGCAACACAGCGGACAGTATCCTCTCCTATATGCTGCTCGACCTCGATTATGAGCTCCCGTCCATCAGGACGCTTGACCTTGAGAGCATCGTAAATTGAAGGAAGATCCTTGGCCTCGTCAGCCACGTCAAGGTCGAAGTGTACATCGACTACAGGGCCGATGATCTGTGAAATATATCCTGTTGTTCCAGACATTGCCTTTACTTTTTAAAAAGCGGCATCAAATATAACTTATTTATCAATAGCATATACCCTTTTCAAGGCACAGAATCAAAACTGCAAAATCTGAACCACAGGGCAAAAAAGCGACAAATTGTAAACCCGAGACGGATAACAGAAAGCCGAAAAGTCGTATTTGTAGACAAATTGAAATAAATCCGGATTCGATAAAAAGAAGAAGTCCCGGGGAGGGTCG
>DJQV01000019.1 GCA_002438805.1 Bacteroidales bacterium UBA6377
CGGTGAAAATCACTATATTTGCCGTTGCTTTGTCGTCTCTTGCCAAGAGACGACGCTCTCCTAAAATCAAGAACAATACATCCGCATGCCCGAACAAGTTGCATATATATGAAACTTGTTCTATATTTGTCACGAAATGAACACTGTTACGCCAAATATGATCAAGTCATTGCGCAAGTCAAGAAATCTGACACAGGAGCAACTGGGCATACTCTCCGGTATGTCGAAATCCCAAATATCAAAAATGGAAAATGGGACATTAGGAAGCGAAGAGACCGTTTCGCGTCTGCTGGATGCCTTGGGATACGAAATCGAATTGAAGGTCATAGACAAATATACCGGAGACTTTTCAGAGAGGGAGCGCGTGTTGGATATTCTCCGCTCTTTCAAAAAAAACAAAGCCGAAAAGTATGAAATAACACGTATGGCCTTATTCGGGAGTTTTGCAAGAGGGGAAGAGAACGCGGACAGTGATATTGACATATTGATTTCATTCAAAAATCCTTCACTGCTAGTTTTATCTGAGGTAAAACTGTTACTGGAATCCCTCTTTAAAAGAAAAGTGGATCTGATATCTGAAAATACGAGAACCTCCAGGGATTTCATGGACAACATAGAAAAAGATCTGATTTATGTATAGCGATAAAGAACGGATAAAGACCTACTTGAAGACAGCCATTGACGAGATGGATCTGGTGCAAAAAATATCTGCTGATATATGCAAACCAAATGATTTCGGATTGAGTATTTCAGGCATGACAATATTCCGGGCCTGCGGAATGAGCCTGCAATACATCACTGAAAACTTCATCAAAATACGCAACAAAACTTCTATGGATTTCTTTTCTTCATATAGACAAGTACCGTGGAAAGCAGTTTTCGGAATGCGCAATGTAATTGTCCATGAATACGCCGACATAGATGACGAAGCTGTTTTCAATACCATAAAAAAGGAAATTCCTCTTCTTGAAGAAACAGCAAAGAAAATCATGGAGGATCTTGAAGCCGGAAAGCTGGACGAATACATTAAGTAATCGGCAAAAGACAAGTGATACCTGAAGCAACGAGACTCTAAGCAGCATGGAAAAATCGGCCACACAAGTCACCCCGGCACTACGAAAGTATGTGGAGGAGCAGATCATACCGATGTACGACACGTTCGACCGGGCGCACAGGCGGGAGCATGTGCAATATGTAATAGATGAGGCGCTCCGCCTCGCGGAGCATTATCCGGTCAAGGCGGACGTGGTCTACACGGCAGCAGCCTACCACGACACGGGGCTCGGGACGGGCCGAAAAACCCACCATCTTGTATCCGGGGCCATCATCCGGGGAGACCGAAACCTGCTCCAGTGGCTGACACCCGAAGAAATCGAACTCGCAGCACAGGCGGCAGAAGACCATCGTGCCTCATCCGACCACGAGCCGAGATCCATCTACGGCAAACTCATCGCCGAAGCCGACAGGCAGATAGACCCGATGACCGTGATACGCCGCACAATCCAGTACGGACTCAAGAACTACCCCGAACTCGACCGCGAGGGACACTGGAGCCGCATGATGGAGCACCTTCAGGAGAAGTACGGAGAAAAAGGCTACCTCAAACTCTGGATACCGGAGTCGGACAACGCTGCAAGGCTACAGAAACTGAGAACCCTCATCCAAGACGAATCCGGGATGAGGGCTGTATTCAATGATATTTTCGATTCTGAAGAGTAGGGTCACTCCCCCGCAAGGAGATTCTTGAACGAGGAGCCGAAGATCAGGAAATCCGTGTTGCCGGCTATCGTGCCTTCGTTCTGCCCCCAGAGGAACGGCCAGTCGTCGTAGTTCTCGAAGTGGTCGGGGTTTCTGAAGAGCAGACCAGGAGCTACATTGCCCGGAATGAACGAGAAGTCTGCCCTGTTGTTGCCGTAGAACACGGCCTTCGGTCTGGTGGCACCCACCACGGCTGCAAGAGAATAGTTGTGGTACGGATGGCAGCCGAAAATGTAGTTGCTCACCTTATATACGTTGTCCGCCGATATGATCTCCGGGAAGTGGGTGGAGGCCAGGCACAGGGTGGTCCCGAAATTGACAACTGCACCGCTCCCAGCCCAGTTGGCCCTGCCTATCGGCACGCCGTAAGGGTTGTCCTGCTCCAGTCCGGACACGTACTCGGCATATTTCTCCACGTACGGGCGTAGCTTCTCTTTGTAGGCAGCATCCATGTACGGCACTGCTTCGAGGGCGGTGCTGATACCGAAGTTGACGAAACGGTCAAGCATCGGCCAGATGGCCTCATCGAACCTGTCAAGATATGCTTTCTCCCCTGTGGCCACGTATAGCTGGAGGTTGGATGCGGCGTCGCCACCAGGTCTGCCCCCACGGGTCTGAGGGGCCTTGGCAAGCAGGACTGCGGCTTCTTGTTGGAGTCTTCTGGACTGCCTGAGAGCGCGTGCTGAGAGAGTATCGTTGTAGCCTTTGAGCGCACGGCTGGCGGCGGCGAACATGGTCGAAGCCCTCATGTCAAGCGACGGGTCGCGGCTGGTGAAAGCCCACATGTCATCCGGGGTGCCGCTGCGGCGGCCGTCAGAGGAGATCTCGTACGGCTTGAGGCGCGGGTCATAGTGGCGGCCGTCGGTAAGGGAGGCGGCATCGCCGAGATGGTGGTAGTTGTCTAGCACCGAGTTGGAAAGGGCCTGGGACATGTGGCCGATGTTCTCGGCCTGGGCGAGCAGGTTGAGCACGCCGTGCTCGATGTACTGGAGGATGTCAGGCACCCCGTCCGGGCGGTGCAAGTCCACGTAGCGCTGGCTCTCGCTGACGAATGTCATGTCACGCATAGGACGGAAGCGCTCCCAGATGGAGACGAGGTTCTGGACCACGGAGATGTTGGAAGAAGTCTCGATATCGAAGTCCCCGGCATCGAAGAAGCCTCCGACATTGAGGCCAGGGATGAGTTCAAGGGCTTCATACTTGGTATCCGTAGTCGGCCCCTGCCAGTGGAGGTCGAAGTGATCCGTACTTGGCGGCGCCTGGAGATAGCCTTCCTTGAATGGTTCGCCGTGCCACATGCGGTAAGCTTCGTTGACGGCGACATGGTTCATGTGGATAGGGATCCAGACATCGCTCGTCGCATCTGTGATCTTGTCATAGACATCGTCCCCGATTATGAAGTTGACGGTGCGGGCATCGCCATATTTTATATAGTATATGCCGGGCTCCCGGACCGGGGAGAAGTCAAACTTGAGGTAGTTATACTTGAAGTACGGGCCCCACATCGATGTCTTTCCGGTGAAGACATTACTCTCTGTGCCATCGGGGTTTACCCTGTATATGGAGGCTGTCCGCAGAGGCTTGTCGGCCTTGTCCAGCTCTATTACTGACACTTTCGGCTGCTCAGGCACATATCCCACCTGGGAAAGGCCGATGTTCGGTTCACGCACCCAGCCACGTACGGCGTTGGGCTCCACGGTCCAGCTAAGCACCTTGCCCGTCTTGCCTTCAGGAAGGACGCTCCGGAGCACGTACCAGCCATTCTGGGCAAGCATGCGACCGTCATAGAGTTTCAGTTCTGCCCCATCGGAAGTGATCTTGACCATCCTCTCGGGATCGTCCGGAGCGAGGGTCATGCTGTGTCCCTCCGACATCGGCAGAGGATCAACAAAGCGTCCGGTGCCGCGGTCATCGTAGGTCTTGTAGCCCTTGAACTGTTTGATCTTCTCGCTGTTGGGGCGGGTGACCGTCTCGCTCACCGCGTAGCGCGGGAAACGCTTGGCCTGACCGTCCACGAGGTAGGCCTTGTTCCAGTACTGCGACGGCAGGAACTCGAGATTGAACCCGGCCTCCCCCGCAATCGTTTCAGGTACAGGCTTGTCCAGATACACCTCGATCTTGAAGGCCTCCCCTTCCGGGGTCACCACAAGCCGTGAGTCGAAGTCGTAGTCGGGATAGCGCAGCCCCACCTCTATTGTGCCCTTGTCGGGGTCAACGTTGCGGAAAGTGGTCTCGGGCACCAGGTCCCACTGCTCGGGGGTGTTGGACAGCCTCACGGCACCGCCCTGCACGGTACGGACTCCGTGATGAATAATCTCTATGCCGGAATTCTTCTCATCGTTGAAACCTCCGGTGAAGAGGTTGCTGTAGACGAGGACATTGACCCCGGGACGTTCGTAGTATTCGAGGTCATTGAGCTTCAGCGGCTGCTCGCCGCCACTGCAGCCGGCAGCAAGCAAAGCCAAAGCCGGCAGCAAGTATGGAATGCGTCTCATAAATGTGGTTTTTCGTTTGTACAAATTTATACATACTCGCCGCTGCAGTCAATGCCTGAGGCGGCCAGGAGGGCTGTTTTGTATCTTGAGCAAGAAAAGATGTAACGCCAGGAATCTGATTATTAAAAATTTTTATAACTTTTTTGCATCTCCCCTTGTACAATGGGAATATGTTACTATATTTGCATCCGTCTTCCGGTCTGCTCCGGAGACAGACAGTTAGTTAGTAGTATATATATAATTTATGACGGAGCAGAAAATGACTGCCAGGCACTGGATGGCCCTTATCGGGCTGGCTTGTGCCGCTTTTATTTTTAACACCTCTGAATTTGTGCCGATCGGACTCTTGAGCGACATAGGAGCCGATTTCGGTCGCAGTGAAGCCCAGACGGGCATGCTCATCTCCGTGTATGCATGGATGGTTATGCTTCTTTCCCTCCCCTTGACAATGGTGTTCTCCCGGTCCGAGATGCGCAAACTGCTGCTCGGTGTGATCGGATGTTTCACCCTGTTCCAGGGCCTGTCTTTCCTCTCGTCTTCCTACTGGATGCTGATGCTCTCCCGTATCGGGGTGGCAAGCACACATGCGATATTCTGGTCCATCATACCTTCCATCGCGGTACGCTCTGTACCGCCGTCTCACAAGTCCCTGGCACTCAGCATTGTAGTCACGGGTACTTCTATAGCCGTGATAATGGGGATGCCGCTCGGGCGGGCAATCGGCCTGATGGTGGGATGGCGGATGACGTTCCTTTGCGTGGGTATATTCGCCCTGCTGACCCTGGTGCTGGTGGCCCTGACTCTCCCCGGGATTCCTGCGGGAAAAGGGGTCAACTTGAAGGGGCTGCCTATGATGCTACACAAAAAGGTGCTCATAGGGATCTATGTCTTCACCCTGCTGTTCGCGACCGGCTACTATACGGCCTACAGTTACATCGAGCCGTTCCTCGGGCAGATAGGAGGGATGTCGGAGGGCATGATCACCGGGACGCTGATGGTGTTCGGAATCGCCGGACTGGTGAGCAGTTTCGCCTTTTCCAAGTTCTATGTCTCCTGGCGCTTCCGCTTCGTGACTCTGGCGATGTGCGGATTGACCCTCGCCCTGCTCCTCATGAGGCCGTTGGCTTTCAGCCACGTCCTGAGCATCGCGATATGCGCCGTGTGGGGGATTTCGGTGACGGCCTACAATCTGGCTATGCAGTCGGAGGTTATTTCAGCCGCGTCGGAGGATGAGTCGGCCGTGGCGATGTCCATCTACTCTGGAATCTTCAACCTCGGAATAGGCTGCGGCGCACTGATCGGAGGCGCAGTCTGCACTCATCTCTCCATTTCCTGGATCGGTGTCGTGGGGGCAGTGCTCACCATTGCCGGGCTGCTCTACTGGCTTGTGCGCCTGCGCCCGTTGATGGCGGGAAAGTAGCCGTCCCGATCTAGCTTGGCTTGGGCCCCTTTCTGGTCTTTTGGGCATATCGGGTTCCGGAACGGAGCTACTGTGAATCGTCCTCCGGTTCAAGGTGCAGGGATATCTGGGTGGAGGCGCCGAACTTGTCGCGAAGTGCCCGTTCTACACGCTTGGAGATGGTGTGGGCCTGCTCCAGCGAGATGTCAGAGTGTAGGACAAGGTGTCCTTCCATCACAATGCCGGGACCTTCCCGTCTGGTCTTCAGTTCGTGCAGGTCAACCACGCCCGGGACACTTTTCGCGGTCCGCACGATCTGGGCTTCCATCTCATCAGGAAGGGAGACGTCAAGCAGTTCCTTTACTGCCGGTATCGACATCCTCACTGCCATCACGATGATGAAGATGCTGATGATGCAGCCTGCCAGAGGATCGAGTATGACGAACTTGTCACCGAGGAGGATGGCTCCGCCGATGCCGAGAAGGGAGCCGACCGACGAGAGGGCGTCGGACCGGTGGTGCCAGGCGTTGGCGACCATCATCGGACTGTCGAGCTTACGGCCCTGCGCTGCCGTGTAGCGGTAGAGGATTTCTTTGGAGACGATTGAAAGCAGGGCTGCCCACAAGGCGATCATCCCCGGGGCTTCAACGGCTTTGCCGCCAAGTATGTTCTTGATGCTTTCTATGCCGGAGGACATCAGGTTGGCCCCGACCACAAGGAGCATTAGACTGATTATCAGCGTGGCGAACGTCTCGAACTTGCCGTGGCCGTAGTCATGATCCTTGTCGCGGCCCTTGCCGGAGATGCGGACGAAGACCAGCACAACGATGTCGCTCAGAAGGTCAGAAAGGGAGTGCACACCATCGGCGATCATCGCGGCGGAATGTCCGGCTATACCGGCGACTATCTTGAATATGGTCAGCACCGCATTGACCACGGAGCCGACGAGAGTCACAAAAGTGATTTTGGACGTTCTGGACATATCTTGCGAAGTTAGCAATATCTGCCGGATTCCGCAAAAACTCCAAGACGATTGTCCGCTCGGCCTGTGCCAATGATGCCCCTCCAGCCTTCTCCGGCTATGTTCGCCCTGCCAGGTTCCCCTGCTAGGTTCTCCGGCCCATCTTCCACGGCCAGGTTTCCCGCCCAGGTTACCCGGCCCAAGGTTCCCTGCCCACCAGGTTCTCTCGCCAGATTCCCCTGCCAAGCCACCTCGCCCAGGTTCACCCATCCCATGGCCCCTCGACATTTTCGTGATTGAACAATGGTAATCGTCTTCGACGCGATGCAGGAGTTCCGCATCCGATTTGATACAAATATGGACAACTTTGTCTCTCATAGTTATAAGTTTTGCCATCCGGCACTGCAAAAATCATCCCATAGACGAAGCTTGTTGTCCAAGTTATAGCACATCTCCCGAAAAATGCTCTAACCTATCTGAAAAATCACCCCTATACGGCACCTGCGGCTCCGGGTTATAGCATATTGTGCGCAATATGCTATAACCCGGACAGCGCGCGAGAAGGTCTCACCCGGACAGCGCGAGAAGGCCTCGGATCCGTTGTCACGAAAGTTCAGTCAACATGGTCAGCATGACGAAAAAAGTATTATTTTTGCGGCAATACGTAAAACGTTATTGAAATGAAAACTATCATCAAGGCGGCGTTGCTGGCGCTTTCTCTCCTTGTGGCCCTGCCGTCCTACGCACAACAGGGAGACAGGACCATAAAGCGCAAGGTAGCCATAGGCCGTTTCACCAACGAGACCCAGTATGCCAAAGGGCTGTTCTATGACAAGGAAAACGATCCGATGCGGAAACAGGCACTGGACATCCTTTCGGCCAAATTGGCAGCCAGCGGCAAATTCATTCTGCTTGAGAGAGAGGATCTCGATGTGCTTGCAGCCGAAGCGGGGAAAAACATGAACAAGATCGGCGCGGACTACATAATACTCGGCTCCATCACTGAGTACGGGCGCAAAAACGAGGGCCAGCAGAAACTCTTCTCATCCACCAAGACACAGACAGTGGAGGCCGGAGTGAGCATACGTCTGGTCGAGGCCTCCACCGGACTCATCATCTATTCCGACGAGGCAAAGGGCTATGCCGAGACATCTTCCACCACGACGCTGGGTCTGGGAGGCACGGCAGGCTATGATGCGACCCTCAGTGACAAGGCTATCTCCGCCGCTCTCTCTCAGTTGGTTGAGAACATTATCAACAAGTGCATGGACCAGCCGTGGCGGTCATACATACTGGCTGTACAGGACGGCTCTTTTGTGATTTCCGGCGGAGCCTCGCAGGGCCTTGCCGTCGGGGACAGTTTCAACGTCTATCGTAAGGGCAAGGTGGTGAAGAACCCTCAGACGGGAGTGGACATCGAACTCCCGGGGACTCTTACAGGCAAGGTGACCGTGGTCTCGATGACCGGCAATACGCCAGAGACCGAGATTTCTTTCTGCTCCTATGAGGGCGAACCCGTCAAAGAAGATCAACTGACTGATTATTATATTCTTGACAAATGAGAAAACTTGTAATTCTTCTGCTTTCCGCAGTACTTTTCGCGGGATGCGGAGTCGGGGTCTATACGCTTTCCAGCGGCAAGGCTGATGAGACCTGCCTGTCGTTCACTGATTCCCTAGGTGCTCCGCTCACAGTAAGAGTCGATGGTGACGATTACCGTCTATACGCTGTCAAGGAATCTTCATGGCGCAGAGACAGGGACATCAAGGCTACGGCGGAGAATACGCTCTATCTTGTTCCCGGCACCCATAATATAGAGGTTTACAGCGGATCTGTCCGTGTCTACAGCAAGACCATATTCATTTCCGCTGGGGAGCATAAGGTCGTCTGCCTATGAGACCGGCGCTTGTGCTTCTGGCATCCGCCCTGCTTCTGTCCTCATGCGGGACAACTGTTGGCTTGTATAACTGGGGCCCTTCAAGTGACGGAGCGAGCGGCTATGAGAGTGCCGCATACCGCAACTACAAGGAACGCACACCGGAAAGCATCTGCAATCTCATATATGTATATGAAATGATGGTGTCACGCCCGGACGGGACGCGGAAGATGCCCCCTCCGGGGATTTGCGCCGAGTATGGTTATCTTCTTCTCCAGCCGGATGTCGCCGACGTGTTCTACCACAACGCCAGCGACCGTCAGCGCCGCCTATTCGGCAATCTGACCGACTACTCCGGACTGTTCCGCGAGCGTGGCGAGGAGATGCTGAGATTGGAAATGATCAATTATCCGGAGTCCGCCACATTTGTCGGCCCGTTGCTTAAACGTCTGGCCTTATGATAAGATTCGCTTCTTGCAGTTTGTTCGGGAGAGCCTTTGCTGTGCTTATGTCAGCCTTGATGCTCGTTTCATGCGGCATCTCCAACAAGGTCGCGCAGACGCGTGAGAGCCTGTATCCGGGGATGTACGAAGAGAAACCTCTCGTGCTGCTGGTGATGCCGCCAATCAACAACACTACCAACGTTGAGGCTAAGGATCTGCTGTACACCTCCATCAGCCGTCCTTTGGCTGATGCCGGCTATTACGTGGTCTCGCCTCTGCTTGCCCTCGATGTGCTTAAGGCGGAGAGTGCTTATGATGCAGAACTCTTTGAAAATGCCTCGCTCGAACCTTTCCGCAAATTCTTCGGGGCTGATGCCGTAGTGTTCTCCCAGATTGACTCCTGGGAGAAATCCGGATTGGGCATTTCCACAAAGATCAGATACTTCATACGCTCGGCGGCGACAGGGGAAGTGCTTTTTGACAGGACCTGCAATCTCTATCTGGATTGTTCCATAAACAGCGGCACCAATACCATCATCGGCATGCTTGTCGATCTTGCCGCTTCGGCCATTTTGACAGCTCTGACGGACCAGATTGAAGCGGCCAGGATGGCAAATCGCTATATCTTCGAGGACTTGCCACGCGGCAAATACAGTTCCTCTTATCAGGCAGACCAGAATGTGGTGGCCAGCGACCCCAACATCTCAACAACAGTGACGAGGTGATATTCTATGGACTTTCTCCCGGAGACTGCTCCCTTGCGTGAAAACAGACGCTGCAGCAGTTCACGGCGAGGATGAAGGAAAATTGTTATTTTTGCGCCATGGAAGAGAGGAACGAGACGGCTGAAGTGCTGGAGACGGCTTCGATTGCCGGACATATTCTCCTTGAGAACGGGGCTGAGATTTCCCGGGTAGAGGACACGATGGCGCGGATTTCGTCCCATTACGGAGTGGATTCAGGTCATTTTTTCGTGCTCAGCAATGGCATCTTCACGACCGGATCTTCTGGAAAATATGCCAATGTGGAGTTCATCCCGATTCGCGGCATACAGCTTTCCAAGGTGGTGGAGGTCAACAGTTTGAGTTACGAAATCGCGGCCGGCAAATACACCCTGGCCCAGGCACGCAAGCATCTTGAGGCAATCCGGGACGGGGCCGGAAAACCTGCGTGGGAACAGATTGCCGGTTCTGCTTTCGGGGCTTCCGGGTTCTGTGCCGTTTTCGGCGGCGGCTTCATGGACTGCGCTGCGGCTTTCGTCGTGGGGGCGCTGCTGTATGTGTTTTCCATATTTGTCAGCGGCAAGTATCTTTCAAAGATAGTCGGAGGTATCAGCAATGCACTGTTTGCTACACTTTTGTGCGTAGCCTCCTACAGGATCGGCTTCGGGGAAAGTCTGAGCAACATTATAATAGGTGCGGTCATGCCGCTGATTCCCGGGGTGCCGTTTGTCAACGGGGTGAGGGATCTTGCAAACTCGGACTACATTGCCGGATTGACCCGCCTGACCGATGCCATGCTGGGCTTCATCTGCATAGCACTCGGGGTGAGTATCGCTTTCGTCACGGATGGGGCCGTGTCCGGAGGGATGATTGAACTCTCCGGCATGACCGTGAACCCGCAGACGGCAGGGTTGCTCTGGCAGATGCTGGCGGCGTTCGTGGGCACGCTGGCTTTCGCCGTGCTTTTCGGTGCTCCGCGCAAAGAGTATGTCGCTTCTGGACTCATCGGGGCCATTGGCTGGGGGCTATTTCTGGCAATGACCAGATATTGCCTTGTCGGGGCAACGGTGGCTATAGTCCTGTCCACCATAGTGATCTGCATCCTGTCCCGCTACGTGGCGGTGCTGCACAAGTGCCCTAGCACGGTCTTCGTGCTGTGCGGCATCTTCCCTCTTGTCCCGGGGGCAGGGGTGTTCTGGTTCACCTACTACCTGCTGTCCAGCCAGTTTGCGCTCTCACTCTCCACCGGATTTGTGGCCGCCAAAGGGGCAATCGCCATTGTCCTCGGCATCATACTCGCCATGGAACTGCCGCAGCGGCTGTTTTCCCGCAAGGCCGTGACCACGCGGAGAACGTCCGGGTTATAGCATCCGGTTTGGGACAAAAGCAAAACGGAAAGAAACAGTTGATTTGATGCAAATCCTCCCCGTTCCGTAACGAATATTTAACTATATTTGGCCTGCTAACACATTTTTTGTCCTATATGAAGAGAATCGTCGAATGCGTGCCGAACTTCAGCGAAGGCCGCAACAAAGATGTAATCAACAAGATAGCCGCCGCCATCACCGGCGCCGCATCTCCCGTCACAGGTGAAAAAGTCAAACTTCTCGACATCGACCCGGGCGAAGCCACCAACCGGACCGTGATAACCTTCGTCGGAAGTCCCGAAGCCGTCTGCGAGGCCGCGTTCCGCGGAGTGCAGAAAGCCCAGGAACTCATCGACATGAGACATCACCACGGGGCGCACCCCCGCTCCGGGGCCACAGACGTGCTGCCGCTCATTCCGGTGGCCGGCATCAGTCTGGAAGAATGCGCACAGCTCTCACGCGAGCTGTCCAGACGCATCAGCGAAGAGCTCGGCATACCATGCTACTGCTACGAGGCCGCAGCCTTCAGGCCTGAGCGAAAGAACCTGGCCGTCTGCCGGGCAGGAGAATACGAAGCGCTTCCCGAGAAGATGGCTGACCCCTCACGCAGGCCGGACTTCGGGCCTAAGGAGTACAACGATACCGTAGCCAAGTCCGGAGCCAGCAATGTCGGAGCCCGCAACTTCCTGATAGCCGTCAACTTCAACCTCAACACCACCTCCACCCGCCGCGCCATGGCAGTGGCCTTCGACGTACGCGAGAAGGGCCGCAAGGCACGCGAGGGCGGTTCGCTCACCGGCAAGGTGCTCAAGGACGCCGAGGGGAAGGACATCTGGATCCCCGGCACGCTCAAGGGTTGCAAGGCAATCGGCTGGTACATCGATGAATACGGCATCGCCCAGGTGTCGATGAACATCACCGACATCGCCGCCACCCCGCTCCACAAGGCATTTGAGGAGGTATGCCGCGCCGCTCAGGCACGGGGCATGAGGGTCACCGGCACCGAGATTGTGGGCCTGGTGCCGAAAAGCGCACTTATCGATGCCGGCAAGTATTTTCTCGAGAAGCAGCAGCGCTCCACAGGCATATCCGAAGAGGAGATAATGAAGATAGCCGTCAAATCGATGGGCCTGGACGACCTCAAGCCGTTCAACCCGCATGAGAAAGTCATCGAATACCTCATGCGCGACGAGGCTGAAGAAGCCAGGAGGCACAGGCTCATCAGAATGGATCTCAAGGCGTTCGCCGAGGAGACAGCATCCGAATCCCCCGCCCCGGGAGGAGGATCCATCTCCGCTTACATGGGAGCCTTGGGAGCCGCACTGGGCACTATGGTGGCCAATCTCTCCGCAGGCAAGAGAGGCTGGGATGAGAGATGGAAAGAGTTCTCCGACTGGGCGGATGAAGGCCAGAAGGTGATGAATGAACTCCTGGACCTCGTGGACGAGGACACCGCCGCCTTCGACAGGATCATGGAGGTGTTCAAGATGCCGAAAGGCAACGATGAGGAGAAGGCGGCACGCGCAGCCGCCCTCGAAGCCGCGACCCTCTACGCCGCGCAGGTGCCGCTCCGCACCATGAAGACAGCACTAAAAGCACTCCCGATCGCCAAGGCCATGGCGGAGAAAGGCAACCCCGCCTCAGCGTCCGATGCCGGAGTAGGAGCCCTCGCAGCCACAGCGGCGATACGCGGAGCCCAGCTCAATGTGCGCATCAATTCGGCCGGACTCCAGGACAAGGAGGCAGCCGCAGAACTCAACGCCGAAGCCGATGCTCTCGCAGCTGAAGCCATGGAAATGCAAGATCAGATACTCGAAATCGTCAACAGCCATATACAATGAACAGCCCCGACCACCATCATCTGAGCTGGCAGGAGGAGATACTTGAAGGCATCCCGTCCTACCTGCCTGAAGCCAAACCATACGCCCCCCTGATCAATCACGCCCCGAAGCGCAAGGACATCCTGAGCCGCAAGGAAAAGGCCCTCGCGCTCAAGAACGCCCTCCGCTACTTCCCCGAGGAACTCCACCCCGTGCTGGCCTCGGAGTTCGCGGCGGAACTTCGTGACTACGGCCGCATATACATGTACCGCTACCGCCCCTCAAACGAGATTCTGGCCCGTCCTATAGACCAGTACCCTGCACGGAGCCGTCAGGCGGCGGCCATTATGGCCATGATACAGAACAACCTCGACCCGCGCGTGGCCCAGCACCCTCACGAGCTGATAACCTACGGAGGCAACGGATCCGTCTTCCAGAACTGGGCGCAGTACCGCCTTACGATGCAGTATCTCGCACAGATGACTGACGAGCAGACGCTTTCGATGTACTCGGGCCTGCCGCTCGGACTTTTCCCGAGCCACAAGGACGCACCTCGCGTGGTGGTGACCAACGGCATGGTGATCCCCAACTACTCCAGCCGCGACGACTACGAGAGGTTCAACGCCCTCGGCGTATCACAGTACGGCCAGATGACCGCAGGCTCCTATATGTATATAGGTCCGCAGGGCATCGTGCACGGCACCACAATCACAGTGATGAACGCCGCCAGGATGCAGCTCCGCAAGCGCGGGCTGGAAGGCACGGCGGAGCAGATGCGTGGAACGCTCTTTGTCACCGCAGGTCTCGGAGGTATGTCCGGCGCGCAGCCCAAGGCCGGCGACATCGCCGGAGTAGTGAGCATCACGGCGGAAATCAACCCGCTGGCGGCACGCAAGCGCTATGACCAGGGTTGGGTTGACGAGCTGTACGAAGACCTGGATGAACTCATACCGCGCATACGCAAGGCCGTGCAGGACAAGGAGGTCGTATCATTGGCCTACATCGGCAATGTAGTTGACCTCTGGGAAAGGCTTACAGATGAAGGCATCAAGGTTGACCTCGGTTCAGACCAGACCTCCCTGCACAACCCGTGGGCCGGGGGCTACTACCCGGCAGGGCTGAGCTTCGAAGAGGCCAAGCGGATGATGGCTGACGACCCGGAGGCGTTCAAACAGGCCGTACAGGCTTCACTGAGGCGTCAGGTAGCAGCGATCAACAGACTTACAGCCAAGGGGATGTATTTCTTCGACTACGGCAACGCCTTCCTTCTGGAGAGCTCCCGCGCCGGAGCGGACATCCTGAGGGAAGACGGATCTTTCCGCTACCCTTCTTACGTGGAAGACATCATGGGCCCGCTCTACTTCGACTACGGCTTCGGCCCGTTCCGCTGGGTCTGCATGTCTGAAGATCCGCAGGATCTCGCCAAGACAGATGCTCTCGCTGTCAATGTGCTGAAAAAACTCGCCGGACAGGCCCCTGATGAGATCCGGAGCCAGATGCAGGACAACATCCACTGGATCGAGGAAGCCGGCAGGAACCATCTTGTGGTGGGCTCACAGGCCAGGATTCTCTACGCCGACTGCCTTGGACGCACACAGATAGCCCTCGCGTTCAACGATGCCATCCGCAGCGGTGAGATCAGCGCCCCGATAGTGCTGGGCCGCGACCACCACGACGTCTCCGGCACGGACTCCCCTTTCAGGGAAACATCCAACATCTATGACGGCTCGCGCTACACCGCCGACATGGCTGTGCAGAACGTCATCGGCGACTCTTTCCGCGGCGCCACCTGGGTGTCCATCCACAACGGAGGCGGAGTCGGCTGGGGAGAAGTGATCAACGGAGGATTCGGGATGGTCATAGACGGCTCCGATGACTCCGCGCGGCACATACGGCAGATGCTTTTCTGGGATGTCAACAACGGCATAGCGCGCCGCAGCTGGGCCCGCAACAGCGGCGCCGTCAGCGCCATCCTCAGAGAGATGCAGCGCACTCCGCAACTTAAAGTAACGATGCCTGTAACAGCAGACGACACACTTATAAACAATGCTTTAGACTCAGAACTATGACACATCACATTTCACCGGAACACATCACCCTCGACAAGGTAAAGGAAATAATCGACAGCCGCGCACAGCTCGCCCTGTCAGAAGAGTCCGTTGTGGCGATAGAAAAATGCCGCCGCTACCTTGACACCAAGATGGAGGACATCGGCCGGCCGGTCTACGGAGTGACCACAGGCTTCGGCTCACTGTGCAATGTCACGATTCCAGAGGACAAGCTTTCCCAGCTCCAGTACAACCTGGTAGTATCCCACGCCTGCGGCTCGGGTGAGACCGTACGCCCGGAGATAGTCAGGCTGATGCTTCTCCTGAAGATACAGTCCCTCTCATACGGCCACTCCGGCGCCCAGCTCGCCACAGTGCAGCGGCTCATCGACATGTTCAACCACGACATCCTCCCAGTAGTCTACCAGCACGGCTCGCTCGGCGCCTCCGGAGATCTCGCACCTCTTGCACACCTGTCCCTGCCGTTGCTGGGACTTGGAGAAGTACTCTACAAGGGCAAGATCCGCCCGAGCGCTGAAGTCGCCTCAGAATTCGGCTGGCAGCCGATCACCCTCCAGTCCAAAGAGGGGCTGGCCCTGCTCAACGGCACCCAGTTCATGAGCGCGCACGCAGTGTGGAGCCTGCTGAAAGCAAAACGCCTCTCCAGATGGGCTGACTACATCGGAGCCATCTCTCTGGACGCATACGATGGGCGCATAGAGCCTTTCTATGCCCTCACCCACCGGCTCCGCCCGCACCGGGGACAGATCGAGACAGGAGACAGGTTCATGCATCTGCTTGAGGGAAGCGAACTTATACGTCGCGACAAAGTCCATGTACAGGACCCTTACTCGTTCCGCTGCATCCCTCAGGTACACGGGGCGGTCAAAGACTGCATACGCTATGTGGAATCAGTCATCGAGACGGAGATCAACAGCACAACCGACAACCCCAACGTCTTCCCGGACGAGGACATGATCATCTCGGCAGGCAACTTCCACGGCGAGCCGATAGCCCTGCCTATGGATTCTCTGGCCGTGGCAATGTCAGAACTCGCCAGCATCTCCGAGCGCCGCACCTACCGCCTAATCTCGGGCCAGAGAGGACTCCCCGCATTTCTGGTGGCCAGGCCGGGGCTCAACAGCGGATTCATGATCCCCCAGTACACGGCCGCATCCATAGTCAGCCAGAACAAAGGCCTATGCTGGCCGGCTTCCTGCGACTCCATCCCGTCATCCCAGGGGCAGGAAGACCACGTGAGCATGGGCTCCAACTCCGCCACCAAACTTGTCCGGATCATGGACAACGTGGAAGAAGTGCTGGGAATCGAACTCCTCAACGCCACTCAGGCACTTGAGTTCCGCCGCCCAGCCAAAACTTCAGCGGTACTTGAGAAAATAGTGGAGGAATACCGCAGGCAGGTCCCGTTCGTGGACGACGACAGCTATCTTCATCCGCTCATCCAGAAATCAATAGACTTCCTGCGCAATGAAGACCTTATTCGTCAATATTAAAGAACTGACTGGCATCACCCCCGCCGGCACCCTGCGCCTGCAGGGGGATGAGATGTCCCGTACCGGAAGCATCCACAATGCCTGGCTCAGCATGGACGGAGAGTTCATCTCCGGTTTCGGGCCCATGTCCGGCTGTCCGAAAGGGCATTTCGACTTCAGGGTGGACGCATCCGGATGCATGATGCTGCCTTCGTTCTGCGACTCCCACAGCCACATAGTCTATGCCGGCTCGCGTGAGGAGGAATTCATCGACAAGATCAACGGTCTCAGTTACGAGGAGATAGCCGCACGAGGCGGCGGAATCCTCAACTCTGCCGACCTTCTGCACTCCACCGATGAGGACTCTCTCTACCGCCAGAGCCTTGAAAGGGTCAAGGAGATGATGGAGAAAGGAAGCGGAGCCATAGAGATAAAGAGCGGCTACGGCCTTACAGTCGAGGACGAGCTCAAGATGCTGCGCGTTATAAGGCGCATAAGGGAGAGCGTCCCGGCTGTGATACGCGCCACTTTCCTCGGCGCCCACGCGGTAGGCCGGGATTTCTCCGGATGCAAGGATGACTATGTCTCACTGATAATCAGGGAGATGATTCCGCGTGTGGCGGAGGAGGGACTGGCGGAGTTCATAGACGTTTTCTGCGACGACGGCTTCTTCAGCCCGGAGGACATGGATCTGATCCTCACGGCAGGAGAACGCTTCGGACTGCGCGGCAAGGTACACATTGACGAGATAGCTGTCATCGGAGGCATGCACGTGGCTCTTAAGCACAAGGTTCTTTCTGTTGACCATCTGGAACATACATCAGAGGTGGGAATGGCCCTCCTGCGGGACAGCGAGACCATGCCGACAATGCTCCCGGGTTCTTCGTTTTTCCTCGGACTCCCCTACGCCCGCGCACGGGACTTCATAGCGGGCGGTCTCGGCATCGCCCTGGCAAGCGACTTCAACCCAGGCTCCTCCCCGTCAGGTGACATGCGCATGGTGATGGCGCAGGCCTGCATCAAGATGCGGCTTACCCCGGTGCAGGCGCTCAACGCCTGCACCATCAACGGGGCTTACGCCATGGGGGTCAGTGACATCTGCGGTTCAGTTGAAGTCGGCAAGCTCGCCAACCTCATACTGACACGCCCCATACCGTCGCTGGGCTTCATCCCCTACTGCTACTCAACCCCGTTCATAAGGACCCATTACATCAAGGGGAAGCCTCTGGAATGATCAAGGGGCCGCTTGACGGCCCCTTGAAACTTCAGTATTTTATCCAGCGTGAGAGATCCACGTCCTGAAACATCGGGGCTTTCATCACCACCGTCGGGACATCTTTCCCGAGCAGGAAACGGTCGATGAAAGCCTCTACTTCCGGATACTGTGACTCCGGCAGGAGACAGTGCGGATGTCCGCCCTCTATGGACCAGCCCATACGGTCAGCTATCCCGAAGCGCTCCCAGACCTTGCGGGCGGCGTTGGCGGAGACATATCCGGATTCGTCCGCAAGCCACTGATAATCAGTGTTTCCGAGCAGAAGAAGAGCACGCGGACACACCATCGCGCAGAGTTCGTGCCGGTCATAAGGGATGTTCCACACCTTCTCTCCGGAGAAAGTGTCGCGGAAGCTTTCGAGGAACCAGTTGTAGTCTGTCTTCTCCAGACTCTCCACATCCTTAAGCGTGTGTGAGACACGCCACGCGGCAGCACCGCCGCCGCCAGGCTCCTGGGCTATGGTCAGAGCCACCCTCTCATCGAACGCTCCGCAGAAAAGGGCCATCTTGCCGGCATAGGAGCAGCCGGTCACCCCGATATGCCGTGTGTCTATACGGGTCTTCTCTGGCCCGAGCTGGCACAGCCCGTCTATAAGGCGGCTCAAGCCCCAGGCCCACTCGATATAGGCCCCGTTCTCCTTGAGATCCGGATAGAGGCGGTCGAACTCGAATTCCCCGCGGCTGCCGTGCGGCCCCCACTGGGTGTAGTTGTTGACCTGTTTCTCGTTGAACACCATCAGCGCCACAGGCCTGTCCTCGAAAAGGCTGTGCGGCAGGGACATCACGCTCGTGCCGATCATCACCGGGAACGGTCCTTCCCCGCTCTCGGGATATGCGATGTACGAGCTGAGGGTCAAGGTCTCACTCCCGACTTTGACATCGACATAAAGGGTGTCACCGCTCATCCTGGCACTTACATCCCCCGGAGGGACTGCCGGCTTGAGCCCCGTCTCGTAGTACTGGATCATGGAGGAAATCTCCGCGCGGCGTTTCTCCCAGTCGCGGAAGTTCTTCACCTCTCCTCGTCCTGAAGCCCAGGCAAAGGGGTTCGGAAGGCTTTCCTGCGGCGTCTCAAGTCCTGAAGGACTCATCTGAGCCGCCTTGAATGAACTGAGGGTGTTTTCCTTGTCATAGACAAGCGGTGGTTCTGCCTCACCGCAGGCGAGTACGGCCATGGCGAGGCCGAGGCACAAAAGGATTTTTGTTGCTGTGGTCATGATTGGATAATTTTTCCACAATATAACAATTTTTACAGCAAAGTGAAATCCAGTGATTTGAGGTCGCGGTCGGCGGATGAGGAGCCGTAGAGGATCTTGTAGCGTCCCGGGGCCGGGGCGAGCCCGTCATTGCCGTCATAGAAGTGGAAGGCTTCGTTGTCGAGTTCCAGTTTGACTTTCACGGTCTTGCCGGCGGCGATCTTCACCTTTTTGAAGGCTTTCAGAGACTTCAGCGGAGCGTCAGCCCTGTCAAGGCTCTTGACATAGACCTGCACAACCTCCTCCCCGTCCACAGCCCCGGTGTTTGTGACAGGGACTGTAAGGGTGATTTTCTTGCCAGGCTTGGCGGAAGCGGCTGAAAGCCTGCCCTGGCCGTATCCGAATGAGGTGTAGCTGAGCCCGAAGCCGAACGGGTACATCGGTTCTCCACGGAAGTAGCGGTAAGTCCTGCCTTCCATGCTGTAGTCCTGGAAATCAGGCAGCTGCGCTGTGGAGGCATAGAAAGTCACCGGGAGTTTCGCAGACGGATTGAAGTCTCCGAGCAGCAGGCCCGCGAGAGCATCCGCACCGCCCTGACCGCCATACCAGGCCTGGATGAGAGCATCGTAGCTGTCTTCCACACCCTCAAAGCCCATCGCCGAACCGGAGCAGTTGACATATACAACCGGACGGCCCGTGGCATGCACTGCCTTGAGCAGACGCCTCTGGACATTCGGAAGCTCTATGTCCGGACGGTCTCCGCCCTCACCCTCAAACGAGGCGGTGATGCCTCCGACCACGATGATGGCGTCGGCATCTGCCACCTTGGAAGCAAGGGACTCGAACTCAGCCTTTTCCCTGCGGCAGAACTGCGCGGAGAGCATGGCGAACGGACCGTCACCGCGCACGTACTCAACTTCTATATTATAGCTTCCTCCCCTCTTGACAGGGATTGACTTGTATTCAGGTACTGTGTTGCGGAATCCGAATCCGCGACGGGCGGCCCTGCCGGCCTTTTCCACTGTACGCCCGTTGACCTTGAGGGTGTAGCCGTTGTCACTGGAGATGTTGTACTGGAGGAGTCCGTCGAAGTCCGGCTTGAATTCGCCGCTCAGCCTTACCGCCACTCCGTCGGCATCCACGCCCTCCGAGAAGCCGTATGCACCGAAGGTGCTGAAGTTGATTTCACCGTCCCTGTACTCTTCTTTCACCGCGCTGCCCGACAGGCTCTTTCCGCCGTAGAACTGTGTCTTGAGACCCTTTCCTCCATTGAACTGCGGCAGCAGGTTCTCCGTATTGTACTCATCGACATAGTCGCAGGCAGGGTCGTAGAAGATCTCGGCTTCCGGGAGCGCCTTTTTCAAGCCGGCGAGGATAGAGCGGGCATGCTCCGCTGTCGGAGTGCCGCCGTAGTTGCCGTTGAGCATCTGGACGTTGTCGGCATTCGGGCCGAGCACCGCGATCTTGCGCACTTTGCGGGAAAGCGGCAGCACGCCCTCGTTTTTCAGAAGTACCATGGACTCGGCCGCAGCCTGCACGGCCTGCGCGTCATGCTCCTCGCTGCTGATGACTTCCGGGCCAAGTCCCGCCCACGGGAGCATCCCGGCAGGGTCGAACATTCCCAGCTCGAAGCGGGAACGCAATGTACGGCGAAGGTGGACATCCAGATCCGACTCCTTGATGAGCCCCTGCTTGAGGGCGTCGATCAGGGATGTGAAACTGTTGCCGCACTCAAGGTCGGTCCCGTTCAGCACAGCGTCTGCTGAAGCGTGCATCGCGTCAGGATGGGTCTCGTGCTGCCCCGGGGTGTAGAAATTGTTGATCGCGTCGCAGTCGGTGACCACCAGGGACTTATAGCCCCATTTGTCACGGAGTATGTTCTGGAGAAGCCTGTCGCTCGCGCAGCACGGCACCCCTTCATAACGATGGTAGGCGCACATCACCTCCTGCACGTTGGCCTCGGTCACAAGAGCCTTGAATGCAGGAAGATAGGTCTCCCACAGGTCGCGCCCCGACACGCTGACATCGAATCGGTGCCGCAGGGGTTCCGGCCCGCTGTGCACCCCGAAGTGTTTCGCGCAGGCGTGGGTCTTGAAGTACCTGTCGTCGTCGCCCTGCATCCCCTTGACGGTCTGCATCCCGATGACTTCCGTCAGATAAGGGTCTTCCCCGGGGGTCTCCTGGCCTCGCCCCCAGCGTGGATCGCGGAAGATGTTGATGTTAGGGCACCAGAAACTCAGTTCGGGGTTGCCGGGGTAATACCGGGCACGCATCCCGACATTGAATTCCGGGGTGGAACGGTTCCAGTTGGCCCGGGCCTCATCGGAGACGCTGCTGAACACCTCGTATACAAGGTCGGGGTTGAACGTGGCGGCAAGACCGATATACTGCGGGTAGACAGTGTACCCGTCGGCCCTGATGCCGTGGCAGGCCTCGCTCCACCAGTTGTAGGCCGGGATTCCGAGCCGGTCCACGGAGACAGACTTGTTCATCATCAGCCCCACCTTCTCCTCCGGAGTCAGCAGGGAAAGCAGGTTCTCCACCCTCTCCTCTACCGGGAGAGAAGGGTCTCGGAACGGATACTCATACTCGTTTCCGCCACCGCAAGCGGAAGCCATCAAAAGCGCAGCCGAAAAAGCCGCAAGCATCTCGGTCTTCATAAGATTCAGTGTTTGTATATCAATTCTTTATATGGTCTTTTCGGATCGTTGGTAAAAATCTCCAGAGTCTCGGCTTCCCTCCCGGTACGCACTCTCACCTCCAGGACGGAACCCGGCGGGAGCACCGTCCCCGGCTTCAGGTTTGAATCCGCGCCGCCACGCACGGCATGGATCACCAGAGGAGACGTCCCGTCATTGTAGAGTTCTATGCTTCCCTTATACTCACGGGACAGAGGGACGCGATGAAGCCTGCCCACAGAAGGAAAAGTACGGAGCATGGCTCCTTTATCCTCCTCACTTCGAAGCCTGATGCAGGAAGCCATCAATGTACCGGGCTCTCCGCCAGCATCAATAATGATGGTATCGCGGCTGCTCGTCCAGTCCTCACCAGGGCCGGCGTAAACCATGCTGAGCGCAGCCACTTCCCCTGGTACAAGCAGCGCCGGAGCCGAGACTTGCAGGCCGGGATTGCTGCATCTCAGTTTGAGAGGCAGAGGCTTTGAAGAGACATTGACTATCTTTATCTTTTTTCGGGCTGATTCACCATCATATATGTATCCGAACGGAATCTCCCGCCTTGAGGCGCGCAGAGCAGCGGTCAGGGCGACAGGACATGATTCATCAATTCCGTCGCCAGCCCCGCGCACGATGGCAGAAAGGCTGAGCGCAGCCACCTCTTCTCCGCTGCGTGTGAATATCCCCACGGTCCGTACGGCATATCCGGAGACCCCGGACAAGTCAAATGCCACATCCACGGTGCCTCTCTGGCCAGGGAGGACTTCGCGTGGAGTGAGCGTCGCGCTGATGCAGCTGCATCCGGGCACCGGAGAGGCCAGACTGGCTGTGGAAGAGCCGCTGTTGAGAAAGCGGAACGAATGGCGCAGAGGTCCTTGTGCAGATTCCACCGCACCGAAATCACACTCTGTGGAGTCGAATACAATAGAAATCTCGCCTCCCTGAACATTGAAGTGCAAGAAGGCGAGAGCAACAAATAATTTAACCAATTTTACCATCCGGGGACAAAGTTACCCCTATCCGGCAAAGTCGCAATATTCTGGCGATACATTAAGTTTTGCCGCCGCTACTTTTTCGGGAAAACTGTCTTATGTTGCAAAAGCGAAAGATAATGTAACACTGTTCCGGGGCCACTTCGGAATGCATCTGTTATTTTTGCCGAAAATCACACAATGATGAAAAAAGCCATATTCCTGCTGCCTCTGGCAATGCTGGCGGCGTGCACAACCAAACCACAACAACCACAGACACTGAAAGATGCGCTTGAGGGAAAGTTCCTCATAGGAAGCGCAATCAACGAGGCGCAGATCCGCGGCCTTGACACCAGGGGCGACTCTGTGCTTTTCAGGCATTTCAACTCCATCGAGCCGGAAAACTGCCTCAAGAGCGAGGAGCTCCAACCGGAAAAAGGTGTTTTCAAGTGGGAACTCGCCGACAAATATGTAGACTTCGGGGAGAAGAACAATCTCACCGTCTACGGCCACTGCCTGATCTGGCACTCACAGCTCCCGGCATGGTTCGCCAAGAACGAAGACGGGACCGACGTCTCTCCGGAAGAACTCAAAAAGCGCATGAAAGACCATATATATACAGTGGTCGGACGATACAAAGGACGCATCAAGGGCTGGGACGTGGTCAACGAAGCCATCAACGATGACGGCAGCTGGAGACAGAGTCCTTTCTACAAGATACTCGGTGAGGAGTACATCCCGCTCGCATTCCAGTACGCACACGAGGCCGACCCGGACTGCGAACTCTACTACAACGACTACAACATGCACTGCGAGGGCAAGATCGCGACCGTCATCAAGATGGTCAAGGATCTCCAGGCACGCGGCCTGAGGATAGATGCCGTGGGATTCCAGGGACATTTCGGCACGGACTACCCGGATGTAGACCAGCTTGAGAAGAACATTGTGGATGTCCATGCGTGCGGAGTGGATGTGATGTTCACCGAACTCGACATGTCCATCCTCCCGACGATAGCCATGACAGCCGACCTTGCAGGCGTGCCATTCCCGGAGATCCGCAAGAATCCGGAACTGTCCAAGAAACTCCATGACATCATGGTGCCTTACCCGGACGGGATCCCGCAGGAGGCTTATGACAAGTGGAACCAGAGGGCGCAGATGTTCTGGGACATGTTCCTCAGGCAGCACGACAAGATACGCCGCATCAACGTATGGGGCATCCAGGACGGGGACAGCTGGAAGAACGGATTCCCGGTAAGGATGGAAGGCCGCATCGATGCGCCGCTGCTCTTCGACCGCAACTACAGGCAGAAGCCTGTTGTGGACTGGATCATCGCGAATGCTGACAAATATTGATTTTTGCCGGAAATATTATCGGGGCGGTGCAGCAGCATCGCCTTTTTTTGTAAATTGCGTGACAAAATCAATTGACCGACAATGTCCTCAAAAACAATCATCCTATCGGCTGCCGCGCTGCTGTTAACCTGCGCGGCGGCTGCCATGACCCCGTCCTGGATAAGGCACAACAGCATCTCCCCGGACGGAAGCACCATAGCATTCAGCTATAAAGGTGACATCTGGACCGTGCCCGCCTCAGGCGGAGAAGCCACGCAGATCACATCAAACCAGGCCTACGACTCCGAGCCGCTCTGGACACGTGACGGGCAGAGCATCATCTTCACCTCACGTCGCGAAGGCAGCAAGGACATCTTCCTGACTTCCAGATCAGGAGGCATCCCGAGGAGGCTGACCACCCTTCCGGGAAACGAGACCCCGCTCGCCGTACTAGAAGACGGCGGCATCCTCTTCAGCTGGTACAACGGCGCGGTGGAGAGCGAAAGCTACGGAGACTTCCCGGGCACGGCCCAGCTCTACCGCACGGACCTGTCAGGAAGCGCCCCGGCACTGGTCACCTCCCTTCCTGTCATGGCCATGAGCATCAGCAAAGCCGGCACCATCCTGTATGAGGACTATAAGGGCTACGAAGACCCTCTCCGCAAGCACCACACCTCCTCAGTCACACGCGACATCTGGAAGTATACGCCGCCCGTGGGAGAGGAGGGCATCAGTTCCAGAGGAAGTTTCACAAAGCTCAGCGACTACCGCGGAGAGGACCGCAACCCGGTGTTCGCCGCCGACGGAGACACATTCTACTACCTGAGCGAGCGTGACGGCAAGTGTTCCAACATCTGGCGCAGTTCCATCTCGAAGCCGGGAGAATCCGTCCAGCTGACATTCGAGAAGCACAACCCGGTACGCTTCCTGTCCATATCGGACGTCGGCACACTCGCCTACTCCTGCAACGGCGACATCTATACGCTGAAGGAAGGCGGTGTCCCGGCCAAAGTCGGCATCAGCCTGACACGGGACGAGAGCGAACGCGAGCTGCAGAAATTCAACTACAGCTCAGGTGCAAGTTCCATGGCCGTATCACCTGACGGAAAAGAAGTCGCAATGATTATAAGAGGCGACGTGTTCGTAACCTCGACGGAGTTCCGCACCACAAGGCGCATCACCAACACCCCGGAACAGGAAAGAAACGTGGACTTCTCCGCCGACGGGAGGGAACTATACTACTCATCCGAACGCGACGGCCACTGGGGCATATACAGGACATCCCTCGTCCGCAAGGAAGACAAGCTCTTCACATACGCAGTGCAGACCAAAGAAGAACTCGTGTCCACCCCGGGCGAGACCTGTTTCCAGCCGGACGTGTCCCCGGACGGCAAGTGGGTGGCCTATTACCGCAACCGTACAGAACTGGTAATCAAGAATATAAAGAACGGCAAGGAAAAATCCCTCTTCAAGGATGTCAACTATTCCTACAGCGACGGGGACCAGGGATTCGAATGGAGTCCGGACAGCCATTACATCCTCTGCAACTGGCAGGCAAACGGAGGCTGGAACAACTCCGATGTGGCCCTGATAGACATAGAGACAGGTGAAATCACCGACCTCACCCGCAGCGGATACTCCGACAGCAACTTCAAGTGGGTTCTCGGCGGCAAAGCCATGACATGGGAGTCGGACAAGAACGGCTACCGCAGCCACGGCAGCTGGGGCGCGGAAAGCGACATCTACATCATGTTCTTCGATGGCAAGGCCATGAGCGAATTCGGACGCAGCAAAGAGCAGATAGAAATCGACAACATGCTCAAATCCGAAAAAGAGGTCAAGGCCGAGAAAAAAGAGGAGAAGAAAGACTCGCTCGACAAGGCCAAGAACAAGATGGAGAAACTCAAACTCGACCTCGCCGGCAGGGACGACCGCATCAAGAGGCTCACCCCGAGCTCAAACATGATGGGAGACCACTTCCTGAGCATCGACGGAAACAAGCTCTACTTCACCCAAAGGCTCGAAAAAGGCTATGACCTCTGCGTGCGCGACCTGCAGGAGGGCAGCATCAGCGTGCTTGCAAAAGGAGTGTCCGGCACATTCTACCCATCTTCTGACGGCAAGAGCCTGTATGTCTTCTCAGGCCGCGGGCTGTCCAAGCTCTCCCTCCCCTCCGGCAAGAGTGAAGCCATCACATTCTCCGGAGAGTATGAGTATAAACCGGCACAGGAGCGCAAGTACATGTTCGAGCATGTCTGGAAGCAGGTTCTGGAGAAATTCTACGTCAAAGACCTTCATGGTACGGACTGGCAATACTGCCACGACAACTACGCTGCCTTCCTCCCGCACATCAACAACAACTTCGACTTCCAGGATCTCCTCTCCGAGATGCTCGGAGAACTCAACGGTTCACACACCGGCGCACGCTACCGCGCCTCAACGACACGCAACATGGGTTATCTCGGAGTGCTTTTCGACACCGACTGGACAGGTAAAGGCCTCAAGATCAAAGAAGTGCTCCCGGGAGGCGTGCTCTCTCTTGCGGATTCGGAGATAAAGCCGGGAGACATCATCGAGACCATAGAAGGCCGCAGCCTCGAAAGCCCTGCTGACGTGCTGTCCGCCCTTGAGGACAAGGCCGGCAAGCGGATCTGCATCACGGTGAAGAAAGGCTCCGGCAAGCCGGAGGAGATGTTCGTCACACCGGCATTCTCCGACAGCACTCCCCTCTACCGCAGGTGGGTACGCCAGCGTGAGGAAATGGTGGAGAAGCTCTCCGGCGGACGCGTGGGCTATGTACACATCGAGGGCATGGACTCGGACAGTTTCCGTGAGATGTTCTCCAAGGCTCTGGGCAAATACCGCGGCTGCGACGCCCTCATAGTGGACACCAGACACAACGGCGGAGGCTGGCTCCACGATGACGTGGTCACGTTCCTCGGAGGCAAGCTCTACACCAAATACATCCCGCGCGGCCAGTTCATCGGAGACGAGCCGTTCACAAAGTGGACCAAGCCGTCCTGCATGCTCATCGGCGAGGACAACTACTCCGACGCCTCCGGCACACCTCTCGCCTACCGCCAGCTCGGCATCGGCAAACTCATAGGCGCCCCGATCCCGGGCACCATGACAGCCGTATGGTGGGAGACCCTCATCGACAGTTCCCTCGTATTCGGAATTCCTCAGGTAGGCTCATGGTCGGTCGCCGACGGACGCTTCGTGGAGAACAACCAGATCGAACCGGACATCGAAGTCTACAACGACCCGGCCTCAGTGCTGCGCGGCGAAGACAGGCAGCTTGAGGCGGCCGTTGCGGAGATGCTCAAGGAAATAAGCACGGCCAAAGACCCTAGCGTCTCTGGCGACGGAAGATGACGATGACGCCGATGATGGCCAGTACGGCCTGAAGAGCCCACTTGAAGACAAGCGTCCAGCTGTAGGCACTGTCCGGAGTGATGTCCATCGAATTGTCTATCGGCTGCTTACGGTTGACCTCGACAGGCAGCCTGTTGTCTGTCATCCAGTTGAATATTCCCGTGCAGAACATGGAGTTGAAAGCCCTGAAACTCTTGCGCGGGATATTCATTTCCACGTTGGACAGGCAGTCGGCATCACCGACCACCATCACTTTCTGTTCCTTCCCTCCCACCGTGCGGCTCAGGGCCAGGGCGAGGCTGTGCGCCTTGCGGTACTCCCCGGCAGAGATGTCGGCGGAAAGTTCGGAAACATCCGCGATTTCATCGAATGAGACGGTCTCCGTCTCATTCCAGCATTCTGTCCCCGGAGTCGCAAGAACAGGAACCGCATCCCACCCCGAAGAGAGGCTGTAGTCAATCGCCGCGGCACCCGGCATGGAAACCTTGAGCCCCTGGAAGAAATACGGACTCAGGATGGAGGCATACTCTGTGCTGACGGCCGGGATCACTGTCGGCGCAGTGGCGCTGCCCGGATAGATGACCGTACCCCTCAGGACTCCGACTCCGAGGTAATCGAGGATATCAGCCACGATATCATCCCGGCCAGGGTCGAATGTCAGGAGCATGTCGCCTCCCCGGTCAAGATATTCAAGAATCCTTGCTGTCTGCTCCGGCTCGAACGGCCGCCTCGCATCCGCGATGACGAGGATGTCTGAAGTGACCGTGCTGTCGGCTGAGACCGTTGTGACGTCGAATCCCGTGTTGACCAGAGAGTTTCGGGTATGCAGCGCGGATGAGAACCCGGTATAGTCGGCATCTTCGGAGCGTATGATGCTCCTTTCGTTCTGCCCCGCAAGGAAAGCCACCGATACCGCCCCGTTCTCCAGACGGTAGAGCGCGGTGGTGATCTCCTGTTCATCCGGATACTTCACCATGTCATCGAACACCCTCAGCCAAGTCGCCCTGCCGTCGTCTGTGACGAGCTGCTTGACCACATAGTTCTGCTCGGGACGCAAATCAATCTTCTTGCGGATCTGCTCCGGGCTGAGCACCTTTCTCCAAGGAATTCCCCACCCTTCGGCAAACTTCACCGCAGTCTCTTTCATGTCCAGGGCCTCTGACGTACCGAAATCATAATTATGCAGCGGCTCGTCATAATAGTAGACTGTCTTCATCCTGATGTCCGGCTTGAAACGCAGATAGGTCTTGTAACGCTTGATGTCATCGTTGATCGTCACCGGCGATGCACACCAGCTCTCGTAGTCCGAGAGGTTGGCATAAGTGGTGATGTCAAGTTCCCCGTCAAGCTTCTTGACTATTTCTATACTGTTGGAAGTGAGGGTATTCGACTGTATCTGGCTCGCATCGTGATACAACACCATGGCCGGCCTTGAGGTGACATATCCGATGGCGAGCACCGCCACCGTGGCCCCGGCATACTTCGCCGCGCACAGCCATTTCCTGGGATTCTTCTTGTACTGGAGCAGAAATATGCTGTAGAGCAGGAACAAGGCTATGACAATCACGAAATAGATGATGTCCTCCGAAGAGATGAGCCCGGCAGTCAGCTGCTCGGTGCGTCCGGACAGAGACGCCCAATACGTCAAGTCACGTACAAAATCAATCTCCTGCCCCATGCTTCCGAGATGATTGAGGAAACCCAGAGCACCGAGAGTCAACAGAGCCGCCACAATCTGATAGTTTGTAAGGCAGGACATGAAAAGTCCCAAAGCCGAATATGCCCAGAAGAGCAGGAACTCCCCTGCAAGCCCGGTGAATATCACCCCGTAATCAGTGTGCTCCACATGAGCTCCGGTGAACCAAATCGCAGGCAGTATGACCCCGAGCATCACGAAAGAGAACAGCACCATCGAGAGGAACTTGCCTATTACTATCTGGGGGGATGTCACCGGAGAAGAATAGAGGAGCTTGATAGCCCCGTTGCTCATATCCCTGCTCATTAGGCCCATGGTAAGCAGCGGGATGAACATGTAGAGCGTGCTCATCATGCTGCGGTATACCCCGTTGTAGTGGGAAAAGAGGTTGTATGTGACATTCTCTGCAAAACCATGCAAGTCCATGTCATTGGCAATTGAGGCGACCTCCGCCGTGAACACCTGATAGGTCTGGAAGCTGAAGATCACGATAATCAGCCAGGCGATAGGTGAATAAAAGAGCTGGCTCAGCTCCGCTTTGCATATAGACCAGGTCTGTCTCATTTCTCTTTCTTGTTGTTAAGATATTTGAAGATGTCATCCGCCGAAGGCATCTCCTTTGTGATTTCCAGAAGACGCCATCCGTTCCGGGCGGAAAGGGCGATTATCTTCTCGCACATCTCATCGGCATCCCCCTCGATCATGAGGCGAAGAAAGCCGGGACGCTCCTCCACATGTCCCACAGACTTGACATGCTCCACGGCAAGCAGGTCCGCCTCGTCGGGCAGGGCTCCCATCGATACAAGCAGGGCGTCCGGACGGATGCTGTGGTTGAACGAATCCATATCTCCGTTGAAAATCAGATGGCTGGAGGACATCATCAGGATGCGCTCGCATGTCAGCTGGACCTCATGAAGAATATGAGTCGAAAGCATGACGAGACAATCCTCCGATATGTCCTTGATCAACCTGCGTATCTCTATGATCTGCATCGGATCCAACCCGTTTGTAGGCTCATCAAGGACAATGAACGATGGCCTGTGTATCAGGGCCTGCGCTATGCCGACCCTCTGCTGATAGCCGCCTGACAGGTGCTTTATGAGCCTCTTGCGGAAATGGGAGATCTGACACCGCTCAAGCGCCTCGTCCACCGCCTTGCCGGCCCCGTTCACAAGACGGAGATCTGCCGCAAAGCGGAGATACTCCTCCACCGTAAGGTCAGTCAGAAGGGGCGGTTTCTGCGGCAGAAATCCTATCTGAGTCTTGGCCGCCACGGAATCCGTACGGATACTGTGGCCGTTGATATAGACATCTCCCTCCGTCGGTGTGAGGCAGCCGCAGATTATGTTCATCAGAGTGGATTTTCCCGCCCCGTTGGCCCCGAGAAGTCCGGTAATACGGCAGCCTCCGATGTCGAAAGAGACATCATCGACAGCCTTGAAAGAACCGGAATAACTGTGGGTGACGTGGTCCACCTTGACGGTGATATCCTCCGGTCTCACCCTGGTCTGCACACTGCTACTCCTCATAAGTCTTGGTCATATCCTCCGGCACCACGATGGTAAAATCAGCCCTTTCCTTGTTAATCTTTTCCTTGAGAGGATCCGAGCTCTGCAGGACTGATATGGTGCTGACCTTGAGTTTCGGAGCATATTGCTTCAGATAGTACGCTATGCCTGAATGGAACGCTGAATGCAACTCCCCATGGAAATGGAAAAAGTAATCCCCGGGATTCATCGCAGAAGATATCTGATAAGCCATGGTGGCATCCTTGAGCGCCTGTGCGGCCACGATGTTCTGCACGCTTTTCTTCATCATCGGAGCACTGCCCATCTGCTTAAATGATTCGCCGATATAGGTATAGATTATCTCATCGTAGTCCACCTTCAGCGGCATCGGGGCTATCCATTTTAGCGCTCCGGCATCGAGGGAGTCAAGTATCTCCACACCGAAATCAGACACCATCCTGGCATAGCGCCGCGGCACATTGGTGGCCACGAATCGGATGCCGTTCTGGTCGGCGTAGTTCATGATCGGCTTGTAGTCCGAGAAGTTGGGCCAGAGGCGGCTGTTCTCCTCATAGGTGGATTCGTCAATGAGCCCCTGCTTGAGGAACTCGTCAAGCACCTGCTGGTTGTCAGTCTCCCACATCTCCGCCCCGACCACGAGGTGCTCACCCTTGAGAGCGTGGAGATCCTTTTCAAGGCTGAGTTCAAGCCAGTGCGAGATCGGGTCATTGTGCATCTCTCCGAACAGGCACACATCGCTGCCAGCAACGCTCTTCAGCATCCTGGCATAGCTGACCTTGTTCCCTGACTTGTCAAAAATCACATAAGACGGGTGTCCGCTCGAATAGGACTGCCCCCTGCATCCAGTACATCCCGTCACAAGGCATAAAACGCCGACTATAATCCTTAAAAATCTATTCATTGCATTATCTAAAAACAATAATTCATAAATACCCGACCTGTCTGCCGGGAGGCATCACGGTAAACATTTTCAGCAACAGCCCTTGAATACGACCACGCAGCCCCGATGTCAATCAGATTTTTTCCGACCGGGAACTCCACGTCGAATTTCAAGCCCGCCTGCCACTGCCCCGCATTCATATAAGCCTCCTCGGCACGGCCCACATAAGTCGTGTAGATATTATATCCGTCACGTGCGGCATTAGGCTCATAATCAGCATACGGCCAGAAAGACATCCCGCCATTCAAATCCAGAGAGATATCGGCCTTTCCGGCACGGAAGCCGAATCCAGCAGACGCTCCGCATACGAGACGTATCCCGTCAAGTGTGGCATCATAGTTCTTGTCATGGCGGTACTCCCCGTCCGCAGAAGCGGAAATCCCGGCCTTGCGGAACCATGAGGAAGAATTGTGATACCCTGCCGAGAAACTCCCGCCGTAAAGCAAAGCCTGATAATCCTCGACAAAAGAGGACATGGTCTTGTTCCAGTCGGAACCATCCCCCTGAGTAAGGTAGAAAACAGTATCAAACAACAGTTTTCCGCCATTGCCGAGAGACCGCACGTCCGCCAGTTCAAGGCTGTGCGCCATGAACACATACTCAGTACGTGTCTCCTGATACGAGGACGACTGCGTGGACTCGCTCTTCAGATGATCCTGCCCGTACTTGAACGAGTACCTGACACTCAGACGGTTGGCATCTCCGCGCAAGGCCCACTCCAGATACGCCCCGGGGACATTCTGTGTCCATGAAGGGCTGTTCTCAAGCCCGGTGACCTGAGTGCCGAGGCCCGTCATGAGGTAGATGAAATAGTCCGCACCGCTGTTGTAGACCCGGCTGAACTGGGGTTTCTCCTTGTAGCGCTCATATATGAACCCGGCTGACAAGAGACTTCGGCCGGCAGCAGCCGTGGCTCCGGCCTCGACCCGGATGTCAAGCGCCGACTGCTCGTTGCGCACATCGGATTTGCGGAACTGTTTCCAACCCACATACTCTATCTGCGCACCGAGAGACCAGCGCGCCCCGAGTCTCTTTGAAGCTGTAGCACCAAGAGTATAGTTCTGTATTTCCCATGTCCTGGCCGGCGCGATGCAGAAAAACATGGCCGGCGAGCCGTATGGTTTCCTGCGGTATGAAAGCGTGGAGCGGAGACTGTCGGTAGACTCTATCCCATACTCAAACTTCCCGCTGAACGACCAGCCGCTATTATCCTGATGAAGGATGGAGCTGGTCCCGACCTTGCCGCCAAGACGCCCGTCCGGAGAGAGAGGAGCGTGGAGCTTGCCGCTCTCTGCATAAGCCTCCGCCCCTATCGTGGACCATGTGGAGTAATCCCACCAAGACAACATCGACGGATTATGGTCATACGAAGCATCATAGATGCGGCCCAGAACCTCACGCTGCCCGGAGTCCGGATAAATGCTGCGCGGCCCCGCCGCCCGGGAGACGAGTCCCGCAGACAGCAAGGCTGCACTCAGCAATACAGTCAAAAACTTGTTATTTGATGTCATATCCCGCATATCCGCCCTTCGGGGTAGGAGGATCTACCGGCTCAAAATCCGATGAAGTGTTGTTGCTGTCCATCAGGACAAGACGGCCTGCCGCCTTGGTCTTCTCTTCATCGATCTTCCTGCGCTGGCTGTAGTTGGTCAGACCACCGTCATCGTTAGGGATGTAGCCGAAGCCCTTGTCAATGAATGAAGGCATTCTCTTCCACTTTGCGGACTCGGCGTTGTTGACGAAGTCGGCGCCGTCAATCACGTCCGTGGCCGGGACCTTGAGCAGCTGGATCTCCTGCTCAGGGGTCGCGTAACTAGGACTGATGTACTTGTATGTGATGACATCTGAAGATGTGAATTCCTTGTCGCTGCGGAAGATCACAGGGGCGGCGCCGGTGGCATCCCAGTAGAAATATTCGTTGGGGTTCATGTAGATGTTGTCGGCATTCGGGACGTCAGGATTGTCGAAGTCGTAGTACTCGTTGCCGTCAAGGCCCTGGCTCTGCTTCCACTTCACGGCATAGGTCTCCATGTCGGCGCATGAGAGGTCGATGATGTGGCTGATCAGGCTCTCGTCCACATCCACTCCCAATTCAGCATACGCGTCACGCATCTCCTTGTTGAAATTGATGGCGTTCACAGCAAGGAGGAAGCTCTTGCCCGGAGCGAGGGTGATGCCGGCATTGACCGGAACCCTGACCACAGCGTTGAGATACACGTAATTATGGTCAAGGCTCGGATCTTCAAGGATTGAAAGCTCCGGAGCGCTCTCAAAATTGGCGTTGGTGGCAGGAGTCCAGGCGTCACCGATATAAAGCCCGTCCAGAGAAACCGGAGAATCGCTGTTGTTGAAGATCTCGATGAAAAAGTCCTTCAACAAAGTACCCATGGTGAAAGCAGGGTCATACATCATCACATTCTCTCCTGAGTAGAAAATCTCCTTGATCACCAGGTCCTTGGAGGTCTGAGCCGGCTCAAGGGTCAACGACACTGCGGCCGTCTGCTGCGAGAGGACCACCACGCCGTTGGAGACAGCGGTGAAAGGAGTCTCGCCCACCGTCACCGCAGCCGACACATTGTAAGTACCTGCCACCACATCAGAGAAAGAGGCCTTCCCCTCTGCATCCGAGGTCAGATTCACAGTGCTGAGATCGGAAGTATTGAGCACCGTGACCTCCACGGCGGAGAGGTCAACCGTTTCAGCATACTCGGCAGGGACTGTCAGTGTGACGTCGATACCGCCGAGAAGCGAGCCGCTCTTCTCGCATGAGCTTACGAGCGCGAGGGCGGCAAGAGCAAGGATGCCACCCAGACACCTTGCTGCATAATTTTTGGACAATGTTCTCATATTGATTATGTATCAGTTATTTCCTATCATAAAAGACATACCGAATCCGAATGATATCGTGCTGTTGAGCGTGGAGCGCTTGCCATTGTAGACATAAGTCGGATTATACCAGAGGAAGTTGTTGACATACATGCTGAACGAGTGCCCGCCTCGGGTCTCTTTGCGGATCTGGATGTTGAAGTCCGGATAGAACGGTTTCTTGTCCAGGATCTCGTATGTGCTCGAAGTCAGTTTCAGATCAGCGAACTCCTCGGAGCGGCTCTGCTCCTCTGTCAGGGGATGGTAAACCCCCGAAGCATCGTAATACGCCTTAGGATAGAGACTTCCGGGCTTCGGTTCACGGTAGTTGACGAAGTTCAGCTCGGCATTGAGCGTGAAGATAAGTCTCAGAGACGGGATCTGCTGCGTCACAGTCAGACGTCCCGAACTGTATCTTGTTATGTATTCAGTATGGTCATATACGCCATAGCGGGCCTTGTCCGTACCGACCACGTATTTGGAGAGCTCCATATAATATCCGCTGTTGATCTCGCGGGTGCGCATATAGCTCGCCTGGAAATTGAACTCGGTGTGCGTGCTCTCGATACGGGCCGGGACAAGAGAAAGTTCGACCCCGTCCGTAATCTCGGTGATGGCGTTTTTCATCACATATTTCTCGCGCACGAGTATGTCTGACGTGCCGTCCTTAATCACCTCAGGCTGCTGGCCTGGACGGCGGACGGCAGTGTAATTCTCACGTGTCAGCAGGAGCAACTCCGGGGAGAGCGCGATGCCGTCCTCAAGTCTCTTGTGGTAGGCCGTCAGTCTGACATTCAATAGATTGGACTCCCAGTCCAGTCCCCCTTCGACAGTATTGGTATGGCTCGGTCTGAGGTGGCTGTTGTTAGGATAATAGACATAAGTGGTGACTATGGCCAGCCTCTCAGCGGGGTCGGTTGCATAGTAGCTCAAATTGGTGAAATCATAATACGCCGGATCTGGATAGAGCTGGAGCATGGACGGGGCCTTGTAGGCAAGACCCCATGCCAGCCTTGTCGTCAGGTGGTCAAACCACTTCACAGAGCCGGAAAGCCTCGGCGACACAAGATGATAGCGCTCAAGCATATAGTCATAGCGTACGCCCAACTTGAGCTTGGTCTCCGCGAAAGCACCGCTATGCTTGATGTTGCTCTCGTGATAGACTGACCATGTCTTGGAGGCCGGCACATCATGGAAGTTCGTTGCCCGGGACCCGATGCCGCCCATCGCCTCCACTGCCCCGCCGGAGACGGTTCTTCCCGCCCCGAAATTCTTGTCCACACTGCCCTGCAACCCGGTCATGAAAGAGAATGCCCAGTTCCGGGAATTGACATTCTTTGTCATCGACACGTCGAATGCCCCGCTTACAGGCAGACCGCGCATGATGGACTCCTGCGTGAAGGCCATCGGGGAATAACCGGTGATGTATGTGCCTGTCTTCAAGGCCTCTATCAGAGGAAGCGGCCCCGATGCGATGGTCTCGAACCTTGAGTACTGCCGGTCCACGCTCCCGTTGACGGAATAGTCCAGGCTACCGGCTTTGCCCAATGACATGGATCCGAAGATGTTGAGGCTCAGGTTCTGGTTGTTGACCCTTGCCACGTTGCGTCCCTTCTCTTCCGGCTCGTATCTCTGGCCGTTGAATCCCATGATGGACTGGAGAGCCACGGTGTTGTTCCACTCAAGAGCCTTTGAGAGCTTTTTCATCCAGCGCAGTCCGAAATTGATGTTCTGGTAATAATTTTTGCGCTGGACAGGGCTGTCCTTGGAATAGGTGTATGACAGGTCCGCATTGAGGATTCCGCCGCCGTTCCCGAGATTGAAGCCCTTGGACACAGCCCCTTGATACGATGTCGATGAGACATTCCCCGAGACATACAGAGGAGTCGTCCCGACTTTGTTCTTCACGATTATGGCCCCGGATGTGAGGTTGCCGTACTTGGCTGAAGCGACGCCGGTCACCACTTCGACACTCTCGATGCTGCTCGCGGATATGCTCCTCAGATCAACACCCTTTCCGGCCGTGCCGTAGGAGTCCGTCTGGCCGACGGCGGGATTGGCCACCTGCATGTTGGCATCGTTGGACATGGCCATGCCGTTGACTATGACAGAAGTGCCTATGTTGTTGTAGTTGGACGAGATCGCAGAGCGTATATCTGCCTGCTGGACGGTGTTGTAGTTGGAAGTGCTCAACTGCTTGCCAGGAAGCAGGGAAATCACATCCTGAAGGTTCATGGCCTGTATCTGCTTGATAGCCTGATCATTTATATGATAGGCGCTCGTCCCCTCCTTGCTGTCGGTCTGGGTTGCCGTCACCACTACCCCGTTCATCATCAGGGATTCCGCCTTGAGTATGAAACTGAGCGAATCCACGTTTCCGCGCACATCGATCTCCCTCTCGATGGTACGGTAACCGAGACAGCCGACAGACAATTTATGCTTGCCGGCAGGAAGGCTGAGGGTGAAAGTCCCGTCATTGTCAGTCCATGTGCCCACAGGAGGCTGATAGACAGCGACAGAGACATATCCGACAGGTGCCCCGGCCTCATCGACAACAGCCCCCGACACAGTATAATTCTGTGCGGAAGATGTCAGCACGGCGACCCAGAAAGCCACAAGCGCGGCAAATATATAACGGCAACTCATCTTGTATTCACTAACTAACGGCAGCAAAACTATTAATTAATATTTTGAAAAACAATATCGGGCGGGAAAAATCACAAAAAATGATGAGCGCTCCGGGACATTTTCCTGCCAGACTTGCACCAGAGGCACATTATGAGTAAATTAGCGCCGTTTATGCGATTCCTGCCACATATCCTTGGATTTCTCGCCGCCATGATGCTTGTCGCCTGCAACGATGAGGTCTTTGTCGTGGACCTCACTCCCTCGAAGACGGTCATTGAATTCAGCGAAGACGGCGGGACGGAAAGCATCGCTTTCAATACTCCCGGATGGAAAATACCCACCCTTTACATGTACGGAGCCGGCTCGGACGCCTATTACATCCTGGAAGACGGCAAGGAACTCAACATCTGGCCTCCCTCACTTGAGGGCAACGGCACCCTTGTCATCAGGGAAGGCAAGCGTCTTGCCGCCACCGTCTCCAGAAACAGCCCCCGGAGCCTTGAAGTCACAATGGGAGAAAACCGTTCCACAGGGAGGCGGATCATCACCATAATGGTATCCGACGACCTGTTCCAAAAACAGATACAGGTATTCCAGAAAGGCTCCGTCTGGACTCTTGAGGGCATTGATTGGGACACGGCCTCGGCAGTATTCGGGACTTCAATTGAGCCGACCGGCGAGCCGCTGACCATAGACAACAAGGGCATAGAAGATGTGGTCATGAAAGTGAACGTGTTTGAGAACTGCACCGCCACAGTCCAGTTCCTGGAGGCCGCCCAGCCCGAGGGCGAATGTCCCAATTTCCCGGACCCCGATGCGCGGGCGGCTGTCCCGGCAGCCTTGGGAGAAGACGGGGCACTGATATTCAACGGTATGCAGGCAAGCTACAACGGGATGGAGCAGGAGTTCACGGACGGCGTGCCGCAGGTGGAGAAAGACATCGCATTCAAGCCCGGCAGGCACACATATCAGATACTCATCGAGTACAATGCGCTGACGGTAGGCTACACAGCCCGTCTGCGCTCCAGCTCCCGCAATGCTGATATAAAAGGCACGCTCACAGTCAAGACCCCGACGGGAAAATGGTACGGAATATGGGAAGAATAGCCCTGATTAAAACGCTGCTGGCTGCCACGGTGCTGCTGGCAGGCCTGTCCCTTGCGGCCCGGGAAAACGGTGGCGATGAACTCACACACCGCGTGGGGATTGAGATGAAAGGTGCCTGGATCGCACCCTCGCACGGCTTCTTCCGTGGCGAGAACGGTGCCGGCAAGAAACTGGACAAGAGCGGCTCGCTGCACCTGAAGTACTCGTTCCAGTTTCCCGGCTCCAGCCGCTACGGTGCCATGTATCCCACTGCTTACCAAGGAATAGGGCTGGCTTGGAACACGTTTTTCGACAAGGCGGAACTGGGTGTCCCGGCTGCCCTGTATGTGTTCCAGGGGGCGAGGATCGCTTCACTCGGGGAAAGGCTTTCCCTCGACGGGGAATGGAACTTCGGAGCATCCTTCGGCTGGCGGCCCTATGACGAACAGCACAACTCTTTCAACAGGGTCGTGGGCTCCCGGGTCAACGCCTACATCGATGCGGCGCTGCTGCTGTCCTGGAGACCGCTGCCCGGTTTGACATTGAACGCCGGCGTGGACATCACCCATTTCTCCAACGGCAACACCACCCTCCCCAACTCCGGGGTCAACACCATCGGGGCAAGGATTGGAGCGGTGTACAACGTGGCACGCACCCCTGTGAAGTCCATCAGGAAAGCGGCCGTGCAGGAGAGCTTCCGCCAGTTCACGCTTGAGACGGTATTCTACGGGGCGCTCCGTGCCAAAGGGCTTGAGTATGAGGGCAGCGGATATCTGCTCGACGGCAGGTTCGCCGTGGCCGGGATCAACATAGCCCCGATGTACCGCTTCGCGCGCTGCTTCCAGGCCGGGGTCTCCCTTGATGTCCAGTACGACGAAAGCGCCAACCTTTCCGGACATCTGGCCGGCATGGTGCCCGAGGGGAGCGGGATGAGCCCGAGATTCTACCGTCCCCCGCTAAGCGAGCAGGTTGCAGCCGGGCTGTCCCTGCGGGCGGAACTCGTGATGCCGATATTCACCATAGGGGTGGGCCTTGGACGCAACGTGCTGTACAAAGGCGAACTCGGGGTCTTCTACCAGATGGCTACCCTCAAGACCGATGTCGGAAGGAATGCCTTCCTGCAGATCGGCTACCGCCTCGACAACTTCCACGACCCGTCCAACCTGATGATCGGTCTCGGCTGGCGCTTCGGGGGACGGTAGACACGGCTGCGCTGCGGCTGCGGAGGTGGGATTGATGTGAGGCCCAGATTGCTGCGGTAGTTAGCTTGCTGCGGATGCTGGCTGTCCGGCGAAAGGCCGTTTTGGTGGGCAAAAGCTCCCGACAAATTTATTTGTCATACCAAAAGGAATCACTATTTTTGCGCTGTATTTTAAGTATGATTAACAAATCACGCAATGGCCGCCGTATTATGAACCGGCAACAGAAAATAATCTCCGATCATGCAACGATATATCGACAAAGTATGGGTGGATGACACTAGAGTATATGCCAAAACCAAAGACGGGCTTGTGGCAAGTTATACCTTTTCTGATTGGGACAGACTGCGCAATGCCGACCAAAGCCAGCGCGAAGATTTCTATCTTTCCTATTCCGGCATTCACTGGCCACAGATCGACGAAGACCTCAGTTTTGAGGGCATGTTCTCCAAAGCCGGGCTCTGCGACAGGACCATGACGGAAGACGCGGTCTGCTACATAGAATAGGCTTGACGGTATAGCAATCTGCGGAGTTCACACACCTCCCACACAAAAAAGCCCCCTGTTTCCAGGGGGCTTAATCACGTAGCTATAGGTCTTCACTATCTCCACGAAATTATCAATCACATATCCGGCATCATCCAGAGACATCTTTGTATTAAGCGGAAAAGTGATTTCATTCTCAAAGAGATGATAGGCATTAGGGAAGTCAGCAATGTCAAATCCCATAGCCTCGTCATTCACCTCGAAAAAAACGATGCTGTCAGAGTCTCCTTTGTATTTTACTCAAGGTTTTTGCGGTTTATCGGAAATTACGAGAAAATATACTAACTTCGCATACATGTCAACGATGAGCAAATATCAGATTCCTTACACAAACGCCTGCATAAGAGCGTTTGGACGTCGGTTTGCCATCAGCACAAAGGATGCTTACCTATATTTGCGCAAATTCCGGGGAATCGCATTCTTGGTTGAATTCTATGAAGCCGAGCACCTTCAATCAATAGAAGACGCAGTTGATGACCTCATCATCTATTGCCGGAACAATGGAGGATATTTGTCATGACTCTCTACCACGGCACATTCATGGATTTTCAGGCTATCGAATTGGGAAAATGCCGTCCATACAAAGATTTCGGCAGGGGTTTCTATCTGACTGACCTCGAAGACCAAGCCATAAAAATGGCTGAGAAGAAGGCAAAAATCTTCAACGGCTCACCAGTAATCCTAAAATATGACTTTGACGAACGGCTCCTGGCAAACGGTGAACTCAAAGTTAAGCAATTCAGCAAGCCGGGCCAGGAATGGGCGGAGTTCATATATAAAAATCGCAGCCGCTCATGCGCCTTCCAACACGATTACGACATTGTCACCGGGCCCATCGCCGATGACGGTGTCGCTTATCTCCTTGACCGTTACGAAGAAGGCACACTCACGCGTGAGCAGCTTGCAAATGAGCTGGAATTCAGAGATCTCAACAATCAATACTTTTTCGGAACGGAAAAGGCACTGAAACATCTCAAGCGACTATGATTGAAGAAACACAAAGACAATTTCTGGCAAACTATGCCATTGACAAGCTCACAGCCTTCCTCATGGAAGACCGCAACTTCTCATTGGAGCATGCACTTGACACAATCTACGCCTCCCGAGTATATGATCTGTTACAAGACACGGCCGCCGACCTTACGGCCGACAGCCCTGCTTACATATATGAACTCCTAAAAGATGAATTGACGGATCAGTAACCTTAAAACACCCCACTGCCGTCTTCGCCGTACTTCCCGGCCTTCACCTCGAAGATCACCGACGGCTCCAGCACCTCCACCGTGTGCCACACCCCGGGAGGCACCACGCAGCCAAAACGCCCAGCATCCGTGGCAAGTTCAATACGGTCAACCACACGCAACCGCCTGCCACGGACCACATCCTGCGCATCCATCCCCTTCTCAAAACCATCCCCCAGCCGCTCCTCCTCATACAACACCTCCACCAGCCTGCCGCACAGCAGCAACACATCCTCACTGCTCCGCGGATGCCTGTGAACAGGTACCTGAGTCCCGGGAAGCAAAGCGTTCAACATCCTCTGCACCCCCTCCTCCGGCGAATCCCTCAAATCCAGGTTCACGCGCCGGCGAGGACTCTCCGCCGCCCGGGCAAGCAGATCCGATAATAATTTCTCGTCAATCACCATTTTTCAAAGAAGCAAGATATTCAGCGTGCAAATGATAGTACCTCCTCATAAACACCACATACGCCACGCCCAGCACAACCACCGCACCAGACAAATATAACCAATGCGCTGAAACTGTATCCGGAATCAAAAAAGTAAACCCAAGAGAGACCAGCAGTTGCAAAACCATATAGATTGCCGAAACCAACGGATGACTCAGCCCCAATTCGTTAGCCATCAACTGATAAGCATGTTTGCGATGCGCCTGCCCGAGATTCTCATGGAGCATAATGCGGTGGCAGATAGTAAGACAGCCGTCCACCCCATAAACTAAAAGCAACACCAGCCACGTCACATCCCCCGTCCTGGCAATCAGCATCCCGATGGCAAACAGCACTATAAAAGCCATCCCTACGCTTCCCACATCCCCAGCAAAACACTTTGCCCTCCCACGCGGACGGAAATTGAATACCGAAAACACAAGCAGAGACAGCATCACCACCACAAGAAACGACGGCTCGATGAAAGGCTCACGTGCATCCATAATCATCAACGGCACAATCACAGCAAGCGAATACCCGGCAGTGATACCATTGATCCCGTCCATGAAATTGTAAATATTCGTAGCCCCTACGCAGACAACCAAAGCCACAGCCACGAATGCGATCTTCGCCAACAGACTCTCCCCAAATGCAAAAGTGCCATCCCACGAAAGAAAAATCTGTCCGATCATCAGCCCCATCGCCACAAACTGCACTACAAGCCGCAACGAATCCGGAAGCGAATGCACATCATCAATGAAACTTATCCCTGCAGCAAGCGTCACAGCCGCAAGGAATAGCGGATAATGAAAGCCGAAAAATGCACACCACATCCACACCCCAAGCAGGAAGATGACTCCCCCGCCCCTCAACACCACACTCGAATGCGACGAGCGTGCGTTGGGCCTGTCAATAATGCCAAAATGCGCCGCCAGCCGGAAATAACCCACCTCCAGCGCCAGCAGCAGCACGGCAATCACACCGTACAGCAGATATTTATTCATAAGTTAAAAGAGCGCCCAATACAACTTAACTAAAAAGTAAAGTTTTCTTGGCAAAAACAAAGATTTAACATATATTTGCACGCGACAATTGTATGCATGGGGAAATTAGAACTCATACTGGAGACCGAGCAAGTCTGTATGTACTCACCAAAATACGATGGCGAGACTCAAAATGAGTTCAGAAAATTCCTCCTTGACAACCGCTCATACAAACACCCTCAACTTCAAAAATTCTTTGACGCGATACTGTCCGTAATTGAGAAAATGGGAGAGACAGGAGCATTGGAATGGTATTTTCGCCCAGAAGGAGGAAATATAAAAGCAGTTCCTATATATGTCAACATTCAGCGGACAAACAAAAAAGTCGGTAAAATGAGACTCTATTGCATTCGGTTATCTGACAAATTGCTGATTTTAGGTAACGGCGCCGTGACAACATCGCAGTCATACGAGGAAGATCCGGCCCTATTAGCTATAATAGGACAATTACGAGAAATCGAACGACAAATCAAAGTACTCACCAAACAAGCAAAGACAGATTACGAAGATTTCAATACCGTAAAAAGTATTATTGAAACCATCACCATATAAGAGCAGTATTATGAAAATTGATCCATTATTCAAAGAGTGCCTGTCCGATGTGGCACCGGATGTCCGAGCAGAAGTCCGTCTCAATATGGATATAGCAAACCGTATCTACGACCTGCTGCAAAAGAAGAACCTGACGCAGCGTGAGTTTGCCGCACTGATGGGAAAACGCGAATCCGAAATTTCAAGATGGCTGACGGGGACGCATGGATTCACCACGTCTACTCTCGCCAAAATCTCCGCCGCACTGGGCGAACCGGTCATTGAGGTTAAGCAGAAACCAAAGACAAAATATGTCTTTATCCCCCTCAACGCCTACATTACCTCCACGGAGTCGAACGGCAAAACTTACACCAACCAAGAGACCAACTCCTGCATGATCTCTTACACAAACTAATTCATCATGTCAGAAAACAATATCAACATCCAGATAAGAATAGCCTCCATCAGTGAGGTCAGTTTCATGATGTCGCCAAGCAAGATGCCGGACGATGTCACACCGGAGTCCATCCAACTTGGGTTTTCCAGCCAAATCCAACCAGATATTGCCGACGACAGACTCGCGCTCATCTTTGGCATCAGATACGAACTCAAGGGAGAAGTAATTCTCGACTGTGTCTACCGCTTTGAATTTGAGGTGAAATCTCTCAAACAGTTCATCAGCATAAATGAAGATGGCAGCATTACGGTATCCAGTATCATGCCGCATCTGATCAGTGTCGCAGCAGGTACAATGCGAGGTATATTGGTAGTTAAAACTGCAGGCACCAATTTCTCAAAATTCCCACTGCCGATGATTGACCCGGAACAGCTGACGGCTAATCTTTCTGCTCAATAGACCCAGCAGCACACACCCTCTTGAGGCTCTCCTCCAGACTTACCAGTTGATAGTCGAAAGGCATCTTCGACATTTCGGGGTCATAATAATACGTGGCGAACATCTTGTTGAGAGGTTGAAGGACAAAACTGCCAAGCCACACAAACGGATTCAGCAGCCTGGTAATCCATATCTTATGACCTTGCGCATGCGCGAAATAACGGATGATTTCCACTGTGTCAGATAATTCCCTATTCTGAGGATAAAACGTTCCGGACAGTTGAAGATCAATGGCATGGTGGATGAACTCCGCAAGATTGTCTATATACAGCATCGAACGCCTGTTGTGCCATGCCGGGAACACGGGAGTCTTTGCGGAGAGTTTTATAAGACGTGGAAAATTCCCCTTTGAGCCTGAACCATAAATCATCGGCGGACGGAGGATGCACAGCTTGAAATCTTCCGTCTCCAATTCGTGCAATCCCCTCTCCGCCTGCAACTTGCTGTCCCCATAAAACCCGTTCGGCGCAGGTTGCGTATCAAGTCTTATCACCTCCGACTTCAAGTTTCGGCTCTCATGGAACACTATCTGGCTCGACATGAATATAAACTGCTTGACCCCACTTTTCTTAGCTTTCTCGCCAACCTCAACTGCAAGATCCCTGTTCACCTTATAGTACAACGGCTCCATCTTCGGGTCCGCATTCACATGAGCTATCCCGGCAACATGATATACAACCTCGTATTGCGAAAAATCCACATTCTTCCAGCCATCCCCTTTAGTATCCACCGCATCAATCTGATACCTCCCCGGATACACAGACAGCAAATAATGACGCACGCTCTCTCCCACGTAAGAACCCGCACCTGTAATCAGTATTTTGGTCATGGTTAACTCTGAATCAATTCTTGATAAATAGCCAGATGTTTTTCCTTTACAGTCTCTATATCAAAATATTTTTCCGCATACTCTCTCGAATTTCTGCCCATTTTCACTCGCAGGTCTTTATCCCCAATAAGCACATCTAATTTTTCAGTCAAAGCATCAACATCCTTTGGTTCAATCAAAAAGCCGTTATATCCATCAATTACAGCTTCCTTGCACCCAACTGAATTACTTGTGATTATCGGGCGTCCTACAGCATTTGCCTCAATGAGAGATTTAGGCAAGCCTTCCATATAGTAAGAAGGAAATGCCACAATGTGACAGGCTTTCAACAAGTCACGCACATCTGCCCTATATCCCAACCATTTGATATACTTTCCATCACACACGGCATCCATCTGTTCTTTTGTTATGGCATCCGGATGATCATCCAAGCCCCCAACCAACTGAAATTCTATAGAATCACCATACCTCGCGCGCAACCTCTCTGCAGCCTCCGTCAGCAAAAAGATGCCCTTCTCCACTATCATACGGGCCGTCAGAATCACTTTTATCTTTCCTTCTGACGGCTCGGGGGTGTAACAATAATCTTTCAAATCCACACCAGATCCCTTGATAAAACGCCCCTGTTCATGCCTGATGATTCTATGCCTCACATAAAGATTCCAGTCGTCATCGTTTTGAAATATGCAAAGCAAATTAGGCCGGTTGTGAGAAAAGCGAAGAGCCATCGGCATAACCATGCTCAGAAGCCCTTTATTGTCCTCGGCGAAGAAACCGCCGAGCCCGCTGATTGCATTCACTACACCATTGGCCTTGCTAAATTTAGCAGCCAACGTCCCCCATAATATGGTTTTCATCCCGACATGATGAACTACATCAGGTTTTTCTTTTCGGTACAAATAATAAAGGAACCTAAGGGTCTTAAGTTCCTCAATAATATTCATGCCGCTTCTGCTCATCGGTAGGTCAATAACTTTCAACCCGTGCTTCTCAATCTCCTTTAGCTTACCCGTATCCGCAGTGACGATTGTCACATCCCAACCGGCATCTCTTGCCGCCAAAGCCACAGGAAGACGATGAGACAAAAAGAACCAGTCAACATTGACGACTATAAAGAGTTTAGGCATTGTTATTCATTTTGATGATTCTAGCAGGATTCCCTGCAACTACAGCATTATCAGGAACATCTTTGACAACTACTGCTCCGGCACCTATTACAACATTGTCCCCAATAGTTATATCCCCTATGATTGCGACATTACAACCTACGGATACATTGTTTCCGATACGTGGTCTGTATCCATTCTTCTTACCTATCGTAACGCAATGTATACAAGAGAAATTATCTCCTATCGTCTCAGCATTCAAAATAGTTGAATATGGATGGGCAAACGTCAACCCGGCTCCAACTTTCGTTGAATATGGGATGCAAAAATACCGATCCCCCGGTCTATACCAACTTATAAGCAAAGCAAGAGCCGGCCCTATACGATAATAGAATGCACTGCGGAAGTATCTGTTATTATGCAGCTGATAAAGCAACTGCAATGCTATAGGCAACTTGACATTCAACTGGTGACTTATGGCCTTCAGATCGCTGATCATCATCTTCCTTTTACCCCCCCTACAACCATAAACGCAATAAAATGAGGGATGTAAAGCCAAAAGAAACAGGCTGCGCCTAAAAAACGAATACTGTCTCTTATTTTAAGCTTGTTCATTGATTACTTCTTTATATACGTCCATATACTGACTTGCCACACGATGTATGTCATATTTTGAGGCACGTTCAAGGCATCGTTTAGACAGATCTGCATATAGGCCAGAATCTGCTATCAACTCGTTAACTATTGCTGCAAGTCCCTCCGAATCTCCTCTGTGGAATACTACCCCTGCACCCGCTACAACCTGCTTTAGCCCGTCAACATCCGTTGCTATAACAGGTTTTCCACAAGCCATCAACTCAACAGCTGTTAACCCAAACCCCTCCCAATTAGAGGATTGAATGCCGATATACGATTCTGATATCAATTCTGCCACATCTGATCTTGCTCCAAGAAATTGGATCCTATCTTCCACCCCACACTCTTTAGCCAACAATTTGCAGTGTTCCAAGTTATTTCCGCCCCCAACAAATCTAAGCACAACATCTTTTTTTATTTTTTTCATAGCACGAATTACTGTTTCTTGATCCTTCGATGAAGCAAAACGGCTCACCATAATCAAAGAATTAGCAATTACAGGTCTATGGACAGATGCAAATCTATCCACATCCACCCCATTATTTATAACAACAAAACGCCCATCCTTTAATTGCAGCCAATCTTGCAACGCATCCTGAGTCTGTTGACTGATACTGATAAGTTTAGCGTAACGGTTATAGATATACTTCTCAACAGATCGCATAAACCTATGCCCTCTCCGGTTATTAGACGTAGAATGTTCCGTATAAACCAAATTAACATGTAATCCTCTCGCTGCCAAGGAACAGTAATATAGTGCATGTACAAGATGGGCATGAACAATATCATATTGTCTAATAATTCGACGAACCTTGACAACTATTATTGGATCGGTATAACTTTTTACATCCAAAACAATAATTGGGACTTCAGCTTCCTGAATCTTTTCCGCAAATGCTGTTGATTCTCGCTTAAATACAAGAAGCGACACATCAAGTCCTTGCTGCTTCTGTATAGGCAAAATATCAGACAATAAGCGCTGTGCTCCACCAATTTCTAAAGAAGATATTACATGCAGAACTTTCACCTTTTAACCCTCCTATAAATGAAATATAAAGAAGCTAAGGCCCTGTCCATAATGCCCTTTCTATTTACAGGTAATTCCGCAAATGAGGCGAACTCTTCTTGATGCCTGACCAAAAACTTTTCAAGGGCAACAAATTCCGCCTCATCCATAATACTCGGATGATAACAAGCACACCAAAAACCTTTTAAAGGCATCTCTCTTAATCGCCCCATCTGACAAGGGACAAATATTAATCCCCGAGAACTATACGGATTAATGGCAATAGTATCGCTGATTTTCCGAATATTCGAACATTCTTTCAATGCAATAAGCGTATTCTCGTCAAAAGTATGACTTGGAGCAAAAAACCATTGTGGATTCAACCCATGCCCCACAAGAATTTCGAAACCATCCCGAATCTTCTGCTTCTGCACATCAAGCGAGACACCCGCAAATTCCGACCTATGCCATATAGGATTCAGACCATTCATGCCTCCCTCAGAGATACACACATGGTTATAACCATGCATCGCAATTGCATAACCTTTATCTTGCCATTGTTTCGCTTTGTTCCAAAATTCCAAATCGGGTGCATCTATTTCCTGATCCGGATCTTCATTATGTGGTATGATACCCACCATAGGGTGCACGCCATATTGATCAAGGATATCAAAAATTCTCTGCCACTTTGCTTTATTCATTGTCGGACAGGCATCATCCAAACGGATTAAATACTTGTTATTCATATATATATATTTAAGTTTGCCTATTATGAACTGAAAGAAAAGTTGTATTACGTCCGCGATGTTATCCCGCGAGATAAATAGACTTGTATCAGAATCTTAATACCTTTTTTCTTAAAATACTCCAGAAAGGCCTTTTATCTTTTTTGTCATAATAGAATAAACAGTCGCAGTTCCTAACATCTTTAATCCACTGCCATAAAGAACATTGACGTCCAATGACACTATCTTTAAAGTCTGTAAATTCTTGCATCGCCGTAAATTTGTCTTTTCTAACAACAACATCATCAACCTCCAATTTCCCTGTCAACATTGATTTTGCCCATATTACAGGAAGATTTATGCCTTCAACTGTATGGGCATAACTCCATGTTGAATTACGGAAATTTATTTCCAAGAAATACAGGTTGTCATTACTATCCCTTAGAAACTCCATCGAGAAAATTCCAGAATATCCTGTCTCTTTAAACATCGCCTGTATCTTTGGCAACAATCCATATTCCTTATATTTTTGGAAATAGATGTAATTTCCGTAAGCAGACGGAGTAAATCTGATATACTCTGATTGGATTGGCAAATAAACCTCTTCACCTCCATTCACACTGATACCATCAAGGCATAATTCATTCTTTTTTTCAATATACTCTTGAAGTATAATCTGCTCACCCTTGATTGTCTTATATGCCTCTTTGAGTTCCTCCTCATTTTGGCAAATATGAACATTACTTTTCCAGTCCTCCATAGTTGATATTACAGCCTTGGTTAAAACAGGATATTTTAATTTGTGAGGCATTTCACCTACTTTCAACACTTCTGTTTCCGGGATGTTAATTCCACTTTCTTTTGCCATCCTTATCATAACCTCCTTATCCATGATTTTGGTTATACGTCCTTGCTCTCCAGCATTGAAGAAGTAGAAATGAGAGATCAACTCATTATAGTGCAGGTCAATATATGACTCAATATCATCACTACATGTATAAATGAAAGGCTTCAGGTTTTCTTTTGAATATTTTGATATTATTAAATCATAGCCCTCCTCTATACTTTTTACTAAATGTAGTTTGCCTATATACTTGCTTTTATTCACAAGACAAGGTTTATTATCATCGACCAAAACAACAATTGGCATAACCCCTTCTTCACCAAGACTACGAACAACACCTAATGGGTTGTAGTGATCATGTGCAAAAACAATATGTAAATGATTCTTGTAATCCATATATGTCCTATTATAATGCGAAATCAATTCCAACAACTAAACGTGGATTCCTATTAAAAAAGTCGTTTACCCATAGGTAGATATTCCAGTTTTTTATTGAATAGTACAAACCAGCGGCCATATCCACATTTTCGTCAAATCGCCAAGAATGGATGGCACCCAACATAGGTGTTATGCTATGGCCGTTTTTCAGAGATAAAGTATATCCTAGATACTCCCAGTTGGTATAGGTATTTTCAGTGCTGTCTTTAAAGCTATTAATACCAAACCACGTGTTAGAACACCAAAACAGCTTTCCATCATTGGAGATCTGACCATCCATATAGACGGCACCTGTTGTATAACCGTAATTAAAGTTGTCCTCTAAATTAAAGGAAGGCGACACCTGACCACCTATACCAAACCAAGGACTAATCTTTGCGCCATAACGTACCAAGAAACTCCAATAGGCTGAACCGATGCAAGTATATAAATCTGTCCCTAACGCTAAATTGTTTCCCATACCATACTGAAAGCAAGTGTATGTTTCTTGATCATTACTACCTGGGCGCACTTTTAAAGAGTTGTAACCATATAGTTTCCCATCTCCAATAGTCCTTGCAAAATAAGGAACTTGAGCTGCAGCTTCGAATGATAAGAATGCGATAAATGATACAACAATGATCCTCTTCATATCGTTATCACGTGGAAATTATTGTCCTTTCTCCTTACTTAGTTCCTTGATCAATGCCGGCATCATTGCTATCATAACTATCAAGAACGGTAATGTTGCGGCAATAGAAATAGTCTGTAACGGCTTCAAACTACCTGCGGATAATAGAATGTATGCAATAGCAGCTACAACTACCCCCCAAACAACTTTTTTATATATTGGTGGATTAATATTTCCGTTTGTGGTCATAACACTTAAAGAATATGTAGCGGAATCTGCGGAAGTAATAAAGAACACACCGAGTAGAACGCAAATCATGATAGAAACAACTTTGGCCATAGGATAATGATTAAATACAATAAAAACAGCCGTTTCAGGTGAGGCAATCAGTTGTTGTACATGCTCCAAACTCCAGCCTTGAACAGTAGTCAAAGCAATAGCACTGAATACTGACAACCATATAATGGTAAACAATGTAGGGAAAAGAACTACTCCCATTATAAATTCACGGATAGTACGTCCTTTGGAGATTCTAGCTACAAACATGCCCACAAATGGCGTCCAAGCCACAAACCAAGCATAATAGAATACGCGCCAATTCATAACCCAATCGTTATCACCAAAAGCATTTGTCATAAACAGATCTTTGAATAAATACTGAATGTGCTGTCCAACACTATTAGTGAGATTATTCAATATTGTGACTTTAGGTCCAACTATGAAGGCCATTACCAGTAGGGCTAAAGCAAGCCAAGTATTGAAGCTGGAAAGTATCTTAATACCTTTATACACACCAGAAATGGCGCTGATGATAAATATCAGAGTAATGAAAATGATGATCCATAATATGGTATCCTGGGTCTTTGGAATACCAAACAGATGTTCTAAACCGCCACAAATTTGGCTAACCCCTAGACCAAGGGATGTGGCAACGCCGGCAAAAGAAACAACTACGGAGAACCCATCAATAAATCGTCCAAACCAACCGTTAGTTCTCTCCTCTCCCACAAGCGGTGTAAGCAGATTACTAAGCTGTGCATTCTTTCCCTTTCTGAACTGAAAATATGCAATGCCCAAACCTACCACCGCGAAACAGGCCCACTGAGTGATGCCCCAATGCAAATAGCAAGTGCGAACAGAAAAGTCTATTGCTTCCATTGTGCCTGCTTCAATGCCAGCTGGAGGCTCCGCATAGTGGGAAAGCGGCTCTGCAATGCTCCAGAAAACAAGTCCAATGCCTGTGCTTCCGCAGAAAAGCATGGCAAACCAGTTAAACGTACTGAACTCAGGCTTTTCATCATCTTTTCCAAGCTTCAAGTTACCCCACTTGCCAAATGCCATCCATACACAGAAGGCAATGAAAGCTACAATGGACAGGATATAAAGCCAACCGAAGTATTGGCTTACAAAACTCATGAACTGCCGACTAATCTCACTAAGCCTGCTACTATAGACTACACCAAATACAATCACGCATAGTGCAATTACAAGCGTCCATACGAAGACGCGGTTCTCTTTGTACCAGTTTCGTTTCATTCCTACAATACTATTTTTGTACGCGTCCACTTTTCCACATACGACCATTTTACCTCAAAACTCAGAGGATTGGGCATTTAAACAAACATCGACTTTTTGGGTTTCTGTTACCATTAAAATCGCTTTCTCTGAGTCCAAAATTTGACTGCTAACAATTTACTATATCCGCAACGATTTTTTTGATATTAACTGAATTATACAATTCAACTGCACCCTTGGACAACTCTTCATAATGTTTAAAGACCTCATTAATCGTCTCTTTCACCTGATCCACTGTCATCGGATATTTTATACAGCGTCCACAATTGTATATTCTGAATGGATAATATAATCCAGGAATATCATTTGAAATCATTGGTTTTCCATATCTAGCGTACTCAAAAATTTTATTTGGGGCACAATATATTGGGTTGACAGTATGTGACAACGTCTCAGAAGAGGGGAAATAAGAAAGAACACATATGGAAGCCTGTTCTGTAACAAGTAAATGATACGGCGGACGGATAAATGGAACAAATAATATCCTATCACATTCATATTCTCGTTTTAGTCTTTCATATTCTTCTCCACCCTTACCCATCGCTATCAACACACAATCTTCCGGAAGTTCCTTGACCGCTTGGCAGAACTCTTGTAATCTCCTTTCCCTAGATTGGAAAATTCCCTGATATAATATCACTTTCTTGCCACTGACTTTTAGTTTTATTTCGTTTACCACTGCGGCAACATCATCAGGGATCGCATATAGCATAGTTTCGTCAATATAGGGTTTATTAGGTAGAACATATGGCAGATTAACCAAATCATATAAGCCCTTGCATAGTTGAGCGCGATTGTATTCACAATGTACAATTTTTTCAGCTTTATGCAACACCTTAACATAATTATAAGTTGGGTTCATGAGCCAATATTTCCAATTAAATACTGCATTTTGAAACTCATAGAACTGAATAATAGTACGGTATTTTCCTACAATATCATTTAATAGGCATACAGTCTCTGCATTAAGAATCCATACAAAATCATTCTCAGTTATATTAGCATAGTTTAAATATTTTTTTACTTTCCGTCTAAAACATTTTTGCAATAGAAACTTTTTAAATAAAGAATCTGTGCTTTTGTAATCAATTAACTCAACAAACTTCGCACCTTTTCTCTCAAGGTTCTGGCGTTGCTTTTGATCAGAATAGTGACCAAGATGAACGACTTGGATATCCAAGTCACATAATGCACGTATCAAAGATAACGTAGGTGGGAAGAAAACTATGTCCTCCTTAATAATTGTAAATACCCTTTTTATCATTTCTTTCTTTCAATATAATACTATATGGTAAGGCACCTATGGCGAAATACAACATCATTTGGGAATCGAACAGCATGTTTTCCATAAAACAAATAACAATAAAGACTGCTATTATTGATGTCGTATATGGATTTCGTTTAATGATACTATGTATGTAACTCAGAAACAACAAGCACCCAATGAATCCATATCCGATTAGCAGTTTTTGTATGTTATTTAAATACGTTTCATTATCAAACATATTGGCGACTGAACTGTGTGTCACAACATCTGAAATCGCCCCATTGCTAACACCGAAAATTTTTCCTAACAAAGGAAAATCCTGATACACTAAGAATCCTCGTATAACCCTTATCATACCTGACTCATTCTCGGAATTGCTACTGATGATTTCTTTAGCTCTGCTAAAAAAAGAATCATAGAAGAAAGCTCCTAAATCAGTAACTATCAATGCTAAACCCAAGACAAAAAACGCAAAAAGGACAAATGATAACTTTCTACTATGGGACATGCGTGAACGACTCAACATCAGTAGCCAAAGTAAAGTCAAACACACAAAGCCCAAACCAGATCTCAAATAAATCAAGAAGAAAGTGAGAAATATAATTTCAAAAGAGATCATTCTATTTGATAGTTCATTATCTTTCATTTTAATGGCAAAATAAGGTAATACATACACTGCTAAATGCGCCGGCTCGAGGAAAAATGACGAGGAACGGTCTTTTATTAATTGACTCTTTAGAAATTCTTCCATTCCCATCTCATAATTCAGTTCAAAAAAAGGTATTAAGGCTGGAAACCTAAAACCGAATACATGCCAACAGAACTCCTGAGCAAAGAAAACACCTATCGCAAGGTATACAAAAAGTCTATAATTTTTTTTTATATAAGTAATATTTGCAAAAGATATGTAACACAGCAAACAGGCAGAGAAGACCAGAAAACCCCTAACAGAGGCGCCTACATCTACCTTATAAAGCAATACTCCACAAAAAATAGGAATCGTCAATCCATAGACTAAAAAATATATATACTTACTATTGGGTTTGATAAAGAGTCGCGCCCTCATCATACTATATATGGAGAACAAGAATATATTAAAAAACATAAGCAGCAATGCAATACTCTTTCCATATAAAGTATAAGGCTGTAATATCGGCCCTATAACAATTGAAAGAGATGCATACCAACTAAAAAAAACGGGCAGACGAGTTTGCTTTTCCATTAAAAATCCATAAGTTTTCTAATCAGCTTATATTTCAAATGATTATCTACCGATACTTTATTGATTCGATCACCAATATCCATTAACTTAAAGAAACAATCAATATCATAATTATTATATGCCTTTTTAATTGCTGCCTCAATTTTTCCCATCACAAACGGCTCTGAGTGTCTTTGTTTTACATATGAATAGCACATGTATGCGCATGTTTTATAATCATTTAAAATTCTACATATTAAATCATTGAACCCGTGTCCTAAATTTTTGTCATAATATCCAGGGGACACAACATCATAATTCTTGATTTCGGAAACAAGCACATAATCTTTTCTCTTTCCCACTTTGTATGTATGATCAAGAACACCTTCTACTATGACAGGTTTCCCCATCTTTGCAATATCCAACGCTGAAGTACCCATTGCAAGTCCTATGTCAACATTATCCACTATAAACTCCTTTAACTCTTCTCCAAACAATTTTCCTATAAAGACAACTTTGGTAACCATTTTTTCACACTTTTTTCGTAATGTCTTTTCCTTATTCCCCACTCCGACAATATATAATGTGATTTTATAACTACTTGACAGACTCTCAAGTTCGTTAAGAAAAGTTAATATTGTGTGATACTTATCGACATCCAAGCGCCCCAACCAAACAAAAGATAATTCTTTAAATCCAAAAGACTTATCTTTCATATCAGGAGCAACGATATCATCAACTACTATAGGAAGATAGCATATTTTCCTTAAAGAAAAATTAAATACAGACGAATTCCAATAATAATTATTGTAATCCATATATCGTATAATACCCTTTTCAGACAATTCTTTTAGTCCTTCTCCAATTCGCGTTCTTTTCCTCTCGCTAGCAGTAAATAACTGTTGTCTATGCAAATCCATATAACTAACCAAGTTATATGGATTTATCGACCAAATTAAATACTTCAAACGTTCTGGTCTAACCAAATAATTATTTATAATAGGTATATAACTTAATGGTATTATAACAATCGTATTTTCTTTTATATCAACGGCACAATTGTCCGTATACGATATATGATTGATACTCTCATTTTCGGAAACATACCTATACGCAAAACCATCATCATAATCAACATAACTTACGTTATATCTTCCTAATCCAGCCAGATATCTTGCACATTTAAAAAATAACAGTTCTGCTCCGCCAGCCACCCTACTTGGATAGCAAAAAGCGACATCTAAAACACATCTTCCCACAACTACACTACATCCAATTTGGGACTTTACTATAAACTTAGCATATATGGCGTCCGGGGGGGGGGTCGCTTTCAGTATTATTTTTTGATTTTCTTGTTTCTCTACGCCGGCGACTATTAAACAGCGTCCCCCCCCCCCGCAAGTGCTTCTTATTAAACTTCGTATCTATCCACATCCTCCCCCTTTAGTGCCCTCACGATACGACTACAGGCCTTACCGTCACCATAGGGATTAACGGCCCTGCTCATCTTGTCGTAAAACTCTGGATCATCAAGTAAAGCACTCACTTCATTCACAATCAAGTCGTGATTTGCCCCCACAAGGTGCACCGTACCACTTTTCAAAGCTTCCGGACGTTCGGTGGTATCACGCATAACCAGCACTGGCTTACCTAAACCAGGTGCTTCTTCTTGAATGCCGCCAGAGTCTGTAAGTACAATGGTGCTCTTCTCCATCAGATATACAAACTCCAGATATTGCAGTGGCTCTATGAAGAAGAAATTGGGGCGAGTCAAATTATTACCAAACACTTCATGAATAGGCTTTCTCACATTGGGATTCAGATGCATAGGATACACAAAATCCACATCGGGATACTTCTCAGAAAGATCCTTCATGGCCGTCACCATATTGATAAAACCATCGCCGAAATTCTCCCTCCTATGGCCAGTGATAAGTACTAACTTTTTTCCACCTTCCAAACGTGAAACATCGTAGCCTGCATTCTTCATCACAATAATCTGCTCGTTTGCCAAAGCTTTGTCGCTCTTAAGTTTGTCGACAACAATGTGCAGGGCATCAATAACTGTATTTCCGGTCACAAAGATTTGTCCATGCGCCTTCTCTTCCTGAAGATTCTTCTCACTAAGCGGAGTTGGAGCAAAGTTGTAGGTAGCAATGCGACTAGTAATCTGACGATTAATCTCCTCTGGCCAAGGGCTATATATGTTATTAGTACGTAGGCCAGCCTCAACATGCCCAACAGGAATATGCTGATAAAAAGCCGCCAAAGCAGCAGCCATGCTTGTAGTGGTATCTCCATGCACCAACACCACATCCGGCATGCACTTCCTAAACACGTCTCGAAGCCCTATCAAGACACGGGCAGTAATATCATACAAATCCTGCCCTTGTTTCATGATATTCAGATCATAGTCTGGCTCTATGTCAAATATAGCAAGCACCTGATCCAACATCTCACGATGTTGTCCAGTCACACAAACTATCGTCTCAAAATCTTCCGGGGACTTTTGTAATTCCTTAACTAGTGGACAAACTTTAATTGCCTCAGGCCGCGTCCCAAAAACCAGCATTACCTTCTTCATCTTCTGTTGTTTCTTTAAATTTACTTTCCCATTTTTCTCCCTACCTAACAATTAGTAGACGTTTTATAATAGAAGTCATTCAAATTATCCACAACCAAACTTGCATCCTCTATCCCAATCACCGGTCCCATCGGCAGACTCAGTTCCTCATTCGCAATCCGTTCCGTAACAGGAAGACTCAGTTGCGGAGTATTCCACGACTCCTTCGCGTAGCATTCCTGATGGTGAGACGGGATCGGGTAATGAATCACCGTACCGATACCTTTCTCCGCAAGATAGTCATGGAGCGCATCACGTTTACCGCCGCCGACGAGGATCGGAAACAGATGATAGGCATTCTGCTCATCTGGAAGCCTGTCCGGAAGTGTTATGAGCGGATTCTTGATGTTCTCATAATAGTAACGGGCAACCTCTTTCCTGTGACGGTTGTCCTCGTCAAGATACTTGAGCTTGACATCAAGGACAGCTGCCTGAATCTCGTCCAAGCGGCTGTTGCGGCCTGCATACTTGAACACGTACTTCTTCTGGCTGCCATAATTGGCAAGAGCACGGACTGCGGCAGCAAGGTCGGGATCATTGGTCGTGACAGCACCGGCATCCCCAAGCGCACCGAGGTTCTTTCCAGGGTAGAACGAATGCCCGGCAGCATCGCCGAGAGAACCCGTCAGACGCCCTTCAGCAGTGCGACATCCATGAGCCTGGGCATTGTCCTCTATCAACTTCAGGTTGTACTTCTTGCAGATGTCAGCAATCTTCTGTGTCCATGCAAGCCTACCATACAGATGAACTATGGCAATCGCCTTTGTCTTTGGGGTTATCGCAGCCTCGATCAAGTCATCATCAATCTCAAGAGTGTTCAACTTCGGCTCGACAAGGACAGGCTTCAGCCCGTTCTCCGTGATTGCTAGAATGGTGGCAATATAGGTGTTGGCAGGGACAATCACCTCGTCCCCGGGCTGCATCACCCCAAGTTCAATGTACGCCCTGAAAATCCATATCAGAGCGTCAAGACCGTTGGCGCAGCCGACCGTGTACTTGGTTCCGATATACTTCGAGTAGTCCTCCTCAAACTTTCCGTTCTCCTTGCCCTGGAGGTACCAGCCGCTGTTCACCACACGGCTCACCGCCTCATTGATCTCCGCGCCGTGAAGCGCGGTCACGTCCTTTAATGAAAGAAATGGTATCATAAATCACTGATTTTTTTAATGAATCTTGCCGGATTACCTACCCATACCTCGTATGCAGGAACATCCTTTACGACAACACTGCCCGCCCCCACCATTGAGTGTTCACCTATGGTAAGGCCCGGTAATATGGTTGCACCTGCACCAATACTCGCTCCATTACATACTTTCGTTTTCAGGCATGTCCATTCCGAACAATGCGAATGAGGATATTTGTCATTGGTGAAAGTCACATTAGCCCCAATAAAAACATCATCTTCCAACTCTATATTGTCCCAGATTTGAACGCCACACTTTATCGTGCATCTGTTCCCAATAACGGCTTCATTTTCGATAAGGCAATGGGAACATATATTGCAGTCCTCTCCAATCCTCGCCTTCGGCAGTATCACACAGAACTGCCATATCCTTGTACTTTCCGGAATCGCAACAGATTGACAATCAGCTAACGGATGAATCATTTGTTTTTCTCTCTGAATGTTAAAAATTCATTATAATCTCTTATATAGTCCTCTTTCTTGTATACATCCGAAGCCAATACCATACACACCGCTCCCGATGAAAAATCCTCGAGATCTCTCCACAGGCCCGGCCTGACATACAAGCCCTGATAGGGGCGGTTCAGAAAGAAGCTTCTCTTTATCTTCCCGTCATCCAACGTCACACGGAAAGAACCGGAGGCCGCTATAATAAGCTGGCTCAATTCCCTGTGGGCATGGGAGCCGCGAGACTCCCCTCCCGGGACATCATACAGATAGTAAACCCGTTTGACATCAAACGGCAGCGTGTCTTCATTCTGTACGACCGACAGGTTTCCCTTCCGGTCGCTATGGTGTCTGTCCAGCTCTATCATAGAGCAGTCGAAAACGCTATATTTCCACATTCTTCCTCAATTTCAAATACTGTTCATAGTCAAGGATATAATCTTCCCTGTCATATTTCGTGGAGGCGAATTCAAGAGCCAGAGAATTGGTTGAGAAGTTGTTCATCTCACGCCACAGGCCTCTCGGCACATACAGGCCGAAATATGACCTGTTAAGCGTAAACACCTTCCTGCTGAAACCGTCATCCACAACGACATCAAAGCTTCCCGACAGAGCTATTATGAACTCTTCCGTTGACTTGTAGGCATGTCCCCCACGGCATTCCCCTCCCGGGACGTCATAGATCCAATATGTCCGCCTTATCTCAAACGGAATCTGATTGTTCTCCTCAGCAAAAGAAAGGTTGCCGCGAGCATCAAGAAACTTCGGCAACTCTATTAATTTTGGCTTGTCCATTATACTGAATTAAACTGGTTTCCGGCAGAACACTATATCCCTGAAAGCTATCACCATCGCGATGAAATAAATGATATAGTTTATCATATATCCGATGTTCAATCCAACCACACCAATCCTCCGGACCAGCACATAGCTGATTCCCAACATCAGGAAGCCGAAGCCCACCTCCGTCCCGATGAACAGTTTCGTGCGCGCCTTAGCAAGCATCAGGAATGCCAGAAGCCAAGACATCATCTTGAAGAAATCCCCTATCAGCTGCCACAGGAACAGACCTTCCATCGGGTAGAACTCAGGAGTGAACAACAGCCAGACAATCACATGCTTCAATGCGTAAATCGCCACGGAACACACAAGAAGCAGAGGAACGATCAACTTATAACATTTCAGGATCTCACACTTCAGTGCCCATTTCTCATGCAGTTCACTCAACCGGGGCAGGACGTACACGGTAAGGGATGTGGTTATTACAGAAAGATATATGTTGCTTATCCGGTTAACCCCCTCCCACCAGCCGGCCTCTGTGGCTGATATCTCGCTAATCACATAGCCCCTCAGAATCATCTGCGTCACAGGAACTATGCTCAAACTTGTCAGCCCCATCAAGGTGTATTGCAGGTACTGCCTTATTATCGTCCTGTCATACTTGGCGAAGAAATACTCCCGCCTGAACCACGGACATTTACGGCATTGGAATATCGTCACGAACAGCACCACGCTCTGGAAAGTGACAGCACTTATCATGGAGCCCTTCAGTCCCCACAACAGGCACAACGTGACACTGAAAACCAGCCCGACAATTGAGGACGAGATGTTTATCGCCACATATTTCTTGAACTCCTTGAAACCGTTGAGAATATTGATCAGCAGCGTATTCAGAGTGAACAAGAAGATGGTGCAGCCTAAGACGATGAAGACGTATCCATATTCGTCCGACAGCATCACCTTGCGGCTCAGGAGATTGTGACCGAAGATGCATACAAGGGATATTATCGTCGTGAAGAACGCCGATATCTTCAGCGCATTGCTTATATAGCCCTTTACCTTCCCGTCATCCTCCTTGTTTTCGGCAAGATACTTGGTGACACCGTTGCCGACACCTCCTGCCGCAAGGCCCTGCAGCATCGAGTTAAGGTTATTCAGCTGCCCCAGTATCGCCACGCCGGACGGCCCGATAATGCCCGCCACCACTTTCGTGCTGACAAGCCCCGTGCACATCCTCACGAGAGTACTGACAGCGTTGAGGCTGAAGACCTTTACGATGCTCGCCTGAGAGACTCTTTTAAAAAAGGTCTTAATCTTTTCCAGCACAAAAGAATGTATTTCGAATTCAGTTAAACTAAAAAAGAGAACCAAGACAAACCTCTGGGTATCATTAGTGTGTGGAGTGAATTCCTCGAACGCTTTCAGTGGTAGGCCCTGCACTAGTGCTTTTTTGCAACCTTTGTAAATTTGGCTACATGCCACCATCTACACCGTCCGTATATTCTGGTGTTTCGTCTTCTTTACTTCAGCCTATGCACCAGACTGTCTCTTCGGGTCTACCTCAGTTCTCTATTTCATTATTCGTAAGGTGAGTTATATTCTTTCTTTCTCAAGAATTCAGCCAATGAATGCCCCTTGTCCCAATCAAAGAACCACCGCCCAGGTTTTGCCATCTCTGCTCTTTTCTTCCCTGCATTACCCACACTAACCATACAGCATTGTATCAGAACCTTATTGCATGTTGACTTTTTCACGTAAGGACAGGTCATCAAATCAAACAACAGATAGGCCATCTCTGCCTGTCTAAGAACTTCTGGGCTCGACAGGCGTCGCTCAACATCTTGTTCTATTCCTCTCCTAATATAATCATATGTTGGATCTTTCTCTATTATGTACAACAGAGTACATATCTGGAAATAGTTCAACTTGGCGTAACCCTTGGCATCCTTCACGTCAATACGGAATATTTTTTCTATCTGACTTACTGGTATCTTGAAACCTATTAGACGATTAAGGGTGGTAAGCAGGTTCAAGGCCTCCATATTGGTGGTCGTTTCTGGCAGGTCTGCCTGATAGATGTCCATCACTCTTTTTGCCTCACGTCTTATCCTATTCATAAGTTCCTGCTTCACCATTACATCCTGATTCTTGTCCGACCACCGTACCAGACATTCCAATATCGAGCACAGCCTATAAGAGGCCGTCGTATGCATGTCAAGCGAAAAGATAAAGAAAGCTATGTCCGCATATGTCACAAGCAATCCTTGCGAGGGCACTCGCATCATCTCGCTTCTTATCTGTCTCAATAACAGCGACAAAGTATACTTGTTCAATGCTCCATATTCCAAATTGAATTGATGTGTGATAGAGCGGAATTGCTTAGAAAAACGGCTGAACACAGACATATCTTTCTTTATGTCCTTAGCATAGTTTCCATCATTCCCCATATTCAAGTACTCCCCTTTGAACTCTGCCAACATCTTGTTCACCATCCGCTTCGCATCGCTCACACCAGAAGTGAAAGGCCTTCGAAAAAACTCCAACTTACTCTTATTGATATCCAGCTTGTAGAACGACAACTGTTCCACATATGCCGACTTGATGTCGTCAAGAATATCTCGCGATCTTGCATATACATACGAATCATCCACATAACGCCTTATCTCATAATCTAGACCAAGGCTGTAACCTTTCTTTTTCAGTAGACCTAGAACGGCGATGTCAATGGCTTGCATAATAATCTCTGCGAAGATACGTGATATTTCAGGACCAACGATGATACCATTAGTCTCATTGTAATTCGTGTGCTGCATCAGTTTGTCAAAAGCACTCTCAAAGGAGTCTCGGCCAACATTATCCTTTGCCACAGTCTTCCCTTTCACGGCCCATGCCAACGAATGTGTGTAAATATGGTAGAAACATCCTGTGATATCTATTACCATCATCAACGGATATTTCTGTTCTAAACGCAGGTTGTCACCGCTCTCAAAGAACTTGTACACCAAATCATACTTCTTATAGCTAAAATAAGAACGGTAGAAATTCTCCGCCTCGTTCTTTGCCATTTCCACAGACCTTTCCTGCAAATCATCAGTTCCAGTTTCATCTTCATCCATTTGGAGAAACACGCACTTAGCTTTTTTGTTTATATACCTGATTGAGTACGGGCTTTGTGCACATAGGCTCAGCATATAGTCGTCATATTTGGCATACAGTTCTACGCAGTCCAACTGCGATAGCGGGTGCATTAAGCTCATCTTCCGGCTGCGTTCACCACCCACTCGCCTAACATCATAGTCGAAAGGAATCGTCCAGCAACCTTGCTTCACGCCACCAGAGAACACATTAACAAATAATCCGCGCAACTTTTCGTCCTGCATATTCCGATAGAAACCTTCATTGTTCAGAAGAAGCGGCAGTTCGTAAGGCAGAACTTCGGTAAGTAGAACCCTATATTTGTTGTTCAAGTCTGTTAATGATTTCATAACCAACAGTTTGTTATCTTCTTCATTTGTTCCGCAGTAAAGTGGTGAGTCACATGGTGGTCGTAGCCAAATCGGAAAGAATACTTTTCTAAATCCTTCACTTGGTCTCGCAACAGCCCAATTCTCGCTCCAAGCCTACCTCGCCTGCAATGCAACAGCCGTTGGTAATAGTTGTCAATAGCATCCAGAGCCGCTGTTTCTGTAGCCATCTTGTAGTTAAAATATATGCCTACTTTAATAGGAGTCAGCATATCAGCCTTACACAGTGTAAAGTTCCCTGTGAGAAATTTAATTCGCAATTTCAACAGTTCGTAGTCTCTGTCCTTGGCATAGCGTACAAAGGTTCTTGTTAACCTAGTCTTTATAACTTTCTGTTTCTTTTCAGCTATCGTTACCTCCACTTTCTTTCCGCTTTTAGTGAAGGTATATCCCAAATAGGTTAGTGCATCTCCTTTTTGCAGTGTAGACCACACATAAGACTTCTCCTCGTTCAGTTCAAGCCCAAGTTTTTTCAAACTCTCCACCGCAGTCCCCCATGCCTTATCTTTGCTTTGTTCACTACTACAGAAAACTATCACATCATCTACATACCGAGCATAGTAATATACCCCCGCCACTCGTCTCATCTCTAAATCAAAGTATTTCATATACATCTCAGCAATGGCCGCGCTCACGGCCAATCCTCTCGGCACCCCTGAGATTGCAATCACTTCAGGATCGTTTAAAAGCGACTGCAATAACATAATTGTATGATGACTTAGACGAGCATCATCCTCCATCTTTAGCAAAAGTCGATGCTTGTCAATCGTCTCATAGAAATGGCGAACATCCAACCGCACTACCCACATATCCACGTCCTCACTCATCAGTATTTTCATTTGGCTGACAATAGTATTTCTGTCTGCCTGTTGCACAGAATATATGCGTCTAATGTTTCTGAACAGTTTCCTCAGCACCAGATTTTGACAAAGATACCCAAAATCGGTTCTCTTTCTTCCATTCAAGAAAAATTCGCCTTCTTTCCTTATCAGGAATTTATAAGTCCCATCAAACAGCGATTGACCTAATTCTCTATCAATGGCTGAAACGAACGCCTCCTTCTTAAGGCACGAATTGCGCCTCTCCACCTGTGTAGCACAGGCATATAGTTCTTTCGGCGAAAACATTTGGTTATACATACCTTACAGTACAGTTAATTTACGAATCACAAATGATTTAGGAACGTAACTACTCAGGTGCCCCTGTCCTGACCATAAATCGAGGATGACGCGAGGCTTTCGCCATCCCACTGCAACTTTTTCCAAAATCACGTCCATGCTGCAAGGCCGCGTTCCGGGTCGCCGAAAATCAGCCGTCTGCCGCCTTTTGTAGGCCTTGCAGAAGCGCCCGAAAACCTTTCGTTTGGTCCTCCAAGCCAAGAGACGTCAAGCCCGGACGAAAGCCCTAAAACGGCCTTTAATGCATTGATGTTCAATTTGTTAAATTTGCGTATGTCGAATCTTTTCCTTACATTAGCGGTATGAAAAAGGACTTCAATACAGGATTGAGAAGGAGCGTCGAGGCGGACCGGGTGAGACTGACCCGCAGGCGCAAGCAGCTCCTTCGGGAGATGGGGCTCGCCGAGGATCTCGAATCTTCGGAGCTCGCCGAAAAACTCCACGAGCAGACTCTTGCCAATGACAGCCTTAACCGCAGCATCGCCAGCAAAGACGAGGAAATCGCGAAGCTCAAAGCCAAGATAGCGGAACTCGAAAGCGGAGCCAAGCCCATTGCGAAGACCAGCACCAACAGCAGCGTCCCGCCCTCCAAGAACCCGATAGGCGTCCCTCATACGCAGTCTCAACGGAAGCCATCCGGCAGGAAGACCGGCGGCCAGAAGGGGCATCAAGGCAGCACGCGGCTGCAGTCCGAGAACGTGACCGGGTCGGAGCGCTGGTATCCCGCGGCCGTCTGCCCCGAGTGCGGAAAACCGCTGGACATGGAATCCGCGACGATTGCCGCCACGAGGCAGGTGGTGGACATCCCGCTTCCGATCATGGCTACGGTCGTGAACCATCTTCAGATGCAGGTCAAGTGCACCTGCGGGCACTGCTGCAAGGGACAGTTCCCGGAAAATGTGAATGCGCCTGTCTCCTACGGCCCGAACATCATGGCCATGACTTCGTATCTGAGCACTTATCAAAACATCCCGTTCAAGCGTCTCACCCACTTGTTCGAGACCATCTTCGGACTGCACATCAGCGAGGGATCCGTATCCAACATGCTGAATGCCATGCGCAAGCTCTCCAAGACGCCATACGAGATGATACGCAGGAAGGTCGCAACCGGGCAGGTGGCCGGCGCCGACGAGACAGGAGTCAACGTGAACGGCAAGAACAACTGGCTCTGGGCTTTTCAGAACGCGGTCGCGACCTACCTGGCCTTTGACGGGAGCAGAGGCCACGGCGTGGTGAACAAGAACTTCTCGCCGGAGGAAAAGGGCGGAACCGTCTGGGTGACCGACCGCTGGCCCGCCTACTTCATGGGGGATGTCGGGATAGAGGACCACCAGATCTGCATCGCCCACCTGCTGAGGAATCTCACCTACACGATGCAGGCCTTCCCGGATGACGCATGGAGCCTGGACATGCTTGACCTTCTGAAGGACTCTGTCCGCCACAGGCATGAGGGAGACATCGGGCAGGATGTGAGGACGAAGATGGAGGAACGTCTGGACGAACTGCTCGCCAGGCCGCCCGTCTACACGAGGGAAGACGGCAAGGAGACCGAACTGGATAAACTCAAGAAGAGCATTGACAAACATAGGGGCCACGTCTTCACCTTCCTCACCAACCCGGCCGTCCCGCCCACGAACAACGACAGCGAGAAGGCGCTCAGGCCTGCCAAGACCAAACCCAAGGTCAGCGGATGCTTCCGCACGGAGACCGGCGCGGAAAACTACGCCACCGTCGCCTCCGTCATACAGACGGCGGTCAAGAACGGGCAGAACCCTTTCGAGGCCCTTCGGGTCATTGCGGCCCTCGCGCAGGCATAGCATCATAGTTCAAATCGACTTTGTAGTGAAGTCATGGCCAGTCGGCCATGACTAGGCCACCTGAGTAGTTACTTAGGAACAAAGTATCCGTCAGGCCTTAACAACTTTTGACAATAGCTCATCCTTTGGTGAAGCGTTAGCAGTCAATTTTTGGACCTCTCTGTAAATCAAGCACATAGGCAATACCAAACGTGCCCGAAAGGTCGCCGTTGACCGTTTTTTGTTGTTTTTTGTGTGATTTTTTCTTGTTTTTCTACGCCGCTGACAGCTTCAGCAGCGCCCGGTGCTTGCTGCCACCCGTCACCATGTCCTCGAAGA